>SCNT01000001.1 GCA_005503165.1 Sphingomonadaceae bacterium 3R27E2-A
CCCTCCCCGCCCGTCAGCGGCGGCCGGCCGCACAGATCCTCGAGGCTCATCAGCACCTTGCGCCAGCCGCGATGGTCGGGCTCGCCATTCCAGTCGGCGAGTTCGGCGAACTGGATCTGGTTGAAGGGCAGCGGCGGCATGACGTCATCGATCGCCGTCTGGACGAGCTTCTTCTGGTTGCGCGCGACGTCCGCCTCGGCGCGCACCCATTCGGATTGCGCCGAAGCCCGCGACCAGACGACGATGGCGGCCTTGGCGCTGCCGATCTTCTCGGTGATCACGTCGCCATAGCTGCGGTGCGGGGGCAGTTCGGCGTCCCACCACAGGTCGTAACCCGCGGCCTGGACCGCATGCGCGATCTGCGCGACGCGCTCCTTGTTCTCGCGCGAATAGGAAATGAAGACGTCGACCATCGGTTAGCCCCCCTGCTGGCGGGAGCGAGGCTAGCGGGGGTCGGCGGCGATTGCCAGTGTCGGCGGTCACACATCTCGACACCCGGTCTCGTCACCCTGAACTTGTTTCAGGGTCCATGGCCTGCCGTTTCCTTCGACGCGGCGTAAAATTCGAGCTCAGGCCATGGATGCTGAAACAAGTTCAGCATGACGAGATTTGGAAACGGCTCGTTGTTCTAAAACACCGCCTTCGGCGTCGCTTCCTTCATCATCGCGGCGCGGACCATCGGGATCGGTGGGCCGCCGTAGGAAAGGAATTCGTCGTGGAAGGCTTTCCACCTAGTCTTGTCTCCCCTGGTCCAGTCGTCGCGCAGCTTGCGGATCATCAGCTTGCCCATCGTGTAATTGAGATAGGCGGGATCATAGGTGCCGCGCGCGGCTTGCTGGCGGGCGTTGCCTTCGTCCTGATAGCATTGCTCCTTGAACAGCGTCTCCGATTCGGCGACGGTCATGCCCTTGGTGTGCAGGCCGATCGCCGAGAGGTAGCGGCAGTCGCGCAGCAGCGCGTTCGACAGCTGGCCGATATGCGTCTCTGCCTCGCCCTCGCCCAGCCCCGCATCCCACATCATCTCCTCGGTATAATGCGCCCAGCCCTCGGCGAAAGCATAGCCGACGAACAATTTGCCGAAGATGCTCTCGGCGCGGTTCGAGTGGAGGAAGTTCAGGAAATGGCCCGGCCACACCTCGTGCACCGAGGTGAAGAGCAGGTCCTTGCGACCGGGGACGAAGCCGTCGCGCGTCGCCTGGTCCCACGCGGGGTCGGGCGGCGAGATATAATAGACCGACGGCAGGCCTTTCTCATAGGGACCGGGGATGTCGATATAGGCGCTGTTCTGGCGGTTGTACGGCGGCGATTCCTCGACCAGCGCCTGTTCGGTACCGGGGATGGTGACGAGGTCCTTTTCGACGAGGAAGGCGCGGAGCGCGGGCAGCTGGCGCCGCGCCTCGGCGACGGGGCCGTCGGCGGGCTTGTCGGCGTTCATCTTCTTCATGCAGTCGGCGATGGTCGCGCCCGCGGCGTAAGTGGCACAGGCCGCCTTGAGCGCATCCTGGTTGCGCTTGAGGTCGGCCTGTCCGATGCGTTCGAGCTCGTCGAGCGGGGTGTCGACGCCTTCGTTGGCGAGGATCATCTTCGCGAATTTATCGGCGCCGAGCGCATAGCCGTCGGGCGTGCCGGGCTGCGAGCCGACATATGTCGCGAGGTCGGTCATCGCGGCGCCGGCCTTGGCGACGGCTTCGTCGAACTGCTTCTGCAGCGCTTCGTCCTCGACCGAGGCGAAGGCGGCTTTGGCGTCGCCCTTGTAATAGTCGGCGAAGCCACCGAAGCCGGCAGTGCCATATTTGACGAAGGTGGCGGGCAGTGGAAGCTTCAAGTTGGCTTTGATCTGCGCCGCGGCGGCGGGGACGTTCCCGGCATAGGCGATGAACGCCTTCATCCGCTGCTCGGGGGTGCCATAGGGGCGCGCGATATAGACATTGGGGTCCAGCGCGCCGGTATAGAACGCCGGATTCTTTGCAGCAAAGTCGGTATCGCGGAGGAAGAAGAGCTGCCCCTCGGCGACCTTGATCAGATAGTCGCGCTCGAATTTCTCGGCGTCGGTCATCTCGGCGTCGAAGGCCCTGGCTTCGGCGATCGTCTTTTCGAGGAAAGCGGCCTGTTTTTCGAGCCCCGCGGGCGACCAGTCGGGGAGTTGGCCGTCATATTCGTGCTTGCCCTGATAGACCGCGAAATTGGGGTTGAGGGGGAAATAGCCGGCGAGGAACTTGTCGCGGAACTCGGTCCACGTCCTGGCGCCGGGCGCCGAGGCTGACTTGTTGTCGGACGCGTTGCAGCCGCCGAGGACGAGCAATGCGACGGCCATGGCGGTGCCGACGCGGGCGAATTTGCGTGTCATATCCGGTATCTCCCCGATGGTAATGGCGGCGGTGTGCCACCGCGGCGCGGCGGTGGCACCCGCTAATCGACGAACGACGGGTTCGGGGGCGGGAACAAGAAAATCTCCCCGCTGGCTGGGAGGGTCCGGAACGCGCACAACCGCGCGTGGCCGGGCCTTCCGGCCGTCAGGGAATGGCGTAGGTCACGTTCGCCTGCCCGACCGGCTTGTCGGGGTCGTCGGTCCAGATACGCACGTCCATCACCGCAAGGCGCTTGCCGAGGCGGAGCATCGCCGCGTCGGCGAAGAGCGGACCGGGGCGGCAGGGCCGCAGGAACTGGTAGTTGAGCGCGCTGGTCACCGCCATCGCGACGGGCCCGATGTGCGCGAGGACAAGCGCATAGGCGGCCATGTCGGCGAAACCCATCTGGGTCGGGCCGGAAATCAGTCCGCCGGGGCGGAGCGCCTTGTCGGTCGGGTCCATCCGCGCCTGGACATGGCCCGGCGCGGCGGAGACGACATGGCCGCGCGTGCCGGGCCGGGCGTGCGGGAAGGCCTGCTCCAGAAAGGCGTTGAGCGCGTCGGCATCGAGCCGGATCGCGCTCGACGAGATCGGCGCCGCCGCCCCCATTGCCGGGCTCAGCGCGTCAGCTTTTTGTATGTCGTCGCGTGCGGGCGCGTCGCGCCCTCGCCGAGGCGCCGGATCTTGTCTTCCTCATAGGCCTCGAAATTGCCCTCGAACCATTCGACGTGGCTGTCGCCCTCGAACGCCAGGATATGCGTCGCGAGGCGGTCGAGGAAGAAGCGGTCGTGGCTGATGACCACGGCGCAGCCGGCAAAATTCTCGAGCGCTTCCTCGAGCGCCGCGAGCGTTTCGGTGTCGAGGTCGTTGGTCGGTTCGTCGAGCAGCAGCACGTTGCCGCCCTGCTTCAGCATCTTGGCCATGTGGACGCGGTTGCGTTCGCCGCCCGAGAGCTGGCCGACCTTCTTCTGCTGGTCGACGCCCTTGAAGTTGAACGCGCCGACATAGGCGCGCGTCTGCATCTCGTGCTTGCCGATCGACATCATGTCGTGGCCGCCCGAGATTTCCTCCCAGACATTCTTGTCGGGGTCGAGCGCGTCGCGGCTCTGGTCGACATAGCCGAGGCGCACCGTGTCGCCGATCGACACGCTTCCGCTGTCGGGCTGTTCCTGGCCGGTGATCAGCTTGAACAGCGTCGACTTGCCCGCGCCGTTGGGCCCGATGACGCCGACGATGCCGCCCGGGGGCAAAGTGAAGGACAGGTCCTCGAACAGCAATTTGTCGCCATAGGCCTTCGATATGCCATGGACCTCGATCACCTTGCCGCCGAGGCGTTCGGGGACCTGGATGACGATCTGCGCCTTGCCGGGCGTGCGGTTTTCCTGCGCCTCGACGAGCTGGTCGAACGATTTGATACGCGCCTTCGACTTGGCCTGACGTGCCTTGGGCGACTGCCGGATCCACTCGAGCTCGTCCTTGATCGCCTTCTGGCGGCCCTGGTCCTCGCGCGCTTCCTGTTCGAGGCGTTTGCCCTTCTTTTCGAGGTAGGTCGAATAATTGCCTTCGTAGACGAAATAGCGGCCGCGATCGAGTTCAAGGATCCAGTTCACGACATTGTCGAGGAAATAGCGATCGTGGGTCACGAGGATGACGTTGCCCGGGTAGTCGACGAGATGCTTCTCGAGCCAGGCCACACTCTCTGCGTCCAGATGGTTGGTCGGTTCGTCGAGCAGCAGGATCGACGGCTTTTCGAGCAGCAGCCGGGTGAGCGCGATGCGGCGCTTTTCGCCGCCCGACAGATTTCCGACGCTCCAGTCGCCCGGCGGGCAGCGGAGCGCTTCCATCGCGATCTCGAGCTGGTTGTCGAGGGTCCAGCCGTCGACCGCGTCGATCTTTTCCTGGAGCGTGCCCATTTCCTCCATCAGCGCGTCGAAATCGGCATCTTCGGGCGGGTCGGCCATCAGTGCGCTGATCTCGTTGAAGCGCTCCATCATGTCGGCGACGGGGCGGACGCCGTCCATGACATTCTCCTTGACCGTCTTGGTCGGGTCGAGCTGCGGCTCCTGCGCCAGATAACCCACGGTGATCCCCTCGCCCGGCCAGGCTTCGCCGGTGAAATCCTTGTCGATGCCGGCCATGATCTTCATCAGCGTCGACTTGCCGGTGCCGTTCGGACCGACGATGCCGATCTTGGCATCGGGGTAGAATTGAAGGCTGAGATTGTTGAGCGTCGGCTTTTGCGCGCCGGGATAGGTCTTGCTGAGACCCTTCATCACGAAACTATACTGGGCGGCCATGGGATTTGCTCCGATGTCTGGCTGGGCCGCGCGCGGGCGGCCGGGAGAGATGTTGCGCGCCGGTTAGCGAATGGGCAGCGGATTGGCAATCGACGCTTGCGCCGACAGCGCGCGCGGTTACCACGGCGGCATGACAATCATCGCTCCCCTCGCCCGCATCGCCGGGCTCACCGCCGCCCTCCTCGCCTCGACCGCCGCCGCCGCCTCGATCCCGCCGCCGCCGAGCGCGGTCGAGCTGGCGCAGCAGGGCGAGGATATCGCCTGGTCGATCACCGAGGACCTGACGACCGAGATCGGCCCGCGCATGGCGGGGACCGAGGCCGAATCCGCAGCGCGGCGCTGGGCGGTCGCCCGGCTGCAAGCGATGGGCTTCGCCAATGTCCGCGAGGAACAGTTCGATATGAAAGTGTGGGTGCGCGGCGCCGAAGAGGCGGCGCTCACCGGGCCGTTCCTGCCGCAGAAGCTCCACATCGCGGCGCTCGGCAACAGCGCCTCGACCGGCCCCAGGGGGGTCGAGGGCGATGTGGTCTATTATCCGAGCTACGACGCGCTGCTCGAAGCGCCCGACCATCGGGTCAAGGGCAAGATCGTCTTCATCGACAACCAGATGGAGCGCGCGCAGGACGGCAGCGGTTACGGCCAATATGGCCGCGGGCGTTTCAGCGGCGCCAATGCCGCGTCGAAAAAGGGCGCGATCGCGGTGGTGATCCGCTCGATCGGCACTGACAATCATCGCGGCCCCCATACCGGCGGCACCAATTTCGAGGCCGGGGTCAAGCCGATTCCTGCCGGCGCGCTTTCGAACCCCGACGCCGACCAACTGGTGCGCCAGTGGCGGCGCACGCTGCAGATGCGCACAAACGAGACCCCGCTCGGCTATACTCCGGAGCCGCTGCGGATGAAGCTCGTGCTCACCCCGCAGGATCTGGGCACCAAGCCTTCGGGCAATGTCATCGCCGAGGTGCCGGGCAGCGATCCCGCCGCTTCGCCGGTGATCGTCGCCTGCCACCTCGACAGCTGGGACCTCGGCACCGGGGCGATCGACGACGCCTCCGGCTGCGGGATCATCACCGCGGCGGCGAAACATGTCATGAGCGCGGGCCAGCCACGGCGCACGATCCGGATATTGTGGGCGGGCGCGGAGGAAGTCGGGGTATTCGGCGGCAAGGCCTATTTCGAGAAGCACGGCACCGAGAAACACGCGGTCGCGCTCGAATCGGATTTCGGCGCCGACCGCATTTGGCGCGTCGACTTCAAGCTGCCCGCGAGCGCCAGGGCGCTCGAGGACCGGATCGCGGCGGCGCTGGCGCCCTTCGGCATTGTGCGCGGCAAGACGCCCGCGAGCGGCGGCGCCGATATCGGCGCGCTCGTCGCGGCGGGGGTTCCGGCGATCGACCTGCAGCAGGACGGCACGCGCTATTTCGACCTGCACCACACTCCCGACGACACGCTCGACAAGGTCGATCCGGCCCAGCTGCGCCAGAATGTCGTCGCCTGGACCGCGACTCTGGCGATTCTTGCGAACAGCGCCGACAGCGAGCTTCCGTGATACTCAACCAAAAAGGTAGGATTTCCGCCATAGCCGCGGCAACTCAATTATTTTTGTTGACGATTGACGCGAAACGGCTAAATCCCGCGGCTCGCGTGACGGGATTTTCCCTACCGCGGAAAGGCATTTTAGGGAGCCACACATCATGAAGAAGTTTGCTGCTATCGCCGTTGCTGCCAGCATGTTCGCCCTCGCCGCTTGCGGTGAAAAGGCTGCTGAAGAGCCCGCCGCCACCGAAGCTCCGGCCGCTGACGCGACCGCCGAAGCCGGTGCCGACGCCGCCGCTGCTGGCGCCGACGCCGCCGCTGAAGGCGCCGAAGCCGCTGCCGCTGGTGCCGACGCTGCTGCGACCGCCGCTCCGGCTGCCGACGCCGCCGCTGCCCCGGCCGCTGAAGCTGCCCCGGCCGCTCCGGCCGAAGAAAAGAAGTAAGTCACAGCCCTTCGGGGCAATGACCGAAACGAAAGAGGCGGTCTTCCTTCGGGAAGGCCGCCTTTTTTCGTTGGGGATATGGTGGTTTGGGCCGGAGCGCCCGGTTTCGGGCGGAAGGGGACATATAGGCCCTCCCCGCTTGCGGGGAGGGCGACCGCCCGAAGGGTGGTGGAGGGGGCTCTTGGCCTGAAGCGCCGCTCAAGGACGCCGCCCCCCTCCGTCAGCGCTGCGCGCTGCCACCTCCCCACAAGTGGGGAGGATCGTCTTGTTTCCACTCCAAAGCCGACATTCGCCCCGCCCGGCATCGACGGGATGGACTTGTCCCGATCGCCGCTCTAAGGCCCGTCGCGGTTCGGGGAGTAGCGCAGCCCGGTAGCGCGCCTGCTTTGGGAGCAGGATGTCGCAGGTTCGAATCCTGTCTCCCCGACCAATTCCCCTACCCCGGCTACCCCGCAGACGTCGCGATCAGCCGCGCGTAGAAATCGATCATGCGCTTGAAGCTGTCGATGCGCATATGCTCGTTCGTGCCGTGGATCATCGCCGATTCTTTCAGCGAGAAATGCATCGGCATGAAGCGGTAGACGTCCTTCGACACCGGCTCCATGCTGCGGCTGTCGGTGCCGGCAACGACGAGCGTCGGGGTGAGCACCGCCTGCGGCGCGTCGGCGCGCGCGGCAGCGGCAATCCATTTCCAGCCCTGCGAACTGGTCGACGAGACGCGCGACGGCTCGCGGGGGGTACCGACCCAGGCGAGGTCGACCTTCGCATCGCCGACCGCGGCCCTGGCGCGCGCCATCACGTCGGCGGACCGGTTCCACGGCGCGATGCGATAGTTGATCAGCGCGTTGGCCGATTGCGGGAGGACATTCTCCTTGGGACTGCCCTCGAGCATCGTCGGCGCGATGGTCGTGTGGAAGGCCGCGGCGGTCGTCGGCGCGCCGCCGAGCTGGCGCTTGAGCAACGGCGCGAAAAGCCAGGGGTTGGCGACCGCCATCTTGGTGGTGCCGCCTTTCTTCGCGGCGAGCGCCTCGATCATCGAAGCGCCGGGACCGCGCAGCTCAATCGGGAAAGGATCGCCGGTGATGTCCAGCACCGCCTTGGCCAGCGTCGCGACCCCGGTCTCGGCGGGCGGCATCGAGCTGTGGCCGCCGGCGGCATGGGCCGTGACCTTGAGCGTCGCATAGCCTTTTTCGGCGATGCCGATCATGATCGCGGGGCCGTCGATCACCGGCGTGTCGGTGAGCACGATGCTGCCCTCGTCGAGGGTGAAGATTGCCTCGACCCCCTGCCCTTTCAGCAGCGCCGCCGCCGCGGCCGCGCCGCTGCCCCCCGCTTCCTCGTCGTGACCCGAGACGAGATAGATGCCGCGTTTGGGTTTGAAGCCCGATTTCGCCAGCGCCTCGACCGCCTCGAACAGCCCGATCAGCGAACCCTTGTCGTCGACGGTGCCGCGGCCCCAGACCGCATCCTCCGCGATCGTCCCCGCGAAGGGCGGATATTTCCAGTCCTGCTCGGTTCCCCCGGTCACCGGAACGACGTCCTGATGCGCCATCAGGATGATCGGTGCGAGCGAGGCATCGCTGCCGGGCCAATGGTAGACGAGCGTGCGGTTGGGCAGGATCGTGCGCGTCATCGCGCCGTGCACCCCCGGATAGGTCGCCGCCAGAAAGGCGTGAAGCTTGTCCCATTCGGCGACCTGGTTCTCGGCGGGATCCTGGTGCGAGATCGTCGGAATCTGCGCCGCGGCGCTCAGATGCCGGACCGCGGCGGACAGGTCGTAGGCGGGGGCGCGAGCGAGGCTGATATCGCTGCCGTCGGCGATATCGGCGGGCGCGAAGCTCGCGGTGCGCACCGCCACGGTTCCGGCGCCGACGGCGAGCACCGCCAGCCCGCCCAGCAGGATCATCCGCTTCGTTCCCATCATTGTCCTCTCCTCTATCCGGCCCGATATGCAGCGGGACAGGTTTCGATTTGCAAGGAAAATGCGGGTCCGGCAAGGTCGGCGCGTCGCCAGAGCGCCGTTGCCGTTTTTCGGGGATGCGGCAGGCGGGACGCAGGTTCGACGTCGGCTGCGACCGCCTGGCCGCGAGCGCCGCCCCGCCGTGGCGGACGATCTGCACTGCGTCGGGCGCCCGTGCCCGCGCCCAGGGAAGGCCGTGCCGCTCCTACTTGCGCACCGCGTCGATCGCGCGCCGCAATTCGCTTTGTCCGAACGGCTTGCCGAGGCGCAGGACCGCGGGCCCGATGTCGATGGGGGTCTCGCCATAGCCGGTCGCGAGGATGATCGGCAGTTCGGGCCGGTGCCGGCGCGCGCGGGCGATCAATTCGCTGCCGGTCATCAGCGGCATGGCCTGATCGGTGATCATCAGGCCGATGTCGGGCCGCGAGAACAGCGCGTCCAGCGCTTCCTCGCCCGAATTGGCCTCGATGACGACATGTCCCAGATCCTCGAGCAGCGCCGCGCTGTTCATCAGGATGAGAGCGTCGTCGTCGACCACCAGGATGACCTCGGCGCGGCCCGCATCGCGTTCGTCGACGTCTGCCGGGACCTGCCCGCCCCTGTGCGCGGCGGTGCTGAGCGGAAGCCAGATGTGCGCCTCCGTTCCCGCGCCGAGGCGGCTCTCGAGCTGGAGCATGCCGCCGATCTGTCGCGCGAACCCGTGCACCATCGACAGGCCGAGGCCGGTTCCCTTGCCGACACCCTTGGTCGTGAAGAAGGGATCGGCGGCGCGGGCAAGGGTTTCGCTGTCCATCCCGGCGCCGCTGTCGGCAACGGTCAGGCGGACATAGCGGCCCGCGGGCAAATCGACCAGATCGCCGCGCGCCAACTCATGCGCTGCGGCGCGAATGGTCAGCCGTCCGCCCCCCGCCATCGCGTCGCGCGCATTGACCGCGAGATTGAGCAGCGCCATTTCGAGCTGGTTGACGTCGGCGGCGACCGGCGGCAGGTCGGCGGGAAAGCGGGTGTCGATCGCGAAGCTGGGGCCGAGCGAGCGCTGCAGCAGCTCCATCATGCCCGACACCAGCGCTGCGATGTCGACGCTCTCGGTCTCCAGTTCCTGGCGGCGCGCGAAGGCAAGCATGCGCTGCGTCAGCGCTGCACCGCGGTCGGTCGCCTTCACCGCGTTCTCGAGCAGCCGCCGCGTCTGCGGGTCGTCCGGCACGCGCTTTTCGAGCAGCTCGAGCCCGCCGCGGATCGCGGTCAGAAGATTGTTGAAGTCGTGCGCAATGCCGCCGGTCAGCTGGCCGATCGCTTCCATCTTCTGCGATTGGAACAGCGCCTCGCGCGCCAGTTCGAGTTCGCGCTGCGCCTCTTCGCGTTCGGTCACGTCGCGCGTGATCTTGGCGAAGCCGATCAGTTCGCCGGCATCGTCGTGGATCGCGTCAATCACGACGCTGGCGTGGAAGCGCGTGCCGTCCTTGCGCACGCGCCAGCCCTCGGCGGCAAAGCGCCCCTCGCGCCGAGCGGTCTCCAGCGCGCGCCCGGGCTCGCCGGCTTCACGGTCCTTGTCCGGGTAGAAGGTAGAGAAATGACGACCGATGATCTCGTCGGGGCGATAGCCCTTGATTCGCTCGGCGCCGGCGTTCCAGCTCGTCACGAGCCCGGTCTCGTCCAGCATGTAGATCGCATAATCGGTGACGCCCTGAACGAGCAGGCGGAACTGGGTCTGGCTGCGCTCGAGCGCCTTCGACCGCTCCTCGATGCGCTCCTCGAGCGTTTCGTTGAGATGCTGGAGCCGCTCGGCCGTCATCCGGAGCTCGGCCGCGGTCGCGACGCGCTCGATATGCGCCCAGCTGCGTTCGGTCACTTCGCGGAGGGTCGCGAGCTCGGTCTCGGTCCACGAATGCGCGGCGCGGTGATGCACCGCCATCAGGGCGGTGAGCCGGCCCTGCTTCACCAGCGGCATGCAGATCGTCGCGCCGATGCCGATGCCCTGGAACGCCGCGGCGGCTTCGGCGGGAAGTTCGGCGCGATTGTCGTTGACGATCAGCGGGCGCCCTGCGCGCAGGTTCTGCACCGCCAGCTCGCCGAAGGCGGCAAGACTGTAGCGGCCGACGATCGAATGCGATCTTTCGGCGACCCAGTCGCCACGGATCGTGAAGCCGTCCTGGTCCTCGTCCATGTCAGCATAGGCGCAGATCGAAACGCCGAGTTCCTCGCCGGTCATGCGGGTGACGATCGACAAGATATGGTCGGAGTCGGTGCTGGCGGCGATCGCCCCGCTAAGACGGTCGAGAAAGCGCAGCCGCGCCTCGCTTTCGCGCAGCGCCGCCGCCGAACGGACCGCGTCGGTGATCTCGACGACGACCGCCAACACCCCGGCGGGCCTGCCGGCATCGTCGTAGACGGGCGAATAGTCGAGGTCGAGCCACACATCCTCGAACACGCCGGTGCGGTTGAGTCGCAGCAGATGGTCCTTGTAGGCAAGCGTCCCGCCCGCAAGGCCGACGTTCATCACATTGTCGTTGAAGTCGGCAACCTCGGGCCAGGCCTCGCGCACCGGCATGCCGAGAATGCGCGGGTGATTGTCGACCGCGAACCGCGAATAGGCGTCGTTATAGATCATCGTGCCCTCGTCGCCCCACAGCATGACGAGCGGCACGGGCGAATGGAGCAGGAAAGCGGTTATGGCGCGCAGGCTTTGCGACCAGCTTTCGATCGGGCCGAGCGGCGTCGCGCGCCAGTCGTAGGCAGCAATGCGCGCGCCCATCTCTCCGCCGTCGCCGAGAAAGGCAAAATCGTCCGACTGGCGGGCGAGCGTCTGAAGCACTTCGCTATGTTCCCCCTTTGACGGCATAGATACGTAGCGATCCTTCTTTGGTTCCGCGCGGCGGTGCCGGGTCAGTCGCGCTCGATCCCGCGGAACAGCGCCGTAACGCGCTCGACTGCGCGGTCCGTCCCGTCGAGGTGAAGATAATTGGCGTTGAACGCCGCGATGCCCGCGAGTTCGGCAAAATCGGGGATGAAGAGACGCAGGTTGCGCAGCTCGACCGCGCAGCGCCGCCGCAGTTGCTGGACCGTGCGGTTGACATGTACCTGCGTCAGCCCCGTCGCTTCGGCGAGCTGCCCCTGGGTAAGCAGGAAATCGCATTCGCCGCCGCCCGACACCGGGATGCCGTGCTGCCGCGCGAAGATTTCGCACATCAGTTGCGCAACGCGCTCGATCGCGTTGCGCTGACCGATGTTGATCGTCCACTCGCGCTGGATTGCCGCGGTGACGATCTCGCCCCAGCACAGGAGCTGCGCGAGGTTCGGGCATTGACGGAGCAGCGAGCCCGCCTCCTGCCGGCCGATCTCGGCGACGGTCAACCGGCGCACCGCCGACAGCGAATGGTCAGTGCGCCCGACGGTGAAAAGGTCGAGATCGCAAGGCTGGCCGGGGAGGACGAGCGCCAGGATCTGGCGCCGCCCGTCGGGCAACTGCTTATATTTCTGCGCCCAGCCCGACAGAACGACGCGCAGCGCCGCGGGGCGCTCGCCCTCGCGCACGATGTCGGTGCCCTTGGCATAGTCGCGCGCATTGCGCGCGAGGCTGGCCTCCCAGGCCATCCACTCGGCGGAACTGAGTAGTCGATTGAGAATGCGCCCGAATGTCACGCTGTACGCCCCTGTCATAGGGGCGTGATGTGCGGTAAGCCGCCGAGTCACATTCACACAGGTTAAGTTTGCGGCCGAGGTCGATTTTTTTAGCCGCTGGTGCGCTCGGCGGTGCGTCAGACCATCAAACGCAGCAGGTCGGGGATGGTCGCGGTGGCGAAACCGATCGCGCTGTCCGATATGCCATAGGGAATGAAAAGCTCGTCGCCGACGCGCAGCGCCCCGCAAGTATAGACGACATTGGGGACATAGCCCTCGCGGTCGCTTTCGGCCGCGGTGAGGATCGGGCACGCGGTGCGGCCGAGCACGCGGGACGGATCGTCGCGGTCGAGCAGCGCGGCGCCGAGGCTGTACTTGCGCATCGCGCCGACCCCGTGGGTCAGCAAGATCCAGCCGTCGTCGCATTCGATCGGGCTGCCGCAATTGCCCATCTGGACAAATTCCCACGGAAAGGCGGGGCTGAGCAGCGGCGTGCCCTCGTCGTCCCAGTCGGTCAGCGTGTCCGAGCCGAGCAGGGTGACATTCTTGCCGTCCTGCCGCCCGACGACCAGGAAGCGCCCGCCGATCTTGCGCGGAAACAGCGCCATGCCCTTGTTGCGCGCTGCGCGGCCGGTCAGCGGCTCGAGGCTGAAGCTCGCAAAATCCTTTGTCCGCAAGAGTTCGGAGCGAATCGCCTGGCCCGAATAGGCGGTGTAGGTACCGAGATATTCGCTGGTGCCGTCGTCGTGCGTGAAACGGACGAGCCGCAGATCCTCGAGCCCATTGCGCTGTGCCTCGGTCACCGGAAAGAGCACGCTGTTCGAAATCGGGCTGTCCGGCTGGCGGTGCACCATCGTCGCATCGTCGGGGCCGAGGTCGTGCCGATCGTCGGGCACACCCGCCATCGCGGGGCCCGACTGCGGCCACAGGCTGAAGTCATCGTCGATTCCGATGATCCCCTCGCGAAAGGCGACCGAACTGATGTGGCCTTCGCCGACGGCGCGCATCGACATGACGAAGCGCTGCTGCCCGCGGCCGAGCCCGCTCTGGTCAGGGTGGGGCACAATGCTGGGGTTCATGAGCGCCGCCGCGGCATAGCTGTATTCGTGGCAGAAATAGGCGCCGATCAGCCGCCGCTTGGCCGGCGAGATCGCCGCCACGTCGAGACCCAGATCCTCCGCAATCTCCGCGAAGCGTTCGTCGAAGATCCGCCCGATCTGCCAGTGGCGCTCCGAAAAGTCCTGCCACACCGTGTCGAGTTCGAGCGCGGCCTGGTCTTCGCCGAGACGCAGGACATCCTGCACCAGCACGGCGGCACGCGACGTCTCGGACACGCTGGCCTGCCACGCGAGATGGAACGGGCGCAACACGACGCGCGACGGATCGGCGGTCAGTTTTTGCGCAAGGATACGCAGCGGGGACGGCACGGATCTGCAATTGAGCATGGACGATTTGACATTCTCTTCGACGCCCCCCCGCGAGCACAATAGGGTTTCCATCGCGGGATAGGCAAGGCGCTAAGCCCAACGCCCCTCGGATGCCTATGTTCCAGGCGACGCTTTGGCAGCCGGCGACGCAACCGGTGCGTCGCTACCGCGTTCGTTGGACAATGTGCCGGAAACATCTCTCGTCATGACCCCGCGCTGGCCCTCGATGCTGTGGGTCGTCCGCCATGGGCAGAGCGCCGGCAACGTCGCGCGCGACGCCGCCGATGCGGCGGGCGCTCTCCGGATCGCGCTCGACCATCGCGACGTCGATGTCCCGCTGTCGGCCCTCGGCGAGGACCAGTCGCGCGCGCTCGGCGAATGGTTCGCGGCGGGCGAAGAGGACGGCCGGCCCGAGATCATGCTCGCCTCGCCCTATGTCCGTGCGGTCCAGACCGCCGAGATCTTTCGCGCGGCTGGGGGCTGCGCGCCCGACGAGAGGATATGCATCGACGAAAGGCTGCGCGAAAAGGAGTTCGGCATTCTCGACGGACTGACCCGGATCGGGATCGAGGCCTCGCATCCCGAGCAGGCCGAGTTCCGCTCGACGCTGGGCAAATTCTATCATCGCCCGCCGGGCGGCGAGAGCTGGTGCGATGTGATCCTGCGCCTGCGTTCGTTGCTCGACACGGTATCGCTCCACTATGGCGGGCGCCGCGTCATGATCGTCGCGCATCAGGTCGTCGTGTTATGCCTCCGGACGATCATCGAAAATCTCGGCGAGCGCGAGATATTGACGATCGACCGTCAGGGCGACGTGGCCAATTGCGCGATCACCGAATATCGTTTCGATCCCGATGCCGGACGCGACGGTAACCTCGTCCTCGCCCGCTACAACGTCACCGCGCCGATGGCGGGCGAGGTGCGAGTCACCCGCGAACCCGATGCGATGGTCGCTTCGCGTGGCTGAGCCCGTTCCCCTCGACACAGGGTGGCTCAAGGCCCATCCGCTTCCCGATCATCACGATAATGTCGACAAGAACGGCCGCGGGCGCGTGCTGGTGATCGGCGGATGCCGCCGCGTGCCCGGGGGCATGTTGCTTACCGCGGAGGCCGCGTTCCGCGCCGGCGCGGGCAAGGTCACGATCGCAACGATCGAATCGGCGGCCATTCCCGTGGGCGTTTCCTTTCCGTGTTCCGCGGTCGTCGCGCTGCCCGAAACGGCAGAGGGAGAGATCGCGCCCGCAGGTGCCGATCTTCTGCTCGCCGAGCTCCCGCTGCATGACGCGATCGTTTTCGGGCCTGCGATGATCGACGAGGATGGCGTCGAAGCCCTGCTCGCCGCAATCCTCCCCTCGCTTCCCGAGGAGATGTTCCTGTTGCTCGACGCGTTTGCGCTGCGCGCAGCGACCGCGCATGCCGACGCGATCGCCGCGCGGGGAAAGCGCACGGTGATGACGCCGCACGAGGGCGAACTCGCGGCGCTGCTCGGCGCCGACAAGGAGGAAGTGGCGCGCAATCCGCTTGCTGCGCTGGCCAAAGCCGCCGACACCTATCGCTCGACGGTGATGGTGAAAGGCGCGACGAGCCATTTGATGGCCGGGGAAACCTGCCTGTCCTATGCCGGGGGCGGCCTGGGCCTTGCGGTCAGCGGATCGGGCGATGTGCTCGGAGGGTTGATCGCCGGCCTTGGCGCGCGGGGATTGCCCGCGTTGCCGGCGGCCGCATGGGGCATCTGGCTCCATGGCGAGGCGGGACGGCGCATGGCCGAGACGATGGGGCCAATCGGCTATCTGGCGCGCGAGTTGCTGCCGATCGTCCCGGGCCTGATGCGCGGAGTCTAGCCGCTCGCGGTCATTCGGCTTGCGCCGCCTCTTCTTCCTTCCGCCTCTGCCGCGTTGCTTCCTCGGTCCGGCGCTTTTCGGCGCGCGAGCTCCGGTTGTTGGCGATCGCCCACAGTAGCACGATCGCAAAGAGGATCGGGCCGAGGATCGTCATGAGGGTCCATTCCATCGAATTTCCTTTCGGTCGGCAAAAAAGCGGCCAGCGGTCGTCGAAGCGCCGGCGCTCAGCGGCTGCCGCCGACCGGCGCATCGGCGCCCTTCGCCGGTCCCTTGCCGGCCGGCGCGGCCGCCGCGCCGCCTCCGCCTTGCGGGTCTGAATCATAATCCTCGGGATTGCCGCGCCCGCCCGCGCCGGCGCCGCTGCCGGATACCGGGCCGCTGCCGGTTCCCCGCCGCGCGCCGCGGTTCGCCGCCGCGTCGCCCGCGGCACGGTCTTCGCGCGGATAATCCTCGGGCGTCACGTTTCCGACATTTTCGCGGTCTTCGACCTTTGCGGGCGCGAGCGAGCCGGGGGTCCTGATATTCTCGTCGGTCGCCTCGGGGCGCGCATCGCCCATGGGGCCGCGGGGAATGTTGTTCGCCATCTTCGTTCTCCTTCTGTCACCGCGCGCCCGCGAGCTTGTCGAGCCGGGCGCGATGCGTCTCGACGACAGGCACGATTTCGGCTGCGGCTTTCCTGAGCGGAACGGTATCGCCATTGGCGGCATAGGCCTTATGGAGCGCGAGCGCCCTTTCGTGCGCGCTGCGCTGATGCGCAAGATAGACGGCGTCGATCCCGGCAGCGTCGGCCGCCTTGATCTCGCCGAGCATCTTCTGCTGGTCGGCGTCGAGCTTCGGCGCCGCGGCGTCGACACCGGCGCCACTCGCCGCCGCCTCGATCTTCGCGGTCGACTGGCCATGCTGGTCGATCATCATTTGGGCAAATTTCCTGATCTCCGCGTCGCTCGATTTGGCAAGCAGCGCCCTGGATGATTCGATTTCCCAAAGATCGCCCGCGCCGGCTTTGGCGACATAGCCGGCAGCGTCGGTGGGGGTCGCGGGTGTCGCTGCGGGGATTTCGTCGACCGGCGCCGCCGTCGTGCCGGCGGCGGCCGCGTCTTCGGGGGGCGCAGTCGTATCGCTGTTTCCTCCGCATGCGCCGAGCAAAAGGATGGCGGGGATCAGGCAGGCGTTTTTCATGGGAATACTCTCTTGCGTCGACCCCCACCCTCGCTGGGGAAACCACCGGCTATCGCGCGGCGTTCCTCGCTTTGCGTTCGACGGAACGCGGAAAATCGCAGCGCTTGATCTGTGATAAGATCGGCGGAAAAATGCGTTCGCCGACACGCGGCAGGGGCAACTCTGTGCCGAGCACATCGTTGCCCAAGCCGAAGTGGAGCAAGAGATGCGAACAATCAGGCTTTTGACCTTCGCCGCAATCGGAACGGCGTTGTGGAAATATTTCCGGCCCGCGGCAGAAGCGCCCAAGGCCGACGGCCACGCGGCCGCCTTCGCCGATGCAGAAACCCATCCCGAGAATTTCGACCAGACGCGTTCGGCCGGCCCCGAAGGCATGCGCGACACGCCGCGGCGCGGCTGGAACAAGGTCGATCAGGCGGCCGACGAATCCTTTCCCGCCAGCGATCCCCCCGCCTATTGAGCGGCGCTCCGCTCCCCCGTCTCGATAGCGTAGCGGATCGGCTTGAAGCGGCCGCCGCAGCTGTCGTAAGCCGAGCAGGCGGTGAGCCCGACGATCAGGTCGGCGAGCGCGCGCAAGCGCACGAAGTCGCCGGGCCGCGTCGTGGGCGCGACGACCCGGAGCTTTCCCTGATCATCGACCGGCACGTTCATGAAGATGTTGAACGCCACCGGGATGTCATCGGGCGCGATGCCGAACGGCTCGAGGGCCGCCGCGAGATTGCCGAAACAGCCGCGGTGGACGGGCTTGTCGGGATAGAAATGGCGAAAGGTGGCTTCGCTGCACGGCGTCAGCAGGAAGTCGTGAACGCCCGCGCGATCTTCGACGATTTCGAGCATCGGGTTCGACCGGTTCGACCATAGGCGGCTGCCCGTCGTCAGCCGGATCGTTTCCTCATAGTCGAAGGTGCGACCGTTCGAGATCGCCTCGCGCACGTCGGCAGCCATGAAGGCGAGCATGTCGCTGACCTGCCCACCCTCGGGATCGATGACGCGCAGCACGTCGCCGGTGCGCAGCCTGAAGGCCGTTCCGCTGCGCGGCGCGATGGTCTCGATCATGGCGCGGCTCGCGGGTCGCGGAACGGCGGTGTCCATTCGGCGCCGACCGCACGGCCGCTATATTGGGCCGCCTCGCTCGCCTCGCCGTGCCGCGCGAGCATCGGATTGATGCTGCCCGCCAGTTTCGCATCGCGCACCAGGATACGCTCGCGCATGCGTTCGTAACGGCCATCGGCGCGCAGCCGCTCGAACTGGTCGTGCAGGTTGAAGACGAGCGCCGGACGGGGAAAGCGGCGCGCGGGGCGCGACGCGCGCGGATGCAGCCCGACGACGAAATAGGCCTCGCCGGCGAAGCTCAGGGAAAAATGCGGGTTGGCGGGATCGGCACAGACGCGCGGATCATAGGACATGCCCTTCCACGCATCCTTGTCGGCCAGCGACTGGAGACGGCTCCACAACGCGTCCTCGAACTGCTTTTCGTCGAGGTCATCCGGGCCGTGAAAAATCACCACCAGACTGCGAAAGCCGTCGGGATCGCTCCGATAGGCCTTCGCCCAGTCGGCCAGTTCGCGGTGGATGTCGAGGTCGTTCCACGCGCTCGTCAATTCACGCGCCGCGACGACCCTGATCCCGCCATTTGCAAAAGCGGATTTGGCGCCGAGGCAAGGGTAATCGGGATCGGAAATGAAATCGGCGAAGGCGGCGGGGAGTTCGTGGGTTGCTGGGTTCTGCATGACAAACGAACGAGCCGCGCCGGCCTTGGCTCCCGGCGAGCAGCGCACAGGAACATCAATCTTTTCCAAACTTGATCCAGATTGCACCTGGAGCCTGTCAACGCTCGCGCTCGTACCGGCAGGCCCGCACCGCGTCGCGCTTCGGGCTGGGCATGTCGCGGTTCGAACAGGGTGGCAGCGTTAGCGCCAATCCTCATCCGTCGGGCCGGAAGCGCCGGCGGTCGGGGTCGCGCTCGCAGCGAAACCGGTCGCGGATGCGCCGGTTGAAGAAGGTCCCGGCCGACGCCGCGCTACAGAGGCCTTCGAACAGCGCTTCGGGAACATCGATATAGCAATAGGCGCCGCTGTCGCGAAAGCGGATGCCGAGGATGGAGGCCTCCGCGTCGTAAGCGACGCTGTCGATCGTCGACGATCCTTCGATCGGACAAATACGCATACGACGCGGATGCTCCCCTTTCCCGCTACATCGTCACCAACTCGGCGGGCGGCAACCCGGCAGTCTCCGCCTGACGCTTGAGCTCTTCTTTCCGCGCGAGCATTTGCTCGCCCAGCGCCCGAAGGTCGACGTCGGCTGCGCGCGCCTGCTGGAACATATTGTCGTGCTGTTTCTCTTCCTCTTTCACATGATGCCTGATCTCTTCGGACAGCACCGTGACCTTCGCCGCGAAATATTCGTCGTCCGGGCCGGAGGCGACGATGTCGTTGATCAGCACCTTTGCGCCGTCATGTTCGACATAGGCTTCCTTGAGCAGGTCTTCGTCGATCTTGCCCCTGAGCGCGGGATAGAAGATCTCTTCCTCGATCTGCGCGTGAATCTTGAGCTCGGTGCAGATGCGATCGGCGATCTTCGCCTTGCGATCGCTGCCGCTCGCTTTTTCGAACTCTTCGAACAGCGCCTCGACCGCGCGGTGATCGGCGGCGAGGATATGCGTAGCGTCGGTGTCGGTGTCGGTGGGTTTCATTGCAGTCCCTTTCCTGTGCCCCCGCCCGGTTGGAATGAAACGCGCCCGCGAAAGTTGCAGGCCCCCGGCGCCCCAAACGGCCAAAGAGGCGAAAATAATCCGCGACGTTGATCCATGTTATGCAGAGCGTTGCTCGGGCACCGCATCCGAGAAGGCACGGTGCCCCTTGCGGCCATCTGGCGGCGAGGGCGGCGCGGGGCAATTGGTCCGGGCTGCGCGAGCGGCCGGAGCCGGTCAGCCTTCGATGACGACGCGCATGGCGAAACAGGGGCTGCCCGCCTCGTCGAGCACATCGATGCGCAGGCCGTTGTCCTGCATCACCATGTCGGGATCGTCGCTGAGGAGGCTGCCGCCATAGCGGACCGCTTCGCGCCGCGCGGCGTCGATACCGGGAAGGTCCATGCCGACATCGTCGATATGCGGCGACCCGTTCGACGTGTTGAAGAAATAATGCGGCATTTCGGGCTCCTGGCCTCAAGACTCGGACCTCGCCTTAAACCCCCGAGATATTGTTTCGATGCAGGTAAGTCGCCGAGAAATTTGAGATTTTCGCCAAGCTATCGAAGTGGAGGATCGTCAGCGAGCGCGACGGCCGACCGATTGCGCCCATCTTTTCGAGCTGCCGCACCATCCGGTTGACGTGCACGGGAGTCAGCCCGAGCAGATCGGCGAGTTGTTCCTGCGTCAGCGGAACCTCGAAATGCGCGCTGGCTTCGGTCGCGATATCGTTCATCCTGTCGTGCAACTCGCATAGCAGGTGCGCGAGCCGCGCCAGCGCATTGCGCCGGCCGATATTGAGCAGCCATTCGCGGCCAATCGACGATTCGATCAATATGTCGGTCAGCACCGCACGCGCGACGGCAGGTCGCTCGGCGGTGAGTCGTTCGAGCGCAGGCAGCGGCACGAGCGCGAATTCGGCGACCGTCAGCGCGCGGATATCGTGGTCCGCCTGATGCAGATAGATCGACTGCAGGTCGAGCGCATCGCCCGGAAGCTTGAGCGCGACGATCTGACGCCCGCCGTCCGACGCCATTTTCTGGCGAAACGCGAAGCCGCTGAGCACGACGGGACAGACGATCGCCCGATCGCCTTCGCGCAGGATCGCCTCGCCGGGAGCCATATGCCGGATGCTGTGGGGGAGCGCCGCGATCGCTTCCTGGTCGGAGGTCGATAGCAGGCTGTGGCTGAGCAATTTCCGGATCAGGATACTGAGCGGGCCAAGCTCCATGCGCTTGCGCTGCTGCTCTTTCCATCGGGACAGGGGCGCGACACCGCTGGGCACATTATCCTCACACTGGTCCTCGAAGCTCGTCCTTCCAGACGAAGCGCCGGCGTTAGCGGAGCGGGTGCAGCTCCCAGATGTTCGCTTCGGTCTTCGTCATGCGGGCCAGCAATTGCTCGCCTTCCCATAGTGCAACGTTTACGCCCTGGACTTCGTTGCGTGCGATCTGGAACGCATGGTCTGGTCCTTCGGCGCGGAAGTCGATGCGCCGGGGCTGGGGGAGCCCGACATCGTCGATGATCAGATAGAATTCGCGCATGGCAATGCTCCTGCGTGTCGGGAGCAAGCCCTACCTGGCTCTCGGCATGGGATGAACGGCTGGCCCTTTGTCAAGGGGACTGCGGCATTGCGCCGAAACCCCCGAAAAACGACCGGGCGGGACCGCTGCTGGCGGGAACATAGCTACCCGCCTTTTGACGGCGCGTCGCCAACATGGATCATGATTTCGAGGCGCGCGCGCGCGTTTCGCCGCATTTTCGGCAGAATCCCTCGCAATAGGTTTACGCGCCTTGCCCGGCAATCCCGCCTTGCAGGGGGATTCCTTCTACATGGCGTCGGCGCCATCCATCGCGGCAGAGCGAGTTGTGGTCCCTTGTTCCGCGAGCAACCGCCAGAATCATATAAAGTCGATGATAGGGTTTACCGGTAATGGTGGGCCCGGCAGGACTCGAACCCGCAACCTAGCCGTTATGAGCGGCCAGCTCTAACCATTGAGCTACAGGCCCCCGTGGGGGATGGCGTGGCGATAGCGGAGCGCGGCGAGCCTTGGCAAGCGCCAACGCTCAGCCGGCGGCCGAACGGCGCTCGGCCATCGCCAATATCTCGGTCGCGGTGGTCGGTTCGACGCCGCGCCTGGCGAGATGGCCGAGCACCACGTCCCACCAGCGATAAAAGGCGGTCAAATCGGCGTCGGTGCGCACATAGGGGGTGTTGCCCGGCTGGAGCGAGGGCGAGTGGAAGGAAAAGTTGAGCACCGGCAGGCGCTGCGCGATGGCGATGTCGATCGCCTTGCACGCGCGCTCGGCCGGTATGCCCTCGGGGGTGAGCGCGATGCGCTCGGACAGGCCGAGGCGCGCGAGCGCGGCGCGGCCGCCGGCGCCGGCGCGGTGATAGGCCGGGCGACCGAGGTCCCCGAGGAGGCCGCCGAAGAGCGTCGTCACCGGTACTTCGAGGATCATGCGCCCCTGCGTTTCGACCCACCAGGGTTTGAGCGGCATCGCGCGATAATCGGGACCGTGGCCGCGGCGATAGTCGAAGCCCGAGCGGACCGAGGTATCGCAGCGGAAGCCGAGGTCCGCGAGCATCGCCGCGCTATAGGCGCCGAGGCCGTAGCGCCCGGCGCGATAGACGAGCGGCTGGACGCCGAAGCGGCCGTGGATCGCATCGCGCAGCGCGGTCATCTTGGCGCGCTGGAGCTCGACGGGGAGGTTGCCGGTATAGCTGTTGCGTTCGCCGACCGTCTCGTCGTGCGGCGGGGTGACCCAAGGGTGGAGCTGCGCGCCGATGTCGCAGCGCCCCGCGGCCTGCGCCGCGCCGAGGATGGCGACCGCGCGGTCGTCGGTCACGATCGGCCAGTCGACCAGATAGATGGGCGCGACCCCCGCCCCCCCGAAATATCGCTGGCAGTCGGCGAGGGCCGGGACCGAATCGAGGCGGTAGCCGGTGCGCGCGAAGGGCGCCGACCAGTCGAAGTCCTCTTCGGTATCGATGGTGACCCAAAAGCGCGGACGCTCGCCGTCGCCGAGCGTCACCACGTCGGACGCATGCGGAAACGCCAAAAGACTTCCGGCCTGCGGCACCGGACTTTCCCCTATATACCCGAAGCGCCCCGCTCCGGTCAGTCGTGCTGCCGCGGAACCGCCTGGTCCGCAGCAGCGCCCGGACTGGCCGAGGGAAGGTGCAAGGTCAAGGCGTTATGCCCGATATCGAGCCGCCCCCCGGCAGCCCGCGCGAGGCTGTCGACGAGCCGCAGCGAAAAGCCGAGGCTGAGGATTGCGGCGCCGGGCGCATCACCTTCGGGGCTGTAGCTGGGGTCGAGCAGGTCGCGCGCGGGGGTGAACCGGATCGCGACGGGGCGCACGAGGCGCAGCTGCAGCTCTCCCTTCTCCACACCGTCGGCGAGCAATTGGCCGACGAGCGCGCCGTTCGATTCGGACACGTCGACGAGCGCGGTGATCAGGCGGCCGACCATGCGCCGCGCCGCGAGATCGTCGACCGCGGCGTGGAAAGGACCGCCGACGCGCGAGATGCTGACACCGACATTGTGCTCGGCGAGCAGCGGCGCGAGGTCGCTCTCGACCTGCGCGGTGATCGCGCCGATGTCGCTGTTCTCGCCCGTCGGCGGCGCCGGTTCGGCGGCGGCGCGCGTCGCCGCCTGCAGATCGTCGATGAGCGCCTGCACCGCGGCGGCGTCGGTGACGATCGTGTCGGCCATGGCGCGATAGGTCTGGCTGACGGGGCCGAACATCTGGCCCGAGATAATCTGCGCGAAGCCCGAGATCGCGTTCAGCGGGCTGCGCAGTTCGTGGATCAGCTGGCGGATCGAATCGCCGGCATTTTCCTCGTCGACCGGCAAGCCGTAGGGGATTTCGTTGCGCTGCGGGCGGCGGGCGCTGCCGCGATAGCCCCGGAACTGGCCGGTCGCGCGGTCGAACCAGGGCAAGGCCGAGAAGCGCCATTCGCCGGCGTCGGCCTCTGCACCTTCGAGCATCATGCGCGCGTTGATCATCTCGGCGCGCTGCCGGAAGGCGCCCGCGGCGACACCGTCGGTACCAGGCTCGCCGCCGAGCGCCGCTTCGGCGATCGACAGGCCGATCACCGCGCCGCGCGGAATGCCCTCGGCCCAGTGGATCACCCCGTCGGGGCCGGTTTCGAAAAGGAAATTGTCGCGCGCGGGCTGCGCCGGGCGCGGCCCGGGGGCTGGCTGGCCGCGCGAAGACTGATATTTGTCGATGCGCCGGACCAGCTCGCTGATCTGGCTGGGTTCCGATTCGGCGGGCGTTGGTGCCGGAGTCGGCACGGGCGCCGCTTCGACGGTCGCGACGACTTCCGCCGCGGGCATCGGATCGGGCTGCGGCAGCGCGACCGACGCGGCGCCGAGGCTGGCGAGCGCGCGCCTGACGCCGTCGGGCAGGTCGCCGCGCGCCGCGAGGAAGGAGCGCGCCATCGGCCCCGTCGCGGGCAGCAGCGCGAGCCAGTCGGCCTCGGACAATTGCGCGTCGCGCAGCATCGCGAGCGACACCGCGGGGACGTCGTTGGCATAGAGCGCGACGATCGGCGCAAAACGGCTGTGGCGCGCAATCGCGCGTGCGCAATCGCGGCGCACGCTTTCGGGGATCTGCGGCCGCAAAACCGCGAGCGCGTGCAGCGAGCGACGAATGTCGTCGTCGTCCAGTTGATTGCCGCGCTGCGCCAGAATATCGGAGAGCTGGCGCCAGGCCGCGACGCACGACCGCCCGTCGGCCGGAGCCTGGCGCAAGATGGTCGCGATCATCGTATCGGCGGTCACGCGGTGCGGGCCCCCACCCCTTGAACTGGTTAGCGTATCTTTACCGGCTAGCGTGAATCCCGCGGTCATGAAAGCGCCTTAACCACGCGCGTCGCATTGTGGGACAATTGCAATCGCCTGAAATATAATTATGGTCATGCCATCAGAGAGAAACGGAAGTTACAATGATGGCGAGCCAGAAATTTGATCAGATCGACCTGCAAATCCTGCACGAACTGCAGAAAAACGGGCGAATGACCAATGTAGAGCTGGCCCAGCTGGTGGGGCTCACCGCCCCGCCCTGCCTGCGCCGCGTGCGCGCGCTGGAGGAGTCGGGGGTGATCCGCAGCTATCACGCCGACCTCGACGCGGCGAAGCTCGGCTATGGCATCACGGTGTTCGCCATGGTCAGCCTGCGCAGCCAGGCCGAAGCCGATCTGAAGGCGTTCGAGGATTATGTCGGGGCGCTTCCCGAGGTGCGCGAATGCTATATGCTGAACGGAGAGATCGACTTCCTGCTGAAGGTTGTCGCGCGCGACCTGCAGAGTTTCCAGTCCTTCCTGACCGCGCATCTGACCTCGGCACCCAATGTGACGAGCGTGAAGACGTCGCTGACGATCCGGACGGCGAAGCAGCTGGCGGGGATTCCTGTCGAGGCTTGAGGCGGGTTTCGGGCGGAAGGGGCCATAAAGGTCCTCCCCGCTTGCGGGGAGGGGGAGTGCAGGGTTGGATTGCCCCCGGCAATCCAAGTCCAGTCCGGGGGACTGGACGACCCAGCACTCCCGCGAAGCGGGTGGTGGAGGGGGCTTTCGGCCTGAAGCGCCGTTTGCGGACGCTACCCCCCTCCGTCAGCGCTTCGCGCTGCCACCTCCCCACAAGTGGGGAGGATCGTCTTGTCTCCACCCCGAAGCAGATAAAGCCGACATTGCTCGAACCATGGAAAAGGGCGCTACCCTCGCGGATAGCGCCCTCACTCGTTTACGGATCGAACCGATCAGGTCGTCGGCGCGGCCGCCGACGGAGCGGCCGCAGCAGCAGGCGCTGCGGCGGGCGTATCGATCTTGACCGTCCAGAGCTGCGCCAAGCGCTTGCGCGGGCCGGTGATCGTGGCAAGGGTTGCTTTCGCGCCCGCGCCGTCGCCGGCGAGCGCCTGTGCGACGCCCTTGCGGTACGTCCACAGTTCCTTGTCGCCGCCTGCCGCGATTGCGGCGTCGTAGAGCTTCACCGCGTCGGCATAGCGGCCGTAGCCGACCATCGCGTCGCCGGTTGCGCCCGCGACCTTGGGGTTCGACAGCGTCGAGGGCTTCGCGGCATAGGCGGTCAGCGTGGTTTCCTCGTCGCCGATACGCTCGCCCTGCGCCTTGGCGATTTCGTCGAACTTGGCGTCCTTGTCGGGGATAACCTTGGCGGCCTTGCCCGCCCTGATCACCGACACGACCTCGCCCGGCAACGCGGCTTCGGTCGCGAGTGCGGCATATTCGAGATATTCGGGGCGCTGGAGCATGGAATTCGTCGCGCGCATCAGGCGCAGCGTGTCGAGCGCGACGTCCTTGTTCTCGCCGCTCTGCTGGAGCAGGATGAACAGGGTCTGCCGCCACACCTGCGGCTGCGGATAGTCGCGCATGCGCAGCGTCATCAGGTCGAGCACTTCCTCGTTGCGATTAGCGGCCTGGAGCGCGCGGATCGGGCGCACGTAGAGCTCGTCCGACGGACGCTGGCCCGCGGCGCGGGTCGCTTCGATCGCTTCCTTCGCGAGCGCGACGCCCTTGTCGACCTGCCCGCTGGCGAGATAGCTGTCCATCAGCAGCGTGGGCAGCTGGGCCTCTTTCGACCCGCCGGCCTTCGCCGCCTCGAGCCGCTCGATCGCCTTCGCGTAATTCTTGTCGTCGTAGGCGAAGCTGCCGGTGTAATAATTATAGAGTGCGGCGCTCTCCGGCGGGGTCTTGCCCGACGCGAGCATGGCTTCGAGTCCCTTGCCCTGCGTCGGCTTGTCCTTGGTCAGGATGCCGAGCTGCAGCGTGAAATGGCCGAGCCAATATTTGTCCTCGGGCGTCGTCGCGAGGGGCTCGCCCTCCGCCAGCGCGGCCTGGAGCAGCGCGGTGTCCTTGGCGTTCGACGCGTCCTGCATCTTCTTCACCGCGGGGCTGAAGCCCTTGCTGGGGGTAATCGCGACCTGGCCCTTGCCGGCCTCTTCGTCCTTCTTGCCCTTCTTTTCCTTCTTGGGCTTGTCCTGCGCCGCGGCGGGAACGGCGGCAGTCGCCATCAGCGCGCAGCCGAGCACGGCGGCAAGCGCCGTCGCGGGCATCGAGCGGAAACGGGTGAACATCTGAAATCTCTCCTTCGATTCGGCCTCGCGTTCCGGACACGCCGTAGGAAGCCGCTGTCGGAAAACGCGGCTAAACCTCCAGCGTTGCCAAGGCAAGACAGGGTGTTGAAAATTGCTATCGTGCGAGACGGCTGAACGGCGATTGAACCGGCGCCGCAGCGGTCGGTCAGGCGACTTCGTCGATCGCCCGGTTGATGTCGCGCAGCACCGCCGGGTCGCCCGGCGCACCTGCCATCGCCTGTTCGGCAAGCTGGATCAGCGCGATGATGCCGAAGGTTGCGGCCAGTCCTTTGAGCCGAAGCGCGGCGACGTTCCAATTGGCGTCGCAGCGCGCGCGGCGCATCAGGTCGGCGAGGTCGCGCGCGCTGCCGGTGAAGGCATTGCGCAGGTCCGCCGCCATCGCCGCGTCGTCGCCGATCGCGGCGGTCAGATACCGGTCGAGGGGGCCACTGTCGAAGGACATTCCACAGCCTTGTCACGCCGTGGTTAAGTTTCCGTTTCGTGGCGGGCATTTGATGCTATGATGGCGGAATGACGGGGGAAAAGAAGATCGTCGGTTTGTGGCGGGATTCCGCGGCAAACGGAGACCAGGAAGGCCAGACGGCGGAGCCCGAGGCCGCGAGCGCCGCGTCCATGGAGGCGGCAGCGCCCGACCCCGTGCCTGCACGTACCGAACGCGACTGGCTCGACCGGAGCGCGCTCGAGGATGCCGATAGTCCCGAGGAGGAGGAGGCCAGCGCTTCGACCTTCCGCGACCGCATCGCCCCTGCCCTGCTGATCCTGCTCGGGCTCGGCTGGACCATTTTTTCAGCAATGGCGGCGACCGATGGCCTCGCCCGCGCGCCGAGCCTATCGGAATGGCCCGGACTGATCGCGACGATCGCGATGCCGCTGACGCTGCTCGTGGTGCTGTGGATGGCGCTGCTGCGCTCGAGCCGGTCGGAGCAGGCGCGCTTCGCGCGCGTCACCGCGGCGCTGCGCGAAGAAAATGCGCAGCTCAACCAGTCGATGCATTCCTTGGGGCTGCATATCGCCGATGCGCAGCGCCAGCTCGCCGAACAGGCGAATATCGTCCAGCAGTTGGGGCTCGATACCGTCGCGCGGCTGACCGAAAGCAGCGACAAGCTCGCCACCAACGCCTCGGTGATCGCCAATGCGCACGACCAGCTCGCGCGCTCGGGCGACGTCGCGCTGCAGCGCATGGACGGGCTGCTCGCGGGGCTGCCGCGCATCGACGATGTCGCGCAGCGGCTCGCGGGCAATTTCCGCGAGGCGGGGCTGGTGGCGCACCAGCAGGGCGCGAGCCTGGAAGCCAAGCTCGCCGCGCTCGCCGAGGAAGCGGTCAAGGCGGCGGAGACCGGCCAGGCGTCGGCGGAAACGCTCGACGCGGCGATCGGCTCGCTCGAAGCGCGGACCAGGCAGGCCGAAACCGAATTGCTCGCGGCATCGGCGCAGGTGACCGGCGCGCACGAGGCGACCTTGGCGCAGGTCACGCAGACCGCGGCGGCGCTGCACCACGAGCTGACCGCGACGGTCGAGGCGATGAGCGCGCGGCTGGGCGAGACCTGGCAGGCGTTCCGCGACGGCGTGGAGACGTCGGCGGGGCAGCTCGACGACCGGCTGGCGGTGGCGCGCAGCGCGGGCGACGATATCGGCGCACAGCTCGCCGCGCACGGGGTCGCGAGCGAGGATCTGGCGGCACGAATTTCGGGCCATGTCGGCGCGATCGAGCAAAGCCTCGCGACGCTCGACGCAACGATCGCGGGGCGCGCCGACGTCATCGGGCGCGCGATCGGCGATACCAAAGCGCAGCTCGGCGCCTTTGCGGAGCAGGTGGCGAAGGGCAATATGTCGGCGCAGCAACTGGTCGGCCATGCCGAATCCTTGCTGCTCGCGCTCGACGCGGTGACGCGCGAGATGGACGAGACGCTGCCGCACGCGATCGACCGCATGGCGGCGCATGGCAAGGCGACGAAGGCGTCGCTCGCCGATCTCAAGCCCCTGCTCGAAGCCTCGGAGCAGGTCGCGCAGTCGACGCTGTCGCACGTCAATGCGGTGCAGGCGACGCTCGCTTCGAACGAGGCGCAGATGTCCGACCATGCCGACAGCCAGCGCGCGCTGACCGAGCGAATCACCGCGTCGCTCGCCGAGGCCGAGGCATCGCTCGACAAATTGCATCGCGGCGCCGAGCGCTTTGCCGAACAGGGCGGCGCGAAGATGATTGCGACGCTGGGCGAGGTGCGCCAGACCGCCGATTCGGCGGCGAGCCAGGCGCAGGCGACGCTCGAACGGCTCGTGGAAGGCGCGCGCGAGGCGATGCAGTCGACCGCAACCGAAGCGATCGACGCGGCCTTCCGTACCGAGATCATAGCGCAACTCGACGCGATCAGCGGAGCGTCCGAACGCGCGGTCGCGGCGGCGAACGACGCCACCGACCGGCTGATGCGCCAGCTGATCACGATCATGGACACCAGCGCGAGCGTCGAGGCGCGCGCCGCCGAGGCCGAAGCGGCGATCGCGGCGTCGGACCGCGATTCGCTGGCGAAGCAGGTCGGGCTGCTCACCGAATCGCTCAAATCGACCGCGATCGACCTCACCAAGATCCTGTCGAGCGAGGTCAGCGACACCGCATGGGACGCCTATCTCAAGGGCGACCGCGGCGTCTTCGCGCGGCGTGCGGTCAGGCTGGTCGAGAATAGCGAGGCGAAGGAAATCCTGCGCGTCTACCAGAACGACGACGGCTTCCACGCGGCGGTGAACCAGTTCATCCACGATTTCGAGGCGATGCTGCGCCTGCTGATGAACACGCGCGACGGGTCGGCGATCAGCGTGACCCTGCTGTCGTCGGATATAGGGAAGCTGTACGTGGCGCTGGCGCAGGCGATCGACCGGTTGCGGGGTTAGGACGGTGCTATCTTGATCCGCACGACCTTAGGCCAACCATGACCGAGCGCGATCCGAAAACAGAAGGGCGGTTGGCGAGGGCTCGCTTTTCTGCCGCCCACATGTCCGACACGAAATGGCGAAAGCTTTTCGAAGCGGTTGTGAGAGCGCGCCCCGACCTAAACAGAATGACGGCAAAGTTCATCGACGTGGAAAACGCCCGCGAACTGAATTTTCCGCCAGATCTTCGCTGTCCTCGCCCTTATATGGATACCATAGAATTCGGACCAACAGAATTTCGAGCCATCGAATGGCTCGAAATCGCGTGCGACCTTGCAGACATTGCCGAGCAGTTAGGGCAATTCCCTATTACGGTATCGGGAAATGTCACTCGGGTAACGGGCTATTCTTCGCCGATTTAAGCCCGCCCGCCGAGCACGTCGGGATCGGCCCAGCCGTTCACATAGGCGACGTAGTAGATCACGAAGGCGATCGTCGCGACGATCGTCATCTGAAGCAGGATGCGGCCCGGACGGAAACGCGCGGGGGCGCCGCGGTCCTGGCCGGCGATCAAGGGCTCCGACTCATCCTCGACGCGGCGGCCGTGGAAGGGGAGCACGAAGAAGGTGCTGAACGCCCAGAAGAGCAGGTAGATGGCGAGCGCCGAGGTCCATTTCATGGGGCCGCTCCCTACAGGTCGACGAGCATGACGTCGACCACCGGCTTCTTGCCGGTCCAGTCGGTCGCGATACGGCGAACGCCGAGGCGGATCGCCTCGCGCATCTTCTCGACATCCTTCGAGGGCGCGAGCGCGGCCATTTCGGCGGCATCGCGCATTTCGTCGATGAAGGCTTCGCGCTCGTCCTCGACCGGCACGCCGCGATAGCTGACCGCGCTTTCGGTGAACTTGCCCGCGGTGAAGATGACTGCGACGGTGATGTGGCCGTTGATCGAGAGCTTGCGCCGCTCGCCCATCGTGGCGCCATCGGCGGGCAGGATGACGTCGCCGTCGAGGATCAGGCGGCCCGAACGGACGCGCTCGACGATCTTCGCGGGGCCGGGCGCAAGGCGCACGAGGTCGCCATTTTCCTGGATCAGCGCATCGGGAATGCCCTGTTCGAGCGCGAAGCGCGCCTGTTCGTGCATGTGGCGGATCTCGCCGTGCACCGGGACGACGAGCTTCGGCCGCAGCCACCCGTAGAGCGCGGCGAGTTCGGGCTGGCCAGGGTGGCCGCTGACGTGGATATGCGCCTGCTTTTCGGTCACGGTCAGCACGTCCTTCGCGGCGAGCTGGTTCATGATGCGGCCGATCGCGACCTCGTTGCCCGGGATCTGCTTCGACGAGAAGACGACGGTGTCGCCTGGCTCGAGCTTGATCTGGTGGATGTCGGCGGCCATGCGCGCGAGCGCGGCGCGCGGCTCGCCCTGCCCTCCCGTTGCGATGACCATGACCTGGTCGCGCGGCAGGCGCATCGCCTCGTCGAAATCGACCGTCGCGGGGAAGTCCTTGAGGTAGCCGACCGAGCGCGCGACGCCGAGGATGCGGTCGAGCGAGCGCCCCGCGACGCAGAGGCTGCGCCCGGTCGCCTTGGCGACCTCGCCGAGCGTCTTGAGACGCGCGGCGTTGGAGGCGAAGGTGGTGACGATCACCCGGCCCTTCGCCGCGCCGACCGCGGCCAGCAGCCCGTCCATCAGCCCGCCCTCGCTGCCCGAGGCTTCGGGGTTGAAGGCGTTGGTCGAATCGCCGACGAGCACGTCGATGCCCTCGTCTCCGAGCGCGGTCAGCGCCTTGGCCGACGACGGTGTGCCGAGCACCGGGTCGTCGTCGAGCTTCCAGTCGCCGGTGTGGAACACGCGGCCATAAGGCGTGTCGATCACCGCCGCGCTCATTTCGAGGATCGAGTGGGCGAGCGGCATCAGGCGGATGCCGAACGGGCCGAGCTGGAACTGAGCGTCGATATCGACGGTCTTGATCGTCACCTCGTCCTGCAGCCCCTCTTCGGCGAGCTTGTGCGCGATCAGTCCCGCGGTGAAGCGATTGGCGTAGAGCGGCACGCCGAGCTCGGCGGCGAGGTAGGGCAAGGCGCCGATATGATCCTCGTGCCCGTGGGTCAGGACGATGCCGAGCAGGTCCTGCTTGCGATCCTCGATGAATTCGAGGTCGGGCATGATGATGTCGATGCCGGGATAGTCGTGCGTACCGAAGGTCACGCCCAGATCGAGCATGATCCATTTGCCTTCGCAGCCGTAGAGATTGGCGTTCATGCCGATCTCGCCCGAGCCGCCGAGCGCGAGGAAGAGTAGCTCCTTGCCGGGAGTCGTCATGTTCTTGTCCGTTGATTATATAGGTGCATCAGGCCGTTGAGGGTGAGGTCGGGGTCGATGCGGTCGAAGAGATGGCCCTGCTGGTCGAACAGGGCCGCGAGGCCGCCCGTGGCGATGACGGTGAGTGGCTTGGCGACCTCGGCCTTCATGCGCGCGATCAGTCCCTCGATCATCGCGACATAGCCCCAATAGACGCCGATCAGCATCTGGCTTTCGGTGGTGCGGCCGATGACGCTGGTCGTCGCGGGGGCCTCGATCGCGATGCGCGGCAGCTTGGCCGCCGCGGCGACGAGCGCTTCGAGCGAGAGGTTGACGCCGGGCGCGATGATGCCGCCCAGATAGGCGCCATCGGGGCCGATATGGTCGAGCGTCGTCGCGGTGCCGAAACTTATGACCAGCTTGTCCTTGCCGGGCTCGATCGCCTGGGCCGAGATGGCATTGACCGCGCGGTCGGCGCCGACCGACTGTGGCTCGTCGACCTTCAATGCGATGCCCCAGCTCACCGGGGTGCGGCCCGCGACGAGCGCGTCGACGCCGAAATATTTATGCGCGAGCAGCTGGAGATTGTGGAGCGCGCGCGGGACGACGGTCGATATGATCACGGCGTCGACCGCGCTGCGATCCTGCCGCTCGATGCGCATCAGCTGGTCGAGCCAGACCATATATTCGTCGGCGGTGCGGCGATCGTCGGTCGCGATGCGCCAACGCGCGAGAAGCGTGGCGCCGTCGAACAAAGCAAATTTGGCGTTGGTGTTGCCGACGTCGATCGCGAGCAGCATGTTCTAAATCCCCTCCACGGACCGGCGCAGCTCGACGTCGCCCGCATGGACCAACATGGTCTCGCCGCCCTCGCGGCGCAAGCGCAGCGCGCCGTCGGGCGCGAGGCCGTCGAAAAAGCCGTCGACGCCCCGTTCGGAGACGTGGAGCGGCGTTCCGACGGGATGCGCCTGCGGCAGCCAGGCGGCGATGATGCGGCCGACGCCTTCCTGGCGCCAGATCCAGAGCGCGTCGGTCATCGCTATGGCGAGCGCGTCGGCGAAGCGGTCGCGATCAATCGCCGCCCCCTTGGCGGCGAGCGAGGCGGTCGGGCGGTCGGGCAGCGCGGGCGCGGCGACGAGGTTGACCCCGATGCCGATGACGACGCTGTCGCGGACGCGCTCCATCAGGATTCCGGCGCATTTGGCGCCGTCTACGAGCAGGTCGTTGGGCCATTTGAGCTGCGCGTCGAGGCCCGGGGCCATCGCGGTCACCGCCTTCGCCAGCGCGACTCCCGCCACCAGCGCCAGCGTCGCGGGCGACGGGTCGCCGGCGGTCAGATGCACCACGGTCGAGCCCATGAAATTGCCCTGCCCGTCGTTCCACCCGCGCCCGAGACGCCCGCGGCCCGCGGTCTGGCGGTCGGCGACGAGCCAATGCCCCTCGCCGACGAACTCGCCGCCGGCCAGCCGCGCCAGCAGATCGGCGTTGGTCGAACCGGTCTCGGCGATCCGCTCGATCGGCGGGATCAGAAGAGCACCGCCGCGGCGGCGGCCGAAGCGACGCCCAGCATCGGGATGAAGAGATAGCCGATAATCGACAGCCACAAAGCGCTGGCGGCCATGATCGTGCCCTCGACGATATCGCCGCCGCCGCTGATCTCGACCTCCGACTTGTCGTCGAAGTACATCGTCTTGATGATCATGATGTAATAGTACGCGCCGATCACCGAGGCGACGACGCCCGCGACCGCGAGCGGCACAAGGTTGGCGTTCACCGCGGCTTGGAACGCCAGATATTTCGGCCAGAAGCCGAACAAAGGCGGGATGCCGGCGAGGCTGTACATGAACACCGCCATCGCCGCGGCGAGGCCGGGGCGACGCTCCGACAGGCCGGCGAGCGCGGGAATGCTCTCGATCTGGTTGCCATCGGCGTCGCGCAGCTGGAGCACAACGAGGAAGGCGCCGAGCGTGGTCACCACATAGACCAGCAGATAGGTGAGCACCGCCTCGACCCCCGCCTGCGTCCCCGCGGCGAGGCCGATGAGCATGAAGCCGACATTGTTGATCGACGAATAAGCGAGCAGGCGCTTGATATTCTTCTGCCCGATCGCGCCGACCGCGCCGAGGATGATCGAGGCGAGCGCGAGGAAGATGACAATCTGTTGCCAGGCGCCGACTGCCGGCCCCATCGCATCGACGACGACGCGCGTCATCAGCGCCATCGCCGCCACTTTCGGCGCGCTGGCGAAGAAGGCGGTGACCGGGGTCGGCGCGCCCTCATAGACGTCGGGGGTCCACATGTGGAATGGCACCGCGCTGACCTTGAAGCCAAGCCCCGCGAGCACGAAGACGATACCGAAGATCAGCCCGATGTTGAGCTCGCCGCCCATGCGCGCCGCGATGGTCGCGAAATCGGTCGACCCCGCAAAGCCGTAGAGCAGCGAGATGCCGTAGAGCAGCATGCCCGAGGCGAGCGCGCCGAGGACGAAATATTTGAGCCCCGCCTCGCTCGACCGCTCGTCGGTGCGCATGAAGCTGGCGAGCACATAGGCGGCAAGGCTGTTGAGCTCGAGCCCGACATAGAGCGTCATCAGGTCGCGCGCCGAGGCCATGATCCCCATGCCGAGCGCGGCGAAGAGGATCAGCACCGGATATTCGGCGCGCATGCCGGAGGTGAAGAAGCGCGGCGCGACGAGAATCGACACGGCGCTGGCGCCGTAGATGATCAGCTTGGCGAAGCCGCCGAAAGCATCGACCGACAGCGTGCCCGAAAAGACCGTGACGTTGACACCGAGCAGCGCGACGACGGCGACCGCGGCGGCGCCGAGCGTCAGCAGCGCGGCGAGCTGGTACAGCCCGACCTGGCGATCGCCGAGGAAGGTGCCGAGCATCAGCGTGACGAGCCCGCCGACCGTCAGGATCAGTTCGGGCCAGATGAGGGCGAGATCGGCGGTCATTGGCTGCCTCCCGCATGATGGGCTTCGCCGGCGGGTGCCTCGCCATGGCCAGAGCCATGCTCGGCCGCCTTGGGCTTGCCCGCGCTGACATGCGCGTCGCCCGCGGGCTTGGCGGGAGCGAGGCGCGCAACCACGGTGGTCACGTCGCCGCGCATCGGTGCGAGGAAACTTTCGGGATAGACGCCCATCCACAGGGCCACGGCGGCCAGCGGCGCCATGATCGCCCATTCGCGGGGATTGAGATCGGGCATCGCCTTCACATCGTCCTTGGTGAGTTCGCCGAACACGATCCGGCGGTAGAGATAGAGCATGTACGCAGCGCCGAGGATGATGCCGGTGGTGCAGACGAAGGCGACCCAGCTGGACGCCTCATAGATGCCCGCGATGCTCAGGAATTCGCCGACGAAGCCGCTGGTGCCCGGCAGGCCGATCGACGCCATGGTGAACAGCATGAAGAACAGCGCATAGGCCGGCATGTTCACCGCGAGCCCGCCGTAGCGGTCGATCTCGCGCGTGTGAAGCCGGTCGTAGATCACGCCGACGCAGAAGAAAAGCGCGGCCGAGACGACGCCATGGCTGAGCATGACGATCATCGCGCCCTCGATGCCCTGCTGGTTGAAGGCGAAGAGGCCCGCGGTGACGATCGCCATATGCGCGACCGACGAATAGGCGATCAGCTTCTTCATGTCGCTCTGCACCAGCGCGACGAGGCTGGTGTAGACCACCGCGACCATCGACAGCGCAAAGACGATCCACATCAGCTGCGCCGACGCCTCGGGGAACATCGGCATCATGAAGCGTATGAAGCCGTAACCGCCCATCTTGAGCAGCACGCCCGCGAGGATCATCGAACCCGCGGTGGGGGCCTGGACGTGCGCATCGGGCAGCCAGGTGTGAACCGGCCACATCGGCATCTTGACCGCAAGGCTGGCGAAGAAGGCGAGCCATAGCCAGGTCTGCATGTCGACCGGGAAGTTGTAGCTCATCAGCGTCGGGATGTCGGTCGTGCCGGCCTCCGCGATCATCGCGATCATCGCGATGAGCATCAGCACCGAACCGAGCAATGTGTAGAGGAAGAATTTGAACGCCGCATATTTGCGGTTCGCGCCGCCCCAGATGCCGATGATGAAATACATCGGGATCAGGCCGGCTTCGAAGAAGATGTAGAAGAGCAACAGGTCCTGCGCCGCGAAGACGCCGATCATCACGACTTCCATCGCGAGGAACATCGCCATGTAGAGGCCGACGCGCTTGGTGATGGCCTCCCAGCTGGCGAGAATGCAGAGCGGCATCAGGAAGGTGCTGAGCACGATCAGCAGCAGCGCGAGGCCGTCGATGCCGAGCGCCCAGTTGAACGGACCGAACAGCCCTTCGCGAAGCTCCTGGAACTGCCACTGCGCGCCGCCGACATCGAACTGCGACCACATGACGAGGCTGAGCGCGAAATTGACCAAAGTGGCGCCGAGCGCAACGAACTTCGCATTGCGATCGCCGACGAACAGGCAGGCGACGGCCGCGATCGCGGGGATCGCCAGCAGCAGCGAGAGGAAAGGAAGCCCGCTCACAGGAAATTCACCATGGCCCAGCTGGCGAGGCCGACAAGACCGAGCAGCATCACGAACGCATATCCATAAACATAACCTGATTGCAGCCGCACCGCGAGCCGCGTTCCCCCTGCGACGAGCGTCGCCGCACCATCGGGACCGAAACGGTCAATGGTCTGCTCATCGCCGCGCTTCCAGAAGAAGCGGCCGATCGCGAACGCCGGCTTGACGAAGAGGAAATTGTACAGCTCGTCGAAATACCATTTGTTGTAGAGGAACTGGTGGAGCAGCTTGAACTGCGCCACGAAGCGCCCCGGCAACGTCGTGTTGCGGATATAGCTGTTCCACGCGAGGAACAGCCCGATCGCCATCACCGTGAACGGCGTCCATTTGACCCACGTCGGCACCTCGTGCGCCGCGTGCATCAGATGCTCGTCGAACGCGAGCATGCTGCCGGCCCAGAATTTGGCGCCTTCCTCGGCATAGATGAACGGATGCGCGAAGACGAAGCCGGCCGCGACCGCACCGATCGACAGGACGATCAGCGGGATCAGCATCGTGACCGGGCTCTCGTGCGGGTGATAGCCCGCGGTGCCGTCGCCGTGCGCATCATGGTGGTGATGCGCATGCTCGTCGGCGGCATGTTCGTCCGCCGGGTGATCGTCGTGGTGATGATCGTGGACGGCGTGCTGGATATGCTCGCTCTGCTCCCAGCGCGGCTTGCCGTAGAAGGTCAGGAAGACCAGGCGCCACGAATAGAAACTCGTCAGCAGTGCGGCGAAGATGCCGACCCAGAAGGCGATCGTGCCGCCGCCGCCGGCGGCAAAGGCCGCCTCGAGGATGCCGTCCTTCGAGTGGAAACCCGCGAAGCCCGCGACCCCGGCGATACCGACCCCGGTGATCGCCAGCGTGCCTAACAACATGGCCCAATAGGTGATCGGGATATGCTTACGCAGGCCACCATAATAGCGCATGTCCTGCTCGTGGTGCATCGAGTGGATGACCGAACCCGCGCCGAGGAACAGCAAGGCCTTGAAGAAGGCGTGGGTGAAGAGGTGGAACATCGCCGCGCCATAGGCGCCGACGCCCGCGGCGAAGAACATGTAGCCGAGCTGCGAGCAGGTCGAATAGGCGATGACGCGCTTGATGTCCCACTGCGTCGTGCCGACCGTCGCGGCGAAGAAACAGGTCGCGGCGCCGACGAAGGTGACGACGCCGAGCGCGATCGGCGCGGTCTCGAACATCGGCGACAGGCGGCACACCATGAACACGCCCGCGGTGACCATCGTCGCGGCGTGGATCAGCGCCGACACCGGGGTCGGGCCCTCCATCGCGTCGGGCAGCCAGGTGTGGAGGCCAAGCTGCGCCGACTTGCCCATCGCGCCGATGAACAGCAGCAGGCAGAGGATCGTCATCGTGTCGAGCCGCATGCCGAGGAAGGTGATCGACGAGCCCGCCATGCCCGGCGCGGCGTCGAGGATCGCGGGGATCGAGACGGTGCCGAACACGAGGAAGGTGCCGAAGATGCCGAGCATGAAACCGAGGTCGCCGACGCGGTTCACGACGAACGCCTTGATCGCGGCGGCATTGGCGCTGGGCTTCTTGTACCAGAAACCGATCAACAGATAGGAGGCGAGGCCGACGCCTTCCCAGCCGAAGAACATCTGGACGAGGTTGTTCGCGGTGACGAGCATCAGCATCGCGAAGGTGAAGAGCGAGAGATAGGCGAAGAAGCGCGGCTGGTCCGGATCCTCCTCCATATAGCCCCAGCTATAGAGGTGGACGAGCGCCGACACCGTCGTGATCACGACGAGCATTACTGCGGTCAGCGTGTCGACGCGCAGCTCCCAGTTGAACTCGAGCGCGCCCGAGCTCACCCAATGGAGCACGGTCACGACCTCGGCCTGCCCTGTGCCGAACACGAAGGACAGGAAGATCGGCCAGCTCAGCGCGCAGCTGGTGAACAGCGCGCCGGTGGTGACCAGCTTCGACGCGAAGGGCCCGATGGCCCGCTGGCCGAGCCCTGCGACAAGCGCCGCGAGCAGCGGCAGGAAAACGATCGCCTGAATCACCGGCTCACCCCTTCATCCGGTTGGCGTCATCGACCGCAATGGTGCCGCGGCCGCGGAAATAGATCACGAGAATGGCAAGGCCGATCGCCGCCTCGCCCGCGGCGACGGTCAGCACGAACATCGAGAACACCTGTCCGACGAGATCGTTCAGCGCCGCGCTGAACGCGACGAGATTGATGTTCACCGCGAGCAGGATCAGCTCGATCGCCATCAGGATGACGATGATATTCTTGCGGTTGATGAAGATGCCGAGCACGCCGAGCGTGAACAGCACCGCCGACACGGCGAGATAATGGCCGACGGAGATCATGCGCCCGCTCCAATCACGGTCTTTTTCTTTCCGTTTGTGTCGAGCGAAGTCGAGACACGCGAGCGCTGCGCGATACGTCCCTCGACTACGCTCGGGACGAACGGGGGGGGGATGTTCGGAAAAATCACAGCTGGACCCCCTGTCCGACGCCCGGATCGACGAGGCGCGTCGCATCCTCGGGCCGGCGCTGGTTCTGCGCCGAGATATTCTGGGTGCGCACGCCGCCGCGGCTGCGGTGCGTCAGTACGATCGCACCGATCATCGCGACCAGCAGGACGATGCCCGCCGCCTCGAACAGGAAGATATATTTCGTGTAGAGCAATTCGCCGATCTGCTGGATATTGCTCTTGTCGGTGACCGCGGGTGCGGCGCGCGCGGCGAGGTCGATGCCCCCCGCGCTCCACGCGCCGACCGCAAAGACCAGCTCAGCCGCGAGGATGATCGCGACGAGCGCGCCCAGCGGCAGATACCGCACGAAACCTGCCCGCAGCTCGGCGAAGTCGATGTCGAGCATCATCACGACGAAGAGGAACAGCACCGCGACCGCGCCGACATAGACGATGACGAGCAGCATCGCGATGAACTCGGCCCCCGCGAGCAGCATCAGCCCCGCCGCATTGAAGAAGGCGAGGATCAGCCACATCACGCTGTGGACGGGGTTGCGGGCAAAGATGACCATCGCCGCCGAAGCGATCACGAGGGTGGCGAAGAGCCAGAAAGCAGCGACCTGGATCATGTGCGCGCGCCCTTATCGATAGGGCGCGTCGGCGGCAAGATTCGCCGCGATCGCGCGTTCCCATTTGTCGCCGTTGGCGAGCAGCTTGGCCTTGTCATAGAGCAGTTCCTCGCGCGTCTCGGTCGCGAATTCGAAGTTCGGCCCCTCGACTATCGCATCGACCGGGCACGCTTCCTGGCAGAAGCCGCAATAGATGCACTTGGTCATATCGATGTCGTAGCGCGTCGTACGGCGGCTTCCATCGTCGCGCGGCTCGGCCTCGATCGTGATCGCCTGCGCCGGACACACCGCTTCGCAGAGCTTGCACGCGATGCAGCGTTCCTCGCCGTTGGGATAACGACGCAGCGCATGCTCGCCGCGGAAACGCGGCGACAGCGGGTTCTTCTCGAACGGATAGTTGATCGTCGCCTTCGGCTTGAAGAAATATTTGAGCGTGAGGGCGTGCGCCTTCACGAATTCCCACAAGGTGAAGCTTTTGACGAGATGGGCGATGCTTCTCATGGAGTGTTTCCTTGGGCCGCATTTGCGGAGCAGTCTATCGTCCCCAGGCTCTGGATCAGATCGCTGCGAAAAGGTTGGCCGGCGGGCAAAAACCGAAGCCAGCCGCTTTCGGGGACGTTGTTCTTCACGATCATGCCCAGCGTGTATCGACCGGCGCTCTGACTGCCACTCATCGACACGCGATAATCGACCGGCTTCCCGTCGGCTTGCCGCATGATCGACGCATCGCTGATCTCATATTTGCCCGTCGGGAACAGGTCCGGCCTGTCAGACCGCAATTCGGCGATGTTCTTGCGGCCGCTCTTCTTGACGCGGACCATCATGGCGAACGGAGCGTTTTCACCGACCGTCGCGACGCACGCCAACCGATCTGCCGGGAATGCGGGGCCGAACGTGACGTCCAAGGGCGGCGGCGAAGCCTGTGCGAGCAGCAACATGATCATCACGCCGCATACCTCGTCAGCATCAGCCAGCCCGAGATCAGGAAGATCCAGATCAGCGAGATCGGCAGGAAGACCTTCCAGCCCAGCCGCATCAGCTGGTCGTAGCGGTAGCGCGGGACGGTCGCCTTCACCCAGCTGAAGACGAAGAAGAAGAAGAGGATCTTCGCGAACAGCCAGATCACGCCCGGGATGTCGAACCAGGGGATCAGGTCGATGTTGAGCGGCGGCAACCAGCCGCCCCAGAAGAGCACCGCGTTGAGCGTGCACATCAGGAGGACGTTGGCATATTCGCCGAGCCAGAAGAGCGCGAAGCTCATCGACGAATATTCGGTCTGGTAACCCGCGACGAGCTCGCTCTCGGCCTCGGTCAGGTCGAAGGGCGCGCGCGCGGTTTCGGCGAGCGCCGAGATCAGGAACATCACCGCGAGCGGGAACAGCAGCAGGTTGAAGCCGAAGGCGTTGACGATGCCGAAGCCGTGGCCCTGTTGCGCTTTCACGATCGCGTTCATGTTGAAGCTGTCGGCGTAGAGCACGACGCCGATCAGGATGAAGCCGATCGAGACTTCATAGCTGATCATCTGCGCCGAGGCGCGAAGCGCGGAAAAGAAGGGATATTTCGAGTTCGACGCCCAGCCCGACAGGATGACGCCATAGACGCCGAGCGACGAGATCGCGAGGATGTAGAGCAGCCCGACATTGATGTCGGCGAGCACCGCGCCCGAATTGAACGGGATCACCGCCCACGCCATCAGCGCGACCGAGAAGGTGATGATCGGCGCGATCAGGAACAGCCCGCGGTTGGCGGAGGTGGGGATGATCGTTTCCTGCAGGAACACCTTCAGGCCGTCGGCGAAGCTCTGGAGCAGACCGAAGGGACCGACGACGTTCGGGCCGCGGCGCAGCGCGATCGCCGCCCAGATCTTGCGGTCGGCATAGATGATCATCGCGACCGCGAGCATCAGCGGCAGCGCGATGAGCAATATGCCCGCGATCGTCGCGACGCCCCACGCCCAGCTCGGGTCCATGCCCCAGTTGATGAAGGTCTCGGTCATTTTTTCGCGCCGTCCTGGTTGCGCCAGCCATTATGCGGGCCGGGCTTGTCCGACTTGCCCCTGGGGTTGAAACCCCGCCAGACCGAATAGCCCATCCCGACGAACAGGATGGACGCAATGGCATGTACCGGGGTCATTCCGCGGCCTCCGCAAAATCCACGCCATGGACCAGCTCTTCCGAGCAGCGCTGCATCGTCGGCGACGCGCGGCAGATGGCGTTGGTGAGGTAGAAATCCTTGATCGGCGACGGGATCGCGCGCGCCTCGGGCTTGGCCGGCAGCTTGGGCACCGTCCAGCCGTAATCGGCGAGGCCCTCGACGCCGAGCGCGGGCACCGCAGCGATCATTGCCGCGCGGCACTGGTCGAAGCTGTCGAAGCCGACATTCACGCCCAGCGTGTCGGCGAGCGCCCGGAAGATGCTCCAGTCCTCGCGTGCGTCGCCGGGAGCGAATACCGCTTTCTCGCTGCGCTGGACGCGGCCCTCGGTGTTGACCGTGGTGAAATCCTTCTCGGTCCACGCCGCGGCGGGCAGGATGACGTCGGCGGCGTGCGCCCCCTTGTCGCCATGGTGGCCGACATAGACCTTGAAGGTGTCGGGGAGCGCCGAAAAATCGACCTCGTCGGCGCCGAGGAAGAAGGCGAGTTTGGGCTTCGCCGCGATGACGTCCTTGATCCCGCCGGGCAGGCTATAGCCGAGCATCAGCGACCCCATGCGCGCCGCCGAGAAATGCACGACATTATAGCCGTTCCAGCCATCCTTGACCGCGTTCACCGCCTTGGCGAGCGCGAGACCGGCGCCATGGACGCCGGGCACCGACAGCGCGCCGCCGCCGAAGACCAGCATCGGCCGCTCGGCGCCCTTCAGCGCGTCGGTGACATGCGCCGGCAGCTTCGCGACCAGCGATGCATCGTCGCCGAGCCATTCGGTCTTGTAGGTGAGGTCGGTTTCGGGGCCGATCGCGAAGACCTTGGCGCCCTTCTTCCACACCGCCTTGCGGACGCGCGTGTTGATCAGCGGCGCTTCCCAGCGGAGGTTCGTGCCGACGAGCAGGATCGCGTCGGCATTTTCGGCCTCGGCGATGGTCGTGTTGAAATTGACCGCCGACAGGCTGGTTACGTCGTAATCGAGCCCGGTCTGACGCCCTTCGAGCAGGGTGCCGCCGAGCGCGGTCACCAGCGCCTTGGCCGCGAACATCGTCTCGCAATCGGCGAGATCGCCCGCGATCGCCGCGACTGACGATCCGGCGTTCACTGTCTTGATCGCGGCAAAGGCTTCGGCCCAGCTGGCTTCGACGAGCGCGCCGCCCTTGCGGACATAGGGGCGGTCGAGGCGGCGGCGAACGAGGCCGTCGACGTGGTGGCGCGTCTTGTCGCTCGCCCATTCCTCGTTCACATCGTCATTCACACGCGGCAGCACGCGCAAAACCTGCCGCCCGCGGCTGTCGATGCGGACATTGGTGCCGACCGCGTCCATCATGTCGATGCCGAGCGTCTTGGTGAGTTCCCACGGCCGCGCTTCGAAGGCATAGGGCTTCAAGGTCAGCGCGCCCACCGGGCAGAGGTCGACGACATTGCCCGACAGCTCGCTCTGCACGGCGTTTTCGAGGTACGAGGTGATCTGCATATTCTCGCCGCGATAGATCGCGCCGATATCTTCCACGCCCGCGACTTCCTCCGCAAAGCGGACGCAGCGTGTGCACTGGATGCAGCGGGTCATCACCGTCTTGACGATCGGCCCCATATATTTCTCGGTCACCGCGCGCTTATTCTCGTCATAGCGCGAGCCGCCGCGGCCGTAGGCGACCGACTGGTCCTGCAGGTCGCATTCGCCGCCCTGGTCGCAGATCGGGCAGTCGAGCGGGTGGTTGATGAGCAAAAACTCCATCACCCCTTCGCGCGCCTTCTTCACCATCGGGCTGTCGGTCCTGATCACCTGCCCCTCGGCGGTCGGCAGCGCGCACGACGCCTGCGGCTTCGGCGGGCCGGGCGACACTTCGACCAGGCACATGCGGCAATTGCCGGCGATCGACAGCCGTTCGTGGTAGCAGAAGCGCGGGATTTCCTTCCCCGCCAGCTCGCACGCCTGCAGGACGGTGGCGCCCTGCGGGACGTCGAGTTCTACGCCGTCTACGGTGACTTTAGGCATGAATCAGCTTTCCTGGGCCGCCAGCAGGCGGAAGCTTGCGGTGGCAATAATCGAGCGGAGGCCGGTCACGCTGGCCTCGATCTGCGCGCCCTGACCGCAGAGTTTGACGACGGGCATCAATTTTCCGGCGGCCTTTTCCTCATCGGCCGACCCGGGTTCGGACGCGAACAGCGCAGCCACGTCGTCGGGCGTCGAACGCGCGACGCACATCGCAACCTTGTCCGACGGCGCGTAGGTCGGCGCCTCCTTGCCCGCGGCCGCCTTGGCGAGACGGGCATTGAGCGGGGCCGCGTGGCGTTCGAGCATCACTTCGGCCAGGGCCGCTGCAAAGGCCAAATTGTTCATCCGCAAGCGGTCACGCAGGCCAGCGTTGCGTGCGCAACCTTCGTTGTTGCGTGCGAGATTGCGAAGGCCGTTGCGATATTCGGTGGTCCGGAAGTCGCGATTCAGCGTTTCGACGACCTTTTCGGGACTCTTCTCGGTCACGCACGCAGCGAAGCGTGCCATGGTCGCGCGCGCTTCGGGATCGGCCTTGAAAATCGCCCCGTCCCTTTCGCGCTCGGGATCGGGCCAAGGGGTCGGCGTCATATCGAGCGCCGGCGCCGAGCCTCCTTGAGCTGCGACGAGCAAGGCGAATGCGAACGAGATCATTCCGCAGCCTCCAGCGCACCGCCATTGTCGCGGATGCGGCGTTCGAGTTCGGGGCGGAAATGCCTGATCAGGCCCTGGATCGGCCAGGCCGCGGCGTCGCCGAGCGCGCAGATGGTGTGGCCTTCGACCTGCTTGGTCACGTCGTAGAGCGTATCGATCTCGCCGATGTCGGCGTCGCCGGTGCGCAGCCGTTCCATCACGCGCCATATCCAGCCGGTGCCTTCGCGGCACGGGGTGCACTGGCCGCAGCTCTCGTGCTTGTAGAAATAGCTGATGCGGCTGATCGCCTGGACGACGTCGGTCGACTTGTCCATCACGATCGCAGCGGCGGTGCCGAGACCCGAGCCGACGGCTTTCAGCCCGTCGAAGTCCATCGGGCAGTCCATGATCTCGGCCGCGGGGACGAGCGGGACCGACGAACCGCCGGGGATCACCGCGAGCAGATTGTCCCAGCCGCCGCGGATGCCGCCGCAATGGCGGTCGATCAGTTCGCGGAAGGTTATGCTCATCTCTTCCTCGACGACGCACGGCTTGTTCACATGGCCGCTGATCTGGAAGAGCTTGGTGCCCTTGTTGTTCTCGCGCCCGAAGCTCGAGAACCAGGTCGCGCCGCGGCGCAGGATCGTCGGGACGACCGCGATGCTCTCGACATTGTTGACCGTCGTCGGGCAGCCGTAGAGGCCGGCACCCGCCGGGAACGGGGGCTTGAGGCGCGGCTGACCCTTCTTGCCTTCGAGGCTTTCGATCATCGCGGTTTCTTCGCCGCAGATATAGGCGCCGGCGCCGCGGTGGACGAAGACGTCGAAATCATAGCCCGACTTGGCGGCATTCTTGCCGAGCAGGCCGGCGTCATAGGCCTCCTGCACCGCGGCGAAGAGCGTCTCGGCCTCGCGGATGAACTCGCCGCGGATGTAGATGTAGGCGGCGCGCGCCCGCATCGCGTAACCCGCGATCAGCGCGCCCTCGATCAGCTTGTGCGGATCGTGGCGGATGATCTCGCGGTCCTTGCACGAGCCGGGCTCAGATTCGTCGGCGTTGATGACGAGGAAGCTCGGGCGGTCGGCGCGCGGCTCCTTGGGCATGAACGACCATTTGAGCCCGGTCGGGAAACCCGCACCGCCGCGGCCGCGCAGGCCCGACGCCTTGATCTCCTCGATGATCGCGTCCTGGCCGCGCTTCATCAGGTCCCTGGTCTTGTCCCAGTCGCCACGCATCTGCGCCGACTTCAGGTTCCACGGCTGGAAGCCGTAGATGTTGGTGAAAATGCGGTCCTTGTCGGCGAGCATTTAACGTCCCCCGCCTTGCTTCTGCCAGGCACGATAGATGAAATAGCCGATCGCGATCAGCATCAGCGGCCCCAGCAGCGCGAAGGTCACGCGCAGGATGAAGCCGAGGATAGCGAGCGCGCCGATCACGGCGAGGATCAGGATGACGTCCTTCTGGGTCATCTCACCATTCCTTCCGGTAGTCATGGTTCGCCGACACCATTTCGACGAGCGTCGTGGGACCGCCCTGCGGCTCGCTGGTGTGGCGATCGGTAAGCTGCGTCCCCGCCTTCGGCGTTTCGCCCGCGGCGAGCGCGTCGAGGATGCGGTCCATCTTGTCGTAGTCGAGGTCTTCGTAATTATCGTCGTTGATCTGGACCATCGGCGCGTTGGTGCAGGTGCCCATGCACTCGACCTCGGTCAGCGTGAACAGCCCGTCGGGGGTGGTCTTGCCCTTGGCCATGCCGCGGTTCTTGCACGCCGCCATCACATCGTCCGACCCGCGCAGCAGGCACGGCGTCGTCCCGCACACCTGGACATGATAGCGGCCGACCGGCGCCATATTGTACATGGTGTAGAAGGTCGCGACCTCATAGGCGCGGATGAAGGGCATATCGAGCTGCGCCGCGACATATTCGATCACCGGCACGGGCAACCAGCCCTGCGTGTTGGTCTCGGCGCCGACCTGGCGCTGCGCGAGGTCGAGCAGCGGCATCACCGCGGAACGCTGCCGCCCCGCGGGGTAGCGCGCGATGACGGTCTTCGCCTGCTCGGCATTTTCGGCGGTCCAGGCGAACGCGCCCCAGCGCGCGCGGACTTCGGCCTCATCGGGGATTTGGGGTGCGTCAGCCATCGGCCCTATCTTACCACTTCAATCGCGGACGCATTAGGCGAAGCCGCTGCAACATTACTGGAAATCTGACCGAGGAAACTGCCGATCAGCAGGATTGCCGCCACGATAACGGGCCACCAGATAAACCGCTTCGGTGGCTGCTTCTTTGCCAGATAGAAGCCCAAACCGATCGCGGCGCCTAGGAAGATGACATAGAATGACACTCGGCCGGCAAGTTCCGCCATGTCGCCAGCATTGCTCACCGGTCGCACTCCCCGAACACGACGTCGATCGCGCCGATGATCGCGGTGGTGTCGGCGAGCATGTGGCCCTTGCACATGAAGTCCATCGCCTGAAGGTGGCTGAACGCCGTCGGGCGGATCTTGCAGCGGTACGGCTTGTTGGTGCCGTCGCTGACCAGATAGACGCCGAATTCGCCCTTGGGGCTTTCGGTCGCGACATAGACTTCGCCCGCGGGGACGTGGAAACCCTCGGTGTAAAGCTTGAAGTGATGGATCAGCGATTCCATCGACTGCTTCATCTCGCCACGCTTGGGCGGGACGACCTTGCGGTCGAGGCTGGCGATCGGGCCGGTGGGCATGTTGCGCAGGCACTGCTTGATGATCTTCGCCGACTGATAGACTTCCTCGACGCGGACCATGAAGCGGTCGTAGCAGTCGCCGCGGGTGCCGACGGGGACGTCGAAGTCCATCTTGGCATAGGCGTCATAGGGCTGCGACTTGCGCAGATCCCATGCGATGCCACTGCCGCGGATCATCGGGCCCGAGAAGCCCCAGGCGAGCGCATCTTCCTTGCTGACCGTCGCGATATCGACGTTGCGCTGTTTGAAGATGCGGTTGTCGATGACGAGGCTCATCGCGTCGCCGAACAATTCGGGCAGGCGCTTGTCGCACCATTCGCCGATGTCGACGAGCAGCTTCTCCGGCACGTCCTGGTGGACGCCGCCGGGACGGAAGTAAGCCGAGTGCATGCGCGCGCCCGAGGCGCGTTCGAAGAAGTTGAGGCAATCCTCGCGCAGCTCGAAGATCCACAGGTTCGGCGTCATCGCGCCGACGTCCATGACGTGCGACCCGATGTTGAGCATGTGGTTGCAGATGCGCGTCAGCTCGGCGAACAGGGTGCGGAGATATTGCGCGCGCGCCGGAACCTCGAGGTCGAGCAATTTCTCAATCGCAAGCACATAGCTATGCTCCATGCCGAGCGGCGAGCAATAGTCGAGCCGGTCGAAGTACGGCAGCGCCTGCAGATAGGTCTTGTACTCGATCAGCTTCTCGGTGCCGCGATGGAGCAGCCCGACGTGCGGATCGACGCGTTCGATGATTTCGCCGTCGAGTTCCATCACCATGCGCAGCACGCCGTGCGCCGCGGGGTGCTGCGGGCCGAAGTTGATCGTGTAATTGGTGACCGTCTGGTCGCCCGCGGTGTCCGCGGTGTCGACCGGATAGCCCTCGAACATGTCGCTGCCGTGGTGCTTGACCTGAGGAGAGTCGGTCATGCGTCGCCTCCTTTAGGCTTGCGCGGGGCGCGGGGTTTCGGCGGGGCCTTCGCCGCCTTCGCCTTCGCGCCGTCGCGGCTGGTCTTGGCGGCCTTGATGTTCGCCTTGGCCCCTGCCCCGGTCTGCGCCGGGCTGTCGGTGGTCTTGGGGGTCGGCGGCGGCGGAGCCTTCGCGGCCTTGTCGTCGGTGGCCTTGACCTCTTTCGCGGTCATCGGCGTCGGCGCGCCCTTGCCCGGAGCCTCCCCGGTGCCGCCGGCCTTCTCGTCGCCGGGCAGCACATAGTCGGCGCCTTCCCATGGGCTGAGGAAGTCGAAGTTGCGGAAATCCTGCGCGAGCCGCACGGGCTCGTACACGACGCGCTTGTCCTCTTCGCTGTACCTGAGCTCGGTATAGCCGGTCAGCGGGAAGTCCTTGCGCTGCGGATGCCCCTGGAAACCATAGTCGGTGAGGATGCGGCGGAGGTCGGGGTTGCCCGCGAAGAGCACGCCGTACATGTCGAAGACTTCGCGCTCGAGCCAGCCGGCGTTCGGCCAGACGGGGACGATGGTCGGGACCGGGGTGGCCTCGTCGGTGGTGACGCGGACGCGGAGGCGGTGGTTCCTGGTAACGCTGAGGAGGTGATAGACGACCTCGAAGCGCTCAGGCCGCTCGGGATAGTCGACCCCGGCGATCTCCATCATCTGCTGATATTCGAGATTGTCGCGCAGCGCGATCATCACCGCGGCGATCGCGTCGCGGTCGACCGTAATGCTATCCTCGTCGGCGGCGAAGTCGTGCGACAGCAGGTCCTTGCCGAGCAGCTTCTCGAGCGCGGCGGCGAAGCCCGACTGCGGGGCGACCAGGGGTGCGGGATGGCCCATCAGCGTTCGATCGTCCCGGTGCGGCGGATCTTCCGCTGCAACTGCATCACGCCGTAGAGCAGGGCCTCGGCGGTCGGCGGGCAGCCGGGGACATAGATGTCCACGGGCACGATGCGGTCGCAGCCGCGCACGACGCTGTAGCTATAATGATAATAGCCGCCGCCATTGGCGCAGCTGCCCATCGAGATGACATATTTGGGGTTCGACATCTGGTCGTAGACCCGGCGCAAGGCGGGCGCCATCTTGTTGCACAGCGTGCCCGCAACGATCATCACGTCGCTCTGGCGCGGCGAGGCGCGCGGGGCGACGCCGAAACGCTCCATGTCGTAGCGCGGCATGTTGACGTGGATCATCTCGACCGCGCAGCAGGCGAGCCCGAAGGTCATCCACCAGAGCGAGCCGGTGCGCGCCCAGTTGAACAAATCCTCGGTCGAGGTGACGAGAAAGCCCTTGTCGCCGACCTCGCTGTTGAGATCGTCGAAAAAGCCCTGGTCCGGATTCGTACCGGGAGCGACCGGCATCTGGCCGGGCATCAGGATGCTCGAATTGCTCATTCCCAATCCAGCGCCCCTTTCTTCCATGCATAGACAAGGCCGAGCGCGAGTTCGGCGAGGAAAATCATCATCGTGGCCCATCCGGCCCAGCCGATTTCCTCGAGGCTGACCGCCCAGGGAAAGAGGAAGGCCGCTTCGAGGTCGAAGATGATGAAGAGGATGGCGACAAGGTAGAAGCGCACGTCGAACTGGCTGCGCGCATCCTCGAACGCGGGGAAGCCGCATTCATATTCGGTCAGCTTCGCCGGGTCGGGGCGGTGCGCGCCGGTCAGGCGCGAGACCCCCATCGGCAGGAACACGAACGCCGCCGAAAGCCCGACGGCGACGAACAGAAAGATCAGGATCGGCAGATATTGCGTCAGATCGACCATGGGAGCTCGCAGTCTTTTTGGGGCGCTTGGGCGCCCTTTGGTTGCGGGCGCTTTAGGCCAGCCGGGCGCGCCTCGCAAGCACTGCGGGCAGGAAAAATGGTCTCTTTTGTGACCAAAGCCACAGCCCGCGCTGGCGGCATCGGCGACAGGCGTGATAGACCCCCGAAGGGGTCGGGAAAGCGCCGCGCCGTGCGGCGGACGAAACGGGGGCAGATATGCGGAGAATGGCGGGATATTGCGCCGCGGGACTCGCGCTGGCGCTGGCATCGCCGGCGAGCGCCGAGCTGATCGACGCCAAGTCGCCAAGCACGATCGCCGGACTTATCGAGTCGCAGGGCTGGCAGACCGAGATCAATACCCCGGCGGGCGAGCCGCCCTTCATCAAGGCGCGGCGAAACGGCGAGCTGTTCGTCGCGGCCTTCATGAACTGCACCGACGGCCAGAATTGCAAGACGCTGCAATTCTTCTTCGGCTTCACCGACGCCAAGCAGGTGTCGCTCGAACGGATCAACGAGTGGAACCGCGACAAGAGATTCGCGCGCGCCTATCGCGACGACGAAGGCGACCCGGTGCTGGCGATGGACGTCGACCTCGATTTCCGCGGGCTGCCGCGCGAGAATGTCGGCGAATTGCTCAACACCTGGACGGGCCTCATGAACAGCTATCGCACCTTCGTACGCGGCGAATGAAAAACCGTCGGAACGCTAGCCAAAATCTGAACGCCGCCATATGATCCGGGGCGATCGGGTCGCACCATCGGGGGGAATTTCATGTTACCGATCAAAAGACTGACCGCGCTCGCCTCCACCGCCGCGCTTTTCACCGCCGCGCCGGCCGCCGCGCAGATCATGTCCGCCGACCCGGCGGCGATTACCGCCGCGCTCAAGAGCCGCGGCATGCCGGTGACGCAGGAAACCGACGAAGACAAGAACCCGGTGCTGCAGACGCAGTTCGGCGACGGCGCCAAATTCACCATTTATTTCTACGGCTGCACCGACGGGAAGGCGTGCAGCTCGCTACAGCTCCACACGCTGTACAGCGGCAGCAGCGCGACCGTCGAAAAGATGAACCAGTTCAACCTCGACCGCCGTTACGGGCGTGGGGTGATGGAAACCAACGGCGACGCCGGGCTGCGCATGGATTTCAACATGGCCGCAGGCGGCATGCCGCGGGCGCTGTTCCTCGACAATATCGAACTGTGGGACGAGCTGATGTCGGTCTTTTCGGACTTCATCTACGAATAGATCAGGCGTTGCGGAGCGCGCCTGCGACGAGCTTCTGCAACTTCGAATGGACCGCGGCGCTGCCCGCGATGAACTCGCTGCGCTCGATCGCGCGGTCGCCGCCGCGATAGTCGCTGACGAAGCCGCCGGCCTCGCGCACGAGCAGGATGCCCGCCGCGACGTCCCAGATATTGAGGTCGCTCTCCCAGAAGCCGTCGTAGCGCCCCGCGGCGACCCAGGCGAGGTCGAGGCTGGCGGCGCCGAACCGGCGGATGCCGGCAACTTCGGGGGCGACCGCGCCGAACACGCGGCTCCACTGCGCCATATTACCATGGCCCATGAAGGGGATGCCGGTCGCGATCAGGCATTCGTTGAGATGGCGGCGCGACGAGACGCGGAGGCGGCGATCGTGCAGCCAGGCGCCGCGGCCGCGCTCGGCCCAATAGCTTTCGTCGGTTACCGGGTGATAGATGAGCGCCGAGGTGACGTCGCCCCAGCCACCGCCGAGCTTGGGTTCCTGCACCGCGATCGAAATCGCGAAATGCGGGATGGCGTGGAGGAAGTTCGAGGTGCCGTCGAGCGGGTCGATGACGAAGCGCGGCTTGCCGGGCTCGCCCTCGATCTCGCCGGCTTCCTCCATCAGGAAGCCCCAGCCCGGACGATCGCGGGTCAGTTCGTCATAGAGGGTGCGCTCGGCGGCCTGGTCGGCCTTCGACACGAAATCGGCGGGGCCTTTCTGCGAGACCTGCAGATGCTCGACCTCGCCGAAGTCGCGGCGCAGCTTGGCGCCCGCCTTGCGCGCGGCGCGTTCCATGACGGTGATGATGCCCGATACGGCCATTTCGAATACTCCCCCCTCCTGCTTGCGGGAGGGGTCGGGGGAGGGATTGCTTCGTTCCGAAGAAGGCCCGTCCCTCGACAGGCCCTCCCCTAACCCCTCCCGCAAGCGGGAGGGGAATTCAATCAGTCCGCGCGGCGGACATATTCGCGGTCGTACACATGCACGACGATCTTCGTTCCGCTGGTGATGTGCGGCGGCACCATCACGCGCACGCCATTGTCGAGGATCGCGGGCTTGTACGACGACGACGCCGTCTGACCCTTCACCACCGCGTCGGCCTCGACGATCGTCGCTTCGATCGTTTCGGGGAGCTCGACCGAGATCGGGCGCTCTTCCCAAAGTTCGAGCACGACGTCCATGCCGTCCTGCAGGAACTCATGCGCCTCGCCGACGACATCCTTAGAGATGTTGATCTGTTCGAAGCTGTCCTTGTCCATGAACACCAGGTCGTCGCCCTCGGCGTAGAGGAACTGGAAATCCTTGGTATCGAGGCGGACCTTTTCGACCGTGTCGGCGCTGCGGAAGCGGTTGTTGAGCTTGCGGCCGTCGATCAGGTTCTTGGCCTCGACCTGCATATAGGCGCCGCCCTTGCCCGGCTGGGTGTGCTGGATCTTGGTGACCTTCCAGATGCCACCTTCATATTCGATAATATTGCCGGGACGGATTTCAACGCCGGTGATTTTCATCGCGCAAGCCTTCTAAGATTGGTGGCACAGTTCAAAGGATGGAAAGAGCCGCCGGCACGCCCTGCATGCCGGTCACAGGAGCGCGCCTTTAGCCGCGGGTGCGGCAAAGGGCAAGTCAGGGCGTCGCGGTGACCTGCAAGCGCGTGCGCCTGTAGCTATGCCATATGAGGCCGGCGAAGAGCAGCAGCCCGATCCACGGCGCATACGGCGCGAAACCATCGCCGACGACCGCGAGCGGCGCGTCGTTGTCGGTGGCATAGACCGCCCCGGCGTAGAAGACGCCGAACAGGCTCTCGCCGACGATCATGCCCGTCGCGGTGAGCACGCCCATGCGGTGCGCGAAGCCGGCGTTGGGTCGCCGCGACGCCCAGCGGTCGTAGAACCAGCCGCCGACCGCGCCGATCACGACGGGCAGGATCACCGCCATCGGCAGGTAGATGCCGATGCCGATGGCAAGTGGGGGCAGCCTGAGCTTGCCCGCGCGGCCGAGCAGCGCGTCGACCAGGATGAAGCCGACGCCGGCGAGCGCGCCATAACCGAGCATCGTCCAATTGAGGTCGCCGCCGAGCACGCCCTTCGCGAGCGAAGAGATCAGCCCCGCCTGCGGCGCGGCGAGCGCGTTCGGCCCGGCGCCCGGCGCGCCGACGAACCCCACGGTCTCGTTGAGCACGTTGAGCACCGGCGGCACGACGATCGAGCCGAAGATCACGCCGATGATCAGCGCGACCTGTTGCTTCCACGGCGTCGCGCCGACGAGCTGGCCGGTCTTGAGATCCTGGAGATTGTCGTTCGAAATCGTCGCGATGCCGAAGACAAGTCCCGTGACGATCAGCGCATAGGCCACCATTGCGCCGACCTCGGCCTCACCGCCGCCGCGGCCGAGCAGACCGAGGAGCAGCAAGGACGAGGCGATGATCGCGAGGATACCGATGCCCGACACCGGCGAGTTCGACGCGCCGATCAGCCCCGCCATATAGCCGGTGACCGAGGCGATCATCAGCCCGACGATGATGATGAACAGGATTGCGCCGGCGATCAGCGGGATCGAGGCCGCCGCGAGCGGGCCGCCCGCGAGTTCGGACCAGAGCAGCACGCCGATCGGCAGCATCAGGAACAGCGAGCCGCCGAACACCCAGCGGATCGACATATCCTGTTCCTCGATCGCGAGCGCCTGCCCGCCCTGCCGCGCGCGGCTGGCCGCCATTGCCGAACGGATGCCGCCGAGCACCGGGCCCGCGATCTTGACCAGCGTCCAGATCGCGGCGACCGCGATTACCCCGGCGCCGAAGAAGCGCACATCGGCGCGGAAGACGGTGTTGGCGAGCGTTTCGGCATCGCCGGGGCCGCCTTGGGTCAATATCGGGAGCAGCACCCACCAGCCGGTGACCAGCCCGACGAGTTGCGCCATGCCGACCGACAGACCGACGAGATGGCCGACCCCGAACAGCGCGAAGGCGAGGCCGCCCGCGATGCCCGTCGCGCCGCTGCCGACCGCAAACCAGCGCGCGACTTCGGCCCCCGCGAGCTTCATCTGGGTGAGCAGGGTGAAACCCGCGGCGACGATCGAATTCCAGAGCAAGGCCGACAGGCCCGCCTTATTCTCGGCCGCGCCCTCGGCGCTCGCGGCGCCGACCTGCAGCACTTCGGCGGCGGCGCGGCCCTCGGGATAGGGCAGGTCCGAATCGACGACGAGCGCGCGGCGCAGCGGGACCGAGAAGAGCACGCCCAATATGCCGCCGAGCATCGTGATTGCGGTGGTCTCGATCAGCGGGAAACCCTGCCAGTAGCCGACCATCACGAGGCCGGGGAGCACGAAGATGATCGCCGCGAGCGTGCCCGCCGCGCTGGCGATGGTCTGGACGATATTATTCTCGAGGATCGTCGAGCCCGCCATATAGCGCAGCAGCGCCATCGAGATCACCGCCGCGGGGATCGAGGTCGCAAAGGTCAGTCCGACCTTGAGCCCGAGATAGACGTTCGCCGCAGTGAACATCAAGGTGAGCAGGCCGCCGAGCAGGATCGCGCGCAGCGTCAGTTCGCGTCCGCGGGCAGTCGGCGTGGTGGTTTCGGTCATCAACAATCTCCCCGGTCGCTGTGTTGCGGGGCGCCCCGCCGAGCGCAAGCGAAAAGCCATGAAATGAAGCGTGTTGGACCGAAACGCCAAAAGCGACGGGCTGAAATCCTTTTGACGCAACGATCCAATATGGCGCCGCGCCGCGGTGGCAGAGGAGCGGCCATGATGACGTGGAAACTTTCAGACGAGCTGCGCCCCTCGCGGCGCCAACGCAAACCCCTCGCCCGCCGCGCGGCGCCGTGCGCCGGCCTGTTCGGCTGGCGGAGCGAAGGCGAATGGCCGTGCGGCAAGCGCGAGCGCCCGGCGACCAAGTCCGGCCCCGATCCGCTCGACCATCCGCCCGGCTGACGCTCAGCGCGGCGCGCGCTTGCCCGCGAGCAGCGGATAGGGGTTGATCGGCTCGCCGGCGTTCCAGGGGCTCCCCGGCGCCGTTTCGAGCATCTGGAAATGCAGATGCGGAAAGGCGGGGTCGGCGTTGCCGCTGGCCCCGACCGTCGCGATCACTTGCCCGCGCATCACCTTCTGTCCTTCGGTCAGGCCGCGCCGATAGCCCTGCAGATGCGCGTAGTATAGCATCAGGCGGCCGTCGTCGGCGCGCTGGTAGATCGTCAGCCCGCCGCGATCCGAATTGAAGAGCTTCTCGATCCGCCCGTCCATCGCGGCGAGCACCGGGGTTCCGACCGGCGCGGGGATGTCGATCGCGCGGTGCAGCCGCCCCTCGGCGCGGCTCTGGTCCCAGCTGTTGGTCAGTTCGGACGGCTTGATGCCCTGAACCGGGATGGCGATGGCGAGACCGGTCCGCCGGTCGGCCGCTTCTTCGGGGCGCCATTCCGACCCGCCGGTTGAGGCCGTTGCGGGCTTATCGAGGAGGTCATAGGTGGTGATCCAGTAGAGCGACGTCAGGATCGCGGTGACCAGCGCCGTCCACAGCATCAGCTTGATCGCGGCCTGCCAGCGCATCAGGCGACGAAGTCCACCTTCGTGCCCGGCGCGACCATCTGCGCGAGCCGCGCGGCATCCCAATTGGTCAGCCGCACACAGCCGTTGCTCTCGCTGCGCCCGATATTCTGCGGCTCGGGGGTGCCGTGCAGGCCATAATGTTCCTTGTCGAGGTCGATCCACACGACGCCGACCGGGCTGTTCGGCCCCGGCGGCAGGCGATGCTTGCCCTCGCTCGCGGGCACGCCGCGGAGCAGCGCGGGGTCGAAGGCATAATCGGGATTGCGCCCGACGCCGCGCACCTTCCAGCTGCCAATGGGCAGCGGGTCGTGCGCCGAACCGGTGGTGACGGTGAACAGTGCGATCAATTTGCCGCCCTCGTCGAAGGCCTTCATCGTTCCGGCTTTCTTCGACACTTCGATCTTGTCAGCCTTGGGCTGGGTCGTCCCGACGCCGAGCGAGGCGAGCGTTTCGAGCCAGGCCTTGTTCTCGATATCGGCCGCGACGACGGCGTCGGCACCGACGTTGGGGACGCGGAGCGACGCACCCGACTTGATGGTTGGAGTCGGCGCTAGTTCGCCCGCCGCCGGATCGGCGGCGGTGTCGAGCTGCGGGTTCAGCGTCTTCAGCACCTCCGGCGTGGTGTGGAAGCGCTCGGCGAGCCTTTCGAGCAGGCTCGCATAGCCCATCGCCGCCAGCTTCGCCTGTTCGGCGGGCTTTTCGGGGAGCGGCACATAGACGGCCGACGTGTAGCTTTCGGGCACCGTCACCATGCGCGTCGCGGGGATCGCATTCCACTGCGCCAATGCTGCCTTGGTCGCCTCGTCCCAGTCGCCGGTCACGGTCAGCCCCTTCGCCTCCTGGAAGCCCTTGAGCGCATTGTTGGTCGACTGCCCCATCTTGCCGTCCACGACCCCCGGCGAGAAGCCGAGGCGGTCGAGCACGACCTGCAACTGCATTTCGGGGCGCGGCACATCGTCCTTGGCCGCTTCGCCGTCGCGTGACGTCATGCCGTCGTCGGTCCATTCGGGCTGCTTGGGCGCGGTTTTGGCGGACTTTTCGGCGTCCGCGTTGCCGATACCGTCACCGCAGGCGGCGAGCGGCAGCAGGGCGGCGGCGCAGAGCAAAGCAGAGAATTTCATCGCATAATCCTGTGGTTGGATCTGATCATCCAACGCCCGGAACGCGATGCGGTTCACCCCGCAAGCAGCTTTTCGAACCGCTTGACCGCGGCGGCGGGGCCGTCGGGATAGGCCCAGACCCCGCCGGAGACCGCAAGAAAGTCGGCGCCCGCCGCCACCAGTTCGGCCGCATTGTCGACGGTGATCCCGCCGATCGCGACGCAGGGCAGCTCAAACATGCTCTGCCACCAGCTGAGGATTTCGGGGTCGGCGTGGTGTTCGACGGCCTTGGTCGTGGTCGGGAAGAAGGCGCCGAAAGCGACATAGTCGGCCCCAGCCTCGCCCGCCTCCATCGCGAGATGGCGGCTGGCGTGGCAGGTCACGCCGATCTGCGCGTCGGCGCCGAGGATGCGGCGCGCTTCTTTGGGGTCGCCGTCGCTCTGTCCCAGATGTACGCCGTCGGCGCCGAGGCGCTTGGCGAGAGCGACGTCGTCGTTGACGATGAAGGCGGTGTCGTGCGCGGCGCAGATCGCCTGCAGCGGCTCGGCGAGGCGCGCCGCCTCATGCTGGTCGAGCCCCTTGACACGGAACTGGAACGCCGCGACCGGGGCAGCGCTCAGCGCTTCTTCGAGGCGCGCGGGGAAGGCGCCACCGACGTCGAGCGGCGAGATGAGATAGAGCTGGCACGGGACGCGAGTGTCTTGGGTCATGGCGGGGTCATAGCGATGCGGCTAGCTGCCCGCAAATCCAGATCTTGCCGCCGCGCGCCGACATCGCCTTCACCTTGCGGTTCCTTTCGGGCGGCGCCGTGAACAGCCAGCGAACCCCGTTCCAGGACGGTAGCGACGTCGCGCCGGGCGATGGTGACCAAGGCCCGAAAGCAGCCGTTACGCCGTCACGCCGTAAAGCGCATCCGCCCGCGCTTCGAAAGCCGCGATCATCTTCCGTAGCGCCTTGTCGAACATCTGCCCGGCGAGCGCCTCGAACATGCGGCTGCGGAAGGAGAAGTCTACCATGAAGTCGACGCGGCAGCCCCCGTCATCGGTCGGCGCGAAATGCCATTCATTGGTGAGATGGCGCATGGGGCCGTCGATATAGCTCACGGTAACGCTGTCGGGGCGCTGCTTGTGGACGCGGCACGAGAAGCTTTCGCGCAACCCCTTGAAGCCGACGATCATGTCGGCGACCGCCTCATGCTCGCTGTCGCCGCGGATGCGCAGCGCAACCACCCACGGCAGGAAATCGGGATAATGGGCGATATCCGCCACCAGCGCGAACATCTGGTCCGCGCTATACGGCAGGATGCGGCTTTCCTGGTGCCTCGGCAATTAGTCCGCCTTGGCGCGGGCGAGCTGGGCCTCGCGCGCGGCGCGCATGACCTCGAAATCGTCGCCCGCGTGATAGGACGAGCGGGTCAGCGGCGAGGCCGCGACCTGCAGGAAGCCCTTGGCGCGCGCGATCTGCGCAAAGGCGTCGAAGGCCTGCGGGGTGACGAAATCGATCACCTTCGCGTGCTTCGGGGTCGGCTGGAGATATTGGCCCATCGTCATGAAGTCGATGTCGGCGCTGCGCATGTCGTCCATCACCTGGTGGACTTCCATCCGCTCCTCGCCGAGCCCCATCATGATCCCCGACTTGGTGAAGATCGACGGATCGCGGCGCTTGACGCTCTCGAGCAGCCGCAGCGAAGCATAATAGCGCGCGCCGGGACGGATCGTCGGATAGAGCCGCGGGACGGTTTCGAGGTTATGGTTGTAGACGTCGGGACGCGCATCGACGATCGCCGCGACCGCGCTTTCGGGCTTGTTGCGAAAGTCCGGCGTCAGGATCTCGATCGTCGTCTGCGGGGTTTCGCGGCGCAGCGCCTGAATCACCTTGACGAACTGGCTGGCGCCGCCGTCGGGCAAGTCGTCGCGGTCGACCGAAGTGATGACGATATGACTGAGCTCCATCTTCGCGGCGGCGATCGCGGTGTGCTCGGGCTCGAACGGATCGACCGCGCGCGGCATGCCCGTCTTGACGTTGCAGAAGGAGCACGCGCGAGTACAGGTATCGCCGAGGATCATCACCGTCGCATGCTTCTTGGTCCAGCATTCGCCGATGTTCGGGCAGGCCGCTTCCTCGCACACGGTATGCAGGTTGAGTTCGCGCATCAGCTTGCGCGTGTCGGCATAGCCGGGGCTGGTCGGCGCCTTGACGCGGATCCAGTCGGGCTTGCGGGTGCGTTCGGACGGTTTCGGCAGCGGAGCGTTCATGCGGCCCACATAGGCGCGACCGCCGCTCTTCTCAACCATGCATCTTGTGCTAAGGCGCCGCCATGACTCGCTTTATCGAACTGGTCGAAGGCTATCGTCGTTTCCGTAACGGCGGATGGCAGTTGCAACGCGAACGCTGGGACGAATTGGCGGAGGGGCAATCGCCCAAGGTGATGGTGATCGCCTGCTCCGACAGCCGCGTCGAACCTTCGCAGATTTTCGACACCAATCCGGGCGAAATTTTCGTGGTGCGCAACGTCGCGGCGCTGGTGCCGCCGTTCGAGACGACCCCGGGGCGCCACGGCGTCTCGGCAGCGCTGGAATTCGCGGTGCAATTCCTGAGGGTCGAGGAAATCGTCGTGATGGGACACGGCCTGTGCGGCGGCTGTCACGCGGCGCTGCACCGCTCGATGGCGGGCGCCGAGCCTGGCCATGGCGGCTTTATCGCCGACTGGATCGCGATGCTCGACGAGGCGAGCGCCGAAGTGCGCTCCGAACATGCGGACATCGACAATCGCGACGCCGGGCGCGCGATGGAAATGGCGGCTGTGCGCGTGAGCATAGCTAATCTGCGCACTTTCCCCTGTATCCAGGAGAAGGAACGGCGCGGAACCCTCAAACTCCGCGGTGCTTTCTTCGCGATCAGCGACGGGGTGCTGCATGTGATGGACGACGCGACGGGAGATTTTGCACCGGCCTAGGCGCCGCGGACAGGGGAACGGACATGAGCAAGAATGCGATGTGGCTGACGATCATCTTTTTCGCGGCCGTCGTCGGGGCTTTCATGGGTCCATCGGTCGCCAGCCTGATCGGCGAAGGCACGATGATGATCCTGGCGCCCCTGTTCCTGATCGGCGTGGTCGGCTTCTGCATTTGGGCGCTGTCGAGCAACAAGAGCGGGGCGAAGGCCGATCCGGCGGCGCTCGCCGAGGCGCGGCGGATGCAGGCGCCCGAAGGCAAGGGCCGCATCTATGTCACCCGCCGCGGCTTCGTCGCCGCGCTGCAGGGCATGAACGTCACGCTCGACGGCGTGGCGCAGGGGCAGATCAAGTCGGGCCAGATGCTGATGGCCGATGTCGAGCCCGGCCCGCATCATATCCAGGTCAGCACCGCCAAGGCGAAGCTGGCGCGGCCCGACGAGATCGAGGTCGATGTCGGCGCAGGCGGCGTGGTGGTGATCGATGCGATGCTGGAAATGGGAGCGCTCAAGGGCGGTGTGAAGCTCAGCCGCTCGGACGCGGCGAAGGCGCGCGAGGATGTAAACGCGACCAAGCTGATTTTGTGGGAAGTGGCGCCGGCGTAAGGCCGACCCGTTATGGGATAGGCCCGACGGCTCCTGCGGCCGGCCAGTCCGTATCGCCGACGCGCTGGACATCGAGCTTTGCGAATTCGACCGGGGGCGTGCCCTGCCCTACATAACTGCCGATTTCGACCCATTTCCCGTCGGCGAGAATCGCACTGTACTGGATCGTCGCGCCATTGGGCAGCGGGACCTTCCAATCGAAGCCCTTGTCGGTGACCGCGAAGGGAAATTTGCCGCTGCGCCCATCGGTCCAACTGGTCATCGCATATTCGTCGGTCGCGGCGTCGTAGGCGATTACCGCGAAGGCGTTGAAAACGAGCTTGCCTGTTTCGTCGGTGCCGCGCCCCTCGACGACCATCACCGTGCCGTCGAGCATCGGGCCGACGCGTTCGGTCTGGACGAGTTTCAGCGTGCCGGCGGGGCTGGTAATCGTCGCCGTGCCGCGCCATTCGCCGCGCAACGTGTCGAGCTTGGCGATAGCCGCCTTCTGTTCGGCAATTACCGCCGGGTCGGTGCGCATCTGCGCCTGCGCCGGGATGGCCGCAGCCCCCAGCGCGGCGCCTGCAATGAGATAAATAGATTTCATGGTTGCCCTCCCCAATTGTGTTGTCGACATAACACAGCTTGAAAGCCCCGGGAACGAAAATTGAAGTTTGCAAGCCCCGACGTGCAACTCGTCGCCGATATCGGGCGTTTCCCGGTCAGGGCGCCCTGCTTTTGCGGGCGGCAGATTTTGCGCTTCGCCGCCAAAATGGCAAAGCATGACGGTCGCAATCAGGGAGACATGAATGGCTCTTCGCCAACCTCTATTGGCCGCCCCGGCGCTCGCGTCGCGGCGGCGCGCGATTCCCGGCGAAGACGATGACTATGCCAAGGCCCGAAAATCGCTGCTGGCAGAGGAGATCGACCTCCGCCGCAAGATGACGCGTGTCGCCGAACAACGCCGCGCCCTGCCGCCGGGTCCGCCGATCACGGCCAACTACCGGTTCATGGATGCCGGCGGTGACGAGGTCGGGCTGGCCGACCTGTTCGGCGATCATGACACTTTGGTCACCTATTTCTGGATGTACGGCCCCGAGCGTGCGCGGCCGTGCCCGATGTGCACCAACTGGCTGGGTGCGGTTAACGGCAATGCGATCGATATCAAGCAGCGGGTGGCGCTGAAAATATTGGGCCGCAGCCCGGTAGAGAGACAGCTCGCTTTTGCCGCCGAGCGCGGCTGGCAAGCGCTCGATTTCGTGCAAACGGTTGGAGATGATTATGCGCGCGATTTCCGCCTGCTGCATGCAGATGGGGGGGAGGATCCGGCGTTGGTGGTCTACAAGCGCAATGGCAGCGGCATCCGGCTGTTCTGGAAGAGCGAGATGACCGCCGACATGGCCGACCCTGGGCAGGACCCGCGCGATGCGCCCGACATCGCGAGTCTCTGGAATATCCTCGACCTGACACCGGGTGGGCGAGGGACGAGCTGGTATCCGAAGCTGGAATATTGAAGGTCTAAAGCCTCAGGGGCCCCTGAGGAACATCATGTCCGTTGCAGACCGAAAGCGCCCCTGGAACAATCCTTCTAGACAGCCTGTCAAATCCCGCTACGGCCCATCGTAATGGCAACGATTCTCCCGCCCGACGCTGACGAACCCGCCCTGCCCGAAAGCCCGTCCAAAGCCCCCTCGCCACTCAGTTTCTCCGATTACCGCTATTATTGGCTCGCGCGCTTCACCGCGGTGATGGCGACGATCGCGATGGTCGTGGTCATCGGCTACCAGCTCTACGATACCGCGCGCACCGATTATGGCATGTCGATCAAGGAGGCGTCGTTCCAGCTGGGGCTGCTCGGGCTGTTCCAGTTCGTGCCGCTGGCGGTGCTGACGCCGGTCGCGGGCTGGGTCGCCGACCGCTTCGAGCGGCGGAGCGTCGCGATCTTCTCGAACCTGATCGACCTCCTCATCGCCGCGGCACTCGGCTGGTTCACCTGGACCGACGGGCTGACCCTGCCCCTGCTCTTCGGCCTTGCCGCGCTGCACGGCGTTGCGCGCGTCTTCTCCGGCCCGGCGATGAGCGCGATCGCGCCGAACATCGTACCCCCCGCGGTGCTGCCGCGCGCGATCGCGATGAGCAGCATCGCGTGGCAGTCGGCGTCGGTGATCGGCCCCGCGGCGGGCGGATTGATCTACGCGGCCCATCCGACCTCGGTCTATATCTTCTCCGCCGTCCTGCTCGCGATCTCCGCCTTCACGATCAGCCGCGTGCGCCCGGTGCTGCCGCCGCCCTCCGAGGTGCGCCGGCACCCGCTGCGCGAAATGGCCGACGGGCTGCAATTCACCTGGCGCGAGCGCTTCCTGCTCGGCACGATCACGCTCGACCTGTTCGCGGTGATCCTGTCGGGCGCGACCGCGATGCTGCCCGTCTATGCGCGCGATATCCTTATGACCGGGTCCGAGGGGCTCGGCTTCCTGCGCGCTGCCCCCGCGGTCGGCGCCGCGCTGGTCGCACTCGGCCTCGCGTGGCGCCCGATCGAGCGCAACGTCGGGGTCAAGATGCTGTGGGCGGTGGTCGTCTTCGGCCTCGCGACGATGGCGTTCGGGCTGTCGACGAACTTCCTGCTGTCGCTGGCGATGCTGGCGCTGCTCGGCGCCGCCGACATGTTCTCGGTCTTCGTGCGCGGCACGCTGATTCAGCTCAACACCCCCGACCATATGCGCGGGCGCGTCAGCGCGGTGTCGGGGCTGGCGATCTCGGCGTCGAACGAACTCGGCGAGATGCGCGCGGGGTCGATGGCGGCCGCCTTCGGTCCGGTCTTCGCGGTGGTTGCAGGCGGCGCCGCGGCGGTGGGAGTCACGGCGCTATGGGCGTGGCTCTTCCCCGAGCTGCGCCGCGCACGCACCTTCGAGCCGCAATTCAAAAAGGCCGAGTGACGCATTTCAGCGCCCGCCCGAAGGGGCGATTTCAGCTCGTCGCAAACCGTCTTCCTTTCGCCACAAAGAGATTGTCAATTTATTTGGTTGAATTATCTCGGACACACCCGTCACCGCGGTTCCCCTGGCCCAACCAACGGAGAATCCGAGATGCAATTTTCCCCTATCCGCCACAAAATCCTGACAATTCCGGGGCTCGACAACAGCGGCCCGCGCCACTGGCAGAGCCTGTGGGAGCATAAGTTCACCGATTGCGAGCGAATCGAACTCGGCAACTGGAGCGCCCCCGACCGCGACGCGTGGAAGCGCCGCATCGCCGACGCGATCGACGCCGAGGACGAGCCCGTGCTGGTCGCGGCGCACAGCCTCGGCTGCCACGCCTTTGCCGACTGGTTCGCATCGGCGGGAGGGCTGGCGCGCGCCCGCATCCTCGGCGCGCTGCTCGTCGCGCCGCCCGACCTCGGTGATCTGCGCCGCGACAATCGCGTGTCGAGCTTCACCGAACCCGCGAGCTTCACTTCGCGCACCCCGATGATCGTCGTCGCCAGCGACAACGACCCCTATGCGAGGACCACGCATGTCTGGCGCTTGTCGCGGCAGTGGGACGCACGCTTCGTCAACGCGGGGCCGTTCGGGCATATCAACGCCGACTCGGGCATCGGCGACTGGCCTTATGGACAGTATCTGCTCGCCTCGTTACAACCCGCGCCCGTGCCCGCCCTGGCCGACGAAAAGCTGTGGGTCCGGGCCGGCGACTGGCCCAACCGGGTCCGCCGCGATCCGCGCTTCGAACATAGGGAAAGTGCATTCCGACCATGAAAGCCAATTCGATCCTCGATACCATCGGCAACACCCCGCATATCCGGGTCGCCAAGCTGTTCCCCGACGCCGAGGTCTGGGTGAAGTCGGAACGCAGCAACCCGGGCGGGTCGATCAAGGATCGAATCGGCCTCGCGATGATCGAGGCCGCCGAACGCGACGGCAGCCTCAAGGAGGGCGGCACCATCGTCGAGCCGACGTCGGGCAACACCGGCATCGGCCTCGCGATGGCGGCCGCGGTCAAGGGCTACAAGCTCGTCCTCGTGATGCCCGAGAGCATGTCGCTCGAGCGCCGCCGGTTGATGCTCGCCTATGGCGCGACCTTCGACCTGACGCCGCGCGAAAAGGGCATGAAGGGCGCGATCGAGCGCGCGATCGAGCTGGTCGAAACCACGCCCGGCGCCTGGATGCCGCAGCAGTTCGAGAATGAGGCCAATATCGACGTCCATGTCCGCACCACCGGCCCCGAAATCTATGAGGATTTCAAGGACAGCCCGATCGACGTGCTGATCACCGGCGTGGGCACCGGCGGGCATATCACCGGCACCGCGAAGTTCCTGAAGCAGCGCTGGCCGAACCTCAAGGTCTATGCTGTCGAGCCCGAAGCCTCGCCGGTGATCTCGGGCGGCCAGCCCGCGCCGCACCCGATCCAGGGCATCGGCGCCGGCTTCATCCCCCGCAACCTGCACACCGACCTGCTCGACGGCGTGATCAAGGTCGACGCCGCCGCCGCCAAGGATTTCGCGCGCCGCTCGGCGACCGAGGAAGGCATGCTCGTGGGCATCTCGTCGGGCGCCACCCTTGCCGCGATCGCGCAGAAGCTGCAGGAACTGCCCGCGGGCAGCCGCGTGCTCGGCTTCAACTACGACACCGGCGAGCGCTACCTCTCGGTCCCCGATTTCCTCCCGGAGATTTGAACCCTCGCCATGGCGTCGGAGGCGCCCAAATCGACGACGCCGCTGTGGCGCGACCGGTCGGCATGGCTGTTCGCATTGCTTGCCATCGCGGCCATCGTCGGCGTGCTCTATGCGAGCAGCCTGAGCGGTCCCGCGAGCTACAGCGTGCGCCTGCCCCCCGTGGCGCCGCCGGCGAGCACGGTGCCCGAGGTCCTGCCGATGGAACTCGCGCCGGTGACCGAGGACGACGCGCGCGCCGCCAATGCCAGGATCCCGCTGATCACCAAGGGCGTCGTCGCGGCGCGGCCTTTCGTCTACACGGGCGACGCCGACAATCGCGGCCGCGCGCGCGACTGTCTGGCCGCTGCCATGCTCTACGAGGCGGGGGACGACAATCTGGGCCAGCGCGCGGTCGGGCAGGTCGTGATCAACCGCGCGCGCCACCCCGCCTTCCCCAAGTCGATCTGCGGCGTGGTGTTCCAGGGGTCGGAGCGCGTGACCGGCTGCCAGTTCACCTTCACCTGCGACGGCGCGCTGGCGCGGCGCTATTCGGACGCGGCGTGGACGCGCGCGCAGGTCAACGCCGAGATCGTGCTCGCGGGCGGGGTCGACCCGCGCGTCGGGCTCGCGACGCATTACCACACCGACTGGGTGCGCCCCTATTGGAGCGACAGCCTCGAGAAGATCGCGATCGTCGACACCCACCTCTTCTTCCGCTGGCCGGGCTATTGGGGCACGCCGGGCGCCTTCCGCGGCGCGGTGTCGGGGGTCGAGGCGCCGATCGCCAAGATGGCGGCGCTGTCGCCGCTGCATATGGCGGGGCTGCCCGCCGAGCTCGCAACGGGCGAGGTCGACGCCGCGGTGGGCGAGCCGCGCATCACCGGCGGCGCGGTCCCCGGGCAGGTCGTCTCGGGCGGTCGCGAGACGATCACCATCACGCTCGACCGCAAGGCGACCCCCGAAAGCTTCGTGACGCTGGCGCTGCGGCTCTGCGGCACGCGCGAATATTGCAAGTTCATGGGCTGGACCAACCCCACGCTCAAGCCTGAGACCGAAGCGATGAGCGACACGCAGCGCGCCGCGATGACCTTTTCCTACCTCCGCGACGACAAGGCGGGGTTCGAGAAGGCGCTGTGGAATTGCAGCGAATATAAGCGCGACGATGTAAGGCAGTGCATGAAGCGGTGATTATGGGGTCGGGGTGGAGAGTGGACGTTGCTAAGATCCTCCCTGTCGCGAAGCAATGGGGAGGTGGCAGCGGCTTCAGCCGCTGACGGAGGGGCCGACGCCGTCAGGCGTCGCGCGACCTTTCGGCCCCTCCACCACCGCCTGCGGCGGCGGTCCCCCTCCCCACGGCTTCGCGGCAGGGAGGATCAAGATGCCCGACCGCGCCCCTACGGCCGGATCAGATATTTCTCGCCTGTCCGCTTGGCATTGTATGCATGTGCGGTGTCGAGGTTCAACGCCTCGGTCAGAGAGATTTCGTGGCTGTAGTGGCTCTTGAAGGTGGTCGTCAGCTCGTCGACGACGCGCTGGCGCATGCGGCCGACGACTTCCCAGCCCGCCTTTTGCAGGAAGGGGGTGAGCAGGAAGCCGCCCAGGCCCCAGGTCAGCCCGAAGCTGCGGTTGAGCACCGTCGGGCCGAGGTCGAGCGCGCCATAGATATAGACCTGCTTGTAGCTGTCGGAGCCGTAACGGCTATAGGTCGTCATGCGCTTGACCGCCGCGACCTCCATCGCCGCAAGGATCTGCCCGGCGAGCTTGCCGCCGCCGATCGCGTCGAAGCCGAGGGTCGCCTCGGTCGCGACGATTGCATCGAGCAGCCGGTCCTGGAAATCGTCGGCGCTGCTGTTGACGATGTGCGTCGCGCCGATGCCCTTGAGAATTTCGACCTGCGCGTCGCTGCGCACGATGTTGACCAGCGGGATGCCATCCTTGGCGCAGATCTTGACGAGCATCTGGCCGAGGTTCGACGCCGCGGCGGTGTGCACCAGCGCCTTATGTCCCTCGGCGCGCATGGTCTCGGTAAAGGCCAGCGAGGTGAGCGGGTTGACGAAGCAGGAGGCGCCGTCGGCGGGGTCGGTGCCTTCGGGCAGCGGCATCGTCATCTGCATGGGCAGGCAGCGATATTCGGCGTACATCTCGCCGCCGAGCAGCGCGACGGTCTTGCCGAGCAAGGCCTGCGCCTCGGGCGACGCCCCCGCCTTGACGACCAGCCCGCAGCCTTCGTTGCCGATCGGCAGCGCGTCGCCGACGCGGCCGGTCATCGCGCGCATGCCCGCGGGCGGGATGTCCGCGTTGATGACGGGGAGCCCGTCGCGGGTCGATGCGCGCGCGGTGCTCATGTCGGCGCCGCCGAAGAGCAGGCCGAGGTCCGAGGGATTGATCGGCGTCGCGAGCACCTTGACCAGCACTTCGTGCGGCGCCGGTTCGGGCATCGGGCGGCGCTCGAAAAAGACCTCGAGCTGGCCCTCGGGCTTCACCAGCGTCAGCATCACGAGGTTGGTGGCAGGCAGGTCGGTCATCGCGCGTCTCCCATGGTTTCGGTTTTTCGATGAAACTGGTTTAGGGGGTGCGGCGCACGGTGGCAATCGCGAAGCTTGGCGGAGGCGGTTTTGGGGTGGGGAGTGGACATAATAATCCTCCCTGCGGCGAAGCCGTGGGGAGGGGGACCGCCCGAAGGGCGGTGGAGGGCCGATGCCCGAAACGTCGGTCCAAGGCCGCCGCCCCCACCATGCTCCGCATGGTCCCCCTCCCCATCGCTGCGCGACCGGGAGGATTAGGGTGGCCGCAACCGCCCGAAAGCGGATCGCTACCTCGCCACAAACTCCCCCGCCAGCCGCAGCACGTCGGCCGCGAATTCCTGCCGGCAGATCAACAGGTCGGGCAGATAGGGATTCTCGCAATTGTAAACCAAGGGCGACCCGTCCGCCCGGCTCACATGCAGCCCCGCCGCCGCCGCCACCGCCGCAGGGGCACAATTGTCCCATTCATATTGGCCGCCGGTGTGGAGGTAGATCTCGGCCTCGCCGCGCACGACCGCCATCGCCTTGGCGCCCGCCGAACCCATGCCGACGAGTTCGGCGCCGATCTTCTCGGCGACGAACAAGGCTTCGGCGGCCGGACGCGTGCGGCTGACGAGCATGCGCGGCGGCACGTTCGCGGCGCCGAGCGGCACGGGATTGGCCGAGCTGAGCGTGATGCCAAGCCCCGGCAGCGCGACCGCGCCGACCTTCGGCACGCCCTCGACCGCGAGCGCGACGTGGACCGCCCAGTCGGTGCGGCCCTCGCCATATTCGCGCGTACCGTCGAGCGGATCGACCACCCAGCAGCGCGCGAAGGCGCAGCGCGTGACGCTGTCCTTTTCCTCTTCGGATAGGATCGCGTCGTCGGGGCGCGCGGCGCGCAGTTCGCGCATCAGCAGCTCGTTGGCCTGCGCGTCGCCCTGCTGGCCGAGCTCCTTGCCCTCATAGACGCCAGTCGCGCGCAGCGTCAGCAGGATTTCCCCCGCGGCGGCGGCCAATCGCTCGGCCAGCGCCGCGTCACTCTCATGCGTCATAATTTATCCCAGCAGGCGATCGACGATCCGATCCGCCGCTTCTTCGGGCGTCATCGCGGTCGTGTCTATCCGTATTTCGGCGTCTTCGGGCGCTTCATAAGGACTATCGATGCCGGTGAAGTTCTTGAGCTGTCCGCTGCGGGCCTTCTTGTAGAGGCCCTTGACGTCGCGCCTCTCGGCTTCTTCGAGCGGGGTATCGACGAAGATCTCGATAAATTCGCCCGCGGGGAGCATCGCGCGGACCATGTCGCGCTCGGCCTTGAACGGGCTGATGAACGCGGTGATCACGATGAGCCCGGCGTCGGTCATCAGCTTGGCCACCTCGCCGACGCGGCGGATATTCTCGATGCGGTCGGCCTCGGTGAACCCCAGGTCCTTGTTGAGCCCGTGGCGGACATTGTCGCCGTCGAGCAGGAAGGTGTGCCGGTTCATCCGGTGGAGCTTCTTCTCGACGAGATTCGCGATCGTCGACTTGCCCGAGCCCGAGAGGCCTGTGAACCACAACACCGCGGGCTTCTGGTTCTTGAGGGCGGCGTGCGCGTCGCGGTCGATATCGGTCGCCTGCCAATGGACATTCTGCGCGCGGCGCAGGCTGAAGTGGAGCATGCCCGCGGCGACCGTCGCGTTGGTCAGCTTGTCGATCAGGATAAAGCCGCCCAGCGTCCGGTTGTCGCCGTACGCTTCGAATACCAGCGGCTTGTCGGTCGCGACCTCGACCACGCCGATGCCGTTGAGTTCGAGCGTCTTCGCCGCGAGATGGTCGAGCGTGTTGACGTTGATCTCATATTTCGGCGCCTGCACCGTCGCCGAGACGCTCTGCGTCGCGAGCTTGAGCCAGTATGCGCGCCCCGGGATCATCGCCTCGTCGGCCATCCACACCAGCGTCGCCTCGAAGCGGTCCGCCACTTCGGGCGGCGCATCGGCGAGTGCGATGACATCGCCGCGCGAGCAGTCGACCTCGTCGGTCAGCGTCAGCGTCACCGACTGGCCCGCGACCGCCTCTTCGAGGTCGCCGCCGAGGGTCACGATGCGGGCGACGGTGCTCGTCTTGCCGCTGGGCAGAATGCGCACCGGATCGCCGGGCTTGACCGAGCCCCCCGCAATCAGCCCCGAGAACCCCCGGAAGTCGAGGTTGGGCCGGTTGACCCATTGCACCGGCATGCGGAACGGCTTGGCTTCGTCGGCGACCGCGCCGATCTCGACGCTCTCGAGATGCTCGACCAGCGCGGGACCCTTGTACCAGGGGGTGTTGGCCGAGAGGCTCGTGATATTGTCGCCCTTGAACCCCGAGATCGGGATCGCGGTGAAGTGGGTGATGCCGATCTCGGTCGCGAAGGCGCGGTAGGCGAGCAGAATGCGCTCGAAGACCGTCTTGTCGTAATCGACGAGGTCCATCTTGTTCACCGCGAGCACGATGTGCTTGATCCCGATCAGGTGCGCGAGGAAGCTGTGGCGGCGCGTCTGGGTGAGCACGCCCTTGCGCGCGTCGATCAGGATGACGGCGAGGTCGGCGGTGCTCGCGCCGGTGACCATGTTGCGCGTATACTGCTCGTGGCCCGGGGTGTCCGCGACGATGAACTTGCGCTTCCCGGTCGTGAAGAAGCGATAGGCGACGTCGATCGTGATCCCCTGCTCGCGCTCGGCGGCAAGGCCGTCGACGAGCAGCGCGAAGTCGATCTCGCCACCTTGCGTGCCGACGCGCTTGCTGTCGGCCTCCAAGGCCGCCAGCTGGTCCTCGAAGATCATCTTGCTGTCGTAGAGCAGCCGCCCGATCAGGGTCGACTTGCCGTCGTCGACGCTGCCGCAGGTAATGAAGCGAAGCAGCGACTTCTGCTGATGCTGCGCGAGATAGGCGTCGATATCCTCGGCGATGAGCGCGTCGGTGACGTAGACGGGATCGGTCATTGCGGAACTCCGCACACAAAAGCCGTTCGGGCTGAGCTTGTCGAAGCCCCGTTCTTGTCTTCGGGAAGGAAGGACGGCCCTTCGACAAGCTCAGGGCGAACGGGGAAAGGAATATGGTGCGGGGTCATCAAAAATACCCCTCCTGCTTCTTCTTCTCCATCGAGGCGTCGCCGCCGTCCTTGTCGATCGCCCTCCCCTGGCGCTCCGACGTCGTGGTCAGCAGCATCTCCTGGATGACTTCGGACAATGTGGTGGCCTCGCTCTCGACCGCGCCGGTGAGCGGGTAGCAGCCCAGGGTGCGGAAGCGAATCGAGCGGTCGACGGGGACTTCGCCCTCGCGCAGGGGGAAGCGCTCGTCGTCGACCATCAGGAGGAGGCCATCGCGCTCCACCGTCGGGCGCGGCGCGGCGAAGTAGAGCGGGACGATCGCGATATTCTCGCGGGCGATGTACTGCCAGATGTCGAGCTCGGTCCAGTTCGAGATCGGAAAGACGCGGATGCTCTCGCCCTTGGCCTTCCGCGCATTGTAGAGGTTCCACAACTCGGGCCGCTGCTTCTTGGGGTCCCAGCCGTGGCTGGCCGTACGGAACGAGAAGATGCGCTCCTTGGCGCGGCTCTTCTCTTCGTCGCGGCGCGCGCCGCCGAAGGCGACGTCGAAGCCGTGGAGGTCGAGCGCCTGCTTAAGCCCCTCGGTCTTCCACATGTCGGTGTGTAGCGGACCATGGTCGAACGGGTTGATCCCGCGCGCCTTCGCCTCGGGGTTTTGGTAGACGATCAGTTCCATACCGCTCTCGGCCGCCATGCGGTCGCGAAGTTCGTACATCGCCCGAAACTTCCACGTCGTATCGACGTGCAGCAGCGGAAACGGCGGCGGCGACGGATAAAAGGCTTTCCGCGCCAGATGCAGCATCACCGCGCTGTCCTTGCCGACGCTGTACAGCATCACCGGGGCGGCCGCGTCGGCCATCACCTCGCGCATGATGTGAATGCTCTCCGCCTCCAGGCGGTCCAGATGCGTCATATCGCTCGTCATGGTGACGCCCATTGCCGCCGCGCAGGGCGTCAGGCAAGCAGTATGGGCTTTTCGGCATAATAGTCTGTCTTGTGCATCCCCTTCTGTTTGCGGCACCTTCCTGCTAGTCGCAACCGACACGAGAATAGAGGACCATATGCGCGCCACCCCCGATTTCGACTTAGCGCTCGGCGAAAATGCCGAGATGATCCGCGAGACGACCGCCCGCTTCGCCGACGAACAGATCGCGCCGCTCGCCGCGCGCGCCGACGCCGAGGACTGGTTTCCGCGCGCCGAATTGTGGACGGCGATGGGCGAATTGGGGCTGCACGGCATCACGGTCGAGGAAGAGTTCGGCGGGCTCGGGCTCGGCTATCTCGAGCATGTCATCGCAGTCGAGGAAGTGAGCCGCGCGTCGGGCGCGATCGGGCTCAGCTACGGCGCGCATTCGAACCTCTGCGTCAATCAGATCCGCCGCTGGGGCAATGCGGAGCAGAAGGCAAAATACCTGCCCAAGCTGATTTCGGGCGAGCATGTCGGCAGCCTCGCAATGTCCGAGGCCGGTGCGGGCAGCGACGTCGTGTCGATGAAGCTCAAGGCCGAGAAGGTCCAGGGCGGCTATGTGCTCAACGGCACCAAATTCTGGATCACCAATGCGACCTGTGCCGATACGCTGGTCGTCTATGCCAAGACCGCGCCCGAGGCGGGATCGCGCGGCATCACCGCCTTCCTGATCGAAAAGGACATGCCGGGGTTCAGCATCGGGCAGAAGATCGACAAGGTCGGCATGCGCGGTTCGCCGACCGCCGAGCTGGTGTTCGACGATTGCGAAGTGTCCGAGGAACAGGTCATGGGCCCCGAAAATGGCGGCGTCGGCGTGCTGATGTCGGGGCTCGATTATGAGCGCGTCGTGCTCGCCGGGCTCCAGATCGGGATCATGCAGGCGTGCCTCGACACCGTTATTCCTTACGTCCGCGACCGCAAGCAGTTCGGCAAGCCGATCGGCTCGTTCCAGCTGATGCAGGCAAAGATCGCCGACATGTATGTAATGCTCCAGTCGGCGCGCTCCTATGTCTACAATGTCGCCAAGGCATGCGACGCGGGCCAGACGACGCGCTTCGACGCCGCGGGCTGCATCCTGCTCGCCAGCGAGAATGCGGTGAAGGTCGCCGGCGAGGCGATCCAGGCGCTGGGCGGCGCGGGCTACACCAGGGACTGGCCGGTCGAGCGTTACTGGCGCGACGCGAAGTTGCTCGACATCGGCGCCGGGACGAACGAGATTCGGCGCATGCTGATCGGTCGCGAACTGATAGGCGCCGGCTGAGGTCTCAAGCTAGGGGGGATTATGGGGGCTGAAGGCGCCGGAGGGATCCGGACATGAACTGGCTGTGGCTTGCCGCGGCGGCGATGACGCTGTCCGCCCTCACCCATTCGATCCTCGGCGAAAAACGGCTGATCCAGCCGCTGCTGCGCATCAAGCGCGGCATCCTGCTCGCCGACCTGCCGCGCAAGGTGTTCCGCTTCGCGTGGCACGCCATGGCGGTGCTGATGCTGCTGTCGGCGGCGACGGTCGCCTGGCCGGGCAGCCCGCGCGGACTGATTATCGTCATCGGTATCGGCTGGGTCGGAACCGGACTGGTCAATGCCGCGTGTACCGGAGGACGACACATCATCTGGCCCTTCCTCGCGGGGTCGGGGGTGCTTGCCTTGATCGGAGCATGGGCTTGAACGACGCCGTACTGACCGCGCTGCAATATTATGGCGCCGGCGCGGCGACGCTGGCGGCGCTGGTCGTGTCGCTCAACCTCGGGCGGCGCTGGACCGGCTGGGCGTTCGTGGTGTTCGTGACGAGCAGTATCGCGCTTATCCTGTGGGGGTTTTTCCAACCCGAAAGCGAGGGCATCGGGTGGCAGAATATCGCGCTGCTGATCATCAATGCGATCGGGGTGTATCGGTATCTGATTTTGAAGGAGAAGCCGGCGACAGCGGACGGCGAACAGTCTTCAACAGCTTCGTCACCCTGAACTTGTTTCAGGGTCCATGGCCCGGCCTATCCTTCGACGCAGCGTCGAATTCGAGTACAGGCCATGGATGCTGAAACAAGTTCAGCATGACGAGGGTTGATAGGCTTTTCCTGTCGTAACCTCGCTTTACCCCCACACCCGCACGCGCTTGTCGGGGGCGAGGTAGAGCTTGTCGCCTTCCTTGACATTGAACGCCTTGTACCAGGCATCCAGATTCCGCACCGTCAGCGCGCGGTACATGCCCGGCGCGTGGCCGTCGGTCGCGACGCGGGCGCGGAGCGCCTCGGCGCGCATCTTGGTTGCCCAGGTCTGGGCGAAGGCGATGAAGAAGCGCTGATCGCCGGTGAAGCCGTCGATCACCGGCGCTTCCTTACCCCCGAGCGAGGCGCGATAGGCGTCGTAGGACGCCTGCAGCCCCGCGACGTCGGCGATATTTTCGCCGAGCGTCAGCCGCCCGTTGAGCGCGAGGTCGGGGAACGGCTTATAGGTATCATATTGCGCGGCGAGCGCGTCGCCCGCGGCGTTGAACCTAGCGAGGTCGGCGGGGGTCCACCAGTTGCGCAGCGCGCCGGTGGCGTCGAAGGCCGCGCCATTATTGTCGAAGCTGTGGCTGATTTCATGCCCGATGACGGCGCCGATCGCGCCGTAATTGAACGCGGGGTCGGCCTTGGCGTTGAAGAAGGGCGGCTGGAGGATCGCGGCGGGGAAGTTCATCGCGTTTTGGACGGGCAGGTTCACCGCATTGACCGTCTGCGGCACCATCCACCATTCGCCCTTGTCCATCGGCTTGCCGATCTTGGCGAGCTGGTGCGCGGTCTCGGCCTTTTCGCCCGCGACGACATTGGCATAGGCGTCGGTCGCGCTGACCGTATAGGCGCCATAGTCGCGCCAAGTCTCGGGATAGCCGACGCCGACCGCGATCCCCTCGACCTTCCTGATCGCTTCCTTCTTGGTTTCGGGCGCCATCCATTCGATCGTCTCGACGCGCTTGGCAAAGGCCGCCTTGATCCCCGCTACCATGTCGGACACTTCGGCCTTCGCCGCGGCGGGGAAATATTTGTCGGCATAGGCCTTGCCCACGGCATCGCCGAGATAGATGTCGAGCGCGTCGAGCGCGCGCTTGTCGCGGGCGCGCTGCTGCGGGGTGCCGGCGAGCGTGGTGCCGTAGAAGGCGAAATGCGCGCGATCGACCGCGCTCGGCAGCACGTCGCTGTGGCTGTTGATCTGGTGGAAGACGAGCCAGTCCTTCCACGCATCGAGCGGCTCGGAGGCGACGAGCGCCGAGAGCCCGGTAATCGCATTCGCATGATAGGCACCGAACTTGCCCGCGTCGGCGAGCCCCGCGGCGCCGAAGTAGGCGTCCCAGTCGATGCCGGGCGCCTTCCTGGCGAAATCGCCCTTGGCCCAGACCGCCGCCGATTTGGTGAAATCCTCGCTCTGCTCGCGTGTCGCATGCGCCTTGGCGATCTTCACTTCGAGGTCGTAGATGCGCTTCGCCTTCGCCGAGGCGTCGGGCTGGCCCGCAGCGGTCAGAAGCTTGGCGACATAGGCCTGATACTCCGTGCGGATCGCGGCCATCTTGGGATCGGCCGAGAGATAATATTCACGCTCGGGCAAACCGAGACCGCCTTGCAGCACATAAGGGATGACCTCGCCGGGGGTGGCGAGCCCCTGTGTCACGAAGAGGCCGAAGAGATTTTCGGTGCCGAAATCGGTGGCGTTGAGCGGGTCGACGTCGGCGCGGGTCTGTTCGCCGAGCACTTTGGAGAGCGCCGCCTTGTCGGCGATCGCGTTGAAGCGCGCGATGTCGGCGGCGACGGGCTTCATCCCCGCGGCGTCGATCGCCTTGGTATCGACATAGGCCTTGTAGAAGGCGGCGATGCGGCCTTCGTTGGTGTCGGCGGCGGCGTCGCCCTTGACGATCGCGTCGACCAGTTCGCGGTTGCGCTTTTCGGTTTCGAGCTGCGCCACATAGAAGGCGCCGATCGACGAGCGGTCGGCGGGGATTTCGGTCGTCTTGTTCCAATTGTCGTTGGCATAGGCGTAGAAATCGTCGCCGGGCTTGGCGCTGGTGTCCATCGCGGCCTTGCTGATGCCGAGTTCGGTCCCGACGGTATAGGCGGCGCTGCTTTCCTCCTTGCCGCCCGAGCAGGCGGCGGTGGAGCCGAGGATGGCGGCGCTGGACAGCAGGATGGCGAGGAAGCGATGGTTCATGGCGGACGACCTTGTGTTTGGAAAATATGCCGAAGCAACGGGCCTGTGTGCCGATGGTTTCGACGCCACCCCATTTCGGCCTGCGGCGCTTTCCAATCGACGAACGACCCGCTAACGCCGCTTTTCTGAACGGGAGAGAAATCGACGTGAGCGCACCGGTCCTGGGAACGATGATCAACGCCGATGGCGAGGCCTATCGCGCCAATGCCGCGCATAATATCGCGCTGAAGGATGAACTGCGCGCGCGCGTTGCCGAAGCGGCGCTGGGCGGCAACGAAAAATCGCGCGAACGCCACACGAGCCGCGGCAAATTGCTGCCGCGCGAGCGCGTCGAGCGGCTGCTCGATCCGGGCTCGCCCTTCCTCGAAATCGGCCAGCTCGCCGCCAACGACCTCTACGACGGCGAAGTGCCGGGCGCCGGGCTGATCTGCGGCATCGGGCGCGTGTCGGGACGCCAGTGCATGATCGTGTGCAACGACGCGACGGTGAAGGGCGGCACTTACTACCCCATGACGGTGAAGAAGCATCTGCGCGCGCAGGAAATTGCCGAGGCGAACCGCCTGCCGTGCATCTACCTGGTCGACTCGGGCGGCGCGAACCTGCCGCACCAGGACCAGGTCTTTCCCGACCGCGACCATTTCGGGCGCATCTTCTTCAACCAGGCGAATATGTCGGCGAAGCGAATCCCGCAGATCGCGTGCGTGATGGGCAGCTGCACCGCGGGCGGCGCCTATGTGCCCGCGATGTCGGACGAGACCGTCATTGTCCGCAATCAGGGCACGATCTTCCTCGCCGGCCCGCCGCTGGTGAAGGCGGCGACGGGCGAGGAAATCAGCGCCGAGAATCTGGGCGGCGGCGACCTGCATGCCAAGAAATCGGGCGTGGTTGACCATCTCGCCGAAAATGACGAGCATGCGCTGACGATCGTGCGCGATATCGTGTCGCACCTCTCAGGTCCGTTCGTGTCGAGCGAAGTCGAGACACGTCCCTCGACCTCGCTCGGGACAAGCGGAATGAGGGAGCCAAGGCCGCCGAAATACGACCCGGAGGAACTCTATGGCGTCATTCCGCAGGATGTGCGTGCGCCTTACGACGTGCACGAGGTCATCGCCCGGGTGGTCGACGGCAGCGAGTTTCACGAGTTCAAGGCGAACTACGGCAGCACGCTCGTGTGCGGTTTCGCGCATATCTGGGGCATCCCGGTCGCGATCCTAGCGAACAATGGCGTGCTGTTCAGCGAAAGCGCCGTGAAGGGCGCGCATTTCATCGAACTGGCCCAGCAGCGGCGCATTCCCCTGCTCTTCCTGCAGAATATCTCGGGCTTCATGGTCGGTGGGAAGTACGAGGCCGAAGGCATTGCAAAACATGGCGCCAAGCTGGTGACCGCGGTTGCCACGGCGACGGTGCCCAAGATCACGGTGCTGATCGGCGGCAGCTTTGGCGCGGGCAATTATGGGATGTGCGGGCGGGCTTATTCGCCGCGGTTTTTGTTCACCTGGCCCAACGCGCGGATTTCGGTGATGGGCGGCGAGCAGGCGGCGAGCGTGCTGGCGACGGTGCACCGCGATGCCGACAAATGGACGGCGGAGGAGGCGGAGGCCTTCAAGGCGCCGATCCGGAAGAAATATGAGGATGAGGGCAATCCGTACCACGCCACCGCACGCCTGTGGGACGATGGCATCATCGACCCGGCACAGACGCGCGATGTGCTCGGGCTGGCCTTTGCGGCAACGCTGAATGCGCCGGTCGAGGAGCGCGGGTTTGGGGTGTTCAGGATGTGAGGGGCTAATCGATGGAACAAGAGACGCCTATTTCGTCCGATCGAGCGAAGGGCGCCGGTATGTGGGCGGCGATCCACATGGTCGCATACTTCGGAGCGGCCGGATTCGCATGGGGTCTTGCGCTGCGAGGAAGTCTAATATGTTTCGCCGTAGCTGGCGGTTTAGTTGGTTTGATCATCGGAGTATTTTTTGGCTTTCTCGTTGTCTCTCGCCAACGAACTGAGGAACGCGTGAAAGACATGATGTTTGCAGTGGGGGCGACTTGGGGAAATCTCGCGATCGTCGCCGGTGCAGTCGGGTTAATGGTTTGGATCGTCAGAATTATATTCTTCTGAGGAATTCGCAAAGTGACCATCTTTTTCCTCACCGCCAATCGTGGCGCTCCTCCCCGGCACGGGGAGGGGGACCATGCGAAGCATGGTGGAGGGGTACGGGCAGGAATACACAGCGGTGTGAGCCAGGAGATGGTGGGGCAAATTTTATGGTGGAAACAGTGGAGACATCGGACGTCTCGCTTACCCGCCTGTACCCCTCCACCACCCTTCGGGTGGTCCCCCTCCCCGTGCCGGGGAGGATCGGCTTTGTGATCAATGGGCCGCAGGAGACGCTCAAGCGTGCGCGCAAGCTGCGGAGCGAGATGAGCTTGCCCGAACTCATGCTCTGGCGGTTACTCAGGGATCGGCCCGAGGGTTTCAAGTTTCGGCGTCAGCATCCCGCGGGCGTCTACATATTAGACTTCTATTGCCCGGCAGTACGCCTGGCGATTGAAATCGATGGCAAAGTTCATGAAGGCGAACGGGCGGCACAACAGGATGCAGCCCGCTCGAACTTCCTGAAATCGCAGCATGTCGCGACATTGCGCGTGCCGGCGACGGCCATCATGACAGGTGTGGAGAGCGCGGTGACGCGGATAGTCGAAGTGTGCAAGGAACGGGCAATGAAGATCGGCGAACGGCAAGGCAAACCGCCTGTGCCCCTCCACCATCCTTCGGATGGTCCCCCTCCCCGTACCGGGGAGGATCGCGCATGATCCAGTCCCTCCTAATCGCCAATCGCGGCGAAATCGCCTGCCGTATCATCCGCACCGCGCGCGAGATGGGCATAAGGACCGTTGCGGTCTATTCGGACGCCGATGCCAGGGCGCTGCATGTGCGCGAGGCCGATGAGGCGGTGCATATCGGGCCTTCGCCGGCGCGAGAGAGCTATCTGATCGGCGAGAAGATCATTGCTGCCGCCCAGGCGACGGGAGCCGAGGCGATCCACCCGGGTTATGGTTTCCTCTCCGAGAACGCCGAATTCGCGCAGGCGGTCGCCGACGCGGGGCTCGTCTGGGTCGGGCCAAAACCTTCGTCGATCACCGCGATGGGCCTCAAGGACGCCGCCAAGAAGCTGATGGCCGAGGCGGGCGTGCCGGTGACGCCGGGCTATATGGGCGAAAACCAGGACCCCGCCTTCCTTGCCGAACAGGCCGGGCAGATCGGCTATCCCGTGCTGATCAAGGCGGTCGCCGGCGGCGGCGGCAAGGGGATGCGCAAGGTCGACGCCGCGGCGGACTTCGCCGACGCGCTCGCTTCGTGCCAGCGCGAAGCGGCGGCGTCGTTCGGCAACGACCATGTGCTGATCGAGAAATATATCCTGACCCCGCGCCATATCGAGGTGCAGGTGTTCGGCGACACGCACGGCAACGTCGTCCACCTGTTCGAGCGCGACTGCTCGCTCCAGCGCCGGCACCAGAAGGTGATCGAGGAAGCCCCTGCCCCCGGCATGGACGACGCGACGCGCGCCGAGCTCTGCGCCGCAGCGGTGCGCGCGGCGAAGGCGGTCGATTATGTCGGTGCGGGTACGATCGAGTTCATCGCCGACGCCAGCGAAGGCCTGCGCGCCGACCGCATCTGGTTCATGGAAATGAACACCCGGCTGCAGGTCGAGCATCCGGTGACCGAGGAGATCACCGGAGTCGACCTGGTCGAATGGCAGCTGCGCGTCGCGTCGGGGGAACCGATCCCGCTGGCGCAGGACGAGCTTTCGATCAACGGCTGGGCGATGGAAGCGCGGCTCTATGCCGAGGATCCGGCGAAGGGCTTCCTGCCCTCGATCGGCACGCTCGAGCTGTTCCAGTTGCCCGAGCAGATGGGCCGCGTCGATACCGGCGTCTACGAAGGCGCCGCGGTCTCGCCCTTCTACGACCCGATGATCGCGAAGGTCATCGCGTGGGGCGAGGACCGCGAGGAAGCGCGCGAACTCTTGTCCGAGATGCTCGAGGACAGCGCGATCTGGCCGGTGAAAACGAATTCGGCCTTCCTTATCGCCGCGCTCGACCATCCCGATTTCGTCGCGGGCAGCGTCGATACGGGACTGATCGGCCGCGACGGCGACAGCATGACCGCCGAGCCCGAACCCTCGGCGCAGGCGCTGACCAACGCCGCGATGGCGATGACGCCGCGGTCGCTCCAGGCAGGCTTCCGGCTCAACGCGCCCGACGTGCGCTCGGCCCCCTTCCTGCTCGACGGCAAGCGCGTCGAGGTGGCGCTCCATGGTCCCGGCGCCGCGGATCCCGCGCCCGCGATGCTGGTCGCCGAGAGCGGATCGGTGTGGCAGTTGACCCCGTGGCGCGCCGCGGGGAGCACCGGCGGGGCGGCGGGCGACGGCGCGATCCTGTCGCCGATGCCGGGCAAGGTCATCGCGGTCGACGTCGCCGCGGGCGATAGCGTGACCAAGGGGCAGAAATTGCTGACGCTCGAGGCGATGAAGATGGAGCATAGCCTGACCGCGCCCTTCGACGGCGTCGTCGCCGAGCTCAACGCGGTGGCCGGCGGACAGGTACAGGTCGAGGCGCTGCTGGTGCGGATCGAGGAGGGCGACGCGTAAATCCTTTCCCTCGTCACCCTGAACTTGTTTCAGGGTCCATGGCCCGGCCTCGACAACCACGCCGCGCCAAACGAGAGAACGGGCGATGGATGCTGAAACGAGTTCAGCATGACGAATTTTGGAGTATATAATGGCAGGCCGCTTCTTCGACGAATGGACCATCGGCGACACGCTGACCCACGACATCCGCCGCACGGTGACCGAGACCGACAATCTGCTCTTCACGACGATGACGCATAATCCGCAGCCTTTGCACCTCGACATCGAGGCGGCGAAGGCGTCGGAATTCGGCCAGATCCTGGTCAACGGGACCTTCACCTTCAGCCTGATGGTCGGGCTGTCGGTCGGCGACACCACGCTCGGCACGCTGGTCGCGAACCTGGGGTACGACAAGCTGGTCATGCCCAAGCCGGTGTTCATCGGCGACACGCTCCATGCGACGAGCGAAGTCGTCGGACTCAAGGAGAGCAAGTCGCGGCCCAATGCCGGGATCGTCACCTTCCTGCACAAGGCGATCAACCAGCGCGGCGAGACGGTGTGCCAGTGCGAGCGGTCGGCGCTGCTGAAGAAAAGGAGCTGATTTCCGTTCGGTTCGAGCGAAGTCGAGAACCGTTTGCCCCTCGCGTGTCTCGACTTCGCTCGACACGAACGGCATAGGTGCTGGCATGAGACTCCGCTCGCTCCTTTTCGTCCCCGGCGATCGCCCCGAACGCTTCGCCAAGGCTGCCGCATCGGGCGCCGACGCGATCATCCTCGACCTCGAGGATTCGGTCAGCCTCGCGAACAAGGACGTCGCGCGCCATGCGATCGCCGATTATCTGGCAGGGTCGCGCGAGGTTATCACGCTGGTCCGGGTCAATCCGCTCGACGGGCATCTGACCGCCGCCGACGTCGCCGCGATCCTCTGCGCGCGGCCCGATGCGATCATGCTGCCCAAGGCCGAGGGGGCGCCGAGCATCCAGCAGCTCGACACCATATTGCGCAGCGAATCCGCCGCGGACGCTTCACTGCCTGCGATCCTGCCGATCGCGACCGAGACCCCGGCAGCGATCTTCACGCTCGGCAGCTATCGCGAAGTCAGGGACCGGCTGCTCGGGCTGACCTGGGGCGCCGAAGACCTGCCCGCCGCGATCGGCGCGACGAACAGCCGGGAGGCCGACGGCGGCTATACGTCGCCCTATGAGGTAGCGCGCGCGATGACCCTCTTCGCCGCGCATGCCGCGGGCACCGCCGCGATCGACACCGTCTTTCCCGCGATCAAGGACGAGAGCGGGCTCGCCGCCTATGCCGCGCGGGCCCGTCGCGACGGCTTCACCGGCATGATGGCGATCCATCCGTCGCAGGTCGGCCCGATCAACGCCGCCTTCACCCCCGCGGCCGACGAAGTCGCGCGGGCGCAGGCGATCGTGGATGCCTTTGCGGCGAACCCCGACGTCGGGGTGCTGCAGGTCGACGGCAAGATGGTCGACGCGCCGCATCTGAAGCAGGCGCGGCATATATTGTCGCTGGCCGACTGACTCCCCTACCGCCGTTCGTGTCGAGCGTAGTCGAGACACGCTTGAGGAGCGCCCGCCTTCTCGTGTCTCGACTTCGCTCGACACAAACGGCTATTTAGGCAGGCTTTCGCCCGAACGGCCGATGCCGCCGGATCCACTCCCTGCCCTTGCGCCAGTTCTTGCGCATCCCCCGCTCGGGGATCGCGTCGAACATCGCGTCGGGGCTTTCGGGATCGAGCAATTCGTGCTCGGCGATATATTGGTCGAAGTCTCCGGGCTTGGTCAGATCGAGCAGTTCGAGCGACCGGCCTTCGCCTTTGCGCAGGCCCTCGATCGTCTCGATCAGCGATCCCGATGCTTCGAAACCGCGCCCGACCAGCACCGGCTCGACCCCCAGATGCTCGGCGATCAGCGTTTCGCGCAAGGTCCGGATCGTCGGCTCGACCCCGGTGTTTGCGGGCAGCGCGGCGTCGATCGTGACGTCGCATTCGCTGTCGAGCCCCATCGAGCGGTTGTTCATGTTGGCAGACCCGACGCGGATCAGCCGATCGTCGACGATCGCGGTCTTGGCGTGAACATAGATGGGATCGCCCCCTGCTGTGTGCGGGACATAGACGCGGAGGCGGTCACCGTGCTTCGCCTTGGCGATCTCGCGGACCAGCTGCACGCGCGCGGCGTCCATCGCCACCTGCTCAAGCCAGCCGTCGGCGGTCCTCGGCATCACCATCACGAATTCCGGGGCGTCGTCCTCGTTCAGCCGCTCGGCGATCGCGGCGGCGATCTTGGCGCTCGTGAAATATTGGTTCTCGAAATAGATGAAGCGCCGGGCGGCGGCGATCATGTCGAGATAAAGCTGCTCGATCTCGCGGATCTCTCCATAACCATTATATTCGGCGCGCGTACGCGAGATGGCTACATCGACCCCGAAGAAGTCGGCTTCAAGATCGTCGGGCCAATTCTCGCCCTCGCCGTCCAGCTCGCAGAGCGGTTTGTTCGTGGCGCGCTGCCAGCGTTCGTTGCCGAGTTCGGCGAGCGCCTTGCCGACCGGGCCGGCGAGGATCATCGTCGAATCGTGCCACGGCATATAGGGCCTGCCGTCCGGTCCGGTGCGGCGCGCATCCTGGTCGACGTGGTCGCGCGTATCCCAGCGCCGCGAGCTGACGTCGATGCCGCCGCACACCGCGAGATGATCGTCGAATACCGCGACCTTCTGATGGTGGCTGCATCCGAACGGATGCGCGCTGTCCATGCGGAAGCTGATCGAACGCGTCAGTTTCCAGCGCGCGATCATCGCGACGATGGCGGGCGAGAAATATTGTTTCAGCCCGCCGAAGTTCCAGCGGAGGATGTCGATGTCACGATCGGGACAGTTCCTGGCGAGGCGGAGCAGATAATGGCCGAGCGCCTCGCCCCGCCCCTTTTCGTCGGGGCATAGGGGAATGCGCGGGTCGAAATCCCAGCCGATGAGCAGGATGCGCTCCTTCGCGCCCGCCATCAGGTCCTTGAGCAGCGCGTAATAATCGGCGGCGTCGACGATCATCCGGGCCTTGTCGGCGCGTTCGATCCGCCAGCAATTGCGGCCCTCGACGACGATCGGGGAAAGCGCGCCCTCGCTCATGACCGCTGAGACGCACCGCAGCCTTTTTGGTTGCGGGCGTCCGGCAAGAAGCGATCAGGCGGCGTGGAACTGCTCCGGCGTGAGCGCCATCATTGCCTCGCTGCCCGCCTCGATCTTGCGCCGGAGCGCGCCCGCGTCGGGCATGAAGCGTTCGGCGAAGTGGCGTGCGGTGACCAGCTTGGCCTCCATGAACGCCTTGTCGCCGCGACCCTCGGCGAGCGCCTTGACCGCCGCCTCGGCCATCATCAGCCACATCGAGCCCAAGGCGACGATGCCCATGATGTGCATATAGTGATGCGCGCCGGCGCCGACATTGTTGGGGTTCGCCATGCCGTTTTGCATGAACCACATCGTCGCGGCCTTGAGTTCGCCATTGGCCTTTTCGAGGCGGCTCGCAAAGTCGGCGAGTTCGGGGATGTCCTTCGCGCGCGCGCACTCGCCGTCGACCACCGCGAACAGCGCCTGCACCCCGCGCCCGCCGTTCTGCGCGAGCTTGCGGCCAACGAGGTCCATCGCCTGCACGCCGTTGGCGCCCTCGTAGATCATCGTGATGCGGGCATCGCGGACATACTGGCTCATGCCCTGCTCTTCGATATAGCCGTGGCCGCCGAAGACCTGCTGCGCGTTGGTCGCGACGTCATAGCCCTTGTCGGTGCCATAGCCCTTGATCACCGGGGTGAGCAGGCTGACGAGGTCGTCGGCCCGCTGGCGTTCCTCCTCGGTCTCGGCGAGATGCGCGAGATCGACCTGCAAGGCGCCCCACAGACAGAGCGCGCGGAGGCCCTCGACGGTGGCCTTGGCGTCCATCAGCATGCGGCGCACGTCGGGGTGGACGAAGAGCGGATCGGCCTTTTCCTGCGGATCGGCGGGGCCGGTGAGCGCGCGGCCCTGGCGGCGGTCCTGCGCATATTGCACGGCGTTCTGGAAGGCGATGTCGGCCTGGCCGAGGCCCTGTATGCCGACGCCGAGGCGCGCGGCGTTCATCATCACGAACATCGCGGCGAGGCCCTTATTCTCCTCGCCAACCATCCAGCCCTTGGCGCCGTCGTAGTTCATGACGCAGGTCGAATTGGCGTGGATGCCCATCTTGTGTTCGATGGAGCCGCATTGCAGCGTGTTGCGGTCGCCGAGTGTGCCGTCTTCGTTGACGAGATATTTGGGCACGATGAAGAGCGAGATGCCCTTGACGCTGTCGGGGGCGTCGGGGGTCTTCGCGAGCACGAGGTGGACGATATTGTCGGTGAGGTCGTGCTCGCCCGACGAGATGAAGATCTTGGTCCCGGTGACCGCATAGCTGCCGTCGCCGTTGGGCACCGCGCGGGTACGGATGAGGCCGAGGTCGGTGCCGCAGTGCGGCTCGGTCAGGTTCATCGTGCCGCCCCATTCGCCCGAGATCATCTTGGGGACATAGACGGCCTTCTGTTCGTCGCTGCCCTTGACGAGGATCGCGGCCACTGCAGCCTGGGTGAGGCCCGGGTACATCGAAAAGGCCTGGTTCGCGGCCATGCGATACTCCTCGACCGGGAAGCCGACGACGTGCGGCAGCGCCTGGCCGCCGAATTCCTCGGGCGCGGTGAGCAGCGTCCAGCCGGCGTCGCAATAGGCCTTATAGGCTTCCTTGAAGCCCTTGGGCGTGGTCACGCTGCCGTCGTCGTGGCGCGTGCAGCCTTCCTGGTCGCCCGAATAGTTGATCGGGAAGAGCACTTCCTCGCAGAACTTGCCGGCCTCGGTCAGCACCGCCTCGACAAGGTCGGGGCTGGCGTTGGCGAAGCCCGGCAGGTTCGCATAGCGCTCGATGCCGAGCACGTCGTTGATCAGGAACAGCGAGTCTTGAACGGGGGCGCGATAGACGGGCATGCGACATCTTTCCGAAAAGTCAGGGGTTGGCGATATATCTCGCCCGGGGAACTCTTATTGGCGAAAAATCAGTTCGCAGTCTGGCGCGCGTCGACCTTTTTGACCATGTCGATGAAGCGCGCCAGTTCGTCGACCGCGCTGTCGATATCATCGCGCTGGCGCTGGAGCAACGCGATGCGCTCCTGGCACTTCTCGATCGTGACCTGGCGCTGGGTCTTGCGCCCGTCGCCGACGTCGTAGAGGTCGATCATCTCGCGGATGTCGGCGAGGCTGAAGCCGGTGCGCTTGGCGCGCAGGATCCAGGCGAGCCGGGCGCGGTCGCGCTTCGAATAGATGCGCGACAGTCCCTTGCGCGACGGGCTGATCAGCCCCTCGTCCTCGTAGAAGCGCAAGGCGCGGGCGGTCACCCCGAATTCGGACGACAGGTCGGTGATGCTGAACTGTTCGCGCCCGAGATGGTCGGGGGTGTCGATATGGGCGTGGCCGTATTCGTCGGTCATCGCACAAGTCTAGTTTCCGTTGACGTGAACGTCAAGGCTGGCGGATGCCGGGAAAGCGCCGCGGATCAGGCGCCGCAGGGCCGTGTCATATTGCCGTCATCGCCCTTCATCCGCAAGCCCCTTGCGTCGGCTTCGGACCAGCTGGCGCGCGGCAGGCGCAAACCCGAGAGCGAGGCGCGCGCGGGGCAGAGATTGTCGCAGGCGGGCGGCAGGCTGCCGGGCAGGCGCAGTTCGTCCTCTTCCTCGCGCACCAGCGCGCTGCACCCCTCGGCGCCCGCGAAATCGAGCCGCCAGCCGCCGTCTTCGCGCGTCACGCGCCCCCGAGCCTCGCAGGTCAGCCCGGGGCCATAGGCGGCGGTGAGCGCGAAGCGCCAGCGCCCCGCGCCGTCGGGGACGACGCACATCGCGTCGCGGCCGATATCGTGGCGCCGCTCATAGGCGCCGGTGAGGTCGGCGGCCTCGGGGCGCACGACGCCGCGCTCGCGCGCCGCCATCTCGAGCGGATTGTCCGCATCGCCCTGCCCGTCGCCCGGCGCGGGGCGGCCGCAGGCGGCGAGCAGCAGCAGGAAAACGAGGCTAGCCCTGCGCATCGTCGCCCAGGAAGGTGAGCGAGCCGTCGGCGTCGACGCGGCGGTAGAAGCAGGAGCGGCGCCCGGTGTGGCACGCCGGGCCGGCGGGGGTGACGCGCAACAGCAGCGCGTCCTGATCGCAATCGACGCGCATCTCGACGAGCGTCAGCCCGTTGCCCGAGGTTTCGCCCTTGCGCCACATGGCTTTGCGCGAGCGGGACCAGAAATGCGCCTGCCCCGTTTCCTGCGTCAGGCGGATGGCGTCGGCGTTCATATACGCGACCATCAGCAGCGTGCCGGTCGCGGCGTCGGTGACGATTGCGGTCACCAGCCCGGCAGCGTCGAAACGCGGGTCGAAGCGGTCCATGCTGTCGCGGAGATCGGTCATGGAGGGGGCTTTAGAGGGCGATTATATGCTTGGCAAATTCGGTAGCGGGGGCGGTCGGTATCGGGCGGAAGGGGACGTTCTTAATCCTCCCTGCGGCGTAGCCGTGGGGAGGGGGACCACCCGTAGGGTGGTGGAGGGGCCGATGCCCCAGGCCCAGGTTCCAGACGGCCGCCCCTCCACCATGCTTCGCATGGTCCCCCTCCCCATCGCTTCGCGACAGGGAGGATTATTACGTCCGCTTTCCACCCCGAAGCCGCCATCAACCGGCGTATTTGCAATCGATAAGATGATGCTTTGAACCGCGGCGCGCCCCGCTGTCACGCGAGAGTCAAATTGGGGGGGCGACATTTGCGATTCCGCTCCCTATATGCGCCGCAGCCGTTGCCCCGAAGCTGGACACAGATGCTCACCACACACCCGTTCGACGACGACAATCTCCGCGAGGAGTGCGGCGTCTTTGGTATCCACGGCGCCGAGAGCGCCGCCGCGGTGGTCGCGCTGGGCCTCCACGCGCTCCAGCATCGCGGCCAGGAAGCGGCGGGCATCACCGCCTTCGACGGCAAGGAGTTCCACACGCACCGTGCGATGGGGCATGTCGCGGGCAATTTCGACCGCGACGACATCATGCGCCAGCTCGCCGGCGCCTCGGCGGTCGGGCATGTCCGCTATTCGACGACGGGCGAGACCGCGCTGCGCAACGTCCAGCCGCTCTATGCCGACCTGTCGACCGGCGGTTTCGCGGTCGCGCACAACGGCAATATCTCGAACGCCACGGCGCTGAAGAAGATCCTTGTCCGCCGCGGCTCGATCTTCCAGTCGACGAGCGACACCGAGGTGATCATCCACCTCGTCGCGACGTCGAATTATCGCACTTTGCTCGACCGCTTCATCGACGCGCTGAAGCAGGTCGAGGGCGCCTATTCGCTGATCTGCCTGACCGCGGAGGGCATGATCGGCTGCCGCGACCCGCTCGGCATCCGCCCGCTGGTGATCGGCAAGCTCAACGACGCCTATATCTTCGCGTCGGAAACAGTAGCGCTCGACGTCGTCGGCGCCGATTTCGTGCGTTCGGTCGAGCCCGGCGAGCTGGTGATCGTCCGCGACGGGCAGCTGACCTCGCACCGCCCCTTCGCCGAGCGCCCCGCGCGCCCGTGCATCTTCGAATATGTCTATTTCTCGCGCCCCGATTCGATCGTCGACGGAACGAGCGTCTATTCGGTGCGCAAGGCGATCGGCGCCGAGCTGGCGCGCGAGAACGGCGTCGAGGCCGACCTGGTCATCCCGGTCCCCGATTCGGGCACCCCGGCGGCGATCGGCTATGCGCAGGAATCGGGCATTCCGTTCGAGCTGGGCATCATCCGCTCGCACTATGTCGGGCGCACCTTCATCCAGCCGGGCGACAAGGTCCGCCACCTGGGCGTCAAGCTGAAGCACAACGCCAACCGCGCGCTGATCGCGGGCAAGCGCATCGTGCTGATCGACGATTCGATCGTGCGCGGCACGACGAGCCTGAAGATCGTGCAGATGATGCGCGATGCCGGCGCCGCCGAAGTGCATATGCGCATCGCGAGCCCGCCGACGCAGCACAGCTGCTTCTATGGCGTCGACACACCCGAGCGCGCCAAGCTGCTCGCGGCGCAGATGACGGTCGGGCAGATGGCGAATTTCATCAACGCTGACAGCCTCGCCTTCCTGACGATCGACGGTTTGTACCGCGCGCTGGGAGAGGCCGAGCGCAGCGACCGCACGCCGCAATATTGCGATGCCTGCTTCACCGGCGACTATCCGACCACGCTCACCGATTTCGACGAGCATGGGCTGGAGGATCAATTTTCGCTGCTCGCCGAACGGGTTGTCTGACATCATGATCATCAAGTCTGAAGAACTGGCGGGGCAGGTCGCGCTCGTCACCGGCGCGAGCCGCGGCATCGGCGAGGCGATCGCCGAGGCGCTGGCGGCGCGCGGCGCGCATGTCGTGATCACCGCTCGCACCGCGGGCGGGCTCGAAGAACTCGAGGACCGCATCCACGCGGCGGGCGGCAGCGCGACGATCGCGCCGCTCGACCTGACCGACGGCGACAGCATCGCGCGCCTCGCGAGCGCGATGGCCGAGCGCTGGCAGACGCTCGACATGCTGGTGCTGAATGCGGCGATGCTCGGCACGCTGACCCCGGTCGCGGCCATCGACGGCAAGGAATTCAACAAACTGCTGACCTTGAACCTGATCGCGCAGCAGGCGCTGATCGCCAATTTCGATCCGCTGCTGCGCCGCGCCGCGAACGGCCGGCTGGTCGCGGTGTCGACCGGCGTCGCGCGCGAGCCGCGCGCCTATTGGGGCGCTTATGCGGCGTCGAAGGCGGCGTTCGAGACGCTGGTGACGAGCTATGGCGCCGAAATGCGCAATATCTCGGGCGTGCGCACCGCGATCCTCGACCCCGGCGGCACGCGCACCCAGATGCGCGCGCGCGCCTATCCGGGCGAAGACCCGCAGAGCATCAAGGAACCCGCGGCGGTCGGCGCCTTCGTCGCGAAGCTGATGGTCGAGGGTTTCGACAGCACCGCTTATCACGCGCTGCCCAAGGTGATGGCGGACGCTTAACGCGATCTTTGCTTTCCTGCCCTAGGACGTCCGCCAATGCGGATTTTCAAAAGGGCACCCAAATGACCCAGGGTCTTGTTCGGCCGATCATCGCGGCGGTGGCCGGCATCGTCGTCGCCTTCGGCCTCGTCTATCTGTTCCAGATCGCGGGCAATAATCTCTCGCCCGCCGAATATGACCTCGAAACCGGCGAGATATTGATTCCGCTGGGCTCGACGCTCGCGCTGATCATCGGCTGGTTCGTCGGCACCTTCGCGGGCAGCTGGCTCGCGATGCGGGTTTCGGGGGGCAATGGCGCGGGCTGGATCGTCGCGGGCGCGGTGATCGGCGCGGCGATCTACCGCGCGGTCACGCTGGCCGATGCGTGGTGGATCATGGCGCTGGCGGTGCTGCTGCCCGCCGCGGCGGCGTGGATCGCGCAGCGCGCGACGGGGATGGCGGAGCCGGTGGCGGCCTGAGACCAATACACCGCTTTGCCTAATCTTCGTCACCCTGAACTTGTTTCAGGGTCCATGGCCTGCCGCCTCCTTCAGCGCTGCGTCGGACGAGAGTTCAGGCCATGGATGCTGAAACGAGTTCAGCATGACGAGTTTCAGCAGGTAGGCGTGAAACCGCGCGGCTATTTCGCTTCCCTGTCCACCGCCGCCTGCACCGCCTTGTAGAAGGCTTCGCGCGCGGCGCCGACGCCTTCGGGATCGGTCGCAGTCGGCCAGTTGCCGTTCGACGCGATCACCAGTTTGCGCTTCGGATCGATGAAGATCCCCTGCCCGAAAATGCCCTGCGCGGCGTAGCTGCCGTCGTCGTTGGTCCACCATTGATAGGCGTAGCCGCGGCCCGGGATGTCGATGCCCGCCTGCTTGACGGTGGCCGACGCGATCCAGTCGTCGGGGAGCACCTTCTCGCCGCCCGCGACGCCCCCGTTCAGCATGAACTGGCCGAAGCGCGCATAATCCCTGAGGCTGGCCGACACGCAGCAGCCGCTGATCTCGTGCCCCGTCGCGCCGAGCATCCACACCGCGTCCTGCTCCATGCCGAAGGGTTTCCAGATCTTTTCCGACAGATATTGCGACAGCGTCTTGCCCGTCGCGCTAGACACGAGCACGCCGATGAGGTTGGTCTCGCCGGTCTTGTACACCCATTTCGACCCCGCGGGCGCCTCGCGCGGCAGCGTCTTCATATAGCTGACGGTGATGTCCTCGCCCGCGACGGGTTTTTGCAGGTTGAACAGCGCGACGTCGGACCTGGGATCGGTATAATCCTCGTTCCATTTGACCCCTGAGGTCATGGTGAGCAGCTGCTTCACCGAGACATCGTCATAGGCCGAGCCCCCCAGCGTCGGGATATAGGTGGTGACCTTGTCGTCGAGGCTCTTGATATAGCCGTCCTTCACCGCGGCGCCGACGAGGGTCGAGGTGAAGCTCTTGGCGACCGAGAAGCTGGTCCAGCGGCCCGACGCGGCATAGCCGAGCGCATATTTTTCGAGCCGGATCTTGCCGTCCTGGACGATGATCAGTCCGGCGTTGCGCTGCTTCGCCATATGGGCGTCGACGTCCTGGCCGATTTCGAGCGGCTTGCCCTGGGGCAGTGGATAGACCGGGCCGCCCGCCGCGACCGTGTTGACGACGACCTTGGGCACCGTCTCCATCGTGCGGAAGGCGGCGTCGCGTTGGTCCTGGGTCCAGAAGAGCACGTTCAGATCCTTTGGCAGAGTGTCGGTTTGCGCGGGCGCGGGGGACGCGCATCCCGCCGCCGCGCTGAGCAGCGCCGCCGCCAGAAATCTTCGCATGTCTGTCCTCCCCCGTTTTGTTTTCAGGCCGTTTTTTCGAGCGTGACCTGCGCGACGTCGATGCCGCCGCCGCGAAAGCCGCCCTCGCAATATTGCAGATAATAGCGCCAGAGCCGCACGAAGCGCTCGTCGAAGCCCGGCGGCAGGCGCCCCTCGCCCACCGCCTTGTCGAAGCGCTCGCGCCACAGGCGCAAGGTTTCGGCATAGTCGCGCCCGAAGCGCTGGACATTGCGCCAGACGAGCCCGCGTTCCTCGGCCAGCGCGCGGAAGCGGCTTTCGGAGATCAGGCAGCCGCCGGGGAAGATATAGGCCTGGATGAAGTCGCTGCTGGCGGCGTAGCGTTCGAACAGCGCGTCGTCGATCAGGATATACTGGATCGCCGCCTTGCCGCCGGGACGGAGGAGCCGCGCGATCGCGTCGAGATAGGCGGGCCAATATTCCTGCCCCACCGCCTCGACCATTTCGACGCTGGCGATGGCGTCATAGGGGCCCTGCGCGTCGCGATAGTCGCAAAGCTCGACGCGGCTGCGCGCCGACAGGTCGACCGCGGCGAGGCGTGCGTCGGCGATTTCGGCCTGCGCCGGCGAGAGGGTGACGCCGGTGTAGAGCACGTCGTGGCGCTCGACCGCGCGTTCGGCAAGCGCACCCCAGCCGCAGCCGATCTCGAGCAGCCGGCTGCCCGAGCGGAGGTCGAGCCGGTCGAGGATCATGTCGAGCTTTTCGACCTGCGCCTCCTCGAGCGACTGGGCGGGATCGACGAAGAGCGCGCTCGAATAGTTCATGCCGTCGTCGAGCCAGAGGCGGTAGAAGTCGTTGCCGAGGTCGTAATGCGCGTGGACGTTGCGTTTCGCGCCGCTGCGGCTGTTGCGGTTGAGGAAATGCGCGGCGCGGTTGACCCAGCGCCAGGGCCCGCGCGAGCGCGCGGCGTTGCCCAGCGTCTCGCCGTTGCGCATGAAGAGGTCGAAGAGCGGCACCGGGTCGGGCGACGACCATTCGCCCTTGTCCCACGCGCGGTACCAGCCGACCGAACCCGACAGCGCGAGCCGCACCAGCGCCGCCCAGCTGTGCAGATGCACGACCGCAGTCGGCCCGCGCCCGCGGCCGCCGAGGATGCGGATGCTGCCGTCGGGCAGGTGCCCCTCGAGCGTGCCATGCTCGAGCCCCGCGTCGATCCGGTCGAGCCGGCGGTGGAAGAAGGCCGCGGGCGCGCGCGCCATCAGCGCCGCGGCCAGCCCGCCCGACCGGAAGGCCCGATCCGCCTGTAGCAGCGCTCCCCCGCGCTTCCGCCTTACATGCGTGTTCATGGGGCGTCTTGTCGCGCAAGCAAGGTTAAAGCGCAATCCGCCATATGCCGTTGTGGCGGGGCGGAGACGCCGCTATCCTCCGCCGCGGGGAGGGTCGTAGCATGCAGAATCCCGTCGTTCGCGCCATCGTAGCCGTCGTGGCGGGCGTTTTCGCCGCCTTTATCGCCGTCGCCCTGCTCGAAGGGCTCGGCCACATGATCTTTCCGCCGCCGCCCGGGCTCGACCCCATGAAGCCCGAGGATCAGGCCAAGCTGATGAGCGTGATCCCGCTCGGCGCCAAGATCGCGGTCGTGGTCGCCTGGTTTTTCGGATCGCTTACGGGCGCCGTCGTCGCGGCAAAGATCGGCCAGAAGCCGCTCTATGCCTGGGTCATCGGGGCGATCATGATCGCGCTGAGCGTCGTGACGACGATGATGTTCCCGCATCCGGTGTGGATGCTGATCGCGGCGGTCGTTCTGCCCGTGGTCGCCGCGGCGATCGCGATCCCGCTCAGCCGGCCGCGCGTCAGGCCTTGATCCGGGCGTAGGCCGCGAGTGCGCGTTCGCGCGCTTCGCGGTGCCCGATCCGCTTTTCGGGATAGGCGGGCGGACGCGCGCCGTGGGCGTCGGGGTCGTGGATGACGGCGTCGCCCAAATACGCGAGTTCGGGCACCCACGCGCGGATATAGTCGGCGGCGTCGAACTTCGCCGACTGGGTGAGCGGGGCCATGATCCGCGGGAACATGTTCGAGTCGACGCCGGTGCCGGCGGTCCATTGCCAGTTCACGGCGTTGTTGCCGTAATCGGCGTCGACGAGCGTGTCCCAGAACCATTGTTCGCCGCGGCGCCAGTCGATGAGCAGATGCTTGATGAGGAAACTCGCGGCGATCATGCGGACGCGGTTGTGCATCCAGCCGGTGGTCCAGAGCTGGCGCATGCCGGCGTCGACGATCGGGTAGCCGGTGCGGCCCCGTTGCCACGCCTTGAGATCTTGGTCCGCGGCCTTCCCACTCCGCCAAGGGAAATCGTCGAAGGCGTCGCGGGCGTTTCGGCTGCCATAATCCGGGAACTGCATGATCACATTCTGCGCATAATCGCGCCAGCCAACCTCGCTGAGGAACACATCGACCGATCCTCCCACATCGGCCAGCCGTTGCCAGACATAGGCTGGGGAGACCTCACCGAAATGCAGGTGCGGCGAGAGGCGCGAGCTGCCTTCGTCGGACGGCAGGTTGCGGCGGCGGTCGTAGTCGGCGGCTTCGTCGATGAAATCGGCGACCCGGGTCCGGGCGCCTTCTTCTCCCGGGGTCCATTCCTTACCGAATCCCGCGGCCCAGTCGGGTTTGGTCGGGAGCAGGTCCCAGTCGACCAGCTTGTCCGAAGCCGGCCACTTCGGCGGCGCGGCGATCTCGCGCGGGCGGTTGGTCGGCGGCGGGGGCGGCATGCGCTCCTTGAGCGCGCGCCAGAAGGGGGTGTAGATCTTGTAGAGGGTGCCGCTGCCGGTGGTAACCGACCCGGGCGGCGCGAGATAATTGCCGTCGTGGCAGATCAGGTCGAGGTGCCTGGCGACCGCGCGTTCGGCGTTGCGCCACCAAGGTTCGTAATGGCGCAGGCAGTGAACCTGCCCTGCCCAGCTTTCCTCTGCAATTTGAGCGAGTTGTTCGTCGCTCTTGCCACGGCGTAGAATCAGGCGCGAGCCTTTTTCGCGCAGCTCCGCGTCGAGGCTGGTCAGGCTGTGGTGGAGCCACCAGCGCGAGGCGGCGCCCATCTTGCGGTGCTTCGGCGTCTCGTCGTCGAGGATGTAGACGGGGATCACCGGCCCCGCCGACGCGGCGGCGAGCAGCGCAGCTTGGTCCGAGAGACGGAGGTCGCGGCGGAACCAGACGATGGCGGGCTGGGTCAGGGTTTGGGTTCCGGGCTGGGGTCGACTGTGACTTCAAACTGCCCGCGGCTGAGCGGGTTCCCGAACCGCTGGTCGGAGAGGATCAGGCGGCCCTTGGCGTCGAACCTGGCGACGGGCATGCGCGACCAGAAGAGGAAGGCCCGCGCGACGGGGCTGGTGGCGACCATCGGCGCGACGCGCGGGTCGTCCATGCCGGTAGAGGCGCCGCTGATATCGACATTGCCGCCCGAACCGAGGTCGAAGCTGGCGCTGCCGTAACGGTCGGCGGTGCGCCAGAATACGTCGCGTTTCCAGAACATCAGCGGAGGCGGGCTGGCGACGACGAGCGCATCGGGGTGACCGCCCCCGCGGAGCACCGCAGCGATCTCGCGCTCGGCGGTGCCGGTGATCGCGCCGTTGAAGAGGATATAGCCGCAGACCGCGGTGAAGCCGACCCAGGCGGGGCGCGTCCAGGCGGCGACCCTGGCGCGCTCGCGGCGGAGCGAGAGCCAGATCGACAGGCCGAGCGCGATCCATATCCACAGGTCGATGATGAAGATGCTGTCGCCGTAGAACCAGCGGTGGCTGAAGGGTTCGAGCAGGCGGATACCGTAATTGTTGAGCCAGTCGAGCGCGGGATGGCTGAGGCAGCCGATGTACGCGAGCGCGAGCAGCCAGCCCTTATGGATCGGCAGGCGATTTTCGGGGCGCTTGCCGCGTCTGGTTTGCCAATTGTCGAACGCGATCATCGCGGCCCAGAGCAGGATCGGCAGCAGGACGAGCGCGATCGGGCCGTGGGTGATGCCGCGGCGCATCGACAGCGAAAGCTGGCCATAGACGGTGCAGGCGGCGTCGATATCGGGGATGTTCGCGGCGACGATCAGCGTCGGCATCGCGAGCCCGGTCTTCTTCTTGAGCCCCATCTGGCCGAGCACGGCACCGACGAGGCTGTGGGTCAGATTGTCCATGATTTCTGCCGTTGGAGTAGGAATATTTTCGCGCAAAGACGCAAAGACGCAAAGGGGAAGCGCCGCCTTAGGTTAGACATGGTTGTTCACTATTCGACGGACGCCTTCCTTGAATGTTCCGGCGCCGAAATTCATCAGCAGACCCAGCGGCAAATCCATCAGGCGCAGATAGGTCAATAGCTGCTTCGCATGCACGGGTGCATGGGTCTCGGTCGATTTCACTTCGATCAGTAAAGTTCGTTCGACAAACAAATCGGCTCGAAAGGCATTGTCTATGACAATGCCATTGGCCTTCAACGAGACCGCGACCTGCCGCTCGACGAGCAGGCCGCGCCTAGACAGGCTTTCGAAAAGCAGCATCTCATAGGCTGATTCCAAGAGACCCGGTCCGATGTCCTTGTGGATGTGAAACCCACAATCGACAGCGATGTTCGCCAAGGTCTCTATTTCGCCTGCCAAACGCAGCCCCTTTGCGTCTTTGCGTCTTTGCGTCTTTGCGCGAAACGATTAGCGAACTGCCCTTTGGCTAAAGCTCCGGACCGCCCTCGGTCACCGTCCAGGTCTGGCCTTTCCTGAGCAGGCTTTGCAGGTCGGCCTTCTTGCCTTCGGATGCCGCCTTGTTCTGGCGCCAGACGTCGGCTTCGAAGGTCGGGCGGGGGTCGTCGTAGAGGACGCCGAGGGCCATCGGGAATTCGCCGAAGCGCATTTCGACGAGCATGTGCGCGACGCTGCGGTTGGTGACGTCGTGGACGATCACCCCCGCCGACTGCCAGTCGCCGTCGACGATGTCGACGACCTTGAGGTGCAGTTCTTCGCTATCGAGCGCGATGCCCTTGGTGCCCTTGGCGAAGAGCATCGGCTCGCCATTTTCGAGCCAGAGCTGGCGGTCCTCGGCGCCCTTGGGGGCAGCGAAATCCTCGAACACGTCCTTGTTGTAGACGATGCAGTTCTGGAAAATCTCGATGAAGGCCGCGCCCTTGTGGGCATGCGCCGCCTTGAGCACGTCGGGCAGCTTTTTCGACACGTCGAAGCCGCGCGCGACGAAGCGCGCGCCGGCGCCGAGCGCGAAGGCGGCGGGCTGTGCGGGGCGGTCGACCGAGCCATAGGGCGTCGAGGGGCTGGAGGTGCCGACGCGGCTGGTCGGCGAATATTGCCCCTTGGTCAGCCCGTAGATCTCGTTGTTGAACAGCATGATCTGGCAATCGAGATTGCGGCGGATCAGGTGCATCGTGTGGTTGCCGCCGATCGACAGCCCGTCGCCGTCGCCAGTGACGATCCAGATGTCGAGCCCCGGGTTGGCGAGCTTAAGCCCGGTCGCGAAGGCCGGCGCGCGGCCGTGGATCGTGTGGAAGCCGTAGGTTTCCATATAATAGGGGAAGCGCGACGAGCAGCCGATGCCGCTGATGAACACGGTGTTTTCGGGCGCGGTGCCGATTTCGGGCATGGTGCGCTGGACCGCCTTCAGGATCGCATAGTCGCCGCAGCCGGGGCACCAGCGGACTTCCTGATCGGTTTCCCAATCCTTAAGCGTCGTCTGGCGCGCGATGGTGGTCATCTCGTTCATGCGAGCGCTCCTTCGATGGCCGCTTCGATTTCGGCGATGGTGAAGGGCTGGCCCGACACCTTGTTCAGGGGCCTCGCGTCGACCAGATACTGGTCGCGCAGCACGGTCTTCAATTGGCCGGTGTTCATTTCGGGCACGATCACCTTGTCATAGCTTTTGAGCAATTCGCCGAGATTGGCGGGAAGCGGCCAGATGTGGCGGATGTGGATATGGCTAACGTCCGCCCCCTCGGCGCGCTTGCGGCGCACCGCCTGGTGGATCGGGCCGAAGGTCGAGCCCCAGCCGACCACGGCGAGCCTGCCGCCCTCGGCGCCGAGCTCGACAACCTGGTCGGGGACCTTGACGCCTTCGACCTTGGCCTTGCGGATGTCGGTCATCGCCTGGTGGTTTGACGCCTCATAATTGATGTGGCCGGTGTCGACCTCCTTCTCGATCCCGCCGATGCGGTGGAGCAGGCCGGGGGTGCCGGGCTTGACCCACGGGCGCGCGAGCTTTTCGTCACGGCCATAGGGCTTGAACCCGCCTTCGGGGACCTCGGTGAGGAATTCGGCCGGGAAAGCCTCGTAGGTCGTGAGATCAGGTACCGCCCAGGGCTCGGCGGCGTTGGCGATATAGCCGTCGGTGAGCAGCATCACCGGGGTCATATATTGCACTGCGATACGCACCGCCTCGATCGCGCATTCGAAGGCGTCGCCGGGCGAGCGCGCGGCGATCACCGGCATCGGCGCGTCGCCGTTGCGGCCATAGACCGCCTGATAGAGGTCCGACTGCTCGGTCTTGGTCGGCAGGCCGGTCGAGGGTCCGCCGCGCTGCGAATTGACGATGACGAGCGGCAGCTCGGTCATGATCGCGAGCCCCATCGCCTCGCCCTTCAGCGCGATGCCGGGGCCCGACGAACTGGTCACGCCGAGCGAGCCGCCATAGCTGGCGCCGATCGCGGAACAAATGGCGGCAATTTCGTCCTCGGCCTGGAAGGTCGTGACGTCATATTCCTTGAGCCGCGACAAATGATGCAGGATCGCCGAGGCGGGCGTGATCGGATAGCCGCCGAAGAACATCGGCAGCTTGGCGAGCTGCGCGCCCGCGACGAGGCCGAGCGCGATGCCCTCGGCACCGGTCAACGTGCGGTAGAGGCCGGGCGCGACGGGCGCGGGGTCGACATGATGCTGTTTGAGCGGACCCGCGAGTTCGGCGGTCTCGCCATAGGCGTGGCCGGCGTTGAGCGCGGCGACGTTGGCGGCGGCGAGGTTCGGGTCCTTGGCGAATTTCGCCTCGAGCCAGTCGATCAGCGGCTGGCGGTCGCGGTCGAACATCCAGAGCGAAAGCCCCAGCGTCCACATATTCTTGCAGCGCAAGGCTTCCTTGTTGCCGAGGCCGAAGGGCTTGACCGCATCCATGGTGAGCTGGCTGATGTTGAGCTTCAGGAGCTGCCATTTGGCGAGGCTGCCGTCGTCGAGCGGGTTGGTGTCGTATTTCGCCTTGGCGAGGTTGCGGTCGTTGAACTCGCCCTCGTCGGCGATGATCAGGCCGCCCTGCTTCAGTTGCGGGACATTGGTCTTGAGCGCCGCGGGGTTCATCGCGACGAGCACGTCGGGCGCATCGCCCGCGGTCTCGATCGCCGAGGAACCGAAATTGATCTGGAACGCCGAGACGCCGAAGAGCGTGCCCTGCGGCGCGCGGATCTCGGCCGGGAAGTCGGGGAAGGTCGCGAAGTCGTTGCCCGCGAGCGCCGACGAAAGGGTGAACTGACCGCCGGTCAGCTGCATCCCGTCGCCGCTGTCGCCTGCAAACCTGACTACCACTGCGTCCGAAAGGGGGGACTGCCGCCCGCCCTCTGGGGATGGGGCCCGGTCCTCTACCGCTGTCGCCATTTTATCTGTCTGCCTTTGAATCTTGCGAACCTGTGACATCGGCCTAGGCCTCTACGGCACCGGCCGCAATTCAGAAAAAATTGTGCGCCGCAAAGCGAATGGCCACGGTCGGTTTCGATTCGCGATTGAATTTGCGCCACCGATGCCGAATAGCGGATGGCAAGGATCGATTGGAGATCGACCAGGGAGAGACGCATATGACCGATGGCCCCACCCACTTCACGCGCCCCGACGTCGCGGGCTTCCTCGCCTTCCTGAACGCGCAGGAAGGGCCGAAGATGGAGGAACTGCCCCCCGAGGGCGCGCGCGAGATGTTCCGCGTCATGACGCAGATGGCCGACAGTCCGCGCGGCGAGGTCGCCAAGGTCGAGGATCGCACGGTCCCGGGGCCAGCGGGCGAGATTCCGGTGCGGCTCTACGATACGCGGCCCGATCGCGACGTCGGCCCGGTGCTGGTCTTCTATCATGGCGGCGGCTGGGTGATCGGCGACCTCGACACGCACGACGGCTGGTGCGCCGAGGCGGCGCGGCAGCTCGACATGCCGGTGATCGCGGTCGATTACCGGCTGGCGCCCGAACACCCCTTCCCCGCCGCGCCCGAGGATTGCGAGGCGGCGACGCGCTGGGTCGCCGACAATATTCCGTGCACCGGGCTGGTGCTCGCGGGCGAGAGCGCAGGCGGCAATTTGACCATCGCGACCGCTTTGACGCTCCGCGACAAGCCGGCGTCGAAGCCGGTGCTGGCAATCCATCCGATCTATCCTGCGGTGACGACGCACGACGACTGGCAGAGCTATCGCGATTTCGGCGAGGGGCACCTGCTGACGCAGGGCAGCATGGCGTGGTTCGGCAATCATTACGCCGCCGACCCCGCCGACTATCGCGCCTCGCCGCTCGATTTCCCCGCCAAAGGCCTGCCGCCGACGGTGCTGGTAACCGCGGGGCTCGACCCGCTGCGCGACCAGGGACGCGCCTATGCCGCGAAGCTGATCGAAGCGGGGGTCACCACCGTCTATCGCGAGGGGGCGGGCACGATCCACGGCTATATCAACCTGTCGCAGGCGATCCCGAGCGCCAAGGACGACATCCGCGGCGCGCTGAGCGTCTTGAAAGCGATCGTCGCCGAGGCTAGCGGAGCCGCATGATCGACCACAGCGAACTCCCCTATCGCCCCTGCGCGGGCGTGATGCTCGCCAACCGCGACGGGCGAATCTTCGTCGGCCAGCGGCTCGATACGACGAGCGAGGCGTGGCAGATGCCGCAGGGCGGGATCGACGAGGGAGAAGACGCCGAACAGGCGGCGATCCGCGAGCTGGGCGAGGAAACCGGGGTGCACGGCGGGCTGGTCGAGATCATCGCGCGCAGCAAGGACGAGTATTTCTACGACCTGCCCGACCATCTGATCGGCAAGATGTGGGGCGGCAGATATCGCGGCCAGCGCCAGCACTGGTTCCTGATGCGCTTCATGGGCGACGATGGCGACATCAATATCCACACGGAGCACCAGGAATTCCGGGCCTGGAAATGGGCCGGGCTGAACGAGATCGAGAAGCTGATCGTGCCGTTCAAGCGGACGCTCTATCGCGGGCTGGTCGAGGAATTCGGGCCGCTGGTCTGATCTCTGAGCGCCAGTGCAGTGCGGAAGACGTCGGCGAACATCGCGGGCGTCAGGCGGCCGGTGTTCGTGTTGTAGCGCGAGCAATGATAGCTGTCGATTAGACGGCGCCCGTCGGGCATGCCGTGGACCGCGCCATGGGCGAAGGGAAAGGCAGCGAGGCGGCCGCCGGAAGCGCGCACGGCGGCGTCGTGGGCGATCTTGCCGAGCGCGATCACGACGCGGACCCTGGGCAGCGCAGCCATCTGCGCTTCGAAAAAGGGGCGGCACTGGGCTATTTCGGCGGGTGTGGGCTTGTTCTGGGGCGGCAGGCATTTGACGCTGTTGACGATGATCGCGCCGTCGAGGGTCAGGCCATCGTCGATCCGCGCCGCGTAGGCGCCGCGGCTGAACCCGAACTCAGCGAGCGTCGCGAAGAGCAGGTCGCCGGCATAGTCGCCGGTGAAGGGCCGGCCGGTGCGGTTGGCGCCATGCTTGCCCGGCGCGAGTCCTGCGAGCGCGAGCCAGGCAGCGGGGTCGCCGAAGGCGTAGACGGGGGCGTTCCACCAATCGGGATATTCGGCACGGCACGCCTCGCGAAAGGCGACGAGGCGCGGGCAGCGCGGGCAATCGCGCGGCGGTTCGGTTCCGGGCAAGGGGGTGTCAATCTCCACCGAGCTGGGTTAGGCGCAGGCACATGTCCGACGCAACGCCCCTGCCGCTTTATGCCATCGGCCTCGGCTCGAACCGCCGCCATGCGCGTTTCGGCGATCCGCGCTCGGTCCTGATGGCCGCGCTCGCGGCGCTCGAAGGCGCGGATATCGAGCCCGTCGACGCCAGCCCGATCGTCGCGAGCGACCCCGTCGGGCCGTCGCGGCGGCGCTATGCCAATGCGGTCGCGCTCGTCGCCTCGCCGCTGAGCCCGCCCGAGATGCTCGAGCGGCTGCAGGCGATCGAGGCCGATTTCGGACGCCGCACCGGCCAGCGCTGGAGTGCGCGCACGCTCGATCTCGACATATTGCTCTGGTCGGGCGGCGCGTGGAGCGACGCGGTGCTGACGATCCCGCACCCGGCGATGACCGGACGGGCCTTCGTGCTGGGCCCGCTGCGCGCAGTCGCCCCCGAATGGCCGCATCCGCTGCTCGGGCGCAGCATCCGCCAGCTCGCCGCGCGGCTGGTACGGGCAAAGCCGGTTGACCGCCGCGCATCGGCGCACTAGGGCGGCGGCTCACTTCGAGGCAGCCGGCATGGCGCCGCGTCGGGGCCCTTAGCTCAGTCGGTAGAGCAACTGACTTTTAATCAGTAGGTCGCTGGTTCGAACCCAGCAGGGCTCACCATTTTTCGATATTGTTGCGTCGATTAACCTGCATCAGTGCGGGCGGTGAAAATGCGCGATATCCAGTCCGGACGACCCACGGGGGGAGAGTCGTCTCCTTTCAGACAAACTGGCGGCCCTTCGGGGTCGCCTTTTTGTTTTGGCCGCCCTCAGGCCGGGAACGCAGGGGCCCGGCTGACCATCGCGGGCAAAGGGCGGCCCATCACCCCGGTCAGCCAGGTCGCCGCCTCGACGATCGCGGGCAGATCCAGCCCCGTCGCGATGCCGCCGCGTTCGAGCATATAGACGACATCCTCGGTCGGGACATTGCCCGCGGCGCCCGGCGCGAAGGGGCAGCCGCCGAGGCCGCCGAGCGAGGCGTCAACCGTGGTGGCGCCCTCGGCGACCGCCGCCCAGACGTTGGCGAGGCCGGTATTGCGCGTGTTGTGGAAATGGACGCGGACCGGGAGGGTACCGACGGCTTCGCGAACGCGGCCCACCATTTCGGACACCTGCGAGGGCACGCCGACGCCGATGGTGTCGGCGAGCGCGATCTCGCGCGGCTGGGCATCGGCCGCACGCTTCGCCATCTCGACGACGCGGTCGATCGCGACCTCGCCCTCGAAAGGGCAGCCGAAGGCGGTGGCGATGGTGATCTGGCCGCTGCGGCCCGCTTCCTTCGCAAGACCGACGATCTCGATCGCCGCGGCGAGCGATTCGTCCGAGCTCTGGCCCTGGTTGCGGATGCCAAACGCGTCGCTGGTCACGCAAACCGCGCCGAGTTCGTCAATGCGGCCCGTCGCGAGCGCCCGTTCGGCGCCGCGGCGGTTGAGGACGAGGCCGATGTACGTCACGTCGTCGCGGACCGGGAGCTGGACCACCAATTGCTCGGCATCGGCGAGTTGCGGGACTTTCCTGGGGTTGACGAAGCTGGTCACCTCGATGCGGCGGGCACCATATCGGATGGCGCGCTCGACCAGCGCGAGCTTGTCGGCGGTCGCGACCGCAAGCGCTTCATTTTGCAGGCCGTCACGCGGGCCGACTTCGACGATTTCGATACTGCTCTGCTTCACGATTATGCCTATCTTCACGCTCATCCGAGATTGCGGTTGCCAAATACATAGCATTCTAAGTATATTAAGGCCACAGGGATGAGGAGGACCGCGGGCGGTCCCTTCCTAGGCGAAAAATGGGCCCGAAGGGAATGATATGACGAAAACGCGCGGCGCCGGGGCACTGGAGGGATTGAAGGTCGTCGAGATCGGGCAACTGATCGCAGGCCCGTTCTGCGGCCAGCTGCTCGGCGACATGGGGGCCGAGATCGTGAAGCTCGAACCGCCCGGCGGCGACCAGATGCGCCACTGGGGCCAGGGCGACAAACCGAGCTGGTGGCGCGTCATCGCGCGCAACAAATATTCGATCGCGGCCGACCTGCGCAGCGAAGAGGGGCAGCAACTCGCGCGCGAACTGATCGCCAAGGCCGACATATTGATCGAGAATTTCCGGCCCGGGACGCTCGAGAAATGGAACCTCGACCCCACGGAATTGCGCAAGACCAATCCCGGGCTGATCGTCGTGCGCGTATCGGGTTACGGCCAGACCGGCCCCTATTCGTCGCGCGCCGGGTTCGGCGGGATCGGCGAGGCGATGGGCGGGTGGCGCGGCATCGTCGGCTATCCCGAGCTGCCCCCCGCGCGCATGGGGGTGTCGATCGGCGACACGCTCGCCGCCACCTACGGCTGTTTGGGCGCGCTCGCGGCGCTGCATCACCGGAGCAAGACCGGCGAAGGCCAGATCGTCGATTCGGCATTGTACGAGGCGGTGCTGCAGGTGATGGAATCGACCGTGGCGGATTATTCCGCGAGCGGCGTGAAGCGCCGGCGCACCGGATCCACGCTGCCCGCGATCGCCCCGTCGAACGTGTATCCGTGCCGGGACGGCGAATATCTGATCGGGGCGAACCAGGATGGCGTCTTCGCCCGGCTGGCGGCGGCGATGGGGCGGCCCGAGCTGGCGCAGGACGAACGATACCGGACGCACCGCGCGCGCGGGGCGCGGCAGGAGGAACTCGACGCGCTGATCGGCGAATGGACCAAGACGCTGACGGTCGCCGAGCTGGAGGCGAGGATGCTGGAAGCCGCGGTGCCCGCCGGGCGCATCTATGATGCGGAGGACATGCTGGCGGATCCGCATTTCGCGGCGCGCGAGGCGCTGGTGACGGTTGCGGATGCAGAGTTGGGCGAAGTCACGATGCAGGGGGTGTTTCCGAAGCTGTCGGGCACGCCGGGGAGCGTCAGCCGCCCTGCCCCGCTGATCGTCGGGCAGGACGGACCCGAGGTGCTGATGCGCTGGCTCGGGCGCGACGGGTGAGGTTGGGAATGGGGTGCGGGTGCCAGCAATGGCGTGACGAGCGGAGTTGATAATCCTCCTTGCAGCCAATCCGTGGGGAGCGACATGCGAGCATGGTGGGAGGGCAGCCGCCCTGGACGTCGGCTTCACCCCGCCGCCCCTTTCACGACCGCCAGCGGCGGCGGCCCCCTTCCCCATCGCTTCGCGACCGGGAGAATTGCACTGGCCGCAACCGCCCGAAAACCGCGGGGCCGCCGAATAGCGAAGGCCGGTGATCAGAGTATCTCGTGGAGCTGGTGGCGCACACCAAATCGGGTGCGCTCGCCTACCCCCACCGCGAGCAGGCCGTTCAGCCAGCCATATGCTTCGCTCGCGGTTTCGAACACGGGAGCGATTCGCAGATAGTAGAGCGCCGGGTCGACAGGCGGAGCGGCCGAATCGACGAAGGCGGCGCGCACCGCGTCGGAGACCACGCTGCGGCCGTTGTAGGTCAGGTAGATGAGCGCGCCGTCGTCGGTTCGCCACACCGCGCGCGCATCGAAGGTGCCAACCGCCTCGCCCGAAGCGAGTCGCCCCGCGCGCGACCAATTGCCGCCACCCGGCAGGACGATGCCGTTGATTCGGGGGCCGAAAAATCGCCCGCCGGTCACATAGCCGACGCGCTGGTCGCCGAAGGGCGAAGCGCCGATGCCGAAGATGCCGCCGCCGACCTCGAACTCAACGGTGCACAGATGGCGGCTCGCCAAGGGCGCCGCCGCGCCCGCTCCATTTTCCTGCTCCATTCTTCCAACTCCTGCTCGTGAGGCTCTGGACAAGCATAAAACAATTAGTATACTAAGGGTCAATCAGATTGACGGACTGGAGGGCATTTCCGGCACCGTCGGCGACGACACCAATGGGAGGGTCATGATGAATATTCGCAACCGGATTCTGTTGTCGGGCGCCGCATGCGCGGCCGCGCTGGCAGTCGCCGCGCCGGCGATGGCGCAGGACAGCGCCGCGCCAGCCGACAGCGGCGAGTCGGCCGACGATGCGGGCACCGACGAGATCATCGTCACTGCGCGTTTCCGCAACGAAACGCTGCAGGATGTGCCGCAGGCAATCTCGGCCTTCGGCGAGGAGCAGCTGACCAACATCGCGGCGCGCGACATCACCGACCTCGCCCCCTCGACCCCGAACATCAGCATCCAGCCGGTTGCGACCTTCTCGAACTCGGCGGCGATCTTCATCCGCGGGCTCGGCGCGCAGGGCATCGAATCGACCGAGGAAAGCCCGGTGGGCGTGTCGATCGACGGCGTCTATGTGACGCGCCCGGTGGCGACGATGCTCGACACCTTCGACCTCGACCGCATCGAAGTGCTGCGCGGGCCGCAGGGCACGTCGTTCGGCAAGAACTCGCTGGCGGGCGGGATCGCGGCCTATACCAAAAACCCGGGTCGCGACTGGGGCGTGCAGGCCGAGGTCACCGTCGGCAATTTCGGGCGCATGGACGCGCGCGCCGCGGTCGACATGCCGCTGATCCAGGACACGCTGGCGGTACGTCTGGTGCTGAACAAGGAAACCTATGACGGCTATTTCACCAACCGCGTGAACGGCAAGAAGATCGGCGGGCAGGACCGGCTGACGCTGCGCGGCACGGTGGTGTTCACCCCGACCGACGCTCTCGACATCAATTTGAAGGCGTTCCTCGTCCGCGACCGATCGAGCGCACCGGGCGGCGACGCCGCGCCGAACCGCAACCAGCTGCTGTGGCAGGTCTTCCGCTTCGAGGAGCCGAACGACGGCGCCTATACGATCGGGCGCGATTTCCCCGCCGATCACGACACCGACCAGCTGGGGCTGATCAGCAACATCGGGCTCGACATGGGCTCGTGGGAGGCAAAGTCGGTCACCGGCTATATCGAGACCGACGATTTCAACGACAGCGACTTCGACCAGTCGGAAATCTTCTTCTTCCCCACCTTCCGCCTGCAGTCACACCGCCAGTTCAGCCAGGAGCTGCGGCTGCAGTCCGATTTCTCGGATCGCGCCGACGCGCTGTCGGGGCTGAACCTGGTGTTCGGCGGCTATTTCCTGAAGCAGAGCTTCGAGCTGGCGCAGGCCTTCCCGACGCTGCCCGTGCTGCTGGCGCCCGCGCTCAATTTCGGCAGCCAGGATTTCGTCACCCAGGACAACACCGCGAAGGCGCTGTTCGCGCAAGCGATCTATGGCATCACCGACCGCCTCAACATCACGCTCGGCGTGCGGCAGAGCTGGGAATCGAAGGACTATTTCCGCGATCCCACCGGCGTGCTGATCAGCCCCTCGCGCTTCTCGTCGCGTTCGTTCGTGAGATCGCTGGCCGAGATGGAAGAGATCGCCAACGCCAACCTCGCCGCGGGCAAGGCTTTCAAATTGGGCTACGACCGCGACCGCACGACCTTCAAGGCGGGGATCGACTATCGCCTGACCGACGACCTCATGGTTTATGCCGGCTTCAGCCAGGGCTATAAGGGCGGCGGGTTCGGTGCGCGCTCGGCGACGACGACGACCGCCGGGCCGACCGAGGACAATACCGCCGATCTCTATGAAGCAGGGTTCAAGGGCGACTTCTTCGACAATCTGCTGCGGCTCAACGTCACGGGCTTCGTGACCAAGTTCAAGCAGCTGGAATTCGGGGTCTTCTTCCCCAACCCCAATGTCGCGTCCGGGCAGGAAACCGCGCAGCTCAACATCGGTGCGGCGACGACCAAGGGTCTCGAACTCGAAGCGACGCTGAAGCCGACGCAGGATTTCCGCCTGTCGGCCAATGTCGGCTATCTCGATGCGAAATATACCGACTTCTGCGCCGACATCGACGGCCCGTCGGCCTTCCCGACCCCGCCGACCTCGACCTGCGGCGACGTGACCTTGCTGCCCAACGGCACCTATCTGGTCGACGTCGACCATACGGGCAAGAAGCTGGTCCGCGCGCCCAAGTGGCAGACCAATGTCTCGGCCGAATACAGCATTCCGCTGGGCAGCGCAGGGACGATCAACCTGCGCGCGGCGATGACCTATCGCAGCACCTATTTTTCGAGCGTCGCCAACGACCTGGCGGGCAAGACCGGCGACTTCACGCTGGTTGACGGTTCGATCAGCTGGCAGAGCGAGGACGAACGTTTTCGCGTGATGCTGTGGGGCAAGAACCTGACCGACAAGACCTATGTCGCGGCGCTGACCCCGACCGCGAACTTCTTCACCCAGCGCTTCTACAACGCGCCGCGGACCTTCGGCCTGACGCTCGGCGCGAGCTTCTGAGCAGGGGGCGGCGCGGGCCGCGACCTTCGCGCCCGAGTCCCACGGGCGACCGCCCCCTGCCCTGACGGGCGGGGGGTTTTCTTTTTGTTCCCAAATGGGCGATTGCGGTCATGATGATCCTCCGTGCGGCGAGACGTGGGGAGGGGGAACACCCGCAGGGTGGTGGAGGGGCCAATGCCTAAAACGTCGGTCCAAGGCCGCTGCCCCTCCACCTTGCTTCGCATGGTCCCCCTCCCCATCGCTTCGCCACAGGGAGGATCAAGATCGCCACCGTAAAGCGCGTTGACAGATAAACTTAAATATCTAAGTATTTCCCGACGAGAAGACTTGTGCATTCGGGGAGAGACATGACCGAGGCCACGACCCTCCACGGCGCCGCGACGCCCGACGCGGGGCTGACGCTGCGCCGCAACGTCGCGCTGTCGATGCTGTTCTTGGTCGGCACGATCAATTTCATCGACCGCCAGCTGCTCGCGATGCTGATCGAGCCGATCCGCGCCGACATCGCGCTCAGCGACACGCAGTTCGGGCTGCTCACCGGCCTCGCCTTCGCGCTCTTCTATGCGGGCATGGGGGTGCCTGTCGCGATCCTCGCCGACCGCTGGAACCGCGTGAAGCTGGTCGGTATCGCGTGCATCGTATGGAGCGGTTTCACCGCGGCGTGCGGGCTGGTGTCCAGTTTCTGGCAGCTCGCCCTCATGCGCTTCGGCGTCGGCGCGGGCGAAGCCGGCGGCACCGCGCCGTCGGTGTCGGTGCTCGCCGACTATTATCCGCCCGAGCGGCGCCCCATCGTCATGGCGCTGTTCACCTGCAACGGGCCGTTCGGCGTGTTCGTCGGCGCGGCCTTCGGCGCCTGGGCGGCGTCGACGATCGGCTGGCGCAATGCCTTCCTGCTGATCGGCGCGGTCGGCATCGTCGTCGGCCCGCTGCTGATCTGGCTGGTGCGCGAGCCCGCGCGCGGCCAGATGGACAGGGGCGCAAGCGACGAGGCGGTGCCTCTTTCGCGCGCGCTCGCGCTGTTCGGCGAGCGGCGTTCGCTGGTGCTGATCCTGCCCGCGACCGCCTTTGCCGCCTTTACGAGCTATGGCATGCTCAACTGGATCCCCGCCTATCTGATGCGCGTGCAGGACATGCCGCTCGCCGCGATGGGGACCTGGTTCGCACCGGTGGCGGGGATCACCTTCGCCGCGGGGACGCTGGGCGGCGGCTGGCTGGTGGCGCGGATAGCGCGGAAGTCGCCGCGCGCCTACGGCTGGGTCCCGGCGATCGCGACCGCGGTCCTGATCCCCTCGCTGATCGCCGCGCTGATGCTCGACGGCTGGCCCGTCGTGCTGGGGCTGATGGTGGTGCCGTTGACCGCCTGCACCTTCTATATCGCGCCCTCGCTGGCGCTGGTCCAGAACCTGACCCCGCCGCGCGCGCGCGCCACCGCGACGTCGATCCTGATGCTGATGTTCAACATCATCGGGCTGGGTTGCGGGCCGCTGTTCGTGGGGTTCGTCAGCGATGCGCTGAAGCCCGAATATGGTATCGACAGCCTGCGCTGGGGGCTGATCGCGCTGATGCCCTTCGCGCTGGCAGCGTGCGCGGTGCAGCTGGCGATGACGCGGCATCTGGAGAGAGATTTCGCGGCCTGACAAGGGAGAGCAAGATGAGCGAGCTGGACGAAATCCGCACGATGGCCACGCGCTTCTTCGACGCGATCGAGGCGGGCGACATCGACACGATGCGCGAAAGCTTCACCCCCGACGCCGAGATCTGGCACAATACCGACGAGCTGGTCGTGACGCGCGACCAGACCGCGGCCGTGCTGGCGGGGATGGTGGCACGGATCAAAAACCGTGAATATGCCGACCGGCGGCTGACGGTTTTTCCGGGCGGCTTCGTCCAGCAGCATGTGCTGAAGGGGGTACGCACCCACGACGGCGGTGCGGTGCGCCTGCCCTGCGCGATTGTCTGCAACGTGGAGGGCGGCAGGATCACGCGCCTCGACGAGTATTTCGACAGCGCGCATGTCGCCGAGTTCCGCAAATTCGCCAACGCCTGAGGAGTTATTCATGCCCGTTTTGCGCCAGGTTCCCCGGTCGGAAGTCACCGACGAGACCGTGCTCGCTTATTACAACCGGCTGTTCGGCGAGCGCGACCCCGTCGCCGAGCCCGGCACTGCGACCGGCACGCCCGGCGACTGGTGGACGGTGTTCGCGCTATCGCCCGACATCTTCGAACATGCGGTCAAGGGCTTCGCGGTGTACCGCAACCCGGCGCGGACGATCGACCCGATCCTGCGCGAGCTCGGACAGACCCGCGCGGGCTGGGTCAAGGGCAGCCAGTTCGTCTTTTCGCAGCATTGCAAGTCGCTCCGCGGCCTCGGCGCCAGCGAGGAGAAGATCGCGTCGATCGCGCACTGGCAGGTCGCCGATTGCTACGACGAGCAGGAGCGTGCGGTGCTCGCCTATGCGGACTGCCTGAGCCAGGCGGGCGGGCGCGTGCCGCTCGAGATTTTCGACAAGCTCCGGACCTTCTGGAACGACGAGCAGATCTTCGAATTCACCTACATCACCTGCCTTTACGACATGCACGCGGTGATCACGCGCGCGCTTCGCATGGAATATGACGCGCGCGAGGACCCGATCGTCGAGATCGCCGCGCCAGAAGGTTTCACCGCCGCCGACTTCCTGAGCGCGCCGCGGCCGGCCAGCGATTAACCGTCAATCAATTTGACGATTGTTCGGTTGTGCGGTAAGATGGAAATGAGAGGATGGGCATGAAATATTACAACTCCATCGGCCCCAATCCACGGGTCGTGACAATGTTCATGGCCGAAAAGGGTATCGAACTGCCGACGGTCGAGATCGACCTTCGCGGCGGCGAGAACCGGCGGGCGCCCTATAACGTCCATGTAAACCCCGCGGGACAGACCCCCGCGCTCGAACTCGACGACGGATCGGTGATAAGCGAAATCACCGCGATCTGCGAATATCTGGAAGAGAAATTTCCCGACACGCCGCTGGTCGGCACGACGGCGGAGGAGCGCGCGGCGACGCGCATGTGGACCCGGCGCGTCGATCTCAAGATTTGCGAGCCGCTGACCAACGGCTTCCGCTTCGCCGAAGGCCTGCCCCTGTTCGAGCCGCGGCTGCGGTGCCTGCCGGAGGCGGCGGCGGGGCTGAAGGCGACCGCGCAGGACGGGGTGCGCTGGCTCGACCCGCTGATCGCGGGGCGCGAGTTCGTCGCGGGCGAGCGGCTGACGCTCGCCGACCTGATGCTCTTCGCCTTCCTCGATTTCGGAATCTCGGTCGGCCAAGCGATCGACCCGGGCGCGACCAATGTCATCGCCTGGTACGAGCGGATGAAGGCGCGTCCCACGACCTGAATTATGTACAAGGAGACGGATCATGGCAGCAGCGAATAGCGAGTTCGAATTTCTGGGGGTCAACCATCTGGCGCTGGTGTGCAAGGACATGGCGAAGACGGTCGAATTCTATCGCGACATATTGGGCATGCCGCTGACCAAGACGATCGACCTGCCGGGCGGACGCGGCCAGCATTTCTTCTTCGACATCGGCAATGGCGACAGCCTGGCCTTTTTCTGGTTCCCCGATGCGCCCGAGGCAGTGCCCGGCATTTCGGCGCCGGCGCACCTGCCGACGCAGGGCAGCTTCGTGTCGGCGCACGGGTCGATGAACCACATCGCGATCAACGTGCGCGCCGACAAGTTCGACGATTATTACAACCGGCTGGTCGAAAAGGGCATCGCGGTCAGCAAGATCCTGAACCATGACGACAGCCCGGCGCAATCGACCGACGAACTGCACGAGGGCGTGTTCGTGCGTTCGGTCTATTTCTTCGATCCCGACGGCGTGTGCCTGGAATTCGCGGCGTGGACCAAGACGTTCGACGAGAGCGACGTGGCGCACGATCCGGTGCAGGCCGACGGGACGAAGCGCGAAGGCTTCATCACCGGGCGGACGCCGGTGCCGGCGGAATAATTTCTCCTCCTCAGGGACTCCTCTTGGCCCGGCGTGCGAGCGCCAGGCCGTTTTTTCGTCCGATTTGGGATGGTTTCCAGACCATCCTCTATTTCCGTTCGTGTCGAGCGAAGTCGAGACACGCTTGGGAAGCGCTTGTCTTCACGTGTCTCGACTTCGCTCGACACGAACGGGTCATAGGGCAGCTTCGGCCGCTAACGCCCGCACCCTTCCACACGCGGTTTGCCCGAACCTACCCTACCGCCCGGCCCTTGCCCTCCCAATAAGGCGCGCGCAGTTCGCGGCGGAGGACCTTGCCCGAGGGGTTGCGCGGCAGCGCGTCGATGAAGTCGATGCTCTTGGGCGCCTTGTAGGCCGCGATGCGTTCGCGTGCCCAGGCGATGACCGCGGCGGGATCGGGCGCGCCATCGGCCGAGGCGACGACCAGCGCCTTTACCGACTCGCCCCATTTGTCGTCGGGCACGCCGATCACCGCGACGTCGGCGACGCCGGGGCAGCCCATGATCGCGCTTTCGACCTCGGCCGGATAGACATTCTCGCCCCCCGACACGATCATGTCCTTGATGCGGTCGTGGACGAAGTAGAAGCCGTCGGCGTCGCGGTAGCCGACGTCGCCGGTGTGGAGCCAGCCGCCCGCGAGCGTCTCCCCGGTCGCAGCGGCGCGGTTCCAATATTCCTTCATCACGATGCCGCCGCGGATCGCGATCTCGCCGATCTCGCCGTCGCCGAGTTCCTTGCCGTCGCCGTCGAGAATCGCGAGGTCGACGTTCGGCCAGGGCTTGCCGCACGAGGTGAGCTTGCCCGGGATGTCGTGTGCGCTGGGCGACAGGTACGAACCGCCGCCGGCGGATTCGGTCATGCCGTAGAACTGCACGAAATCGCAGCCGAAGGTGGCGCGTGCGCGGCGCAGCACATCCTCGGCGATCGGCGAGGCGCCATAGGCGATTGACTGGAGCGCGGGATAAGGCCCCTCGCCCGCCGCGGGCTGCATCAGCATCATCTGGATCATCGCCGGCGCGAGGAAGGCGTGCGCGACATTCTCCACGCGCAGCATGCGGACCGCGTCGGCGGGGGTGAAATCCTTGACGAGCAGCAGGCGGCCGCCCTGCGCCAGCCCCGAGAAGCTGACGTTGGTGCCCGCGACGTGGAAGAGCGGCATGACGATGATCACCGTCTCGTCCTCGCCATAGGCGAAGCCGTCGACCTCGGTCGCAGCCTCGAGGAAGCTGCGGTAGTTGCGGTGGGTGAGCACGACGCCCTTGGGCAGGCCGGTGGTGCCGCTGGTGTAGAGTTGCAGCACATCGTCGGCGAGGTCGGGACCGGGCAGCGCGGCGTCGGAGGCGGCGCCGAGCCATTGGTCGAACGGTTCGAACTTCGGATGTTCGCCATAGAGCGCGACGAGGCGCGGCGGGTTGGCGAGGCCGGCGACCGCCGCGAGCGCGCAGTCGAAGAAATCTTCACCCACGAAGAGATATTTCGGCGCGGCGTCGCCTATGATGAAGCCGACCTCGGCGGGGACGAGGCGGTTGTTGATCGGCGCGAAACAGGCGCGCGCGAGCGCGGTGCCGAAGAAGAGCGGATACCAGGCGTCGTGGTTCTTGGTCAGCGCCGAGACGCGGTCGCCGGGCTGGATGCCCGCGGCGAGCAATGCGTTAGCGACGCGGTTCGAGCGGCGATCGAGATCGGCGAAGCTCGTTTCGCGGTCGCCGAACTTGACCGCGACCGCGTCGCCGCGCGCGCGCGCCTGCGCGCCCGGGATATGGGCCAGGGTCCGGATGGCATCCAGATCGATCATTTCGCTCTCCCTCGGTTCATTTTTCTTGAATTAGATAGAATACTAAGCAAATGTTTGGCCAGCCCGAAAATCGAGAGGATTGGCCTTGTTCGACCACCCCATATTGCCGACAACGATCGTCGGAAGCTACCCCCAGCCCGACTGGTTGATCGACCGCGAACGGTTGAAGGCGAGCCTGCCGCCGCGGGTGCGCGCCGAGACCTTGTGGCGTATCCCCGAACCCTGGCTGGCCGACGCGCAGGAGGCCGCGACGCTGATGGCGATCCGCGACCAGGAAGAGATCGGCATCGACATTATCGGCGACGGCGAGATGCGGCGCGAAAGCTACTCGAACCGGCTGGCGACCGCGTTGTCGGGGATCGATAGCGAGAAGCATGGCACCGCGATCGATCGCACGGGCAACGCCAATCCGGTGCCGCTCGTCTCGGGTCCGATCCGCCGCGTGGCGCCGATCGAGGCGCAGGATGCGGCCTTCCTGCGGCGGCATTCGACACGCCCGGTGAAGCTGACCCTCCCCGGCCCGTTCACGATGACGCAGCAGGCCGAGAATGGCCATTACCCCGATGCACGGTCGCTCGCGATGGACTATGCCGACGCGGTCAATGCCGAGGTGAAGGATCTGTTCGCGGCGGGGGTCGATGTCGTCCAGCTCGACGAACCCTATCTGCAAGCGCGCGCGGCGGAGGCCAATGCCTATGCGATCGAGTCGATCAACCGCGCGCTCGACGGCGTCGGTGGGACGACCGCGCTGCACATCTGCTTCGGCTATGCGATGGTCCACCATGGCGCGGGCGCGACGGGGCCGAAGCCCAAGGCCTATGACTTCCTGGCAGAGCTGGAGGCGTCCAACGTCGACGTGATCTCGATCGAGGCGGCGCAGCCGGGGCTCGACCCCGCGATCCTTGCCGAACTGCCGACCAAGACGATCATGTATGGCGTCCTCGACCTGTCGATTCCCGAGGTCGAGACGCCCGAAGTGGTCGCAGGGCGCATTCGCGAGGCCTTGCGCTATGTCGATGCCGAGCGGCTGTGGATCGCGCCCGATTGCGGGATGAAATACCATGGCCGCGCGCATAGCCAGGCGAAGCTGAAGGCGATGGTCGATGGGGCGGCGCTGGTGCGGGGGGAGCTGAAGTAGCTGACGACGGTGTTCCCCGGCGAAAGCCGGGGCCCAGTCGACGCTTGTATGGGCCCCGGCTTTCGCCGGGGAACACAAAGGGTCACGCGTCGATAAATTCGCTCAGCAACGGCACAACCGCCTCGGGTGCCTCCACGGTCGGCAGATGCCCTGCCCCGGCTATCACCTCGAGCTTTGCACCGGGGATCGCGTCCAATATCTCGTCATGATGCGCGCGGCTGGTGATGCCGTCTTTTTCGCCCCAGATCAGCAAGGTCGGCACCGCGATCTCGCCCAGCGTCGGGCGGCTGTCGATGCGCGCCATGATCGCGCGCTGCTGGGCAAGGAAAGTGTCGGCGCCGGTGTCGGCGGCCATCCGGCGCGCGATGCCGAGCAGGCGGGTGTCGTTCCGCTTCTCCTCGGGGAAGAGGATCGGGATGCGCTCCTCGACAACCTGGTCGAAGTTCCCGCTCTCGACGAGGTCGATATAGCCCTGCCGCCGCGCGGTCTGCGCGGGGCCGTCGGCGGAGGCGAGCGTCGAGATCAGCGCGAGCTTCGCGACGCGCTCGGGTGCGCGGCGCATCACCTCGAAGGCGACGAAGCCGCCCATGGCGTGCGCAACGAGCGCGAATTTGGGCGGGGCATTGTCGAGGAGGCGCTGCGCGAAACCCTCGATCGTATCGTCGCTCCGGTTGTCGGCGACGATGACCTCGCGGTCGGGCCAGGCGTCGAGCAGCGGCTGCCAGACGGCGTCGGTGAGCAATTGCCCGGTGATGAGGACGATGGGGAGAATCATCATTGTGTATCCAAAGCTGGGTCCGTCATTGCGAGCGAAGCGAAGCAATCTCCAGCTTGCGATATCAAATGTCGATGGCTGGAGATTGCTTCGTCGCTTCGCTCCTCGCAATGACGAAGTGTTTCATACGACTTGATGCAGGAGCGGTTTGCCCGCTTCCAGCCGGCGGCAGTTTTCGTGTGCGACGGTGAGGCTGCGCATAAGCGTTTCGGGGGTGAGCCAGGCGATATGCGGGGCGAGCACGGCGTTGGGCAAGCCGAGCAAGGGATTGCCGCGCGGCAGCGGTTCCTCGGCAAAGACGTCGAGGCCGGCGCCGCGCAGATGGCCGCTGGTGAGTGCCTCGACCAGCCTGGCCTGATCGACCAGTTCGCCGCGCGCGGTGTTCACCAGCACCGCGCCCCGCTTCATCGCGAAAGGATCGATGCTGGCGCGGGTCTCGTCGGTCAGCGGGATGTGCAGCGAGACGATGTCGCTCGTCGCGAGCAGTTCGTCGAGCGGCAGAAACGCATGGGGCACGTCGCGTCTGCTACGCGCCGTATAGACGATCGTCGCCCCGAGCGCGGCGAGCGCTGGCGCCAGCAGTTGCGCCGAATTTCCGAAACCGACGAGGCCGATCGTGCGCCCGCCGATTTCGCCGACCCGATCGAGTTCGGACGGGTCGGCGGTCCAGCCCTGCCCGGCGCGGGTGCGCGCGTCGAAGAAGCAGGTGCGGCGCAGCACCGCCATCATCAGCGAGAGCGCCATTTCGGCGACCGCCTGGCTGTTGGTGCCGGGCATGTTGCACACCGCGACGCGATGGTCGCGGGCCGCGGCTAGCGCGATGGTGTTCACCCCGACGCCGAGCTTCTGGATCAGCTTCAAGTTCGGAGCCGCGGCGATGAAGGCGGGGGTCACCGGGGTCAGCACATGGAGCAGCGTGGTGATGTCGGGCGCCACCGCGTCGAGCGGCGCGGCCTCGTCGACATGCGTCACGACGCCCGCGCCGAAAATAGCGTCGACGGCCTCGCGAAAGCCGGGGCTGGGGCGCGCGTGGAGGACGATCATGCCGCGACCGCGCCGATGCTGGCCGCGAAAGCCGAGAAGCCGGCGAAGACCGCGTCGGCGCCCATCGCTTCCTCGATGCGCAACATCTCGTTCCACTTCGCCATGCGTTCGGAACGCGTGAAGCTGCCGACCTTCAATTGCCCGGCGTTCCAGCCGGTCGCGAGATGCGCGATGGCGACGTCCTCGCTCTCGCCCGAACGCGCCGAGACGATCGCGCCCCAGCCGCGCGCGACGGCGGCGTCGAGCGCGGCCTTCGCGTCGGTGACCGTGCCGACCTGGTTGACCTTGATCAGCGCGGCGTTGCACACCCCTCCGTCGGCGGCGCGGGCGACGCGATCGGCATTGGTGACGAGCACGTCGTCGCCGATGATCTGGACGCGGTCGCCGATCGCGGCGGTGACCGCGGCCATCGCGGTCCAGTCGTCCTGCCCCGCGGGGTCCTCGATCGACAGGATCGGATACCGCCCCGCCCATTCGACGATGCGCGCGGCCATCGCCTCGCTCGTCAGGCGGCCGTCGTCGAGCGCGAGGCTGTAGCCCGAGGCGTCGCCGAGTTCGTTGGCGGCGATGTCGAGCGAGATGAAGACATCCTCGCCCGCGCGGTGCCCGCTCGCCTCGATCGCCCTGGTCAGCGTGTCGAGGGCATCCTCGTTCGAAGCGAAATTGGGCCACCAGCCGCCCTCGTCGGCGACGCCGCTGAGCGGGCCTTTCGCCTCCATGAGCCTGCCCGCAGCGCGGTAGACGTCGTCGGTGATTTCGAGCGCGCGGCGAAAGCTGCCTGCCGTCGGGCACATGATCATGAAGTCCTGCACGTCGGTGCGCCGCCCGGCATGCGCGCCGCCGCCGAAAATCTGGATTTCGGGAAGCGGGATGCGGACTTTCGCGTCGCCCGCGAGATAGCGCCACAGCGGCAGCCGCGCATCGGCGGCAGCGGCCTGGAGCACCGCCATCGACACCGCGACGACAGCGTTGGCGCCGAGGCGGGCCTTGTTCGGCGTGCCGTCGAGCGCGCAGAGCGCGGCGTCGATCGCGGCCTGGCCGTGTGCGTCCATACCGGTGATGGCGGGGGCGATCTCGGCGCCGATACCCCCGACCGCGCGCGCGACGCCGAAGCCGCCGAAGGCGGTGCCGCCGTCGCGCAGGTCGATCGCCTCATGCGCGCCGCGCGAGGCACCGGCGGGGGCGATGGCGCGGCCGACGGCGCCCGAGGCGAGTGTGACTTCGGCCTCGACCGTGGGGCGGCCGCGCGAATCCCAGAGCTGGCGGCCCGTGACGGAGGCGATGGGCGACGTCATTTCAAATCCTTTTCCAGTTGGCGACGAGCGCGTCGATCGGCTGCGACGCACGTATGAGCGCGCGCGCCTGATCCCTGACGATGCGCTGGTGTTCGGGGTCGGTGAGATAGGGCGCGGGCGACTTGCCCTCGACGCGCGCAAGGAGCAGCGCGGCGGCGAGCTTGCCCGCGCGGACGAGCAGGTCGTCCGCCTCCTCCCAGTCGATGCCGGCATGGTAAGCGGCGACCAGCGCGGCGGCCGCGTCGTTCAATCGTGCCTCGCCAGACCACACCGCCTTGAGCAACAAGTGCGTGGTGCAAAAGGCGAGGTCGAAGGCGGGGTCGCCATAGACCGCGCATTCGGCGTCGAGGAAAACGGGGCCGTCGGCGCTGACGAGGATATTCTTGGGGCTGACGTCGCCATGGACGAGCGCGATCGTGCGCCCCGACAGATCCTCGGCGAGGGCGGTGAGCGCGGGCGCCAGCTCGGCGTCATGCTGCGCAACATAGAGCAGGAAGGGATCGACGCGCAGCGCGCGGAACATCTCGTCGTTGGGGAAGTCGGCGCGGTCGGTGTCGTTGTGCGCGGTGGCGGCGTGGACCGCTGCGATGCCCTTCCCCACCTGCGCAGCAAAGCCGGCATCGACGCGGCCCGCCATCAGCTCGTCCTTCCACACCGGGCAGCCGGGGAGGAAGCGCGTCGCGAAGGCATGACCCGGCAGCTCGGCGAGCACTTCGGGGGCGATATGCGGATCGACGCTGCGCGCGCGGCGCAGCCAGCGCACTTCGCTGGTTCCGCGTTCGACGGGGGCGAGCCATTCGGCGGCGACGCGCAGCTGCGGCAGCGGGCGCTTGACGACGATCGGCCCGGCGGGGCTGTCGACCCTCCACACGTCGCACGACACGCCGCCGGTCAGCGGCTGCAGGAAAACCTCGCCCTCCCCTGCCAGCCCGGCGCTGCGCAGCGCTTCGATGATGTCGGCGTCTGCCGTCACGTCACAGCTTCTCCCGGATCCACGCGCCGACGAGGTCGGCGGCGTCCTGCCGCTCCTTGATCGAGTCCTCGAAATAATGCGCGCCGGGGATCAGTTCGATCTTCTTATCGGTCGAGCCGAGGAAGTCGAAGATCTTGCGCGCGTCGCTGGGGAAGACGCCGGTGTCGGCGAGGCCCTGCACGACCAGCGCGGGGGTGTCGTGCTTCGCGAGGTGCGGCCGCCCTTGGCACGGCGAAGTTTCGAGGCTCCACATGTTGAGCCAGGTTTTGAGCGTATTGGCGCGGCCGATGCTGGGGGTGCGGTTGGCGATCGCGGGGTCGCCGCGATAGCACCAGTTGGGCTTGCGCTCCGACGGGTCGATCGCAGGATCGACGCAGCGGATGTCGCCCCAGCAGCGGAAGAGCGGGAAGATGCGGTCGGGGATGCCCGCCGCATTGAGCCGCGCGAGTTCGGCCTTGGCCCAGTCGGTGATGCGCTGGTTGCGCGCGCGCTGGCCGGCGCGATATTTCGCGATGAATTCGCCCGAATAGGGCGGGCCATTGTCCGGGTTGAACGGGTCGAGATCGGGGTCGGTCAGCGTCGGATCATTCTCGTCGACCACCGAGGCGTCCATCCAGTCGGTGAGGACTTCGGGACGGCCCTGATGCGCGTTGAAGCTGATATAGAGGTCGCCCTTGACCAGCTGCGCCAGCGCATCCTGACCGACGGGCGGCAGGCGGTCGGTGAGCGTCGGGGCGATGGCTTCGGCCTGATAGGCGCCCATCAGCGAGCCGCCGCCCGAATTGCCGAGGATGACGATCGCCTCGACTCCGGCCTCTTCCTTCAGCCATTTCATGCCGACGCCGATGTCGAGAACCGCATGTTCGAGCAGGAACTGGTCCTCGAACCCGCGATAGCGGGTGTTCCAGCCGAGGAAGCCGAAACCCTGCCGCGCGAACCAGGGCGCGATATAATGTTCGGAGAAATCGACATTATAATGGGTCGCGATGATCGCGACCTTCGGCCGCTTGCCCGCCTCGGTCCAGTAAATGCCCTGGCACGGATGGCCGCCCGCCTGGATGCGCGGCGCGGTCGGCGGCGCACGGCCGATGAAGGTCGCGTCGAGGCCGTCGATGCCATTGGGATCCATGCGTCTCTCTCCTGTTTTGCGGTTGTTTTAGCGGCTGACCTCGAAGGGCAATTCATAGCCCTCGAGCCCGGCGCGGATCGCTTTCTTGTCGATCTTGCCCGTCGGGCCGAGCGGGATGTCGTCGACCAAGAGGACGTCGTCGGGCATCCACCATTTGGCGATCTTGCCGTCGAGATAGCGGGTCAGGTCGCCGGCTGTGGCGCTCGCGCCAGGCTTGAGCTGGCACAGCAGGATCGGGCGCTCGTCCCATTTGGGATGCAAGACGCCGACGACCGCGGCGTTGGCGACCGCGTCATGCCCCATCGCGATATTCTCGATCTCGATCGAGCTGATCCACTCGCCGCCCGACTTCACGACATCCTTGGCGCGGTCGGTGATCTGCATATAGCCTTCGCCGTCGATCGTGCTGACGTCGCCGGTGTCGAAAAAGCCCTCGGCGTCGAGCACATCGCCGCCTTCGCCGCCATAATAAGCGCCCGCGATCGTCGGCCCCCTGATCATCAGCCTGCCCGGGGTCTTGCCGTCGTGCGGCAGGCGGTTGCCGCTATCGTCGACGAGCTTCATTTCCAGCCCGCAGAGCAGCCGCCCCTGCTTCAGTTTATACGCCATCTGCTCGGCATCGGATTTTGCCGCGACCGCCGCATTGGGAACCGACACGGTGCCGAGCGGCGAGGTTTCGGTCATGCCCCAGCCCTGGATCACGTCGACGCCATAATCGTCGCGGAAGGTGCGGATGATCGATTCGGGGCACGCCGAGCCGCCGATGGTGACGCGGTCGAGCGTGGTGAAGCGCTTGCCGTTTTCCTGCATGTACTGGAGCAGCATCTGCCACACGGTCGGGACGGCGGCCGAGTAAGTGACGCGCTCCTCTTCGATCAGGTTGTAGATCGATTCGCCGTCCATGCGCTGGCCGGGCAGCACGAGCTTCGCGCCGACCGCGGGCGCCGAATAGACGACACCCCAGGCATTGGCGTGGTACATCGGAACGACGAGCAGCACGATGTCGCGCGCCGAGAGACCGAGCGCGTCGCGCTGGAGCGTCATCAGCGCGTGGATGTAGTTGGAGCGGTGCGAATAGAGCACGCCCTTGGGGTTGCCGGTGGTGCCGCTGGTGTAGCAGAGGCCGCAGGCGGCGTTTTCGTCGAAGCCGCCCCATCGATATTCGGCGGGCTGGCCGGCGATCCAGTCGTCGAAGGCAATCGCGGGAAGGCTCGTCTTGGGCATCGAGGCGGCGTCGCAGAAGAAAATCACTTTCTCGATGCTCGGCACCTGCGGCAGCAATTCTTCGACCAGGTCTGCGGTCGCGGGGTCGGCGAGCAGCAGCCGGTCGCCGGCGTGGTTCGCGATATAGGCGATCTGTTCGAGGAAGAGCCGCGGGTTGAGCGTGTGGAGCACGGCACCCATGCCCGCGGCGCCGTACCAGGCCGACAGGTGGCGCGCGCTGTTCCAGCCCATTGTTGCGACGCGGTCGCCCAGCGCGATGCCTTCGGCGGCGAGCGCGTTCGAGACGCGTTTGGCATCGCCGTGGATGGCGGCATAGGTCGATCGGGTGACCAGGCCCTCGGCGTCGCGCGAAACGATTTCGCGGTTTCCATGCCAGTTCGCGGCATGATCGAGGATGCGGTCGACCGTCAGCGGCACATCCTGCATCAATCCCATCATGGTCCCGCGATCCTCTGCCCTTGCTCGTTAGAAGGATAGTATACTAAGCATTTTGCCATTGCAATGCCGCTTCGCCTTGCGCCGCCCCGGCCCTTCTTCTAGCTTCGGATCGGGCGGAACAGGGAATTTTCAGCGGTATCCATGCGCACCAACCAGTTGATCATCGCGCTTTTCCAACGCTTCTGCTGGCTCGACGAGGGGCTGCAGGCGCGGCTGCACGATCGCGGCTGGCCCGACGTCAACCGCCCGCAATCGATGGTAATGACCAATATCGTCAGCGGCGTCGTGCGCCCGTCGGACATCGCACGCAACCTGGGGGTGTCACGCCAGGCGATCCACAGTACGATCAACCAGATGGTCGGGCTAGGCATCGTCCGGCTCGACACCGATCCCACCGACCGGCGGCACATGATCGTGTCGCTGACCGAGACCGGCGCACGGATGCGCAAGGATGCGCAGCGCGCGATGGACGCGCTGACGGCGCAGATCGCCGCGGCGCTGGGGCAGGACCAGTTCGACACGCTGCTCGCCGCGCTCGAAGCCGACTGGGGCGACAATATCGAGCGCGCACCGGCGGCGGCGAAGAAAAAGTCAGCCTAGGCCGCGAGCGCTTTCGCTACCGCGACCAATCGCGCGCTGGTCATGTCGACGAGCGACGCAGGAAGCGCCTCCTTGAGCTGGCCCTGCTCGTCGAAGGCGGCGTGGGCATTGGGAACAAGCACCTGGTCGGGGATCACCAGCATCTGGATCGTGCCGAGAATCTGGCGCAGATGCGCGAGGCCACGGATGCCGCCGAAGGGGCTGATCGACGCGCCCATGACCGCCGCCGCTTTGCCGCGAAAGGCGCCGAGCGCGACGAGCCCCTCGTCGCCGGTCGGGCGCGAGGCCCAGTCGATCGCATTTTTGAGCAGCGCCGGGATCGAGCCATTATATTCGGGCGAAACCACGAGCAGCCCGTCCTGCGCGGCGAGCAGGTTCTTGAGCTTGAGCGCGTCGACGGGAAAGGCGCCCGCTTCGAGCGCCGCGGTGTAGATCGGCAGCGCAAGCGCCGCGAGGTCGACGATAGTCACCTCGGCGCCATGCGCCGCAAGCCGCGCCGCCGCGAGCGCGCCGAGCGCCCGATTGTAGGAGCCGTCGCGCGTGCTGCCGACGATCACCGCGATTTTGGTCATGATCCCTCCCGAAGCAATAGTTAGAATACTAACCGATTCGCTTCGGTTCTGGCAATATGGGAAACCCGGATCAAGCCTTGACGTCGGAGAGCACCGCGAGGTTGCGCGTCTCGTCGGCGAGATTGCCGATGACGCGGCGCATCAAGGCCTGCAGCTGTTCGACCTCCTCGTCGCTCATGCCGCGGGTCGCGATTTCGTGGATCTCGGCGTTCATCGGCGCGAGCACAAGCTCGAGCTTCCTGGCGTGCGGGGTAAGGAAGATGAAGGTCTTGCGACGGTCGTCGCTGGTCTTCTTGCGCGTGATGAAGCCTGCCTTTTCCAGGCCCTTCAGTGCCACCACGGTGGTCGGTTCGCGCATGCCGACGCGTTCACTGAGCTCGCGCTGGGTAATCCCGTCCTCGCGCCACAACTGGCGCAGGAAGCGCCACTGGCCCGCCGATACGTCGTGCGTCAACGTGCGGCGTTCGAGCAGCCGCGAAAAGGAGCGGAAGACCACGCGCGCGAGATAACCGATACTGTTTTCGGGATTAGTGTAATATTCGGCGGGATGCCGAAAGCTCTCTTTGGTCCTGGCCAATGCACTGCTCCCCTGGCCGATTGTGCGGCCTTCTACCCGCAATTCTTAGTGGCCCCGGATTCGGGCGGCAACCTCTATCATCGCGCGCCGTCGGAGCCCGGTCGATCGAGTGGACAAAAGGACCTTGCGCCATTACTTAGATTACTAAGTTACGGCAAGGAGGCCAGGGTGCGGAGATTCGAGCGGGTGCGCGGAGTCGCGGTATGGCTGCCGCTGGCCAATGTGGACACCGACATGATCATCCCGGCGCGTTTCATGAAGGCGCTAACCCGCGAAGGGCTGGGCCGGCATTTGTTCGAGGAATTGCGCCGCGCCCCGGACGGCGGCGAGCGTCCGGATTTCGTACTGAACCGGCCCGCGGGGCGCTTGGCACGGATATTGATCGCCGAGCGCAATTTCGGCTGCGGCTCGTCGCGCGAACATGCGGTGTGGGCGCTCGCCGATTTCGGCATATGCTGCGTGATCGCGCCGAGCTTCGGCGACATCTTCGCGGGCAATGCGCGCAAGAACGGGCTACTGCTGATCCGCCTGCCCGACGAGGTTTGCACGGACCTGGCGCGCGAGGTCGAACTCACGCAGCATGCGCCGGTCGAGATCGACCTGGAGGCGCAGGAAATCCGGCTGGCGTCGGGCGAGGTGGTCGCGTTTGCCATCGACGCGGGCGATCGGCGGGTGCTGATGGAGGGGCTCGACGATATCGGACGGACGCTGCGCCACGCGGGGGCGATCGCGCGGTTCGAGGGGGCGGCCGCCTAATCCTCCCTGTCGCGCGGCGATGGGGCGATGGCAGCACGAAGCGCTGACGGAGGGGCGATGGCGCCGGTGTTGCTCGCCCCTCCACCATCCGCTTCGCGGACGGTCCCCCTCCCCATGGCCTGCGGCCACAGGGAGGACTACAAGCCTAACCCAGCATCTCCGGCGACGCGATAGCCCCCGCGATCGCGCTGGCGGCGGCGAGCGCGGGGCTCATCAGATGGGTGCGGCCCCCGCGGCCCTGGCGGTTTTCGAAATTGCGGTTCGAGGTCGAGGCGCAGCGCTCGCCCGGGGCGAGGCGGTCGGGGTTCATGCCGACGCAGAGCGAGCAGCCAGGCTCGCGCCAGTCGAAGCCCGCAGCGGCAAAGACGACGTCGAGACCCTCGGCCTCGGCCTGACGCTTCACGAGGCCTGACCCGGGCACAACCATCGCGCGAAGGTGCGGCGCGACTTTGCGGCCGCGCACCACCGCGGCCGCGGAGCGCAGATCCTCGATCCGGCTGTTGGTGCAGCTGCCGATGAAGACGCGGTCGAGCCGCACACCGGCGATCGGCTGGCCCGGCGCGAGGTCCATATAGGCGAGCGCGCGATACGCGCTTTCGCGCGCTTCGGGGTCGTGGAGATCCGCGGGATCGGGAATGAACTCGCCGATGCCGACGACCTGCGAGGGATTGGTGCCCCAGCTGACCATCGGGCCGACGTCGGTCGCATCGATATGGAGTTCGCAGTCGAAGACGGCGCCCGCGTCGCTGGCGAGCATGCGCCAACGGGCGGCCGCCCTCTCCCACGCCGCGCCCCGCGGCGCCGCCGGACGTCCTTCGAGATAGGCGAAGGTCGCCTCGTCGGGCGCGACGAGCCCGGCGCGCGCGCCCATTTCGATACTGAGGTTGCAGAGCGTCATCCGCGCCTCCATCGACAGCGCGCGCACCGCCGGTCCCGCATATTCGATGACATGGCCGGTCGCGCCGTCGACGCCGATGCGCCGCAGCAAGTGGAGCGCGAGATCCTTGGCCGAAACGTGCGGCGTCAGTTCGCCATCGATGGTGACGCGCATGCCCAGCGACTTGCGCTGGCGGATCGTCTGCGTCGCGAGAACATGCTCGACCTCGCTGGTGCCGATGCCGAAGGCGAGCGCGCCGAACGCGCCGTGCGTCGAGGTGTGGCTGTCGCCGCAGACGATCGTCATCCCCGGCAGCGAACGCCCCTGCTCGGGACCGACGACATGGACGATGCCGTTACGGTCGTCGCCCAGGGCGAAGCGCGCGATGCCGAAGCGGTCGGCGTTTGCCTCGAGCGCGGCGAGCTGCGCGCGTGCCTCGGGATCGGCGACCGCGGCAACGCCCGCGGCCTGTCCCTCGGTCGGGACATTGTGGTCGGAGAGCGCGAGCGCCAGTTCGGGGCGGCGCACCGTCCGGCCCGCGGCGGCAAGCCCGGCAAAGGCCTGCGGCGAGGTGACCTCGTGCAGCAGGTGCAGGTCGATATAGAGGATCGATTCGCCGTCGTCCTCGGCGACGACGTGCGCGTCCCATAGCTTGTCATAGAGCGTTTGTGGGCGTTCGCCGGCGTTCCGATTCCGCACCATCTTACAGCCTTTGCATGGTCGTTAGATATCTAACTATTATGCAAAGGCACCCGAAACGACAAGGCTTTGCCGCTATCAGGCCGCGGCGAGTTCGCCGCGTGCCTGGCGGAACACCTCGAGGCTGCCCCCGATCGCGAGGCCGGCCATGATCGCCGCGACCGCGAGGTCGGGCCAGCCGCGCCCGGTCCCGAACACCCCGAGCGCCGCGCCGAGCACCGCGAGATTGCCGATCGCGTCGTTGCGCGAACAAATCCACACCGAGCGCATGTTCGCATCCCCGGTGCGCCAGCGATAGAGCATCAGCGCGACCGCGACATTGGCGGCGAGCGCGGCGGCGCCGACGACGCCCATCGTCCCGGCATGCGGAGCCGTGCCGGTCATGAAACCCCAGAGCGTCGCGCCCAGCACGCCGAGCCCGAAGGCGAGCATCGTCGCGGCCTTGAACAGCGCCGCGCGCGCGCGCCAGGCGAGCGCCATGCCAGCAACGCCGAGGCTGATCGCATAATTGGCGGCGTCGCCGAGGAAATCGAGCGCGTCCGCCTGCAGCGCCCGCGAATCCGCCGCGACGCCCGCCGCGATCTCGACCGCAAACATGCCCGCGTTGATGATGAGCGCGATCCAGAGGACGCGCCGCCACTTGGGGTCGCCCAGCGCGGTCGTACCGCTTTTGCCGGCGCAGCATTGGTCCGCCATGTGCCGAATCTCCTTGGGGTTTCGAGTCGACACCCTATATGCACCCTGTAGCAACTACAGGGTCAAGGCATGAAAATCGGCGAACTCGCCCGCGTCACCGGCGCCAATATCGAGACGATCCGCTATTATGAACGCATCGGCCTGCTCCCCGAGCCGCAGCGGACCGCGGCCAATTATCGCAGCTATGGCGAAGCGCACCGCTCTCGCCTGGCGTTCGTGCGCCATTCGCGCGACCTGGGCTTCACCATCGAGGAGATTCGCTCCTTGCTCGACCTGTCGGACCATCCCGAACGCGACTGCGGCGAGGCCGACCGGATCGCGACGGGGCATCTGGAACAGGTCGAGGCGAAGATCGCGCAGCTCGAAGTATTGCGCGACGAACTGGCGCGGATCGTCGGGCGCTGCCGCGGCGGACTGGCGGGCGATTGCCGGGTGATCGAAGCGCTGGGTAACCACAGGATGTGCGAAAGCCACCACGCATGAGCGGCCCGCTCGCGACGATCGGATGGTATATGCTCGCGGCCCTCGGCGAGATCGGCGGCTGCTTTGCCTTCTGGGCGGTGCTGCGGCTGGACAAGTCGCCCTTGTGGCTGGTGCCCGGCGCGCTCGCCCTCGCCTTTTTCGCTTATGCGCTGACCCGCGTCGAGGCCGATGCGGCGGGGCGCGCCTTTGCCGCCTATGGCGGCATCTATATCGCCGCGTCGCTGGTGTGGCTGAAGGCGGTCGAGGGGGTATCGCCCGACCGCTGGGACCTGCTCGGCGGGCTGATCTGCCTCGGCGGCGCGGCGCTGATCCTGTGGGGGCCGGGGCGCAGCTAGGGCCAGTAGCGCTTTCGCACCGCCTGTTTGTAGAGCTTGCCCGTATCGTGGCGCGGCAGCGCCGGGTCGAAGTCGACAGAGCGCGGGCATTTGATCGGGCTGAGATGTTCGCGGCAATGGGCGATCAGCCGCGCGGCGAGGTCGGGACCGGCGGCGCTCCAGTCCTTCGGCTGGACCACCGCCTTCACCTCCTCGCCCATCTCGGCATGCGGCACGCCGATCACGGCGACGTCGGCGACTTCGGGGTGCTGGACCAGGAGATTCTCGGCCTCCTGCGGATAGATATTCACCCCGCCCGAGATGATCATGAAGCTCTTGCGGTCGGTAAGGTAGAGATAGCCCTCCGCGTCGACATGGCCGATGTCGCCGAGCGTCGACCAGCCCGGATGCTGCGGATGGCGCGCCTCGCGGGTCTTGTCGGGATCATTGAGATACTGGAAGTCCCAGCCGCCCTCGAAATAGACGAGCCCGTCGACGTCCGGGCCGACCTCGGCGCCATCCTCACCGCAGATATGGAGCGTACCCCAGTCGGCGCGGCCGACCGAGCCGGGATGGTCGAGCCACTCCTGCGGCGTGATGAAGGTCGAGCCATTCCCTTCCGACCCGCCATAATATTCATAGACGATCGGGCCGAGCCATTCGATCATCCGGCGCTTGACCTCGACCGGGCACGGCGCCGCGGCATGGACGATTTTTTCGAGGGAGGAGATGTCGTAGCGCGCGCGGACCTCGTCGGGGAGCGCGAGCAGGCGGATGAACATCGTCGGCACCATCTGCATGAAGGTGACACGGTGCTTTTCGATCAGGCGCAGCACCTCTTCGGCGTCGAACTTCTCCATGATGATAACGGTCGCGCCGAGGCGATGCGCCGACATGCCGTAAGCGAGCGGCGCGGTGTGGTAGAGCGGCGCGGGCGACAGGAGGACGGCGTCGGGGCCGATACCGTAGCGCGCCGCCATGCGTTCGGCGAGCATATGCGGCGCGTCGGCGGGCTCGCCCGAGAGCGGGAGGCGGATGCCCTTCGGCCGCCCCGTGGTGCCCGAGGAATAGACAAGGTGATAGCCCGCCGATTCGTCGGCGATGCGGATGGCGGGCTGGGCTGCGACGGCGGTCTGCCAGGAAGGTGCGAGGCCGGTGCCAAGGTCGAAGATATGCGCGACCCCGGGGACCAGTTCGGCGCGCGCCGCGACCAGCGCCGCCGCGGCAGGCACATCGGCGTGGGTGACGAGCAGTTTCGAGCCGCTGTCGCTCAGGATATAGGCGGCTTCGTCGGACGTGAGCTGGCTCGAGATCGGGCAGAGATAGAGGCCGGCGCGCTGGGCGGCCCAGTAGATTTCGAAATATTCGCGGACGTTCTTCAGCCAGACCGCAACCGTATCGCCACGTTCGATGCCGAGCGAGCGGAACAATTGCGCGCCGCGATTTGCGACGGCTTCGAGTTCGGCGTAGCTGGTGGTCGCGCCGTCGACCGCCAAGACGATCGCAGGACGATCGGGGGCCGCCTGTGCAAAATGCCGCGGATGCATCGCTCTCCCTTCGCGCTTTTGAGTTATATAACTACGTTTACTTTCTATGTCGATTGACTTAATGACTGAGCAAAGGCGACAGACGGACGCCGCGGGAAAGGATCGAGTGACATGCAACTGAAGCCGGGTTCGCGCTGGAAATCGGCGGTATGCGATGCGCAGCTGGTCGTCGTGCGGCCGCCGAACGCGGCCGGCGAATTGCAGTGCGGCGGCGCGCCGGTGCTGCCGATCGACGACGCCAGCGCGCCGAGCGGCAACGTCAGCGCCGATTTCGCCGAGGGCGTGATGATCGGCAAACGCTATACGGATGAGGCCAGCGGGATCGAGGTGCTGGGAGCCAAGGCGGGCAAGGGATCGCTGGCGTTCAACGGCGTCGCCATGACGGTCAAGGGCGCGAAGCCGCTTCCCGCCTCGGACTGACCGCGATGCGCACCCCGCTGCTCCTCGACATCGCCGCCGACGCCTGCAGCGAACGCCCGGCGGTCGGCGGGCGGGCGGACGGGATGGATTTCGCCGCCTATCGTGCGCGCGCCAGCCGGGTAGCAGCTTGGTTGACGGGCAAGGGCAAGGCGAACACCGCCTTCCTCGGCATGAACGGCGACGCGCTGCCCGTGCTGCTGTTCGCGAGCGGGATGGCCGGCACGCCCTTCGTGCCGCTCAACTACCGGCTGGCCGATGCCGACCTCAACAAGCTCGTCGCACGCACTGCGCCCGCGGTGCTGATCGCCGACGACGACATGCTGCCGCGGATCGTATCGGTCGACGGCGTCGAACTGGTCGCACGCAGCGACTTCGAGGCCGAATTCCTGCAAGGCGAGTTGCCCGAGCCGGTGCTGCTCGACGAGGCCCAGAACGACACTGCGGTGCTGCTGTTCACCAGCGGCACGACGGGCGAGCCGAAGGCGGCGGTGCTGCGGCACGGCAACCTCACCTCCTATGTGATGTCGACGGTCGAATTCCTCGGCGCCGGTGAGGACGAGGCCGCGCTGGTGAGTGTCCCAAGTTACCATATCGCGGGCATTTCGGCGATTCTGACCGCGGCCTATGGCGGGCGACGGATCGTCTATCTGCCCGCCTTCACCGCCGAGGACTGGGTCGCGACAGCGGCGCGCGAGGGCATCACCCATGCGATGGTGGTGCCGACGATGCTCGATCGCATCCTCGACGTGATGGCGGCGACGGGCGAGACCCTCCCTGCCCTGCGCGCGCTGTCCTATGGCGGCGGCAAGATGCCCGAGCCGGTGATCGCGCGTGCGCTGGACATGTTGCCGCATGTCGCCTTCGTCAACGCCTATGGGCTGACCGAGACGAGCTCGACGATCGCGCTGCTGGACGCCGAGGATCATCGCGCCGCCTTTGCCTCCGACGACCCTGCCGTGCGGCGGCGCATCGCGTCGGTGGGACAGCCGTTGCCGAGCGTCGAGCTCGAGATCCGGCGCGAGGACGGCAGCTGCTGCGCGCCGGGGGAGCATGGCGAAATCCATGTCCGCGGCGAGCAGGTGTCGGGCGAATATCTGCATAAAAAGGCGATCGCCGACGACGGATGGTTCGCGACCAACGACGCCGGCTGGCTCGACGCGGGCGGTTACCTGTTCGTCGAGGGGCGGCTCGACGACGTGATCGTGCGCGGCGGCGAGAATATCTCGCCGGGCGAGATCGAGGATGTGCTGCGCGGCTTCGACGATATCGCCGATTGCGCGGTGCTCGGCATCCCCTGCGAAAAATGGGGAGAAAAGGTCGTCGCGGTGATCGTGTCGCGATCGGGCGCGCCCGATACCGAAGCGATGGCGGCAATGATCAAGGCAAAGCTGCGTTCGACGAAGACCCCGGAACAATGGTTTTTGCGCAAGGAACTGCCCTATAACGAGACCGGGAAGCTGCTGCGCCGCATCCTGAAGGCAGAACTGGCGGACGAGGTGTGCGCCGGGTAAGACGGCGCGATGATCACCCCCGATCACCTCGACGCAGACCGATTGTCGGCGCCCGGCGGCGAGCCGGTGCTGGTCGTCGATGCGGGCCGGTGGGTGCGGCCGAAGGCGCCGATCCAGGCGGTGGTGATCGGGGTCGACCGTGAAGGCGCTCTGCCAGCAGTCGTGGTCGACGATTTCGACCTGTTGGCGACCATAGTCGCGGATGCACCGCGCCCATGGGTATCCGTGGGGAGTCTTTCGCGTGTCGAGACACTGGCCGACGCGGTGCGTGCGAACCCGATCGCAGCGACGATCGCGACGCAGTTGCTGCGGCTGACCGCGAAAATGCCGCTGCCCGAAGCGCTGACCGCCGAATCCTTTGCCTATTCGTCGCTGCTCGGCGGGGCGGAGTTTGCGCGCTGGCGGGCGGCGGCGGAGATCGAAGATGGCCCGCCGACGCCCGCCGATCCGGTGAGGATCGCGCGCGATGGCGACCGGCTGACGTTGACGCTCGACGATCCCGCCAATCGCAACGCGATGACCGCGGCGATGCGCGACGCGCTTTACGAGGCGCTGGCCAATGCGCTCGACGACCCGAGCAAACCCGACGTGCTGCTGCGCGGTGCGGGCAGATGTTTTTCGACCGGCGGCGACCTGCCCGAATTCGGGCGCGCGCGCGACCTTGCCGAAGCGCATCTGGTGCGCACGCTGCACAGCTGTGCGCGGGCGCTCGACGCGCTGGGCGCGCGGGGGACGGTGCGGGTGCACGGCGCGAGCGTGGGGTCGGGGCTCGAAGTGGCTGCCGCGGCGCACCACCGCATTGCCGCGCGCGATGCGTGGTTTCAGCTGCCCGAGCTGGGCATGGGGCTGGTCCCGGGCGCGGGCGGCACCGCGACCGTCGCGCGCGCGATCGGGCGGCATCGCACCCTGTGGATGCTGTTGTCGGGCAAGCGCGTCGGCGCGAAGCAAGCGATCGAATGGGGGCTGGTGCATGCAATCGAGGGCGGCGCATGACCGCGCTGCTCGATGCGGTTGCGGCGGCGGGCGAGCGGCTGGTGGCGGCATCGGCCGGGCGCATCGTCTTCGATCCGCGCCGCGCACTGTCGCGGCACGACGATCTGACGCTCGCCGAACCGGGCGAGTGGTCGCCGAACCGTCATTGCCGGATGGTAAAGTGCCGCAAGGGGTGGCTGGCCGTGTCGCTGGCGCGCGAGGAGGATCGCCAGCTGGTGCCGGCCTGGACGGGAACGGCGCTCGACGACGAGCCGTGGCAGGCGATCCGGGACGCGGCGGATGCGCGCACGGCAGGCGAGATGGCGGCCGCCGCGGCGGAGCTGCATATGCCGGTAGCGCGCGTCGGGGAGGCCGAACCGCTTGCAGCGCCCGCATTGCAACCGTGCCAAGCCAAAGACGGGATCGTGCTCGACCTGTCCGCGCTGTGGGCGGGCCCCTATTGCGGGGCACTGCTGGCCGAGACGGGGCTTGGGTTGGTCAAGGTCGAGGGCGATGGGCGGCCCGACCCGACACGGCGGCACACGCCAGGGCTCGACGCCCGGTTGAATGGCAACAAGCGGCATTTGCGCATGGCCTTGGAGGGTCCCGAACTGCTCGCGATGATCGGCGAGGCGCGGGTGCTGATCACCTCGGCGCGGCCGCATGCGCTGGCGCGGCTGAGGCTCGATGAGGAGCATCTGTTCCGGATCAACCCAGACCTGCTGTGGGTTGCGATCACCGCGCATGGGTGGCGCGGCGAGGCGGCGATGCGCGTGGGCTTCGGCGACGACTGCGCGGCGGCCGGCGGGCTGGTGCGCTGGGACGAGGAGCGCCCGCTTTTCGTCGGCGACGCGCTGGCCGACCCGTTGACGGGGCTGACCGCGGCGACGCTGGCGCTCGAGGCCTTGGCGGGGCAGCAAGGCGGAGTCATCGACGTTTCGCTCGCGCGGACCGCGGCGACTTTCGCAAAAGCGATGGCGTGAGCGAGAAGTTCGACCTGATCATCCGCAATGCGCGCGGGGCCGATGGTGCGCCGTTCGCGGTGGGGGTGCGCAATGGACGCATTGCGGCGATGGGGCCGGCGGTGGCCGGGCATGGCTCCGAATTTGACGCGCGAGGGCTGACGCTCGGCGGCGGGCTGCACGATCATCACCTGCATCTGCTGGCGACGGCGGCGCGGATGGAGTCGGTCGATCTGAGCGACTGCCGATGCGTCGATGCGGTGATCGCGAGGCTGCGTGCAGGAGCCGGGGCGCCGGGTGCTTGGGTGCGCGCGATCGGGTACGACGAGCGGATAGCGGGATGGCCCGACGGAGCGATACTCGATGCGTGGCTGCCCGATCGGCCGCTGCGGGTGCAGGATCGGACTGGTGGTTATTGGTTGCTCAATGGCGCGGGGATGGCACTGCTCGGCGAAGGCCCCTTCCCCGCCTGCGTCGAACGTGACGCGGACGGGAAACCCAACGGGCGTATCTGGCGCGGCGATGCCTGGCTGCGCGAGCGGATCGGCGGAACGCCGCCTTCGCTGGCGGCATTGGGCGCGAAGTTTGCTGCGTGGGGCGTGACGGGAGTTACCGATGCCGGGGCGTCGAATGGCGCGGTCGAGGCTGCGCTGCTGGCGGGCGCGATACCGCAGCGGCTGGTGATGATGGGGACCGAGGCATTGCCCGCGGGCGAAGGTTATGCGCTGGGGCCGGTGAAGCTGCTGCTCGACGAGAATGACCTGCCGCCGGTCGAGGCCGTGGCTGGGCGGATCGTCGCAGCGCGGGCGCTGGGGCGGAATGTCGCGGCGCATTGCGTGACGCTGGGCGAACTGGTCTTCTATCTGGAGGCCCTGTCGGTTGCAGGCGGGGCTAAGCCCGGCGACCGGATCGAACATGGCGGGGTGATTGCGGCGAGCCTGATCGGCGACATCGCGGCGGCGGGGCTGACCGTGGTGACGCAGCCGAACTTCATCCATGATCGGGGGGATCGCTATCGCGCGCAGATGGACGCAGACGAACTGAGCGACCTCTATCGGCTCGGCTCGCTGATACGCAGCGGAGTACGGGTGCTCGGCGGATCGGATGCGCCTTATGGCGATGCGAACCCGTGGGTGGCCCTGCGCGCGGCGACCGACCGGCGGACGCGGGGCGGCGAGGTGATCGGCGGCGGCGAAGCCGTCGGACGGGCGGAGGCGCTGGCGCTTTATCAGATGCCGCTTGTGGTCGGGGCGCCCGCAGACCTTGTGCTGTACCACTGGCCCGAGGATGCTAGCGCGCTCGGCACGGGGGCGCTGACGCTGATCGGCGGCGAGATCGTCTGGCAAGCTTGAGTTCCCCCCTCCCTGCAAGGGAGGCTGTAGCCACGAAGGAGGCTCGATGCCTCGTTAGTGGCTAATACGCGCAGCGTTGCTGTTCTTTTGGCGCGCGGACGCGCGCACCCACCCCCTGCCCCTCCCTGCAGGGAGGGGAGTCTTAATCGCGCACCAGCAGCATTGCGCCTGCCAGCGGGCCGCCCGAGGTCGAGGTCGCGCAGATTTGCGGATCGCCCTTGACCTGTCGCGCCCCGGCCCGGCCCCAGAGCTGGGTGCAGGCTTCGTGGACCGCGCCATAGGCGTGGAGGCGCCCACCCGATAGCGCGCCGCCGCCGGTGTTGACGGGGAGTTCGCCGTCGAGTGCGATACGTTGGCCGCCGTCGATGAAGTCCTTGGCGCCGTATCGTTCGCAGAAGCCGAAATTTTCGAGCCAGTTGATCGTGTGGAAGCTGAAACCGTCGTAGAGCTGCGCGATGTCGACGTCGGCGGGCTTGAGGTCGGTGCGGCTCCACATCATCTCGGCGACCTTAGGCTGCGCCTGGGTGTCGAGTTCGGCGAGCTGGGTCCAGCTGTTGCGGTAGCGCATCGACGAGCCGATCGCCTCGATCCGGATCGGCGGGTTTCGCAAGGTCCGCGCGACGTCCATGCGCGAGACGATGATCGCTGCGGCGCCGTCGATGGGCACGTCGCAGTCGTAGATCCGCAGCGGCGTCGCGATAAGTGGCGAGGCCAGATAGTCCTTGATTGTTATCGGAGCCTTGTAGATCGCCCTGGGATTGAGCGCGGCGTTGCGGCGCTGGCCCACCGCGATCTGGCCAATCTGTTCGGGGCGGATGCCGCTCTTGTGGACATAGAGATTGAAGAAGAGCGCCTGCTGGAGCGCGGCGGCGTAGGTGTAATAGGGGGCGTACCAGGAGAAGGGGCCCGCCTGCCGCTGGCCCTCGCGGAGCAGGCTATTGGCGTAGGCGGTCTTGCGCGCGGTGGCTTCGTACATCGTGCGAAAGATCAGCACATTCCTGCACAGCCCAGCGGCGATCGCGCCGATGGCATTGAACACCGCGCCATATTGGCCGGGCGCTTCGCCGCCGCCGCCATACCAGCCGACCTCAAGCCGCAGCGCATCCTGCAGCGCGGCGCAGCCGACGGGCGAGAAGCCCGAGCCGTCGGCGCGCTCGCCGGGCCAGGTCGCGATGCCGTCGATGTCGGCGCGCGTGAGGCCGGCGTCGGCGATGGCTTCGAGCGCAGCGTCGACGGTCAGCGCCAGCGCGGACTTGTCGGCGCCGCGCGAGACGTCGGACAAGCCGACCCCGGTGATCGCGGTATTTTTCTCGGCGAAGCGCGTCATGCGGTCACCGGGCGAAAGAGCGGAATCCAGAGGTCTTCGGCCTGCTCGAAGACGACCTCGACTTCCATGTCGAAGTCGACGGCTTCAGGCGCGCATTCGACGATGTTGCAGGCGAGACGCACATCGTCCTGCTCGGCGATCGCGACCAGCGCGAGCACATAGGGATCGACGAGATCGGGCACCCACGGCTTGTGGTTGATCGTGAAGGTTACCACCCTGCCCCGCCCCGACACCGCTTGCGGCGCGACGTCGCGGCTTTCGCAGCGCGGGCAGAAAGGCACCGGCGGATGGACGAAATATTCGCACGAGGCGCAGCGGTGAATCGCGAGCTTTCCCTCGCGGCCCCATGTCCAATAGGCTTCGTTGTCGCGATCGATCGCGGGCAGTGTTCTAGCGATCATTTCCCCCTCCACTTATTTAACTATGTCATAAACCAAGAGTTGACACATCGTCAATTTTTGTGATGATGAGGTCAACAACAAATCATTTGAGAGGAGAGTCGCCATGCAGATGGACGACATGGTGATCATCAGCGTCGACGATCATGCGGTCGAGCCGCCCGAGGCGTTCATCCGCCATTATCCCGAAGGGAAGAAGGACCGCGCCCCGCGCATCGTTCAGGACAATGGCAAAGATATCTGGTCGTGGAACGGCCAGCGTTTCCCGACCATCGGCCTAAACGCCGTCGTCGGCCGCCCGCGCAGCGAATATGGCATGGAGCCGAGCGCTTTCGAGCAGCTGCGCCCCGGCACCTACGATCCCAAGCTGCGCGTCGACGACATGAATGCCAATGGCGTGCTAGCCTCCTTGAACTTCCCGACGATGCCGAGCTTCGCCGGCGGGACCTTCGTCGCGGTGGCGCAGAAGGACCCCGAGGAGGCCCTGCTCGCCTGCCGCGCGTGGAACGACTGGCATGTGCAGGAATGGTGTGCGACCGCGCCCGGCCGCTTCATCCCGATGTGCCTGATCCCGATGTGGAACATGGAGGACACGCTCGCCGAGCTGAAGCGGATGAGCGACCTCGGCGTCCATGCGGTCAGCTTCTCGGACAATCCCGCGAACATCGGCCTGCCGAGCATCCATAACGAATATTGGGAGCCCTTCTGGAAGGCCTGCTCCGACTACAAGATGGTGATCAACTGCCATATCGGTACCGGCGCGCGCGCGATGCATCCGTCGAGCGAAAGCCCGATCGACGCGTGGATCACCGCGATGCCGATCTCGATCGCCAATTCGGCGGCCGACTGGACCTTCGCCAAATTCTGGCAGCGCTATCCCGATTTGCGCATGGCGCTCTCCGAAGGCGGCATCGGCTGGATCCCCTATTTCCTCGAGCGCGCCGATTTCACCCACGAGCATCATCACGAATGGACCTTCACCGAATTCAATGGCGAGCGGCCTTCGGACCTGTTCAAGCGGCACATCATCTGCTGCTTCATCGACGACCAGTTCGGGGTGAAGAACCTCGACTATATGAACACCGACATGGTCGCCTATGAATGCGATTATCCGCATTCGGACACCGTATGGCCCAATGTCCCCGAATATCTGTGGGCGTCGGTCAACGGGCTCGACAAGCAGGTGATCGACAAGATCACTCACCTCAATGTGATGCGCGAATATAGCTTCGACGCCTTTGCGCTGAACGGCGGGCGCGAGAATTGCACCGTCGCGCACCTGCGCGAACTGGGCAAGGACGTCGACGTCAGCCCGCGGCACAACCTCGGCGGGCTCAAGACCGACAGCATGGATGCGATCGGCAAGGCGCGCCGGCCGGTCACCTCGGGTGACATCGAACGCATGTTCGCCTCGGCCTGAACGGAGGACGACCGATGACCGAGACGACGCTCTCCCGCTGTCCGATCGCGCATGCTCCGGCCGACGCCCCGCCGGTGCCCGCCCATGTGCCGCCCGAGCTGGTGCTCGACACGCGTTTCGCGCAGGGCCAGGTCGCATTCGACCTGCCCGATCCCTATGCGCCGTCGGACGTGATGCGCGACCCCGCCGTGCCGCGCATCCTCTATTATCCCTGGCCGACGAGCGGGCGCCAGCATGGCGCGTGGACCGTGTCGCATTATGAGGACATTCGGCGCGTTTACGAAGACAACGACCTTTTCTCGACCGAGGGCGCAGCGCAGTTCCAGGCGCTGGCGGGCGAGACCTTTCCCTCGATCCCGCTCGGCATCGATCCGCCCGACCACGGCCGCTATCGCCGCTTCCTGAACCCCTGGTTCACGCCGGTCGCGATGAACGCGATGGAGCCAAAGATACGCGCGATCGTGACCGAGATGATCGATGCCGTCGTCAAGGACGGCGAGGTCGACATCGCCTATGATTTCGGGCGCATCTACCCGGTCCGCGTCTTCCTGAACCTGATGGGTTTCCCCTTCGGCATGTTCGACCAGTTCCTCGAATGGGAATATGCGATCCTGCACAACCCCGACATCGGCGCCAAGGCCGAAGCGGTGAAGGGCATCCTTGCCTATCTGCGCGGTTTCATCGCCGAGAAGCAGGCGAACCCAGACGAGACTTTGGGCAGCTATATCGCCAATGGTCAGATGGACGGCCAGCCGCTGACCCCCGACGAGACGATCGGGATGACCTGGTTCCTGTGGCTCGGCGGGCTCGACACCGTCGCCTCGACGATCAGCCAGATGTTCCGGCGGATGGCGCTCGACACCGAGCTCCAGGCGCGCATCCGCGCCAATCCGGGCATCATCAACAGCGCGGTCGAGGAATTCCTTCGGGTCCAGCCGCTCGTCAACAGCGGGCGGCGGATCAAAAAGGATTTCACCTGGCACGGCGTCGAACTGAAGGAAGGCGACTGGATCGCCTGCATCAACAGTTCGGGCAATTTCGACGAAAAGCAGTTCGCCTGCCCGCGCGATTTCGACCCCGAACGCAAGAACAACCGGCATTTCACACTGGTCGGCGGGGTGCATATCTGCCTCGGCGCACATCTGGCGCGGCGCGAATTGCGCGTGTTGCTGCAAGAATGGCTGTCGCGCGTGCCGCCCTTCACGATCAAGGAGGGCGCCGATACCACCGTGATCCCCGGGCTGCTGTCGATCCGCAACCTGCCGATCGTCTGGGACGCCAAAGCCGCTTCATTAGGATAATAACATGGCTTATTTGAAATATGACGACGCCATTTATGTGGGCGGCGAATGGCAGAAGACCGTCCAGCGCGAGGCGGTGATCAATCCCGCCGACGAGAGCCTGCTGATCGAGGCCCCGGTCGGCAGCGAGGCGCAAGTGGACGCAGCGATCGGCACGGCGCGGACGGCGTTCGACAAGGGCGACTGGCCGCACCTGCCCGTCGCCAAGCGGCAGGCGTTGCTCACGCGCTTCCTGAACGCGCTCGACGCACGCAAGGGCGAAATCGTCGACATGATCGTCGCCGAAGCCGGCGCGACGCGGATGCTCGCCGAATTCCTGCAATATGGCATCCCGATGAAGCATGCGCGGCGGACGATCGAGGTCGCCTCGCGTCCCGCCATCTCGTCGCTGCCGGTCGAGCTGACCCCCAATGCACAAGGCCGGACGACGCTGGGCACCGGGGTGGTCAGCCGCGAGCCGGTCGGCGTCGTCGCAGCGAATTCTCCCTATAATTTCCCTTTCTTCCTCAACATCGGAAAGGTCATCCCAGCGCTCGCGGTCGGCTGTACCGTGGTGCTGAAGCCCTCGCCCTATACGCCGATGCAGGCGCTGATCCTGGGCGAGATCGCCGACGAAGTCGGGCTGCCCAAGGGCGTGCTGAGCATCGTCACCGGCGATATCGAGACCGGCAAATTGCTGACCACCGACCCGCGCGTCGACCTCGTCCACTTCACGGGGTCGGACAAGGTCGGATCGATGATCCAGGCGCAGGCGGCGCCGACGCTGAAGCGCATCGTGATGGAACTCGGCGGCAAGTCGGCGCTGATCGTGCGCGCCGACGCCGATATCGCGAAAGCCGCGGCGGCGGGGATCATGGGCTTTACGACGCACGGCGGCCAAGGCTGCGCGCTCACGACGCGCCACCTCGTTCACAACAGCGTCCGGCCGCAGTTCGTCGAGGCGATGAAGGCGATGCTGGGGCATCTGAAGATCGGCAATCCCATTGACCCGAGCGTCAATTACGGCCCGCTGATCCGCGAAGTCGCGCGCAAACGCACCGAGGATTATGTCGCGATCGCGCAGGACGAGGGTGCGACCTTGGTTGCGGGCGGCAAGCGGCCCGAAGGGCTCGACAAGGGCTATTATTACGAGCCGACTTTGTTCGACAATGTGAAGAACCACAGCCGGATCGCGCAGGAAGAGGTGTTCGGGCCGATCGGCGCGGTCATCGGTTTCGATCACGACGATGACGCGATCGCCATGGCCAACGACAGCGATTTCGGCCTGTCGGGCGCGATCTACTCGGCCGATGCGGGTGAAGCCTATCGCATGGCGCTGAAGATCCGCACCGGCGGCGTCTCGATCAATGGCGGCGCGGGGACGATGCAGTCCGACGCGCCCTTCGGCGGCATCAAGCGCTCGGGTTACGGCCGCGAATATGGCGAGGATGGCCTCAACGAATTCACCTATCAAAAGGTGATCAGCTTTCACGCCGAATAGGGAGCCAAGGCGATGACAAAGGTCATGGAGGGCATCCGCGTCCTCGAGGTTGCGCAATTCACCTTCGTTCCCGCGGCGGGCGGCGTGCTGACCGACTGGGGCGCCGATGTGATCAAGATCGAGCATCCGGTGCGCGGCGACGCGCAGCGCGGCATCCAGATGCTGCAGCGGCTGGCGGTCAACCCGCAGCGCTCGTCACTGATGCAGCACCCCAATCGCGGCAAGCGCAGCGTCGGGATCGACATCTCGACCGAGGAGGGCCGCGAGCTGCTCTATGAGATCGCGAAGACCGCCGATGTCTTCCTGACCAACTATCTCCCCTCGGCGCGGCAGAAACTGAAGATCGACATCGAGCATATCCGCGCGGCGAACCCCGACATCATCTATGTCCGCGGCAGCGCATTCGGCGACAAGGGGCCCGAGCGCGACAAGGGCGGCTTCGACAGCACCGCCTATTGGGCGCGCGGCGGGTCGGCGGTGCTGGTCACGCCGAAGGAACTCGACGGGCCGCTGACGCAGCCGGGGCCGGCCTATGGCGACACGATCGGCGGCATGAATATCGCAGGTGGCATCGCCGCGGCGCTGTTCCACCGTGAGCGCACCGGCGAGGCGACCGAGGTCGATGTGTCGCTGCTGTCGTCGGGCATCTGGGCGACCGCCTGCTCGGTCGATGTCGCGATGGAATTGGGCAAGGACCCGTTCGAGAATCTGATGCCCGGCGGCGGGCAGTCGGTGGGGACCAACCCGTTCATGGGGGTGTTCAAGACGTCGGACGGCAAGTTCATCAACCTGACGGTGCTGTCGCCGGGGCCCTATATCGACGATGTGTTCGGGCATTTAGGGATTCCGGAAGCAGCTCAGGATCAACGCTTTTCGACGGCCGAGGCGATCATGGCGAATGCGGCGGAGGCCTATCCGCTGGTCAAGGCGGCGATCGCAGCGCAGAGCTTCGATTATTGGTGCCAGCATCTGAAGTCCATGAAGGGGCAATGGGCGGCCTATCAGTCGGTGCATGACGTCGCGAGCGACGAGCAGGTGCTGGCGAACGACCTGATCTTCGAGGTCGAGAGTGCCGACGGCGGCGCGCCGATCCGGCTGGTCGCGAACCCGGTGCAGTTCAACCATGAAGGCGTCCAGAACAGCCGCGCGCCCGAAGCGTCGGAGCATACCGAGCTGTTCCTGATGGAACTCGGGCTCGAATGGGACCGGATCGAGGATCTCAAAAACAAGAAGGCGATCGCCTGAGGGCGTGAGCGCGATGGCCCCTCCGCTGCGTGTCGGCATCATCAGCGCCGCCTGGGGTGCGAAGGCGCATCTCCCTGCGTGGCGCAGCCTCGACGGGGTCGAGGTGACCGCGATCTGTACCTCGCGGCCCGAGACCGCGGCAAAGGCAGCGGAGGATTTCCAGGTTGCGCGCGCCTTTCACGATTTCCGCGCGATGGCGGCCTATCCCGGGATCGACATCGTCGATTGCGGCACGCGGCCGCCGCTGCGCTTCGAAATGGTGACGGCGGCGCTCGGTGCGGGCAAGCATGTCTACAACGGCATTCCGTTCGCCAAGGATTTGGCCGACGCGCGGGCGATGACCGAGGCGTGGCGCACGGCGGGGACGGTCGCGGTGGTCGACGCCTTCATGCAGGCGGTGCCGGCGATGGTGCAGATGAAGGCGATGATCGCAGCGGGCTGGATCGGCGAGGTCTTCGGCGCCGACGTGTCGTTCGAGGTGCCTTTGTTCAGCGCCGCGCAGACCAATGTGCCGGGCTATGTCTGGTTCGCCGATCCCGCGAACGGCGCGAGCGCGGGGCGCAATCTGGGAAGCCATATGCTGCACCTGCTGGTGCATTTTTTCGGGCCGGTGGCGGCGGTGGCTGCGGACCAGTCGCTGGCGCTGAAGGAATGGCCGCTGGAGGGCGAGACGATCCGCCCCGAGGTACCCGACCGCGCGTCGATGTTGTTGCGCCACGCGTCGGGGCTGCCGACGCGGCTCGAGGCGAACTGGTGCAAGATCGGTGGCGACGGCTTTCGTTTTTCGGTCTGGGGATCGAAGGGGCGGCTCGAGGCGCGCGCGCCGGTGTTTCCGATGGCGCATGATACGCGGCTGCTCGGGACGCGCGATGCGGCGCTGGGAAGTGCTGCGATGGACGCAATTCCGATCGAGCCGGAGCATCTGGCGGCGCCGGGATGCCGCGCGATCGCCGATCGGCCCGAGACGGGGTTGCTTGCGCTGGCGTCGATCTTTGCGCAGATGCGTGATGCGATACATGGCATGGGTAAGGCCGCGCCCGATTTCGCGCAGGCGCTGCATGTGCATGAGGTCGTCGAGGCGGCGGTGCTCGCGGGCGACGAGCGGCGCTGGATCGACGTCTAATCCCGCCGCAGCAGCATCGAGCCTGCAATAAAGCCGCCGCCCATGCCGCACGCACCAACGCTGGCCCCGTCGACCTGACGCGCACCGGCCTGCCCCCAGAGCTGGGTGCACACCTCGTGGAGCAGGCCGAAGCCGTGCAGCCGCCCGCCCGACAATTGCCCGCCGCCGGTGTTCACCGGAAAGCGCCCGCCGGGGCCGATATTGCCTTCGGCGATGAAGTCCTTTGCCTCGCCATGGCCACAGAAGCCCATGGCTTCGAGCCACAAGGGCACGAAAATGCTGAAGCCGTCGTAGAGGCCGAGAACGTCGACATCGGCGGGCTTGAGGTCGGTGCGTTTCCACATATCGGCGGCGCTGTCATGCGCGCCCATGGTGGTGAGGTCGGAGCGCTGGTCCCAGGTCTCCTGCGAACCGAGCGCGGCGCCCATCGCCTCTATCGACAGCGGGGACCGGGCACAATCCTTCGCGGCGTCGGCGGCCGAGACGATCACGACGCAGGCGCCGTCGATGGGCACGTCGCAGTCGAACAGCCCGAGCGGCGACGAGATCATGCGCGCACCGAGATACTCTTCCATCGTCAGCGGCGTGCGCATCACCGCCGACGGGTTCTGCTGCGCAAAGGCGCGCTGGCCGGTCGCGACGAGGCCGAGATGCTCGCGCGTCATGCCGAACTCGTGGAAATAGCGCTGCGCCATCCAGCCCGCCCAGTTCGACGCGGACATGGCGTGGGCGGGGACGAGATAGGAGTACCAGCCGCCGAGCCGCGCGCGGCCCGCGCCGGGGATGCTCGCGCGCCGCGTCGCGGTCTGCGACGAGCTTTCGGTGAGCGCACGGAAGCAGAGGATATGGCGTGCTTGTCCCGTGGCGACCGCCATGGCCGCGACCTGGATCGGCGCCATCTGCGACGGACCATCGGGGACCGCGCTGTGCCAGCGGGTCTTGAGCCCGAGCGCGCCCCGCACCTCGCCGGTGCCGAGCGGCGACATGCCCGGCGAATTGTCGGCCTTGCCCGGGTAGGTCGAAATGCCGTCGATATCGTCCCTGCTCAGCCCCGCGCAGTCGAGCGCGCGGCGCGCGGCCTCGGCCAAGTGGAGCATCGCGGGGCGATTGGTCTTGCGGCCGATGTCGGACATGCCGACGCCGGTGATGGCTGCGGCCAGTGTCATTGTGCGGGCTCCCACTGCGGGAACCAGACATCGTCGATGTTGAGGAAGCCGACCTTCATTTTCTGGCCGATGGCCACGCTTTCGGGATCGGCATTCACTACTTCCGCGGTGACACGAACGCCGGGCGCGCCGTCGAGTTCGACGACCGCCAGTGCGAAGGGCACGGGCATGTCGGGCATCCACGATTGGTGGTTGACGGTATAGGTGTAGACGGTCCCCGTTCCGGGCACGGATCTGAATTCCACGCCTTCGGACCAGCATGTCGGGCAGACGAGTTGGGGGGGGTGGATCGCGTGGGCGCAGTCGCTACAGAATGCGATCATCAATGTCCCTTCGGCGCCGCCGGTCCAGAAGGCAGTATTTTCGGCGGTGAGTTCGGGAAGCGGTCTCATGATGGTTCCTCCGATTCGTGCTGGCGCGGCAGTGCCAGCGCGGTCAGCACCGCAGCGGTGCACAGCGCGGCGATGACGGCGACGGTGACGTCGTAGGCGAAGGGCGACGGGTAGCTTTCGCCGCCGCGGCGGATGATGTCGGCGGCGAGCAAGGTCGTGACCAACTGCGCGCCAATCCCCATGAAGAGCTGGCGAATGACGGTGAGCAGGCCCGGAATCTCGCTGATCCGCTCGGGCGGCGAGGCCTGGGCGATGATCGTCGGGGCGACCGAGAAGAGCATCGTCGTGCCGAAACTGATGACGATGAGCTGCGCGACGACCTTGGGAAAGCTATCGACGTCTATGACGAACCAGAGCAGCCATCCTGCCACCGTGACGATGCCGCCCGCGATGAGCGCGAAGCGCCCTCCCCCCCTCGCGGCAAGCCAGCCGCCGAGGGGACCCGCGAACACCGAGCTGAGGTTCGAGGGCAGCTTGGCGAGACCCGCGAGCGTCGCGGTGAAACCCAGCCCGGCGAGCGTCCAGACCGGCGCCTGCATCAGCAGCGAGAAGACGACGGTGATCTGGAGCGCGCTCATCGCGACGAGCGCGGTAACCGCGCTGCCGATCGCGATGGTGCGGTCGGAGAAGCTGCGAACCGCGATCAACGGGTTGGGGCTCGCGACGCTGGCGCGCCACCACCAGAGGATGAGCAATATGCCGACGCCGAGCGCCGCGAGCGGCAACGGGGCGGCCCAGCCCCAATCCTTGCCCATGGAGAAATAGACGAGGACGAGCGCGACGCCCGGCGCGAAGGCGAGGCCCGAGAGCCAATCGACGGGCTCCGACGCGGGCTGGCGCGGAGAACGTGGCAGCAGGCCGCCGGTCGCAATTGCCGAAACCGCGCAGAGGCCCGCACTTGCGAAAAAGACGCCGTGCCAGCTGAAATTGTCGACGATCATGCCCCCGACGACCAAGCCCGCGGCGGTGCCGATCGATGCGCCCGAGATCATCAGCCCGATCGCCATCGGGGCGCGCTCCTTGCCGGCGTTCTCGTGCACGAGACCGATGCAGAGCGGCAGGATGGCGCCGGTGACCCCCTGCATCAGGCGGCCGGCGAGCAGCACGGGGAAATTGGTCGACAGCGCGCTGATCAGCGAACCCACCGCGCCGACGATCAGCACCACGACGAGCACCTGCCGCCGTCCGAACAGGTCGCCGAGGCGGCCGACGATCGCGGCGATCGCCGCGCCGACGATGAGATAGCCGGTGATCAGCCAGCCAACCATCGCGGGGTTGCCGAAATCCTCGACCAGCTTCTTGAGCGCCGCGAGGATCATCGCGGTCTCGAACGACCCGGTGACCTCGGCGATCCACAGCGCGCCGATGATGAGGGAGAGGTTGCGGCGGTCGGTCACGTCAGCTCGCGACGGCCTTCGCGCCTTCGGGCACGCCGACCTGCGCGGCGCGGACCTCGATCAGATCGACCCCGATATCGGCCGGCAAGCCGATGACCGAGAGCAACGCCTTGGCCATCGATTCGGGGGTTGCCCCCTCGCCCGTCATTGATGCGTGCCCGGTTTCGACGATCTTCTTGTAGAAGGCGGCGACGGTTTCCTGCGACCAGCTCTTGCCGCCAGATCCGCCCTTGACCGACCCCGAGCGTAGCACGGTGACGCGGATGCCGTCGCTACGCAGTTCGTCGCGGAGGCCGTGGCAGAGCGTTTCGACGGCGGCCTTGGCTGCGGCGTAGAGCGCGAGCATCGGGAAGGGCATATTCACCGACTCGCTGCTGATCGCCACGATCTGCCCCTTCGTCGCGCGCAAATGCGGGATCGCGGCGCGGATCAGCCAGGAGACGCCGAGGATGTTGATATCGATATGGCTGCGGATCATGTCGTCGCTGCCCGTCTCGAACGCGAACGGATGATAGATGGCGGCATTGGCGACGACGACGTCGATATGGCCGAAATGCGCCGCGGTCTGCGCGATGGCGGCGTTGACCGCTTCCGACGAAGCGACGTCGCAGGCGATCGGCAGCACGGCATCGCCGAACTCGGCGGCGAGCGTGTCGAACTCCTCCGACGGGCGCGCGAGACAGGCCACCTTTACCCCGGATGCGACGAGCGCGGCTGCGAAATGCCGCCCCATGCCTTTCGATGCACCGGTTACGACGGCGACCTTGCCGGCTAGCCTCTCCATGCCATCTCCCATGCGTTTTCGTTCTTTTCGCTTCATTTTTGACGATACGTCAATTTTTTGCCATATCGCAACCCCGCTGTTAGGATGGCGGCTAAATTTCGGGGCAGGATCACCTCTTTGGCGCGGACACAGACCATCACGGCGGAGACGCCGCCTGAGCGCAAGCTGGGGGCGAAGGGGCAAAGGACGCGGCAACAGCTGATCGACGCGACGGTCGATCTGCTCGAGACGCACGGGCTGCGCGACGTGTCGGTTGTCGACGTCGCGCGCGCCGCGCAGACCTCGCCCGCAACCTTCTACGTCTATTTCAAAGGAGTACCCGAGGTGGTGCTCGCGGCGCTCGAACATGCGAGCCAAACCTCGCCCGAACTCGAGGCCATCGTCGCGCGCGACTGGCTGGCGCCGGGGGCCGAGGCGGCCGCGGCGGCGTTCGTCGAGGAATATACCGGCATCTGGAATCGCAACCGGACGATCTTCGTCGTGCGTAACCTCGCGGCCGAAGAGGGCGACACGCGCTTCTATGAGGCGCGGATGACGCAGGCGCGGCCGATGATGGATGCGATCAGTCGGCAGGTCGAACGCGCCCAGGCGGCGGGGCGGACCCCCGCGCACCTGTCGCCGCGATCCTGCGCAGGCACGGTACTGATGATCCTCGAGCGCCTGTCGGCGATCGGGCCGATGAGCAGCCCTAGCGATGGCGTCGGCTATGCGGACCTCAAGGCGGCGGCGGCGCATAGTATCGCGATGATGCTGGGGGCGCGGGGATAGGCACCCGATCCTCCCTGTGGCCGAAGGGCATGGGGAGGTGGCAGCGCGAAGCGCTGACGGAGGGGCAGTACCGCAACGTCGCAGCCCCTCCACCACGCCCTGCGGGCGCGGTCCCCCTCCCCATCGCTTCGCGACAGGGAGGATTTTCACGCCCCGGCCGCCTCGGCGATCATCTGCTGGATGTCGAGCACCCCCGTCGCGAGGCCGCCCGCGAGGCCGGCGTCGACCGGCAGGCACACGCCGCTGATGAAGCTCGCGGCGTCGCTGTTGAGCAGGATCAGCGGCAGCGCCTGTTCCTCGGCGGTCGAATAGCGGCCCTTGGCCCTGGCGAAGGCGCCGAGCACCGCGTCGCCCGCCACTTTCCGGAACTCGCCGAGCATCGGGGTGTCGATCGGGCTGGGCATGGTGCAGTTGATGCGGATGTCGCGGGTGATCAGGTCGGGCGCGCGCACCTGCGTCCACGTGTTGATCGCTTCCTTGGCGAGGCTGTAGGGATCTCCGATTTCCTCGGCGCGGTCGCGATACCATTGACGCGCTTCGGCGAAATCTTCGATCGCGATGAACTCGCGGAGCAATGGTTGCCGCGTCAGCCATTTCATCCCGCCGAGCGACGAGACCGAGACGATCGCGGCGCCGGGATTGAGGTGCGGGATCCAGCCCTCGGTCCAGGCGCGAATGCCGAGGAAGTTGACCGTCACGACATCCTCGGCGGGAAAGGTCTGTGGCAGACCCGAGACGTTGAACACGGCGTCGATCTTGCCGCCGATCTTGGCGATGCCCGACGCGATGGCGTCGGGGTTCTTGAGGTCGACTTCGGTGAAGCTCGCGAGGTTGACGGGCGAAGGCTTGATGTCGGCGCCATGCACCTCGGCGCCGAGGTCGACGAGCGCACGCGCGCACGCCTCGCCGGTGCCCGAGAAACAGCCCATGACGACGACGCGCTTGCCTTTGTAGCCCAAGATATCCTTCGACATGGTCTCTACCCTTCCTGATCTTATTGCAGCGGTGCGAATTTGGTGTCGGCGAGCCCGCCCATCGCGTCGGCCATCAGCGCGGCCTCGCGCGTCTCGTGCGCGTTGCAGAGGATGATCGCGGCATCGGTGGCGATGCGGCCCTCTGCGACGGCATCGCGGAAGGCGGACCAAGCGGAGCGATAGTCGGCGAATTCGCACGCGAGCGCGGTTTCGATCTCCACCTTTTCGGCGGCGTGGAAACGGGGTTCGAAACGCTCGATCGCGCGCCAGTATTTGATGAGGCGCGCCATGCCCTTGGCTTTTACCGCTGCCTGCTGATCCGAGAGACGTGGAACGATGCTTTCGCGGATGTCGTCGAGGGCGATCGCGAAACTCCGATCGTGTGCGCCGGGCGGCGCGTCGGGCAGCGCGACAGGGGGTAAGGCAATGCCCGCGGCTTCGGCGAGCGCCGAGGAAAGCACGCGGCGGTGGATCGTCGAATAGACGAGGTTCATGCCGAGATTGGGCGGCGGCGGCGCGTCGGGATCGTCGTAGCGCGAGCGCCGCGCAAAGCTGGTCTGGAACAGGAGGCGCCAGTAGATCAGGCGCGACAGGTCGACCCGGTGCCCGCCCGCGGCTTCGTAAGCGGCGAAGGCCTGCGGCAGCGGCACGAAACCCTGGAAAAGCATGCGGATCGCGAGCATCGCGAGGTCGGCCATCGGGTCGCCATAATGGACGAGTTCCCAGTCGAGCAGCGCAGTAACGCGGTCGCCCTCGTAGAGAAAATTGCCGGGGCCGGCGTCGCCGTGAACGATGACCGGCACGGGCATATTCGCGGGGATATTGGCTTCGAGCCAGTTCAGCGACAGGTGGATCAGCGGGTCCCAGCCCCTGCCGCTGTTGCCGAGGCGCAGCTCGGCGATGCGGCGGCGGATGAAGGTTTCGGCGGGTTCGACCGGGCCCATGCCTTCGACCGGGTTTGCCGCGACGTCGATGCGGTGGAGCGCGGCGAGCTGGCCCATGAAGTCGGCGGCGAGCGTGTCGCGCTGCACGCGGTCGGCGATGGCACCGAAGCGGTCGTTGCCGGCGATCATGCCGCAGACGAGCGCGCGCTGGTCGGGGACCGCGGCGTAGAAAGGCGCGACGCGGACGCCCGCGTGGGCGAGCGGACCCGAGAGGGCGCGGAGGATCGCCGCTTCGCGGAGATAGGCGGCGTCGTCGCCTGCCCCGGCCTTGTGGACGTCGTAATTCATATAGGCGCTGGCGGCGCGCCCGTCGGGCCAGGCGAGGTCGAGTTCGGCGCCCTCGCGCGATGCGCCGCCGCCGCCGCGCGGGCGCACCGCGACGACGCTGGCGCCGCTGGCGGTTTCGACCGCGGTGGCCAGTCCGTCGGGAAGGAGGTCGTGCGGGTTCATCCGACGATCTTCGCCTCGCGGAAGGCGGCGATCTCGTCGTCCGAATAGCCGATTTCGCGCAGGATCTCGTCGCTATGCTCGCCGATCGCGGGGCAACAGCGTTTGAACACCACGGGGGTGTCGCCGAAATTCCAGAAGGCGCCTGGCTGCTCGACGAGGCCGTATAGCGGCTGCGGCAGCACCGAGATCAGGTTGAGCTCGCGGTTGAGCGGATCGTCGAAGAAGCGGTGCATCGCATTTTCGAAATTGACCGCGTCGGCGGGGACGCTCGCCGCTTCGAGGTCGGCGAGCAGGTCGGCGGCATTGTGCGCCTTGGCGCCTGCCTCGAAATCCTCGCCGAGCAGCTTGGCGAGCGCGGCCTGTTGCTCGGGCTTGTGTGCAGCGACAGCCACCCACGCGCCGTCGGCGCATTCGTATATGCGGTGGTACGGCGAAAAGCCCGTCTGGTCGCTGGTGAGGTGATAAGTGTCGGTTAGCTGTCCATCAGCGCCGATCAGCCGCTCGCCCTGCGTGAAGGCAGCCATGCCCAGCAGCGAGGTCTGGGTCGTATAGCCGCGCCCCGTGGTGCGCTTGGCGTAGAGCGAGGCCATCAGTTCGACGAGGCAGCTTTGCGCGGTGGAGACGTCCATCGTGCCGGGGCGGTTGAAGACGGGGCGATTACCCTCGCCCGCATTTTCGAACTCCCAGCCGGCGATCGCGTTGAAGATCGAGTCATAGCCTGGCCAGTTGCCGCGCGCGCCGCGCTGGCCATAAGCGCTCGAATAGTTGAACGCGATGTCGGGGTTGTATTTGCGGATGCCTTCTTCGCTGAGGCCGAGCTTAGCGGCGCCCTTGAAGCGCATATTATGATGCACGAGTTCGGCCCACTGGAGCAGCCGTTCGAGGATCGGCTGCGCCTCGGGCCGCGTCAGGTCGAGCGCGAGGCTGCGTTTGCTGCGCGCGGCGGCCTGATAATAGCGGTGCATGAACCGGATGCGGTCGCCGGTCAGCGCCTCGACCTTGATGACGTTGGCGCCCATGTCGCCCATCATCGACGGCCCCATTGGCCCGGCGAGGAACATGCCGAGGTCGAGCACGCGCACGCCTTCGAGCACTTCGACAGGGGCCGTGCCGGGTTTGGGTGCAGATTTGACGGGCCAGACGGTGTCGCCGCCTTCGCCGAGGCGCGGGGCCGGGCGGCCCTGCGGCAGGTCGGCGTCGCTGTGGAAGGGCGTGTTGGGCTGGCGGGTCTTGCCGAGGTCGGGGTCGTCGACGTCGATGACATAGCGGTTCGCTTCGGCATCGTCGTGGCGCAGCACCTCGCCCATCGGGAAAGCGGGTTCGGCGGCGATGTCGGCGGCGCGGAGGTCGGCGAGCCAATTCTCGAGCGGGCGGAGTTTGAACGCCGCGGCCTGCCCGGCCTCGGTTTCGAGATCGACCTCGGTTTCGGCCATGACGTCCCACATCGTCGGCATCGTGGCGTAATCGAACTGGCGGGTCGGATCCATGATCTGCAGCCAGTCGCCGCCGGCGCATTGAAACAACTGCTGCGCGATCGGACGGGCGCCAAGCGGATAAGTGGCCGGGTTGGGCATCGGGCCTTCGCTGTTGCGCGCCCAGACGAGCGGCAGCGTCGCGAGAAAGCCTTGGAAGATCGAGGTATGTGCCGGGCCGCCCCGCCCGGTCCGGAGCCGCATCACGAGGCGCGCGAGCAGGCCCGCGGCGGCGAGATGCGCGGCGGACCAACTCCCTTGGCGGTAGCGATAGACGATCGGCCCGGCGCGGTGGCCGTCATTCTCGTACATCGCGCCGATGCGCGCAGCGACGAGCAGTTCGTCGTCGCTGCGCTCGACATCGGGATGGTTCGCGGGCGAGCCGGTGATCGCGGTGGCGACGAGGTGCGGGTGCCTTTCGGCAAGGCTTGCGTCGTCGAGACCGAGCGCTTTGGCGCGTGACGGGGTGAATTGATGGAGCAAGGCGTCGGCTCCAGCGAGGCGTTCGTCGAGCGCGGCCAGCCCCTTGGGCGTATCGAGGTCCACCACCATGCTGCTCTTGCCGCGGTTCCAGTTGGCGAAGGGCGCCGTGGCACGCGCGGGGTCACCGCCGGGACGCTCGACCTTCAGCACCTCTGCGCCGAGTTCGGACAGCATCAATCCGGCGACCTGAACCGCCATGCCCTCGCCGATCTCGACGATGCGAAGGTCGCCCAGCATTGGCTCAGGCTTTCTTGAAGTTCGGGAGCACCCAGCCGTCCTGGATCGGGGTCCAGTCCACCCTGACCTTCATGCCGATGTGGACGTCCTCGGCATCGCAGCCCGAGACATTGGCGTTGAGGCGCGTGCCCGGGGCGCCGTCGAGGTCGACGACGACGGGCACATAGACATAATCCTCGCCATTTTTCGGGTTCTTGTTGCAGATCGCGTAGCTGAAGATTGTCGCGGTGCCGGGCAGCGTCGGCCAGTTCTTGGCGCGGCTGCCGCATTCGGGGCAGATCGCGGTCGGCGGCATGCGGAAGTGCCCGCAGTCGCCGCACTGGCATGCAGTGAGCCTTCCCTCCTTCGCCGCCTGCCAGAAGGGTTCGGTATCGGGATTGGTGGTGATGCGGATCTGGTCGCCGGGGAGCGCGCGCGCGGGGCCATAGGTCATGTCGGTCAGTCCTTGCGCAGGATGAGGCTGGAGACGGGGAGCGACGCCGGGCCGCCCGAGACGAGCGCGAATTCGGCATCCTTCACCTGGTTGATCGCGGTGCCGCGAACCTGTTCGACGCCCTCGACGATGTGGGTCATGCCGATGATATAGGCTTCGTTGAGGTTGCCACCGTGGGTGTTCACCGGCACACCGCCATTGACGCCCTTGCCCGTCACGGGATCGTAGCGCAGCTTGCCGGACAGGACATAGTCATTGCCCTCTCCTTTTTCGCAAAAGCCATAATCCTCGAGCTGCATCAGCACCATCGGGCTGAAATGATCGTAGATCAGCGCGACGTCTATGTCCTTCGCGGTCAGCCCCGATTGCGCCCAGATGCGGTCGGCGGTGAACTTGTGGCCCGAGCTCGCGAAATAGGGGTCGGGCATGCCCATCCAGGCGAAGGCGCGGCCCCATTCGCGCTGGCCGCCATGCGCCGCGGCGTGGACGACCGCGGGTTTGTGACGGCAGTCCCTGGCGCGGTCCATCGTTGTCGTGATCACTGCGACCGCGCCGTCGGTTTCGAGGCAGAAGTCGAGACGGCGGAGCGGATCGGCGAGCATCACCGAGGCGTCGTACTGCTCCTTGGTCAGCGGCTCCTTGCGCACCGCCTTCGGCCGGTTGTGGGTGTTGGCGCGCGTCGCCATCACGACTTCGCCGAACGCATCCTGCGTGGTGCCGTAGAGGTGCATGTGGCGCCGGGCGAGCACCGACATCAGATGGCCGGGGCCGACGAGGCCCGAGGGCTGGAGGAAGCTGTTTTCGGGGTTGGGCGCGGCGGCGCCGAAGACGACGCCGAGGCGATGCTGCGGCAATTGCTGCAGCGCCATCAACGTGACGGTGTAGGTGCAATCCTCGTTCATCAGCCCCGCGGTCGCGAGGCCGATCGCACCGGGGCAGCCGCCGCCGCCGCTGGTCAAGGTGGCCGACCAGCTGATGTGCGGCATGCCCAGGGTTTCCATCAGGCTGGCGGTGTCGAACTTGTCGAGATAGCCCGCGCCCGCGGTCGAATAGTAGGAGAAGCCGTCGATCTGCTTGTGGCTGATCCCCGCGTCGGCGCAGGCATTCATGATCGCCTCGGCCGCCATGTCGTTGATTGTGCGCGGCCAACTCTTGCCGCGCACATAATAGTCGGTCGATCCGATCCCCACGATCGCACACTTGTCCTGATTGACCCAGGCCATGCTTCTCTCCCGATTCCCAGTTATCTAACTAGGTTGGATATGATGCCCAGGCGTGTTTGTCCAGCCGTCAAGCAAAATGGAGCTTGCGATATTTGCCGCGGAAGTAGAGCAAGGGGTCGCGGCGCGGCTCGAAAATCGCCTTGAGCACGCGGCCGACGAGGATGAAATGGTCGCCGCCGTCGTGCACCGCGTCGCGCGAACATTCGAAGCTGCTGAGCGAGCCGGTGAGGACCGGGGTGCCATATTCGCCAACCTCCCACGGGGTAACGCCGAAGCGGTCCTCGCCCTTGCCCGCGAAGCGGTTCGAGGTCGGTTGCTGGCCGATCTGGAGGACGTTGACCGCGAATCGCCCGGCGTCGCGGAGGTAGGGCGCGCTGCCGGCATTGTTGGCGATGCAGACGAGCAGCAGCGGCGGGTCGAGCGAAACCGAGGTGAAGCTGTTCGCGGTCAGCCCGATCGGGCTGCCATCGGGGCAGATCGCGGTGACGACGGTGACCCCGGTCGCAAAGCAGCCGAGCGCGTCGCGGAAGGTACGCGCGTCGCTGCCCGTGCGAAACTCGGGCGAGCCGCGCGGGGCGCGGCGTTCGAGGAAATCGATCAGATAGCCGCCCAGCGCGTCGGCGCGGTCGTCGGTGACGACGAGCGCGCTATTTTCGACCTCGACCAGTTCACCGTCGGGGAGTTGTGCGACGAAGGCGGCGGCGTCCTGCCTGGTGACGAGTTCGCTGATTGCGCCGCGCACATAGAGCGTCGGCAGCGCGATTTTCGCCGCGACGCCGTCGAGCCGGTCGGCCATCGCCGAGGTGTCGAGCGTGTCGAACAGACGGACGTCCCATTGCGCCTGCCCCGGCGCGAGCGTCGCGGCCTCGCGAATGCGGTCGCCGACGCGCCGCGCGAGCGCGGGGTCGACCTGCACCGGCGAGTCAACGAGGACCAGCCCCGAGGCGAGCACCGCGGCATCGCGTTCGAGCGCGGCGCTGGCGATCCAGCCGCCCAAGGTCGAGGCGACGACGACCGGGCGCGTGCCCATTTGCGCCAGTACCGCGCGCAGGTCCTCGACCAGCGCCTCGAAATCGTAGCGCGCGTCCTCGGGCCATTCGCTGCCGCCATGGCCGCGCAGGTCGAGGCTGATGACGCGGCGGCCGGCCTTTTCAAGCGCGCTCGCGACGCCCGACCAGACGGCGCGGGTCTGCCCGGCGCCGTGGACGAGCAGCACCGCGGGGTCATTTTCGGCGCCGATCACCTCGGCCTCGAGCCGGACGCCGGCAAACCCGCGATATTCGACGATGCTCATGCCTGCTTCTTCTCCTCGGTGCCGCCCAGATGCAGCCATAAGTCGAACTGGTCCGACCGCCGCCGCATCATCAGCCGCGCGATGTCGGCGTCGCCGTCGATGATCGCCTGGCACAGGCTGCGCTGCATCGCGCGGATGCGCGCCCGCCGGTCGGGATCGGCGTAAAGGTCGCTGCCGCGTTCGTCGAGGCCAAAGCTGTAGCCGATCTCGAGGATCAACTCGACCACCGGGTTGCCGCACATGCCCGAGATGAGGCGCGCCATTTCGACCTCGGCGGCGATGAGTTCGCGCGGCGTGTCGCGCGCGTCGATCGTCGCGACGAAGACCTGCAGCGCCTCGACATCCGCGGCGCTGCGGTGGCGGGCGGCAGCGACGGCGGCTTCTTCGGACACCGGGCGGGTGACCTGGATGACATGGCCGAGGTTGGCGCCCCTCATCCGCAGGAAGCGCGCGAGCGACTGGATGGCATCGCGCGCTTCGGGGCGTTCGGCATAATAGCCGCCCTGCGCGCCGCGACGGATACTGATGAGCCGGTCGCGCTCGACGAGCTTCGCGGCCTGACGCAGCGTCGGGCGGCTGACCCCGAAACGCGCGATGAGGTCGTCCTCGGCGCCAAGGTGGCTACCGGGAGAGGCGGCGAGGCTGAGATTAGCCAGGTTGCGTGCGGTGCGGGTGGCGAGCGTTTCGGTCGTAGATGCCATAACAGGTATCTAATTAAGCCCCTCATAACGCCATGTCTAGCCTAAGCGACGCTTGACTTATATAACTAGGTATCTTTTAATCGCACAGATATCGATTCCGAGTCGCGAGGAGACTGCCATGAAACCCTTTGTTTTCAGCGCCGACAGCCACATCATGGAACCGTCGGACATTTTCCTCGACGGCTTGCCCGCCTCGCTCAAGGACCATGCGATCCACGCGCGGATGGAGGGCGAATATCTGGTCACCGGAACCAAGGACAAGATCATCTATCGTCTGCGCGTCGGGCAGCATCGTGAAAAGCAGCTCGGCGATGCGCAGCGGCGCGGCATCCGCGAGATCGCCGGGCGTCTCGAGGACATGGAGCTCGAGGGCATCGACAGCGAAATCTGTTTTCCGTCGCTCGGGCTTTGGCTCTACTGCCTCGACAGCCCCGATGCCGAGGCGGCGTCGGCGCGGCTCTACAACGACTGGAACGACAGTTTCCTCGGCGGGCACCCGAACCGCTTCGTGCGATGCGGGATGCTGCCGGTGCTCGACTTCTCGAACACGCTCGCCGAGCTCGATTATCTGGCGTCGAAGAGTTTTACCGCGGCGATGCTGCCCGCGGTGACGCCGCCGGGACTGCCCAAATATAACAACGAGGCCTGGGACGCGATCTTCGCCAAGGGCGCGGCGCTCGGCATCGTGTTCGTGATGCATACGGGCACGGGTCTCGAAAGCGTGATCGTCGAACGCGGACCGGGCGCGGGGATCATCAACTATACCAACCAGATGAACGACGCGCAGCACAGCGCGATGTATCTGACCGCGGGCGGCGTCCTCGACCGCAATCCGGGTGCGAAGGTCGCGTTCATCGAGAGCGGCGCGAGTTGGCTCGTCGCGCTTGCCGAGCGGATGGACGAGGTGTCGGTGGCTCACGCGAATTTCGTGTTTCCCAAGCTGAGCCGCGCGCCGAGCCAAATCGTCGACGACCAGATTTGGGCGAGCTTCCAGCACGACCGCGCGTGCATCGTGTCGGCCGCGGCTGGCCTGCCGGGGGCGAAGAATGTGATGTGGGGTTCGGACTATCCGCACGCCGAAGGGACCTTCCCGATCAGCCGGCGCATTGTCGACGAGCTGTTCGAAGGGATGGAGGTCGGCGAGGAGGTGCGGCGGAATATCCTGGGGCTTAACGCGGCGCGCTTGTTCGGGCTGGAGCCCAAGGTGGCGACGAGCGAGAAGGTGGCGGCTTAAGCGCCCTCCCCCGCCCGCAAGCGGGAGGGCTTGTGAGACCTGGTCCGGCGCAGCCGGGCCCCTGGTCGAGCGGGGTGGGCATGGGCAACCTTGCGCTTTCTGCCCACCCCGCTGCGACTAGCGAACAAGTTCGCAAGTCTCGCTGCCCCTCCCGCCTGCGGGAGGGGTTTTCAACTACTCCTCCAGCGGCTTCGCCGTCCTTCCCGCCATGATCGCGGCAATCCCGCCGACCAGCAGGCAGCAGGACAGGATCGCCAGCGACGGCTGCAGCGACAGCTCGCCGTAGCCCGGCGTGAAGGCCTTGCTGAGATAACCCGCGACGGTTCCCCCCAGCCCGACCCCGGCCAGCCCGATGAACATGTTGATCGTCGCGGACATCATCGCGCGCATCTGCACCGGCACCTGTGCAAAGCAGAGCGCGATGATCGGGCCGAGGTGCAGCGTCATCATGAACTTCACGACGACGAAGCAGGCGAGCGCGACATAAGCGTCCTCGGCAAGTGCGAAACCCACGCCGAAGGGGAAACTCACCAGCAGGCCGATCCCCGCGAACCAGCCGTTGAAACCGGGCTTGGCCTGGCCGTAGCGGTCGCTGACCCAGCCGGCGACCAGGTTGCCGATGACAAGCCCCGCCGCCATCGCCCCGCCGAGCCAGAAGCCGGTCTCGGTCTTGTCCATGCCGTGCACGCGCTGGAAGAAGGAGGCACCCCACAGGATGAAGGCGAAGCCGGTGAGCGGCACCATGCAGAGCAGCAGTCCGACCCAGCGAAGCGAGGTGCTGGCGCCCATCGTGCGAAGAACTTCGCCGAGGCTGGTCTGCGGCGGGGTCACCGGCTGGGCGACGCCACGGCGACGCGGTTCGGCGGCGATCAGATAGACGAGCAGGCCGATCGCGATTCCAGGCAGGCCGACAATCAGGAACACCATGCGCCAATCATACCATTGCGACAGCCAGCCCGCGAGCGCGAGCCCGCCCGACAGGCCGACCGCGTTGGCGGCGAGCATCACCGAGATGATCGTCGTGCGGCGATCCTTGGGAAAGATGTCGGTGAGCAATGACATGCCCGCCGGCCCTGCCCCCGCCTCGGCCGCGGCGAGACCAATGCGCGCAAGCAGCATCTGCCAGAAGCTGTGCGCGAAGGCCGAGAGCGCGGTCGCCGCGCTCCAGATCGAGACGCAGACGGCGATGACGAGGCGACGGTCGCCGCGGTCGGCGTAGCGCGCGATCGGAAAGGCCGCGAGCGCGTAGAAGGCGGCGAAGGCGATGCCGGTGAGCAGCCCGAGCTGGCCGTCGTCCAGCCCCAGCTCGAGCTTGATGTCGTCCTGGAACAGGGTGAAGACCTGGCGGTCGACGTAGGAGAGGATCGCGACGACGACGAGCAGGCCGAGCGTCAGGCCGCGGCGGCTCGAGATTTCCGAAGACATGTCATTCCTTTCGCGGGGGGATACGAAGGCAAAAAGGGCGGGGCCGAAAAAAAGAGGGGAGGTCCGGCAAGCCGTCCCTCCCCCAATGCTCCTAGGAGCGCCCTGTGGTCCTCAGAATTTGAATGTCCCCGTCACGCCATAGCTGCGCGGTTCGTTGTACGAGGTGCCGACGTAGATGTTGCTCAGCAAAAGCGTGTATTGCTGTTCCTGGTCGTTGGTCAGGTTCTTGCCCCACAACGCCAGTTCGAAATTGCGCTCTGGACCGAAACTGACCGCGACGCGGGCGTTGAGAATGCCGAGCGAGCCCGAATTCTTGACCGCCGCCAGTTGCGCGGCCTGCGCCGGGGTGAGGCCGAGACCGCCGATGCCGGTCGAGGTGTAGAGGCTGACCGGTGCCTCCAGCTGCGGCATCTTGCCCTGCCAGGCATAGACGATATTGGCATCGAGTCCCACGCTGCCGATATCCTTCTTGAGGTTGGCACCGACCGAGAATTGCTTCTTGACGATACCGACGAAGGCATAATCGGATTTGTCGACCGGGACGATCACCTGGCTGCCGAAAGCGCCCGAGACGCCCTTACCCTCATAGCGCGTATATTTGGGATCGGTCAGCGCGCCGTTCGCAAACACCGTGAAGCCATCGACGACTTCGAACGAGGCATCGAATTCGCCGCCCCAGGTTTCGGTGTCGGCATTCTCGATCACCGTCTGGCTCTGGCCGTTGGGGGCGAGCACCGGACTGCGCTGTGCGCCCTTTACGACGTTGTGATAACCGGCGACGTTGAACCGGGCACGACCGTCGAGGAAGGTCGTCTTGATACCGACTTCCTGCTCGTAAACGATTTCCGGCTGCGACGGGATGGAGTCGGCCAGCGTCAGCGTGCGCAGCTGCAACGCGCCCGAGCGATAGCCCTTGCTGTGCTTGGCATAGAGCAGCACGTCTTCGGTCAGGTCATAATCGACGCCGACGGTGTAGGAGAGATTGGTGAAATCCTCCTTGTTGGTGCGCAGGCACGGGATCGCAGTGGCAAACGGGCTGCACCTTACAAAAACGTCGGTGTTGTTGGCGACATCGCCGGACTGAGTGGTCACGCCCTTGTCGTCGATCGAATAGCGCAGGCCGCCGGTGACGCGAAGCGCGTCGGTCAGCTTGTAGTTTAGCTGCGCATACATGCCGTAGCTGTTGTTATCGAGCGAGCCGCTGAAGTTCGACCAGTTCGTGGCGCCGACGAATTGCGGCGGCACCGTCGGCCCCGCGGTGAAGGTGGCGCCGAACAGGTTCGACCGCGACTGATCGAAACCGGTTTCGCGGAAATAGGTGAGGCCCGCGGCAAAGTTCAGCCGGTCGTCGAAGCCGGTCCCCGTCACCTGCAGTTCGGACGAATATTGCTTCAGATCCTGCGTGCCTTCGGTGAAATGCCCGGCGAAGCTGGAACCGTCGAGATCGACCAGATTTTCGCTTTGGATGCCGCGATAGCCGTTGATCCAGCGCACCTGCCCAAAGCTGGTGTCGAGGATGAACTTGGCCGAATAGGTCTGGGTGCGGGTGTCGTTGAAGATGCCGCGCGGATCGGCGCCGACGACGGCCGACGGCGGGGTGATCGACACGCGGTTCGGGTTGCCGTCGAACTGGGCGCGGTCGGTCGCGGCGATACCGTCGACGATCGGCTTGGCGGCGCCGAAGTTCGGCGGCGCGTTGAAGAAAAGGTTCTGGCGCGCCGGACCGTCGATGAAGGTGTCGTACCATTCGCCCGACAGGATCAGTTCGAAGGTATCGGTCGGTCTCCAGCCCAGCTTGACGCGGCCGTTCCACGTCTCGCGGCCTTCATATTTGCGGCCGGTATCGACGTCGGTCTTGTAACCGTCGCGCTTCTGATAATAAAGCGCGCCGCGGATCGCGAGTTCGTCGCTGAAGCCGAGGTTGATCGCGCCTTGGAAGGTCCGTTCGTCGAAGCGGCCGTAGGTGGCGCTGAGCTTGCCCGAATATTCGCCGTAGCGCGGATTGGCGGTCTGGATAAGGACGGCACCGGCCGACGTGTTGCGGCCGAACAGCGTGCCTTGAGGACCCTTGAGGACCTGAACGCTTTCGACATCGACGAGTTCGGTATTGAGACCATAAGCGCGCGCGATGTACAATTCGTCGAGATAGGTGCCGACCGACGGTTCGAGCGTCGCGATATTGTCGTTCTGAATCTGCCCGCGCATCGCGAAGGTCAGCGCGGTCGGGTTGTTGCCGGCGCCGCGGATGTTGAAGCCGGGGGTGAAGGTCGCGATTTCATCGACCTTGTTGATGCCCTGTTCGGTCAGCTTCTCGCCGCTGAAGGCGGTAATCGCGATCGGCGTATCCTGGATGTTCGCGTCCTGTTTGGTGACGCCGATGACGACGATCGCGTCGTCGTCATATTGGGTCTCATCCTCGGCCGGGGCAGCGTCCTGGGCAAAGGCCGGAACCGACGACAGCACCAACGCCGCCGTCGACGCGGCCACGAGCAGGCGAGCCGAATCGCGCTTTTGCTTGAATTTCATGGTCAACATCCTCCCCACGAGGCTTCCTGGCGTCCTCGCTTGGCCAGTTATATAACTAAGTCTAACACGTCATACAAGTGGATTGCGGCAAAATGTCACAATCCGCTACGGAAACGGTCTCAACCGTGGCTTTCGGGCAACATTGCCGCAAGCGCGGGAACGTCGGCCAGCGCGCGCAACACGTCGTTGAGATGGGTGCAGCCGATCGTCCCGACGAGCGTGTCGAGCACGGACTGGCGGAAAGTACCGACGTCCTGGCCGACCATGCGCGCCGCCTTTATCGACGCGCCGGGGCATTCGCGAAACGGGAGGATCAGCGGTAGCGCCTGGAGGGCAAGCAGCGTGCCGCTCGCCTCGTCGATTTCGGCATAGACGCGATATTCGTGGATCGCGGTGCGACTGCCCTCGGGGTTGGGACCGCTGTCCTGGAAACCCGCATCGACCTTGAGCACGCCCTCGGCGCGCCAGAGGTCGATGCGGCGGGCGCGGCGCGCGAGCGGGCGGCCCTTCTGCACGGGCATGTCGTGCCAGCCGATCGGGTCGTCGGGGTTGGCAAGCGGGCCGACTTCGGTCGCGGACTGGTCGCTGTGATCGACGCTGCCGTCGTCGCTGAGCGAACTTCCGCCCTCGGTGAAGCCGGTGCAGATATTGACCATGCGGCCCTTGTTGCCCGCGGTCGACTGGGTGCGGCTGGCGCGCATGCGGTCGTGCCAGTCGGGGGTCCAGCGCGACCAGATCCACCCCGCGACGAGGCTGGCGCCGGCGAAGTCGTCGAGCAGCTGGAACAAGGGCGTGCCGCGGAGATCGCCGAGCGTCGCGGCCAGCGCTTGGCGGCTGGCGCCCCCTGCCCGCACCCCGACCAGCTCCTGCGCGCGCGCATGGTGCGGCGCGACGTTGATCTCCATGATCTCGCGGATCGGCGAGGTGCGGATGCGGAACTCGCCGCTGGCGAGCGCGACGGGTTTCCCCTCGAACGGCGTCAGCAGGTCGCGCACGCGCCCCGACATGATCCACGGCTGGCCGAAGCCGTCGGGCCAGTCGGAATCGATCGAGCTGGTGCGACGGATCGAGCCCGGGCGGCGGAGCGGCGCGGCGCCCGCCGACTGGCGCGCGAAGGGGAATTGCTGGGGTGCGTTCAAATCCTGGATCCTATTTGGGGGGCATGCGGATGGCGCCGTCGAGGCGCAAGGTCTGACCATTGAAATAGCCGTTGCGCGCGAGTTCGAGCACGAGGCTGCCGAATTCGTGCGGGTGGCCGAGGCGTTTGGGGAAAGGTACCGAGGCGGCGAGTCCCTCGAAAATCGCTGGCGCCTTGTCCTTCACGCTCAGCATCGGCGGGGTCGCGAAGATGCCGGGCATGATCGAATTGACGCGGATGCCGAGGTCCATCAGGTCGCGCGCCATCGGCAGGACGAGGCCATTGACGCCAGCCTTGAGCGAGCCGTAGCCGACCTGCCCGATCTGCGCGTCCTGCGCCGCGGCCGACGCAGTCAGCACGATCGCGCCGCGCTCGCCGTCTTCGTTCAAGGGATCGGCATTGGCCATGCCGAGCGCGGCAAGCGACGCGAGGCGGTAGCTGGCGATGAGGATGCCCTGCGCCGAGAAGGCATAATCCTCGGTCGAATAGCGGACATAGCCGCCGGTCGCCTTGTCGAAGCGCACCGTCTTGCTGTTCTTCGAGATTTGCGCGCAATGGACGAGGATGCGCTCCTGACCGTATGCGGCGCGCGCGGCGGCATAGCCCGCGACGACGCTGTCCTCGCTGGTGATGTCGACCTTGCAGAATACCCCGCCGATCGCGTCGGCGACCGCCTTGCCGCCCTCTTCGTTGACGTCGAAGATCGCGACCTTCACCCCCTCGCCCGCCAGCGCCTCGGCGCTCGCGCGGCCGAGGCCGGAGGCGCCGCCGGTGACCACTGCGGCAATGTCACTTCCCAGTTTCATGTTTCTTCCTTCGATTGCTAATCGTTACTGCAGAACTTCGAGATTGCCACCATCGATCACGAGCACCTGCCCGGTGATGAAGCCCGCGCGGTCGGAACAGAGGAAGGCCGCGGCGGCGGCCATATCCTCGGGCGTGCCCATGCGCGGGATTGGATAATGACTGGTGCGCTCGGCGATATGCTCGTCATAGGTCTGGCCCTGCTCGGCGGCGATCTTCGTGAAGACCTCCTTGAACTGCGGCGTCGCGATCGCGCCCGTTCCGAGCGTGTTGACGGTAATCCCCATCGGCCCGAGCTCGGCCGAGATCGTCTTCGACAGCGCGAGCGCGCCGACGCGGTACGTGTTCTGGGCCGCGCGCGCGAGCTTGCGGTGCGGCGCCTTCACCGAATTGGTGCCGATGGTGAGGATGCGGCCCCAGCCCTGCGCCTGCATATGCGGGATGACCGCCTGCACCGCCCAGCGGAAAGCCATGACATTGTTGTTGTTCGCGGCAGCGAAGGTGTCGTCGTCGACTTCGAGGAAACTGCCCTTGGGGCCCGAGTCGACATTGAAGATCAGAATGTCCGGCGGCGCAAAGGCGTCGGCCGCGGCCTGCACCGCTTTCGCGATACCGTCCTTGCTGGTGCAGTCGGCGGAGATGCCGATGACCTGTCCGGCCGCGGCCCGCACCTCGGCGACCGCAGCGTCGATAGTCGATTGGGTGCGCGCGGCAATGACGGTCTTGCAGCCCTCGCGTGCAAATTCATGCGCGCAGCCGAGGCCGATGCCCTTGGAGCCGCCGAAGACGAGCGCGACCTTGCCCTTGATCCCGAGGTCCATGTCAGGGTGCCTTTCCGTGCTGGAGCTTCAGCCGATCCTGCAGGATCTCGTTGCGGCCCGGCGAGGCGGCGACCGTCGAGCCTCCGTCCATCTTGATCGTCGTGCCGGTGATATAATCGGACCTGGCCGAGGCGAGGAATAGGGCGGCGTGCGCGATATCTGCCGGCGTCCCCGCGCGGCCCACCGGAACGGTCGCGCCATAAGCCGCGAGCCCTTCGTCGCCGAGCACGGCCTTCGCGCGGTCGCTGGCGACGAGGCCGGGATTGATCGCATTGACGGTGATCCCCTCGCCGACGACATCGCCCGCCGCGGCGCGGATGAAGGCATCGAGCGCCGCCTTGGCCATGCCGTAAGCTGTCATGTTGGGCACGACGTTGAAAGTGCCATTGATCGAACCGATCGCGATGAAGCGGCCGCCGTCCGTGGCTTTGGCGAGATGGGGCCGCGCGGCGTCGAGCAGCCACCAGGCGGCCTTGGCGATACTCGCGAAGCCGGCCTCGAGCCGCTCGTCATCGACATGGCCGAGCCCGCCGTGCGGGATGTCCGCGGCGGCGTGGACGATAATGTCGACGCTGCCAAAGGCCTGCACCGTCGCTTCGACGAGCGCGCGGCAGTCGGCGTGTTTCGATATGTCGGCGGCGAAACATTCGGCGACGCCCCCGGCCTGTTCGATCCCGGCTTTCACATTTTCGGCGAAGGAGATCGTGCGTGCGCCGAGCATCACCTCGGCGCCGGCCGCCGCAAAAGCCTCGGCGATGCCGCGCCCCACGCCCTTGCCGCCGCCGGTGACGATCACCGATTTTCGGGCGAAGCTTTCCATCGGCCTTCTCCTTGAAAGAGCGCTCGCAGTCCCGGCGCCGAGGGTTTCATCGAGGGGGTGCGCGGGAAGTCGGGGACAAAACGGATATGGACCGGGACCTGATAAGCGATCAGCCGCTCACGAAGCCAGGTCTTGAGGTCGTCGGCGGCGGGCGCGGCGGCGCCGTCCTTCAGGATGATCGCGGCGGCGGGGACGGCGCCGAGGCGCTCGTCGGGGACGCCGACGACAGCGGCCTCGCGGATGGCGGGATGGTCGCCTAGCGCAGCCACCACATCGTCGGGATGGATCTTGAAGCCGCCGCGGATGATCGCATTGTCGGCGCGGCCCTTGATGAAGAGGAAGCCGTCCGCGTCGAGCACCGCGCGGTCGGTGGTGCGCAGCCATTGGAGGTCGTTGCCGAGCTGCTTGCCCTTTATCTCGAGCAGGCCTTCCTCGCCGGGCGGCAGGACCGCGCCGCTGTCGGCATCGACGATGCGCGCGTCGATATCGGCGTGGACGCGGCCGACCGCACCGCGCTTTTCAGACCAGAGCTTGCGGAAATCGTCTATCGTCCAGCCGGCGATCGCGCCCGCAAACTCGGTCGCGCCGTAATTGCTGCAGATCGGGATGCCATATTTGGCCATGAAAGCGTCGACGAGGTCGGGCGTGAGCGGCGCGGTGCCGGTGATGAGCGACTTGAGACTCGACAGGTCGGCGGGATCGACGTCGGCGTCGAGCAGCATGCGCACCGCCGACGGCACCGCCGAGGCGACCGCAGGGCGATTGCGGCGCACCGCCGCCACCCAGGCCTCGACGCTGAATTTTTCGAGCAGCGCGATCCGCCGCCCCGCCGCGAGCGCGCCGATACAGCCATAAATGCCGCCGATATGCGTGAGCGGATTGACGACCATCGTGCAGCCCGAGTTGAGCCGCGGCGGATCGTCGAAACTGCGCCCGCGCTCATATCTGGTGAAGCCGCGAAAGCTGGCGTCGAAGGCGTCGCGGCTCAAGGGCACGCGCTTGGGCGTGCCGGTGGTGCCGCTGGTGAGCATCTCGATCGCGACACCGGGCGAGACTTGGATTGCGGCGCGCACCTCGCTTTGGACGACGCGGACGCCGTCCAGATGGGGGTCGATCTCGATCACCGCCGAACCGGCGCGGACGAGCGCATCGGCTAAGCCCGGGCGCGCGAGGTCGGTGGCGTCGGCGATGATCGCGGGCAGGCCCAGCGTCTCGACGTCAGCGAATAATTTCGTATCGGGCAGGATCGGGTTCAGCGTCACAAGGCAGCGGTCGGTCGAGAGCACCGCCACGAGCACAGCCACATGGCCGGGGCGGTTGCGCAGCAGCACCCCGACGCGGGCGTCCGCCGGCAGGCCCATGGCATCGAGCGCGGCCTCGATCGCGCGGACATTGTCGGCGATCTGGCGCCAGCTGTAATCGCTGCCGCCGAAATCGATCTGAGTCCGGTCGGGATCAAGCGCCATGATCGCGCGCAATTTTTCGGTCATGAGCGCCATCAGAGGGCAAGGCCCCCACTCGCTTCGATGATCTGGCCGGTGACCCAGCGCGCGTCGTCGCCGAGCAGCATCATCACCGCACCTGCGATATCCTCGGGCTCGCCGAGGCGGCCCATCGGGGTGTGCTTGGCGGTGGCTTCGTCCCAGCCCGGCTGGTCGCGGAGCGCGGCGATGAAGTCGGTTGCGACCGCGCCGGGGGCGATGCAGTTGCAAGTGATCCGGCGCTTGGCGACCGCCAGCGCCGTCGAGAAGGTCAGGCTCTGGATCGCGCGCTTGGTCATCGCATAGCTCGCGGCGAAGGGCTGGCCGACCTTGCCTGACATCGAGCCGATGTTGACGATGCGCCCGCTGTCACGGAGGCGCGGCAGCGCCGCTTGCGTCACGAAATGCGGGCCCTTCACATTGACCGCCAAGAGTTCGTCGAACAGATCCTCGCCCGCGCCCTTCAGCGTGCCGTCGCGCCCGCCGCGGCCGACTCCGGCGTTGTTGATCAATATATCGAGATTAGGCGCGCCGCCGAATTCGCGATCACACGCGGCGAACATCGCCTCGATACCCGACAGCGACGAGACGTCGGCCTGGACCGAAAAGGCCTTGCCGCCCGTTGCCTCGATATCGGCCACGAGCGCATCGGCCGCCTCCCTGCTGCTGGCATAGTTGACCGCGACATGCGCACCCGCGGCGCCAAGTCGCCGCACGATCGCGGCGCCGATGCCGCGCGAACCGCCCGTGACCAGCGCCGTTTTGCCCGAAAGTTCACTCATAAAAACAATCCTCCGCCGGCCTCAACGATCTGGCCGGTGACCCACTGCGCCTCGTCGCGGCAGAGCATCATCACCGCGCCCGCGATATCCTCGGGCTTGCCGAGGCGCCTCATCGGGGTGAGCTTCGACGTCGCCTCGGCCCAGCCGGGCCTTTCGGAGAGCGTCTTGTTGAATTCGGTGTCGACCGCACCGGGGGCGACGAGGTTGCAGGTGATGCCGCGCGGGCCGACGACGACCGCGGTCGATAGGGTGAGGCTCTGCAGGGCGCGCTTGGTCGCGGCATAGGCGGCGAAGGGCGGCAGCGCCGAGCGCCCGCCGAGCGACCCGATGTTGATGATGCGCCCGCCGTCGCGGAGACGATCGAGGCAGAGCTGGGTGATGAAATGCGGCGCCTTCTGGTTCACCGCAATCATGCGGTCGAACAGTTCCTCGCTGCACTTTTTGAGGCTGCCCGTGTCGCCTTCGCCGCCGACCCCGGCGTTGTTGACGAGGATGTCGAGATTGGGGGTGCCGCCAAAGGCCGTGTCGCAGGCAGCGAGCATCGACTCGATGCCCGCCATGCTGCCGACGTCGGCCTGGACCGCAAAGGCCTGCCCGCCATCGGCGACGATCTCGGCGACGAGCGCCTCGGCGGCATTCTTGCTGCCGGCATAGTTCACCGCGACATGCGCGCCCGCCGATCCGAGTCGGCGCGCGATCGCGGCGCCGATGCCGCGCGACGCGCCGGTGACGAGCGCGGTCTTGCCGCTGAGCTCCGCCATTTTCTCTCTCCCTAGCGTTGCGACATAATTGACTTAGTTATACAAGTCGTGCAAGCCCTGCCGAAAAGAAATTGGGAGTGGAAATGGCCGACCTAATCCTGAGCGAGCGCGAAGGTGCCTTGCGTATCCTGACGCTGAACCGGCCCGACCGGCACAATGCGATGGACGATGCGATGTCCGGCCTGTTCCAGAAACTATTGGGCGAGGCGCTGGACGAAAGCGAGACCAGCACGATCCTGATCCGCGCCAATGGCAAGAGCTTTTGTTCGGGACGCGACACCAATGTGCTCGGGCACCGCGCGCGCGACGAGAGCGATTTCCACTTCGTGCGGCGGCACCAGGAAGGGCGGCTCAGGATGCAGGAGTCGACCAAGCCGATCGTCGCCGCGCTGAAGGGCGGCGCCATCGGCGGCGGGTGCGAACTGGCGCTCGCCGCGGATGTCCGGATAAGCGACACGACGCTGAAAATGGCGCTGCCCGAGATATTATACGGCGTGCTGCCCGACACCGGCGGCACGCAGATGATGACCGCGCTGGTCGGGCCGTCGCGCACCAAATATATGGTGATGTCGGGGCAAAAGATCGACGCCGCGACCGCGCTCGAATGGGGGGCCATCGATTTCGTCGTCGCGCCCGAGGAGCTCGACGCAAGGGCGCTGGAGATTGCGCGCGACATCGCGGCGCGGCCGCCGATCAACCTCGCGCTGGCGAAAGAGATGATCAACCTGATGCATGGGCCCACGATCCGTACCGGCACGCGCGCGGAACTCTATGCGCAGAGCTATCTGTTCAAGACCGAGGATTATCAGGAAGCCCGCGCCGCGATCCGCGAGAAACGCGCGCCGCAATATAGGGGGAAATAGCTTGGCGCTCGCTCCCCCTCCCCCGCTCGGCGCCAAGGCGCTGCCCGACGGCACCTACGATGGACAGGTCGTCGCGGTCACCGGCGGCGGCACCGGGCTCGGCAAGGGCATGGCGGTCGAGTTCGCGCGGCTTGGCGCGAAGATCGCAGTGCTGAGCCGCAAGCCCGACCATCTCGCCGCGGGCATCGCCGCGATCGAAGCGGTCGGCGCCGAGGTCATCGCGGTCGCCTGCGACGTGCGCGATCCCGAGGCGATCGTCCGCGCCTTCGACGAGAGCGAAGCCACGCTCGGCCCGGTTGACGTACTTATCAACAATGCCGCGGGCAATTTCCCAGCGCCCGCCGAGGAAATGACGCCCAACGGCTTTCGCACCGTCGTCGATATCGTGCTCAACGGCACCTATAATTGCAGCCGCGAGTTTGCGGTGCGGCGGCTGGCGGCGGGGCTGCCGGGCGCAATCCTCAACATCGGGGCGACCTACAGCTGGACGGGCGGTCCCGGCACTTCGCATTCGGCGGCAGCAAAGGCGGGGGTGACCAACCTCACGCAGAGCCTCGCGGTCGAATGGGCGCCCGACGGCATACGCGTCAACTGCATCGCGCCGGGACGCTTCCCGCACGACGATCTGCCCGTGCATATGACGCGCCACCGCGAGGGCGAGCGCGGCGACAACACGATCCCCGGGATGCGCGTCGGCGAGGTGCGCGAACTGGGCTGGGCGGCGACCTTTCTCTGTTCGCCCTATGCGAGCTATATCAGCGGGCACACGCTGGTGGTCGACGCCGCCAACTGGCTGCGGCGGTCGCTGGTGATGCCCGAGTTCGTGCCGATCCGCGAGCAGTTCGGCAAGCGCGCGATGGAGAGCGGCACCGCGCGCGAGGCGATCGCGAAGACGCGCGGGGACGAGGCATGAGCGAGCCCCTGGTCCTGCGCGAAGATGCGGGCGGCGTGTGCACGCTGACGCTCAATCGGCCGGACAAGTGCAATGCGATCGACCGCGCACTGTTCCGCGAATTCCGCACGCATATTCGCGATATCGAGGAGGGCGTTGGCGAGGCCGGGCTGGTGGTGATCACCGGCGCGGGCGAGCATTTCTGCGCGGGGCATGATTTGAAGTCGCCGCCGCATGCCGACGCGCTCGGCTGGTTGCGGCAGGAAATGCTGATCGTCGAGCGGCTGACGAGGCTGCGCCAGCCGGTGATCGCGAAGGTCCGCGGTACCTGCTACACTGGCGGGCTCGAACTGGCGCTCGCGGCCGATTTCATCGTGTGCGGGGAGAGCGCGCGTTTTGCCGACACGCATGGGAAGTGGGGACTGGTCCCCGGCTGGGGCCTTTCGCAGCGCCTGCCGCGCCGCGTCGGGCAGGCTAAGGCGCTCGAGGTGATGCTGACGTGCCAGCGCTATAAGGGCGAGGATGCGGTGGCGATGGGGCTGGCGAATTATTGCGTCGCCGATGAATTGCTCGACGCCAAGGTCGCCGAACTGGCGGCGCTGATCCTCGGCAACAGCCGCCACAGCAATGCCGAGAACAAGCGGCTGATCTACGACACCGACGGCATGGGGCTCGCCGCCGGGCTGAATCATGAGCTGATGCGCAACGCAGGCTTCGACCCTGCGATGCGCAAGAAGGGTGAGCCTATCGCCGCGGCGAAGAAAGCCCGCTGATGGATATCGGATTTTCGCCCGAAGAGACGGTCTTTCGCGAGGAGTGCCGCGACTGGCTGCACGCCAATGTCCCCGCCGAGAAACGACCGCTCGACGCGGCCGACGCGGTCGACTTCGACAAGGCGTGGCAGCGACGGCTGTTCGATGCCGGCTGGGCGGGGATCAACTGGCCGGTCGACTATGGCGGGCGCGGGCTGTCGATCGTGCAGCAGGTCATCTGGCTCGAGGAATATGCCAAGGCGCATGCGCCGTGGATCGGGGCGAATTTCGTCGGGATCAACCATGGGGGCCCGACCCTTATCCTCAACGCGAGCGAAGAGCAGAAGGCGTATCACCTGCCGCGCATCCTGAAGGGCGAGGCGATCTGGTGCCAGGGCTTTTCGGAACCCGGTGCGGGATCGGACCTTGCGGGCATCAAGACGCGCGGGCGGATCGAGGGCAACGAACTGGTCATCAACGGATCGAAGATCTGGACGAGCTTCGCGCATGTCGCCGACTGGCAGGAGCTGGTGCTGCGCACCGAGGATGGATCGCTGCGGCACAAGGGGCTGAGCTGGGTGATCTGCGACATGCATGCGCCCGGCATCACCGTGCGCCCGATCAGGAAGATGTCGGGGCAGGCCGAATTCACCGAGGTCTTCTACGACGATGTGCGCATCCCGCTGGCCAACGTCGTCGGCGGGCTCGGCAACGGGTGGAAGGTCGCGATGTCGACCCTGAGCTTCGAGCGGGGTACCGGCTTCATCGCAGACCAGGTCAAGCAGAGCCAGGAAATCGAGGAACTGATCGCCACGGCACGCGCGAACGGCATGATCCGCGACGACCGCATCGCGGACCAGCTGGCGCAACTGCGCGCCGAGGTCGCGGCGGTGCGCGCGATGACCTATCGCAATATCTCCGAAGTCGTGCGCACCGGCCAGCCGGGTCCCGAGGCGTCGGTGATCCGGCTCTTCACTTCCGAACTCGGCCAGCGGCTCGAACGCATGGCGGTAATACTGATGGGCGAGGACATCATCGACTTCGCTTATGGCGACGACAATGCGGTGGCGGATTACCTCCGCGGTTTCGCCGCCACGATCGCCGGCGGCACCGCGCAGATCCAGCGCGACATCATCGGCGAGCGGCTGCTCGGCCTGCCCAAATCGAGGTAATCCGATGGACCTGACCCCGAACGACGAGCAGATCGCTTTCCAGACCGCAACCGCGGACTGGTGCCGCGATCATATGGCGCTGGAGGATGCGCGGGCGCGGCGCGACGGGCTGTGGGCCGAACTGGAGGCGATGGGCTGGACGGGCCTGACCGCGCCCGGGATGGACCTCGACCATGCGACCGAGGCGCTGGTGTTCGCCGAGCTCGGGCGTTTCCTCGCGCCGATCGGGCTGCTCTCGACCGCGGTGGCGAGCCGCTGGTTCCCCGACGTGGTCGATGGCAAGGTTGCGCTGGCGCTGACCGCGAGCGAGCCCGAGCCGCTCCGCGTGCTCGATCCGGCGGGTTCGGGTGCGGTGCTGAGGAGCGAGCCCGGCGGCCTGCGGCTGTTCGATCTTCCCGACGCCTTCACCGACCAGAGCGGCACGCTGCACACGACGCCGCACGCGCCGACGATCGACCTGTCGACCTTGCAAAGCCGCCACGAATGGACAAGCTCGCTGTGGACCGAGGACGACCCTGCCCCGGCGCTGCACTTGCAATTGCTAAGCGCGGCCTATGCCGTCGGCTGCGCCGACGCTGCGCGCGACATGGCGGCGGATTACGCCAAGCTGCGCGAGCAGTTCGATCGCCCGATCGGCTGGTTCCAGGCGCTGAAGCATATGTGCTCGGACATGGCGGTGCGCGCGGCGGCAGCGCGCTCGCAGCTCTATTATGCGGCGTGCGCGCTCGATGAAAATGCTGCGGACGCTGCCTTCCATGTGGCCGCAGCAAAACGGCTCGCCGATCAGGCGGCGCTCGACAATGGGCGGACAAATATCCAGGTCCATGGCGGCATCGGGATGACCGACGAGGCGGCGGCGCATCTGCCGCTGAAGCGCGCGCATCTGCTGCAGTTCATCGCGCCGGCCGCGCGCGAAGCGTTGCTGGCCTGATGCGATGTCAGTCGTCGACAATGGCTTGGAACTCGCGTTCGAGCCATTGGCGCAGGCGGGGTTCGACGCGGCCGGCGAATTCGGCGAGCGGGAGCTGGTCGCGGTAGGCGAAGAAGCCGAGCGACACCATCATGAAGCGCGCCGCCTTCACATCGGCGCTCTCGCCGCCGAACCAGTTTTTGAGCGGTTGGAATACGCGGTCGCGCAGCAGGCGCTGCGCGACCGCGCGCGCCTCGCGGTCGGACGCGGCGCTGAACATCATCGGCAGCGGGCTGACGCGATCATCCTCGTCGGCGAAACGCACCACGATCATCTTGCCGAACTGCTCTTTGGGCAGGTCGGTCATCAGCCGCGTGTTGAGCGCCGCGTCGAGCGCGGCTTCGAAGAGTTTGAGCTTCCCGCCGAAATAGCGGCTGACCAGCGACGGGTTCACGCCCGCGCGCGCGGTGATGTCGCGCACCCCCGCCTCGGCAAAGCCTTTTGCGGCAAAGACTTGCTGCGCAGCATGAAGAATTGCTGCGCGGGTGCGGTCGGCGTCGCGGGTCGGTGCTTCGATCGTTGTTTCCATAAACTCTCCTAATTGACTCCTTATGTAAACACTCGTTTACTTACGTCAATGGGAGAGAGAAGATGACCGAGTCGCAGGTGGCGGAGCGCACGCCCGTGTTCGAATTCGACTATATCGCCGACCCCGGCGTGCTGGCCGATTGCCACGCCCGCTATTGGGAGCTTAAGGAGACTGCACCGCCGGTGTTCTGGACCAATTCCCACGGCGGCCACTGGGTGTGCAACACCGGCGCGTCGGTGCAGCATGTGGTGCGGCATCCCGAGATCTTCTCGAGCCGCTACCTGTCGATCCCGCCCAATCCCGACCAGCCCAAGATGATCCCCGAGATGCTCGACCCGCCCGAGCACCGACCGTACCGGCAGATGCTGCGTCCCTTCTTCGAATACAAGGCGATCGAGCCGCTCGATGGGCGCATCGCGGCGTGGACCGACCAGTTGTTGGAGAGCGTGGTCGACAAGGGGGAATGCGATTTCGTCGAGGCGATCGGGTCGCGGCTGCCCGTCGCGGTGTTCATGGAGTTGTTCGGCTTCCCGTTGGAGAAGTTCGAGGGGTTCCGCGCCCTGGTCACCGGCTTTTTCCATTCGCAGGCGAGCAACGAGAAGCGCAACCAGCTCGCGCAGGCGATCGTCGGCCACCTCACCGAACTGATCCAGCAGCGCATGGCCGAGCCGAAAGACGACATGATCTCCAAGATCATCGCGGGCAAGGTCGACGGGCGCAAGCTGAGCTTCGAGGAGCTGATGTCGATCGGCTTCCTGATGTTCCTAGCCGGGCTCGACACCGTAACCAACGCGATGAGCTTCGGCATGCGCCATCTCGCGCATGACGAGAAACTGCGCCAGCGGGCGATCGACGATCCGGCGGTGATCCCGAATATGGTCGAGGAATTGCTGCGCCGCTATGCCTTCGTCGCGACGCCGCGCTACGTCACCGCCGACACCGAACTCGGCGGGGCTCAGCTGCGCGCGGGCGACTGCATCCTCGCGCCGCTGCCGCTCGTCGGCTGGGACGAGGCGCTGACCGAGGACCCGAAGACGGTGTCGGTCGAGCGGCAATATTATCGCCACGCCGCCTTCGGCTCGGGCATCCACACCTGCCTGGGCCTGCATCTCGCGCGCATGGAATTGATCATCTTCTACCGCGCCTGGTTCGGTCGCGTCGGCCATTTCCGGCAAGTCATCAAGGGCGACGAAAGCTGCCGTGGCGGCAGCGTGATGGCGCTCGAACATCTGCACCTGGCGTGGGACGCCTGAACGATTTCATTGGGAGATAGAGACATGGCAAGCGCAGCACCCGCAGTGCATCTGCATCTCGGGCACGAACAACGGTCGAGCGGCAGCGGCGGCACGCACCCGCATCTGCATCCGGTGAGCCAGCAGACGCAGGCCGACATTCCGCTCGCGGGCGCAAGGGAGGTCGAGGAGGCGGTCGCCAAGGCGGTGGCGGTGCAGGAGAGCTGGCGCCGGACCGCGCCCGAGGTGCGGCGCGACATATTGAACCGCCTTGCCGACCTGCTCGAGGCGAACAAGGCCGAGCTGGCGCGCATGGCCGCGCTCGACGGCGGCACGACGCTGATGGTCGGCGAGCGCGGGGTCGACACCGCGGTAGGCTGGACGCGCTATTATGCCGGCTGGTGCGACAAGATGTCGGGCGAGCTGATCTCGACCTTCGATACGCGCGGCGAACTGAGCTACACCGTGCCCGAACCCATCGGCATCGTCGGGATCATCATCACCTGGAACGGGCCGCTGATTTCGCTCGGGATGAAGGTCGCGGCAGCCCTCGCGGCGGGCAATTGCGTGATCTGCAAACCCGCCGAAATCACGCCTTTCGCGCCCGAGATGTTCGCGCGGCTGTGCAGGGAAGCGGGCGTACCCGACGGCGTGCTGTCGATCTTTCCCGGCACCGGCGAGGCGGGCGACGCGATCGTTCGGCACAAGAAGATCCGCAAGATCAGCTTCACCGGCGGCCCTATCACCGCGCGCAAGATCCTGACCGCCTGCGCCGAGGAGATCAAGCCGTCGGTCATGGAACTCGGCGGCAAATCGGCGAGCCTCGTCTTCCCCGATTGCGACATCCAGGCCGCCGCCGAACGCGCGGTGTTCTGGACCGTGGGCTGCCTGTCGGGCCAGGGCTGCGCCCTTCCCACCCGCCAGCTGGTCCACGCCGAAATCTATAACGATTTCGTGGCGCGGCTGAAGGCGATCATCGGCCAGTTCAAGGTCGGCGATCCGATGGACCCGACCGTGGCGGTGGGCCCGGTGATCAACAGGGCCGCGGTCGACCGCATTCTCGGCATGTTCGAGCGTGCGAAGGCCGACGGCGCCGCGACCTTCCTGCTCGGCGGCGGGCGCTGCGGCGGCGATCTGGCCGAGGGCAATTTCATCGAACCTACGCTGATCGTCGACGCCGACCCCGATCACGAGATCAGCCAGGTCGAGATTTTCGGCCCTGCGGTGGTGGTGATGAAATTCGAGACCGAGGACGAGGCGGTCGCGATCGCCAACAACAGCGAATATGGCCTCGCCGCCTATATCCAGTCGAACGACCTGCAGCGCGTCCACCGCCTGTCCGAGCGGCTGAACGCGGGCGGAGTCTATAATAATGGCGGGTTCCAGATCAATCCGCACACGCCCTTCGGCGGAATCGGCATTTCCGGTTTCGGGAAGGAAGGCGGCAAGGCAGGGATCGACGAATTCCTCCACTACAAGACCGTCACCATCGGCGTCGGGGCGCCGATCTTCCCGAAGCAGGAGGCGTGAGCATGGCCGATTTCACTAACGACCAGTTCCGCCTCGACGGCAAGGTCGCGATCGTCACCGGCGCAGGCGGGCGCGGCAACAGCATCGGGCGCGCTTATGCCGTCGGCCTCGCTAACGCGGGCGCGAGTGTCGTTGTCGCCGACCTCAACAAGGAAGGCGCCCAGCGCGTCGCGGGCGAGATCGAGGCAGCGGGCGGCAAGGCGCTGGCGGTTCAGGTCGACATCGCCGACGAAGCCTCGGTCGCCGTGATGATGGAGGCAACGGAAACGGCCTTCGGCGGGCTCGACATCCTGGTGAACAATGCCGCGTTGATGGTCGAGGCGGTCGGCACCCCGGCGATCCAGACGAGCATCGGCGATTTCGACAAATTGATGCGTGTGAACCTGACCGGCGCGCTGATCTGCTCGAAGGCCGCGGTGCCGCTGTTCCAGGCACGCGGCGGCGGGAAGATCGTCAACCAGCTGTCGGCGGGCGGTTTTCCGGCACAGACGACCTACGGGATCAGCAAGATCGCGCTGCTCGGGCTGACCACGACGCTGGCGACCGAGCTCGGGCGAATGAACGTCAACGTTAACGCGATCGCGCCGGGGATGACGATGTCCGACGCGGGTAAGGCGCTGACCCCCGACGAAAGCCCCTTCGTGCAGGCCGCGATGGCACGCGTGGTGAAACAGCCGCGCGGCGAGCCGCAGGATCTGGTGGGGGCGCTGCTGCTGCTATGCTCGCCGGCGGGCGACTGGATCACCGGCCAAGCGCTGAACGTCGATGGCGGGTTCATCATGCGAAACTAAGTTCGCCCTCCCCTGCAGGAGAGGAGCCTCAAGGCGTCCGCCGCAGTTCGTGCTTCAGCACCTTGCCCGAAGCGTTGCGCGGGAGTTCGGCGAAGAAGCTCAGCCGCTCGGGCGTCTTCTGCTTCGCGATCCCCGCCGCGAAGAAATGATCGCGCACCTCGTCGAGCGTCAGCGTCGCGCCCGGCGCGAGCACGACGCAGGCGCGCACCACCTCGCCCATGCGGTCGTCTTTTGCGGCCACCACCGCGACGTCGGCGACCGCCGGATGGCCTAGCAGCACCGCCTCGACCTCCTTCGAAGAGATATTCTCGCCGCCGCGGATGATGATGTCCTTCCTGCGGTCGGTGATCAGCAGATAGCCGGCCTCGTCGAGGCGGCCGATGTCGCCGGTGCGGTACCAGCCGCCGGCCAGGAAGGCGGCTTCGTTGAGCGCGGGATCGAGATAACCTATGAACAGTTCGGGGCCACGGGTGCAGATTTCGCCGTCCTCGCCGGGCGCAACGTCGTTGCCCGCATCGTCGACGAAGCGAATCTCCGAACCCATGATCGGGCGCCCCTCGGTGTGGAGCTGCTTCTCGAGCGGATCGTCGACGACGCCCGAGGTTACAGTCGGATGCTCGCTGGACCCGTAGCAATGATAGACCGCCAATCCCAGCTCCTGGCAGCGCGCGATCAGCGACGGCGGCACCGGCGCGGCGCCGACGAGATATTGGCGGAGCGACGAGAGGTCGTAACCCCGTGCATCGGCGGCCGCCATCATGCCCGCGAGGTGGAAGGGCGTGCCCGACGAGGACGTCACCTTGTGCCGATCGATCAGCTCGGCGGCGAGCATCGCGTCCCACTGGTCCATCAGGATCAGCGGCGTTCCCTGACAAAGGAAACGATACATCGATAGAGCGCCTGCGACATGGCCCGGCGGCCAGGGCGAGATCACCGCATCGTCGTCGCTGCCCGCGCGCATCAGCCGCATCGTTTCCATCTCGGCCAGGAAACCGCGGGCACTGTGCATCACCCCCTTGGGATCGGCGGTGGTGCCCGAGGTATAGACGAGCAACGCGAGCTCGTCGGCGTCGGCGGGCGCGGGGTCGAAGATCGGACCGTCGGCTTCGAGCGCGGCGAAATCGGGGCCGGTCGTGATATGGCGTTCGAGCGCGGGAAGGTCGCCGCAACCGCCCACGACCTCTCCATAATCGACATTGCGAAAGCGATCGGGCGTGAAAAGCCATTTCGCCTTCGACTGCCGCAGGATGAAGGCCAGTTCCTTCGCGCCATAGATGGTGACGACCGGTAGCATCACCGCCCCCGCCTGCGCCGCGGCGACCGCGACGACGAGCCATTCGCGCCAGTTGGGGAGCATGCAGGCGACGATATCGCCGCGCGCTATGCCGGCAGCGGTCATTCGCGTACCCATGCGGCGACCTGCGGCGACGACCTCGCCCAGCGTGGTTTCAACGGGGTTGGAGTCCGACGCGACGGTCAGGCGCGCATCGGGCGCGAACGCCGCCGCGGCGATCATCGCGCCGGCGAAATTCATCCGTGCAGGGAGTCGACGGTCCGCTCGCCCTCGCCGCGCGCCGCCCAGGTCTCGTTCGCGTTGCGCAGGTGGAGGCGCCAGTGCGACACCGCACCCTCGACGTCGCCCTCCTCAATCAGCGTCACGAGCTTTTCGAAGGATTTGAAGCCGGCGCGCAGGCTCTTATATTTGTCCTCGGTGGTGCGCGGATGGCGACGCTGATAGTCGTTCTGGTGGTGACGGCCGAGGTTGAGCAGCATCCGGTTCATGAAACTCAACGTCTTGTTCCCGGTCGCCTCGACCAATGTCTGGTGAAAAGGCGACACATTGTCGACGAACTCGGCATAGGCTTCGGCCTTCAGCATCGCGTCGAGGTCGGCCAGCACCTGCTTGAGCTTCGCAAAACCCGGCGTCTGCCCCTTGGCGGTCGCCAGCCAACGCACAACGGTCGGCTCGATCGCGAGGCGCGCAGCATATAGGTCGGCGATGGTCGTACCCTGCGCCTCGAGCACATAGCCCGCGTAGCGCGACACGAGTTCGGTCGACGGCTGGTGCACGCGCGCACCGCTGCGCGATCCGCGCACGACGCTGATCAGATTTTCGGCCTCGAGGATACGGAACGCCTCGCGCAGCGTCGGGCGCGAAATGCCGAGCGTCGTCATCAGCGTGCCTTCGGGGGGCAGCGAGTCGCCTTCGGTCAGTTCGCCGCGGACGATCTGGGCCCGGATCTGGTCGGCAACCAGTTCCGACGTCTTGGGTACCCTGATACGCGCGCTGCCATTGTCCATATTCACCAACCCTGCCCCTACTCCGGCCATACTATAATTAACCGTTACTCAAGCCGCGTCTGTAGGGCTTTTGTCGGGGGGCTGCAATGTCGCAGCCATTTCCTCGCGTTAAGCCCCAAATGACAGTCCTTCGTTGAGCGTCCATTTGCCATCGCGGCCGCGCACCCAGCCCGACGCGCCCCAGGTGCCGCCATCGACCGGCAGCAGCACGCCGGTGATATAGCTCGCCATCGCGCTCGACAGGAAGACTGCGGCGTCGCCGCACTCCATGTCGACGCCTTCGCGGCCGAGAGGGATCAGGCGGTTCATGGCATCGACGGCTTCGGGGGTTTGCTTTTTCCAGCCCGCCGGATCGACCGGGCCAGCGCGATTGCCTTGATTTCCAGGGGTGACCGTGTGGTCGGGGGCAATGCAATTGACGCGAATGGCGTGCTCCGACAGTTCGAGCGCCATCGATTTGGTGAAGCTGAGCATGCCCGCCTTGCACGCGGCGTAGACCGCGAAATTGGGCGCGGCGCGGCTCGCCTCTATGCTCGCGACATTGACGATCGAGCCGCCGCGCCCGCCGGCGACCATATGCTTTGCGGCCGCCTGTGTGGCGACGAGCATCGACACCAGGTTGATGTCGATATGCTTGCGCATGCTGCGCTCGCTCTGTTCGAGGAAGGGCCGGGCGGAGACGCCGCCGGCGTTGTTGGCGAGGATGTCGAGGCGGCCGAACTCGGCGGCGGCGGCCTCGATGGCGGAGCGCAGGGCGTCGCTGTCCATGACGTCGCCGGGGATCGCGAGCGCGCGGCGCCCGGCATCGCGGACGCGTGCCGCCGCCTCTTCGGCGCGTTCGGGAAAGATGTCGTAGATCGCGACGTCGGCGCCGGCCTCGGCGAGGCGGATTGCGATCGCGCGCCCGATGCCGCCCCCGCCCCCCGTCACGAACGCCGCCTGTTTGGCGAGGCGGATGCGGTCAGTCACCGTGCGCTATGCCCATGACCGCGCCGGTGACGTAGGCGGCGTAATCGCTGGCCAGATAGGCGGCGAGATGGCCGAGGGTGTCGCCGATTTCACGCGTGAGGATCGTGTTCACGCGGATGCCGTCGCGCGCCCATTCGACGCCGAGCGTCTTGGTGAGGTTGCCGAGCGCGCCCGCCGCCGCGGCCTGATCGGCGCCGAGCGCCTGTTCGGGGGCGCCGACGAAGAGCACGACCCCGCCCTCCCCGCGCGCGCGGCAGGCGGCGGCGAAATCCCTGGCGCCGAGGAAGCGGCGGTCGAGGCCGGCGTCGAGGCTGGCGCGCCATTCGGCATGGGAGAGTTCGTGCGCGGGCCTGGTCGCGGGCGGCGGGGCGACATGGACCCAGATGTCGGCTTCCCCATCGGCGAGGGTTGCGCCCGCCGCCGCGAACGCCTTGGCAATCGCCGGGCTATCACCCTCGATCCGCACGCGCTTGCCCGCCAGCCAGCCGGTCATTTCCACCCCCACGGCCCGTCCGCCCGCTCGCGCGGGGGCACATAGTCGGGCATGATGAGCGAGCGGCGCAGGCTCTCGCCGCCGTCCTGCACGATCACCTGCCCGGTCATCGCGCCGAACAAGGGCGTGCAGGTCATCGCCGAGAGCCAGCCGAATTCCCATATGCTGCCGGTGCGGCCGGCGGGGATCATGTTCTGCAGCGGTTCGACCCCCTCTTCGCGGCGGGCCGAGACCGAACCCTCGTGCGGGAAGAAACCCGCCGCGATCGCGTTGACGCGGATGCCGTGCGGCGCCCAGTCGGCGGCCAGCTTCTTCGTCATCGTCGCCTGCGCGGTCTTGGCGGCGGCGCTGTGCGCGTCACCCGGAAAGCCGGTCCAGATATATTGCGCGCTGTTGTTGACGATCGCCCCGCCCTTGCCTGCGGCGATGCGGCGGCGGGCATATTCGGTCGAGCAGAGGAAGGTGCCGTCGATCGCGATGCGGGTGACGGCGTTCCAGGCGTTGGGCGAGATATCCTCGGCGAGCACGGGGAAATTGGCACCGGCGTTGTTCGCGAGCAGGCCGATCGGGCCGAGCGCTTCCTCGGCTTCGTCGAAAGCCGCGGCGACGGCCGCGGGAAGCCGCACGTCGCAGCTCATCGCGTGAGTGCGCGCGCCCAGCGCCGCGATCTGCGCCGCGCCTTCCTGCGCGCGGTCGAGGCTGCGTCCCATGACGGCAACGTCGGCGCCGCCCTGCGCAAAGGCCTTGGCCATGGCGAGCCCCATGCCCGATCCGCCGCCGGTGACAAGCACGACCTGCCCCGCAAAAATGTCCGCCGGATAAGGCGGCGCGTCGAACGGCGGCGGCAATGCCACGATATGATGAACCGGTACCGGCATCGTCTCTCCCTGCGCACAGGGTTGCGCCTCGACCCGCCGCGTGTCAAGACATGACTAACTAGGTTATATATGAAAGCCCGATAATGACCGATCTCGCACGGGACCGCGACGCGATCCGCGACCTGCTCGCGCGTTACACCTATCATGGCGACCGCGGGCGGCTGACCGAGATGACCGCCTGTTTCGCCGCCGACGGCGTGCTGGAATATCTTGGCAAGGCGCCGCAGGGACCGGCGGCGATTGCGGCAGCGCTGGCGTCGGGAACGCGCGACGCGCGGCTGACCTTCGTCCGCCACCATATCACCAACCCGCTGATCGCGGTCGACGGCGAAAGCGCGACCGCGCGGAGCTATTTCACCGTACACAGCAATTTCGGGCCCGATCACAGCGGCACCTATGACGACCGGCTGGTGCGTACCGCGGAGGGCTGGCGCTTCGCGCACCGGCGGGTGCGGATAGACTGGCAGGCCGAGGGATCTTTGTTCGAGCGGATGGCGTCGCGCTGAGCCTTGCTCCAAACGCCGCATTTTCAAGGTTTCGCGCAAGGACGCAACGGCACGAAGAGGTTGGTCTCGCCTTGCTGGAGTCCCCGACGCGCCGAGCTGCCCCGGCGGAAAGGCGATTATATCGCTCTGTAAGCTTGCGGTGCGTGCGCGTCGGCTGGGGTGGAGAGCGGACGTAATAATCCTCCCTGTCGCGCAGCGATGGGGAGGGGGACCATGCGAAGTATGGTGGAGGGGCCGAGGCCTTGAGCGTCGGTTTCGGGCCGCCGCCCCTCCACCACCGCTTCGCGGCGTTCCCCCTCCCCACGGCTTCGCCGCAGGGAGGATTAAACGGCAGAAACCGCCCGAAAACAGCCATGCGTCTTTGCGCGAAACAAATAGAACCGGCGCTTTGCGCCGCCCCCCCGGTCGATCCGAAGCATATTGACACCTTGGTGTCATTTTGACATCCAAGTGCCATGTCCGAGCGCTTTCCCGATTTCGAGCGATTCGCCGACGAGGTGGCGCGGCTGCGCGGGCGGATGCGCGCGCTGTTCGCCGAGACGCGCGCCGAGAGCGGGCTTCCCGAGATGGAGCTGATGGTGCTGACCGCCGTGGTCAACGCCGCGACGCCGCCGACGGTGGCGCAGATCGGGCGCAGCCTGGGGCATCCGCGGCAGGTGATGCAGCGCGCCGCGAACCGGCTGGCCGAACTGGGACTGGTCGTATTCGCCGACAATCCCGATCACAAGCGCGCGTCGCTGATCGTCGCGACCGCGGCAGGGAGAGCGCTCAAGGCCGCGGACCATGCGCGCGCGCGCGCGGTGACGCGCGCGGTGATGGCGCGGATCGACGCCGCGACCTTCGCCGACGCCGCGGCGCGGATGCACGCGATCCGCACCGAAATCGAAGCCTTTTTGCGGGAGCGCGAAGGATGAGCGACGAACTGGCGGCGCTGGCTGACCGCGAGCGGCTGACGGCGTGGCTCGACGCGCATATCCCGGCGCTGGGCGACGGCCCGCTGGCGGTCGCGAAAATCCATGGCGGCACGTCGAACGTCATCCTGTCGCTGGACCGCGGCGGAGAAACGCTGATCCTGCGCCGCCCGCCCGCGGTGCCACCGCCGGGGAGCGAGAAAAGCGTGCTCCGCGAGGCGCGCGTGCTGACCGCGCTGAACGCCACCGCCGTCCCGCACCCGGTCTGCCACGGCAGTTGCGCCGACCCCGCCGTGATCGGCGCACCCTTCTATGTGATGGAGCTGGTCGAAGGCTGGCCCGCCGACCTGACCGACGGCAAGATCCACGACCGGCCGCCCTTCGACCAGCCGCCGCACGCGCGCGAAGTGCCGTTCGCGATGGTCGACGGGCTGATCGCGCTCGCCAATGTCGATTACAAGGCGGTCGGCTTGGAGGATTTCGGGCGCCCCGACAATTTCCTCGAGCGGCAGGTCGATCGCTGGGAAGGCCAGATCCGGAGCTACAAGCAGCTTTACGATTTCGAGTGGCGCGAATTGCCCGGCTATGCCCTCGCGCGCGACTGGCTGCGCGCGAACCGGCCAGTCGATTTCCGTCCGGGCATCATCCATGGCGATGTCGGCACGCCCAACGCGCTCTTCGCCTTCGACCCGCCGTGCCGGCTCACCGCGCTGATCGACTGGGAGCTGTCGACGATCGCCGATCCGCTGCTCGACCTCGCCTGGTTCTGCAATGGGATCCGCGACGAGCGCTTCCCGGGGCATATCCCCGAAAAGTCGCTCTACAATGTGATGGACTGGCCGACGCGGCAGGAACTGATGGCGCATTATGCTGCTGGCACCGGCCGCGACATGGCGAGCTTCGACTATTACCTCATCCTCGCGATGTTCAAGGGCGGCTGCATCCTCGAATACAAGGTCGCGCAGGCGGCCAAGGGTATATTGAGCGCCGAGACCGGCCGCTTCTTCGACCGGCTGGTGCGCGGAAATTTCGCCGAAGCCGAAAAACTCATCCGCCTGATCGGCTGATCCCAACACTAGGAACCCCCATGATCGATTTCCGCATCGAACCCGAATTGCAGGCGAAGCTCGACTGGATGGCGAAGTTCGTCCGCGAGGAGTGCGAGCCGATGGACCTGCTCTTCCCCGGCCATGGCGCGCCCTATGACGTCGCGAACACGGAAGCGCGCGCTTATATGAAGCCGCTGCAGGCTCAGGTGAAGGCGCAGGGATTGTGGGGCTGCCACCTCGACAAGGAGCTGGGCGGACCGGGCTATGGCCAGCTGTCGCTCGCGCTGATGAACGAGATTCTGGGGCGCAGCTATTGGGCGCCGACGGTGTTCGGCACCGCCGCGCCCGATACCGGCAACAGCGAAATCCTCGCGATGTTCGGCACCGACGAACAGAAAGCGAAATATCTCCAGCCGCTGATGGACGGCACGATCGTCTCCTGCTTCTCGATGACCGAGCCGCAGGCCGGCGCCGACCCCAAGGAATTCACCTGCCGCGCGTGGCGCGAGGGCGACGAATGGGTGATCGAGGGCGAAAAATGGTTCTCGTCGAACGCGCGCTATGCCGCCTTCCTCATCGTGATGGTGGTGACAAATCCCGAAAATCCGCCGCACGGGCGGATGTCGATGCTGATCGTGCCGACCGACACGCCGGGGGTCGAGTTCCTCCGCCATTCGCAGACTATGGGCGACAGCAAGGGCGCGGACGACGGCACGCACGCCTATATCCGCTACAACAAGGTGCGCGTGCCATCGGACGCGATGCTGGGCGGACCCGGCGAGGGGTTCAAGGTCGCGCAGGCGCGGCTGGGCGGCGGGCGCGTGCACCATGCGATGCGGACGGTGGGCAAATGCCAGCGCGCGATCGACATGATGCTCGAACGCGCCGTGTCGCGGCGGACGCAGGGCAAGCAGCTCAGCGAACATCAGTTCGTGCAGGGCGCGATCGCCGATTCGATCATCGAGCTCGAGCAGTTCCGGCTGCTGGTGCTCAAGACCGCATGGATCATCGACAACGAGCCGCATGGCGCGGCGCGCACGCATATCGCGATGTGCAAGGTGCAGATGGCGAAAGTCTATCACGACATCGTCCAGCGCGCGATCCAGCTGCACGGCAGCCTGGGCATGACGCTCGAGCTGCCGCTCGCCGATATGTGGATGGGTTTGCCTGCGATGGCGCTGGCCGACGGGCCGACCGAAGTGCACAAGATACAGGTCGCCAAAGCCTGGCTCAAAAATGCGACGCCCGCGCCGGGCCTGTTCCCGAGCGAGCATATCCCGACCCGGCTGGAGTCGATCAAACCGAGGAGCGCCGCATGACCCCCGATCCGCTTTTCGATTTCACCGGCAAGGTCGCGCTCGTCACCGGCGGGTCGCGCGGGCTCGGCTATCGCATGGTGAAGGCACTGGCCGAGCGCGGCGCCGACGTCATCGTCGCGAGCCGCAAGCTGGAGAATTGCGAGACGGTGGCCGCGGAGTGCCGTGCATTGGGGCGCAAGGCTATGGCCTATGGCGTGCATTGCGGGCGCTGGGCGGAGATCGACGGATTGATCGAGGCGAGTTACGCCGAGTTCGGGCGTGTCGATATCCTGATCAACAATGCCGGCATGTCGCCCGCCTGCCCCAGCCACGAAATGCCCGAAAATCTGTTCGATTCGGTGCTCAACCTCAATTTCAAGGGGCCATTCCGGCTTGCGAGCCAGGTCGCGCACCGGATGGCGCGAGGCGACGGCGGCTGCATCACCAACATCAGCTCGACCGGCGCACTGATGCCGCTGCCGATGGTCATCCCCTATGGATCGGCGAAGGCCGCGCTCAACGCGATGTCGGTGTCGCTGAGCCGCGAATATGCGCCGAAGGTGCGCGTGAACACGATCAGCCCGGGGCCGTTCCTGACCGATATCGCCGACGCCTGGGACCCGAAGAAGCGCGAGAAGCAGCCGGTAGCGCTCGGGCGCCCGGGGCGGCCCGAGGAGATCGTAACCGCCGCGCTGATGCTGGCGAGCCCGGCGTCGTCCTATACCACGGGCGCGCTCGTGCGCGTCGATGGCGGGCAGCAGTGAGAATATCCTCCCTGTCGCGCAGCGATGGGGAGGTGGCAGCGCGAAGCGCTGACGGAGGGGCTATAGCGCCACGTCGCCGCCCCTCCACCACCCTGCGGGCGGTCCCCCTCCCCATGGCCTGCGGCCACAGGGAGGATTCTACTCGGCATTTACCGGCGGAAGCCCGCGAGCCGCTGGTCGAGGATCGCCTCGGCCTCGGCGATGATCCGGTCGATCAGTTCCTGACAGGTCGGGATATCGTGGATCAGCCCCTGGATCATTCCCGCCCAGAAGACGCCCTTCGAAAGGTCGCCGGTCCTGAGCAGTTCGCGGCCCGCGGTGCCGGCGACCAGTTCCTGCACGTCGCTGAACTTCGCGTCGGGTTCGGCCAGGCGGCGGACGACTTCCTCGCTGACCGGGCTCTTGCCGACGCGCGCGGTGTTCTTGAAGTTGCGGAAGATCAGGAAGCTGCCGCGCTCGTCATTGTCGACATAGGCCTGCTTCACATTGTCGTGGACCGGGGCCTCTTTCGTGGCGCAGAAGCGCGTGCCCATGTTGATGCCCTCGGCGCCGAGGCTGAGCGCCGCGACGAGCCCGCGGCCGTCGCCGAAGCCGCCGCTCGCCAGCATCGGGATCTTGACCTTGTCGGCGGCGGCGGGGATCAGGATCAGGCCGGGGATGTCGTCCTCGCCGGGGTGCCCCGCGCATTCGAAGCCGTCGATCGAGATGATGTCGCAGCCGGCTTTCTCCGCCGACAGCGCGTGGCGCACCGCGGTGCATTTGTGGAGGATGGTGACGCCGTGCGGCTTCACCCGCGCCCAGATCTCGCGCACCGCCGGCGTGCCCGCGGTTTCCATGATCTTGACGCCGCTCTCGACGACGGCGTCGGCATAGGCATTGTAGTCGGGCGAGTTGATCGTGGGAAAAACGGTGAGGTTGACGCCGAAGGGCTTGTCGGTCAGCGACCGGCAGCGCTCGATCTCGTCGCGCAGCGCCTGCGGCGTGGGCTGGGTCAGCGCGGTGATGATGCCGAGGCCGCCGGCATTCGACACCGCGCTCGCCATGTCGGCGGTGCCCACCGCCTGCATGCCGCCCTGGACGATCGGATGCTCGATCCCCAGCATTTCGGTGATCCGCGTCTTGAAACCCATCAGCCTATCCTCCAATAGTTATATAACTTGGTTATACTTCTAAACGCATCATGACAAGAGGTGCCCGATGACCGCTCCCCTGCCCCGCGCCGTACGTGCCGACGAACTCGGCCCCCCCGAAAACTATCGCCTCGTCGAGCATGATCCCGGCGCGCCTTCGCCCACTCAAGCGAGGATTTCTATCAGGGCGGCGGGGATCAGCTTCGTTGACGTGCTGACCGCGGGCGGCGGGTACCAGGTGAAGCCGCCGGTGCCCTTCGTTCCGGGCAGCGAATGCGCCGGCGTGATCGAAGCGGTCGGGGCCGAAGTGACCGGACTGGCGGTTGGTGACAGGGTCGTGGCGAGCGGCTGGGGCGGCATGTTCGCCGAAGCGGTGAACCTGCCCGCGCGCGGGGTGCGCAAGATGCCGGTTGCGTTGTCGTTCGAGGAAGCGGCGGTGTTCCCGGTGAGCTATGCAACCGCGTGGCACGCGCTCGTCGATCGCGGCCGGCTCAGGGCGGGCGAGACTTTGCTGGTGCTCGGCGCGGGCGGCGCGACTGGCTATGCGGCGGTGCAGATCGGCAAATATCTGGGCGCGCGGGTGATCGGATCGGCGTCGGACGAGGCCAAGCGCGCGCTGGCGACGGCAGGCGGCGCCGATGCAGTCGTCGATGCGCGCGGCGGCGAATGGCGCGAGGCGGTCAAGGCGGCCAACGGCGGGAAAGCGGTCGATGTCGTATTCGACCCTGTCGGCGGCGAGGCGACCGATCCGGCGTTCCGCTCGCTGGCGTGGAACGGGCGGCATCTGGTGATCGGCTTTCCGGGCGGGATGACGGCGCTCAAGACCAATCTGCCGCTGCTGAAGGGCGCGAGCCTGATCGGGGTCGATGTGCGGCAGTTCGGGATTTTCGAGCCCGGGAAGAGCAAGGCGAACCGCGACACGATTTTCGCGCTGGCCGAGCAAGGCAAGCTGCGGCCGGCGGTGGCGCGGAGCTACAAGCTGGACGATTTTCGGGCAGCGATGGCCGATGCCGCTGCGGGCAAGAGCGCCGGGCGGATCGTGCTGGTGATGGGCTAGGCCCAGTCCGCTTCGATCGCCGTCAGGCGCGCGCGCCAGTCGGATCCCGCCGGCAACGCCTCGAACTCGGACTTTAGCCGCGCCACAAGGTCCGCCACCGGCTCGACCGCGTCGATCAGCCCGACGCTCTGCCCCGCACTCCAGATGTCACGCCACGGCATCACACCCGCGGGCATCGGCGAACGGACGGTGGGGAGCGCCTTCGCATCGAGCCCGACCGCCTCGATCGATTGCCGCATCCAGTGCGCGGGCACGCCGTTCATCGCCGCCGAGGCGACGATGTCGTCGGCATTGACCGCCGGGATCATCGACCGATGCCCCTCGACTACGCCGCTTTCGGGCGTGGCGATAAAGCGTGTGCCCATGCAGGCGATGTCGCCGCCGAGCGCGAGCGACGCCGCAATGCCATGCGCATCGGCGATGCCGCCCGCGACGATCAGCAAGCCGTCGAATATCCGCCGCACCGCGGGAACGAAGGCCATCGGCGTCAGGAAGCCCGTATGTCCGCCCGCGCCCGCGCAGGTCAGCATCAGCCCGTCGGCGCCCGCCGCGATCGCCTTTTCGGCGTGCTTCATCGTGGTGACGTCGTGGACGACGCGCCCGCCCCAGCCATGGACGCGCTCGACCAGCGCCGAAGGATCGCCGAGACTGGAGAGGACGAGCGGGACGCGATAGCGTTCGAGCAGCGCGAGCCGCTCGGCCCCCGCGGGGTCGCTGCCCCAGCGCGCGGGCATGTTGACGATCGGCGGCGCCCCGCCCGTGTCGGCGAGCGCCGTCAGATAATGTTCGAAGAGCTCGAAGGGCGTGATCGTCCCGCCCTGCCAGCCGCCAATCACCCCGGCGCGGCAGCAGGCCGTCGCGAGCGGCACCGACGAGGCAAAGCTCATCGGAGCGCACATCAGGGGAAGCGCGAGCCCGTCGAACATCGCGGTCAGGCGGTCGCCTTCAGCGCGTCGAGCACACGGACAAAATGGACGGGGTTCCACACATCCTGATCCTCGCCCCAACCGATGCCGCCGTCAATGTCCCAGCGCATCAGCTGGTTCACGCCGTAACCCGCCTCGCTCATCGTGCTGACCACAAAGCCTTCGCTCTTCATCTCGCGGCCCTGCTCATCGACCAGCTCAACCTGCATATGCGTGCTCCAGCCGGTCTTCGGGCTGCGAAACACGCGCATCCGCGACCTGGCGGAGTCGAGGCTGCCGAAACTGCCATCGCGGCGGATCCAGCCGGCGTTCATCGGCGACCAGCCGTCGGCATCGCCGTCCTGCACGCGCGCGAAGCCGAGGAAGCCCGTGCCGTCGCGGCGGTGGCCGAAGATATACTGGATGCGCCCGCGGCCGCGCTCGCGCTCGATCTCGCGCCAGCGCGCGCCGCCGCGATGCTTCACGCGCTCCATATCGCTGGCATAGACTTTGGGGCTCGCCGCGTAAGGACCGCCGCGCGGCCCCCAGGTGCGGTCGCGCACGCCGATGCCGTCAATGCGGATATTCTCGCCGCGCAGCGTCATCCAGCCCTCGACATGGCCGAGCTGGTCGTAATGCGGCGTCGCCATGAAGGGCGGTTTGCCCGGCGGAAAGCGGTGCGGTTCGTGGAGGCCCGTGTGGGTGAAATCGAGCGCGAAACCGCGCGACGGATCCTCGTACCGGAGGTGATATTTCATGCCCGGCTCGAGCATCTTGAGGCTGTAGCCGCCGCCGTTCCTGTCGCCGGGGAAGGTGATGTCGGTGAGATCGGGGGCGTCGGGCATCGGCGCTTCCTCGACCTTGCGGTAATAGGCCATGCGCGCCGGGTCATAGCCTTCGTCGTCCCAGGCGAAGATGCGCCAGGTCACCGTCTTGCGGTTGGGGTAATAGGGCGCGTGGATCCAGCAGCCGATCTTGCGTTCGGGGATGTTGAACGACCACCAGTTGGTCTCGGTCTCATAGGGATCGTCGGAGAGCTGGTGGTAGCGGTCGTCATCGGGCTTGAACGCCAGATCGTGGGTCATGCGATAGTCTCCAGTTCGTCGAGCGCGGCGGTGAACAGCGCCGCGATGCGGCCGACGTCGGGCACTTTCCCGGCATCGGCGATCACACCCATGTCGAGATTGGCGCCGCTGCGCCGCGAGGTGATGTTGAGGAAGCGGCCCGAGCCGATGATCGGCACGGGGTAATTGTGGCGCTGGGCGAAACCCGCATAGCTGCGCGGTTCGGCGGGACCGGGCACGTTCGAGAGGGTGAGATTGCCGGGGATCAGGCGCTTGCCGCCGGCCAGACGATCGGCAAAAGCGGCGCGGCGGTCGCGCGCGCCATAAGGCTTTTCGGCGGCATCGAGCAGGGCCTCGTCGTGCCGCGTACGGCGCATTTCGGCCGCCATCGACGCCTGGATCGCGCGCAGCCGCTCGACGGGATCGGCGAGATGCGTCGCGATATGCGGGTGGAGCGCGACGATGCGGTTGCCGAAATCGCCATGCTCGGGGCGGCGGTACGAGCGCGCCGAATTGATCACCAGCGGCGGGTCGGGAAGATCGCCGGTCTCGCGCAGATAGGTGCGCAATGCGGTGCTGGCGAGGGTCAGGAAGATGTCGTTGATCGTCGCGTTGAGCGCCTTGCCCACCGCCTTGACGCGCGCGAGCGGCAGGCTGATCGTGGCATAGCGGCGCTCGGCCGAGGTCGGACCCGAGAGCGCGAATTCGGGCGTCGGTGCGCGGTCGCCCTTATGGGTTTCGAGCGCGGCTAGCGCTTCCTTGCGCCGAGCCGACTGAGCGGCGCGCAGGTCTGCCTCGGCCGCGAAGCGCGCATCGGCCTTTTCGCGCCATTTCCCGGGCTCGGGCAGCCGCGCGTCGGCGAAGCGCGCGGTTGCGGGCGGCGCGGCGTCGCTCAGCAGGCCGAGCACGGTCTGGAACCCGATGCCGTCGGCGACGCTGTGGTGCATCTTGAGATACAAGGCGCTGCCGCCGTCGCCGAGCCGCTCGAAGACATGCACCGCAAAGGGCGGCCCCGACAGGTCGAGGCGGCGCATGTTTAGCTTCGCTACCGCCGCGTAGAGATCGGACGCGCTCCAGGCGCCCTGGTGGGGCTCGACCGCGATCAGGCTTTCGAGATCGGCATGGGCTATATCGGCCCAGACGTCGCTGTCATAGCCGTCGGGCGCCTCGTGCAGCCGCACGAGCAACGGCGTGGCGGGGAGCCGGTCGGCGAACTGGCGGCGGAGCGCGGCGGCGAGTTCGCCCTGCCGGTCCTCGGGCACGTCGAGCAGGATCAGCGCGCCGACGTGCATCGGCGACGCGTCGGTCTCGGACAGGAGCATGAAATGATCGTCGGGGCGCAGGCGGCGGACGCCCGGCGCGAGCCGCAACGGATCGGATGCACTCACGCTCTACCAGCCCGCAATCGTCGCGGCGCGCGTGCGATGCTCGGCGGGGCTGCCGAGCCAGGCGCGGTCGGCCATCGCGCGGCGGAACCAGTAATTGAGCCCATATTCCCAAGTATAGCCGATACCGCCGTGGGCGGCGACTGCGGCGCGCGTGGCGTTCACATAGGTGTCGCACAGATGCGCCTTCGCCATCGCGGCGGCGCGGGGGGCATCGGGGAGCGCGGCGTCCCAGGCATAGGCGGCGTACCAGACGAGCGCGCGCGCGGGTTCGACGGCGAGCGCCATATGCGCAAGCTGGTGCTTGAGCGCCTGGAAGCGCCCGATCGGCTGGCCGAACTGCTCGCGTTCCTTGGCGTAGGCGACGCTCATGTCGGTGACCTTCTGCGCGCCCCCGAGCGCGTCGGCGGCGACGAGAACGAGCGCGGCGTCGGCGAGGCGCGCGGCCATCGGGTCGGCGGCGGTGAAGAGGGTTTCGCCGGCATCTTCGGGGATGGCGACCTTCGACATCGGGCGGGTGCGGTCGGCGGCTTTCACCGCTTCGATGGCCGCTTCGGCGGCGGGAACGAGGCGGACGCCCTTTGCGCGGTCGACGATCAGGAACAGGTCGGCCGCGCGCGCCGACGGGGCATATTCGCTGTCGCCATGAAGCAGCGTGGCGACGACTTCGCCGCTTATCAGCGCATCGAGAAGAGGCTGTTCCCCGGCGAAAGCCGGGGCCCATGAGGCGTTCGCGGCTGGGCCCTCCGGGCCCCGGCTTTCGCCGGAGAACGGATTATGCACAGCCACCGCCGCTACCGCCAGCAATTGCCCGATCAGCGGCCCTGCCGCCGCGGCTTCGCCCGCGACCTCGCAGACCAGCGCGGCGTCGAGGAGGCCCATGCCGCTGTCCGGCGCGAGCATGCCGCCGAGACCGAGCGCCATCAGCGCGTCCCAACTGGTGCGATCGAAATCTTCGTCGCCATCGGCAAAGGCGTGGACGCGCTCGATCGGCCAGCTGTCGGCCAGCGTGCCGCGCACCGCGTCCTGGATCGCCTTCTGCTCTTCGGTCAGGTGGAAATGCACGTCAGCGCTCCCCGCTCATCGCGAGGTCGCGCGGTAGGCCGAGGCCGCGTTCGCCGATGATGTTGCGCTGGATGTTCGACGCGCCGCCGGCGATCGAATTGCCGAGGCTGCCCATGATCTGGTCGAGCCATTTCTCGGGCCCGCGCGGTCCGCGATTGCCGCGCCCGCCCGCACCGGCGGGCTCAATAAACGCGTGCTCGCCGATCAGTTCCTGCGCCAGCAAAGCCATCTCGTGCCCGATTTCGGTGAGCAGCAATTTCATCATCAGCGCGACGGGGCCGGGGTCCTCACCCGCGGCGGCGCAGCTGAAGATGCGGTAGCTCGAATAACGGTGCGCGAGGACCGCGCCCTCGATCTGCGCGAGCTTGTCGCGGACGATCGGGTCGCCGATGCGCCCGACCTCCTCGGCGAGGTCGACCAGCTTGGCGAATTGCTTGCCCAGCCCGTCGGCGCCGCCGATGCTCGCGCGTTCGTGCTTGAGCGTCGTGCGGCTGACGTACCAACCCTGCCCGCGATCGCCGACCTGCCAACTTACCGGGGTTTCGGCGTTGTCGAAGAAGAATTCGCAGAAGGTGTGATCGCCCTCCTCGCCGGTCATCTGGCGGATCGGGCGGCGGGTGACGCCGGGCTGGTCGAGGTCGATGAGCAGATAGGTGATGCCGTCGTGCTTGGGCGCGTCGGGTTCAGTGCGCACAAGCATGAACATGTGCGTCGATTGCATGCCCTGCGAGGTCCAGATCTTCTGGCCGTTGATGATCCACTTGGTGCCGTCGGCCGAGAGTTCGCCTTTGGTGCGCACGCTCGCGAGGTCGCTGCCCGAGCCGGGCTCGCTATAGCCCTGCCCCCAGATATAGTCGCCCTCCACCGTCTTGCGGATGAAAAGCTCCTTCTGCTCTTCGGTGCCCTTTTCGAGCAGGGTCGGCACGGTCATGTTCATGCCGTTGCCGCCGACCTCCATCGGGGCGCGGGCACGCTGAAATTCCTCGCGGATCACCTGCGCCTTGATGACGTCGACCGGTTGCTCCGAGCCCCCGTAGCGCTTCGGGATCGTGCGATAGAGATAGCCCTCGCCGGTCGCGAGCGCGCGGAAGGTGCGGACGAAGGCCTTGAGGTCGGCGCCGCGCAGGTCCGACGGCGGGGGCCAGTGCAGCGACAGGAAGGCGCTGACTTCCGCGCGAAAGGCTTCGGCGGCCGCGCCATAGCTCAGGTCCATCGCTCGCTCTCCCTCATCGTCGGCGAATCTATGCTTGAGTTATATAACTACGTCAACCATGTTGTGTGCCGAAAGAAGCATGATAAGGGGCGCCGATGACCGATACGACCGATCCGATCCCGCATTATTTCGTCGCCGCCGATGGAGGTTTCGATCCCAGCGGGCTGTCGCGCAACCCCTGGTTCGCCGATGCCGTCGCGGGCGGGCCGGTTTCGGCGCTGTTCGGGCATGTGATCGAACAGGCGGGGTTCGATCCGGGGTTCGATATCTGCCGCGTGACGATCGACATCTTGGGGGTGGTGCCGCGTGCTTTGCTTGCGCCGCGTCGCGTGACAGTGCGGCAGGGACGGCAGGCGCAGCTGCACCGGGTCGAATTGTTCGCGGGGGACAAGATGGTGGCGCAGGCGCATGTGCTGCTCGCGCGCCACCTCGACACGCCGGCGTTCGATCCGCCGCAGCCGCATCCCGGGCCCGAAGAGGTGGCGGAGGACGAATTCCTGATCGGCGCGAGCATGGCGGGGGCGATCCGGACGCGGCCGATCATGGGGCGCGTGCGCGAGCCGGGGCGCGGCGTGGCGTGGATGTGCATGAATGGCGAAGTGGTCGCGGGCGTCCCCGCCTCTCCTTTCGTCAAGGCGTGCCTGTTCGCCGATTTCGGTAACGGCGTCGGCAGCGCGACGCATGCGCACGAGTGGAGCTATGCCAATCTCGACATCTCGATCCAGTTCTTCCGCATGCCGCGCGGGGAATGGTTTTTGCTCGACGCGCAGACCGAGGGCGCGGGCAATGGGCATGCGGTGGCGCAGAGCCTGTTTGCGGATGAAGGCGGGGTCTATGCCAAGGGGACGCAGACGGTGTTTGTCGGGCCGGGGCAACCAAGGCCCTAACACGTCATTGCGAGGAGCCGAAGGCGACGCGGCAATCCAGAGCAGGCGCAGACCGCTCTGGATTGCTTCGCTCCGCTCGCAATGACGAAGTGAATTATTCTCCGGTGAAAACCGGCGCGCGCTTTTCGGTCACTGCCGCCAGCCCCTCGCGGTGATCCTGGCTGCCGAGCAGGAGCGCCTGGTTGGGCAGGTTCGCCTGCCATTCGGCCTCCATGCTGCTTTCGAGCGCGCGCTGGATCGATTGCTTGACCGTCGCATAGCCGAGCGGCGCCGAGGCGGCGAGTTCGCGCGCGAGGTCCATGCCGCGCGCCGCGAGATCGTCCTTCGCGACGACCTCGCTCACCAGGCCGATGCTAAGCGCTTCCTCGGAGCGCACCTGCTTGCCGCGCAGGCACATCTCCATCGCGCGGCCGAGCCCGACGATGCGGGGGAGCAGGAAGGTGCCGCCGAGCGGGGGCATGATGCCGAGCTTGATCCAGCTTTCCTGGAACATCGCGCTGTCGGCGGCGATGCGGAAGTCGCAGGCCAGCGCAAGTTCGCAGCCGACGGTGACCGCCGCGCCCTGCACCAGCGCGAGCGTCGGCTTGGGGCAGCGATAGATGGCGCGCGCGGCGCCCTGGAAATTGGCGTAGACCGTGTCCTTGATCTCGCTTGCGGACATGCCGGTCAGCCGCTGCAAAAAGGCGAAATCGGCGCCGACCGAGAAATGCTTGCCCTCGGCGGCCAAGAGGATCGCGCGCACGTCGCGCTCGGCCGACAGCGCGGCGAAGGCGTCGCGGATCTCGCCGAGCATCTCGGGCGAGGAGGCGTTGCCGATGTCGGCGCGCGCGACGACCACCGCCGCGATGCCGGCGTCGTGGCGGTCGACGCGGATATGCACGAAATCAGTCATCGGGATTTTCGGCCTTCTTCTTTTCGCGCCAGATCATCGCGGTCGCACTGGTCGACAGGGTCATGTTGAGCGCCTCGGCATCGAGCGCCGCCTCGAACGCCCAATCCTCGGCATTGTTGAGGTTCGCCTTCATATAGCGATAGCCCATGCGCGGGCCGTCGGCGAGGCGGCGGGCGGCCTTCATCGTTTCTTCGCGCAGCGCGTCGTCGTCGAACAGGCGCGTGTAGAGCCCTTTGGCGAGAGCCTCTTCGGCGCTCAGTTTCTCGCCGAGGAAGAAGAGTTCGCGCGCGACGCCGGTGCCGACGATCTTGGTCCAGAACCAGGTCGATCCGAAATCGCCGCCCGCGCCGATGCGGTCGAAGGCGGCAAGGAAGCTTGCACTCTTTCCGGCGAAGCGCAGGTCGCACGCGCCCGCGATGCCGATGCCCGCGCCCGCGACGGGGCCGTTGACCATCGCGATCGTCGGCTTGGGCATTTCGTGGAGCAGGCGCGAGGTTTCCATGAAGGCGCGGAGGCGCACATGGCCCTGTTCGGTGCGACTGCCGACTTGCGGGTTGGCCGGCACGACCGCCTTGTCGGCGCCGCCTTCCTTGAGGTCCCCCCCGGCGCAAAAGCCGCGGCCCGCGCCGGTGACGACGACGCAGCCCACCGACGCATCGCGCGCCGCATCGGCGCAGGCATCGGCGAGCGGCGCCATGATCGCGCTGGTCAACGCATTGAGCCGGTCAGGCCGGTTGAGGGTGATGGTGCGGACGCCCGCGGTGTCGTCGATCAGGATTTCACTCATAATTCCTCCCCGCTTGCGGGGAGGGGGACCGTTTGCAGAACGGTGGAGGGGGCTATCGGCCTTCGACCGGCGGTGCCCGCACTCCAACCCCCTCCGTCAGCGCTTTGCGCTGCCACCTCCCCACTAGTGGGGAGGATCGGGCTGTGTGCTCAATCCCCGCCGAGTTCGCGGTGGCGCGCGAGCATTGCAACCGCCTTCTCCGCGAGTTCTTCGGGCACCGCCGGATAGAGCGGCAGCGGACGCGCCTTGCTCGGCAACGCGATCGTCGCGGTTGCGCGTACGGTCTCCTCGTCGCGCTGGTTGGTGAATTTCACCGCGACGTCGACCAGGCCCTGGCCGCCCTCCTGCCGCTTCGCGAGCACTTCGCCGGTGACGCGCTGGACGTCGCCCATATAGTTGAACTTGCGGATCTCGTCGTGGATGTGGGTGATGACGGCGTCGTCGCCCGCCCAGTCGCTGAGATATTGCCACAGGTAGTTTTCGCGCATGACTCCATAGTCATAGGCCATCGGGTTGCCGATCGCCTGCGCCCATACAGGGTCCCAGTGGAGCCGCTGCGCCACATCGGGGATTCCATGCTCGTTCTTCACGTAGAAGGCCGGGATGCGCTGGCGATTCTTGTGCGCGAGGCGGTTGGCGGTCGGTGCATAGGGCACGAAGCCGTAACCGCCGGCGTGAAAACAGATGACGTCGGTGACGGTCAGCGGGCCCTTCGCCTGCAACCCGACCGAATCGCCCTTCTCGACGCTTTCGAACCAGCGCTTTTCGGCGCCTTGCACGCGTTCGGCGGCATAGATGTCCTCGATCGCCTGCATTTCCTCGTCGGTGTAGGTCGCGGGTTCGATCGCCGAATATTTGCCTTTCTTCACCGCGGTCTTGCGCTCGGTGAGCACGCGCAGGATGCGGTAGACCGCCACGACCTCGCCGCGCTGGTTGATCTTTACGTCGCGGCGGACGCCGATGACCGAGCGGCCCGCGAACTCGGACTGCTTGACTTCGACGCTCTCGTCACCGTTGAAGCTGTAGATGGTGTCGCCCGGAAAGATCGGGCGATAGAAATCCCATTGCGAACCCGACACGAAGACGTGGACGCCCTTGAACAGGGATTTTTTGAGAGCCTTGATCTCGTCGGGCACGGGATCGCCGAGCATCGGTTTGTTGATGATGCCCGCCATCATGCCGGGTGCGATCACGCTGCCCCAACGCGTCTTTTTTGCGTAGTTCGGATCGGTATAGAGCGGCTTGTCGTCGCCCATGCCGTGCGCGAAATTGCGGATATTATCCTCGGTTGCGACGGTGATATACTCGCGGGTCTTCGCCGCCTGGTCGAAGCCGAGCAGCTTGCGCTGCCGCTCGATATCCTCGTCGGTAATCTCGTAAGCGACGGCCTTTTGCCACTCATCGCTCTCTTTGATGTCGGTTTTCGCCTCGGCCATCTTTATCTCCCTTGTCACCAGTTATATAACTAGGTAATACATCCCTGAGAGTGACGCAAGGGGATTAAGCCGCAATGGAAGTTCGCCGCATCAGCGATGCCTTGAAGGTGCGCGCCAGCCATCAGGCCAACGACGTCGCGCACGACGATATCCGGCGGCAAATCACTTTCGCGGAATGGGACCGCGAGGCCGACGAGGTCGGCGGGGGGCTCGCCGCGGCAGGGCTGGTTCCCGGCGACCGGGTCTTCCTGCCGATCAGCAATGCGCATGCGGTCGAAATGGCGATCGCGGTGTTCGCGGTGTTCCGCGCCGGGGGCATCGCGTGCCCCATCAGCCCGCGGCTCAACCCGCGCGAGGTCGCCGACTATGCCGCGCTCTGCGAGCCGCGCTTCTGCATCACCGACGCGCCCGAACTGGTCGCGGGGCTGGACCTCGCCGGATGCTGGCATGTCGACGACATGCCGCGCGACATCGCGGCATTGCCCGACCAGGCGAGCCTCGACCCCCATGCCGACGCCGAGATCCTCGGCACCTCGGGCACCACGGGCAAGATCAAGGGCGTCGTGGTGTCGCACCCCGACCTGATGACAGGGGTTACAGGCTATAATATGGACCGCTCGCGATCGACGCTGAACGCGCTGCCGCTAACCGGGTCGGGGGGCAATATCGGCATCGTGATGCTCCCCGCGCGCGGCGGCGCGACCGCGATCACCCAGCAGAAATTCGACCCCAAGGGCTTTCTCGACCTGACGCGCGAAAAGCGGCCGAACCTCGTCTACCTCGTGCCCTCGATGCTGCGGCTGGTGCTCGACCACCCCGATGTCGGCGATTACGACATGGCCGGAGTCAAATATCTGATGACCGGTACCGCCCCGCTGCCGCATGATTCGGTGAAGCGCGCGTCGGAACTGTGGCCGCACCTGCGCATCCGGAACAGTTACGGCATGTCCGAGGGCGGCGTGGGCATCGGCACCTCGAGCCAGGAACAGGTGCTGAAGCCCGGCTGCGTCGGCAGGATGCCAGCGCATATGCAGTTGCGCGACGAACAGGGCCGCGTCGTGACCGAGACGGGCGTCGTCGGCGAAATCTATGGCTGGCAGAAGCATGCGCGGCGCTACTGGAACGATCCCGAGGCGACCGCGGCCAGCTTCAGGGGCGGCTGGACCAAGACCGGCGACCTGGGCTTCGTCGACGAGGACGGCGACCTGATCATGGCGGGCCGTTCGAAGGAGCTGATCATCCGCGGCGGCTACAACATCACCCCGCTCGAGATCGAGACGGTGCTGCACCTGCACCCTGCGGTGCAGCAGGCAGCGGTGGTCGGCGTGCCGCACGAGGTGCTCGGCGAGGATATTGCCGCGGCCGTGACCATGCGCCCCGGCTGCGGCGAGACGACCGCGGACGACATCATCGCTTTCTGCAAGGCGCATCTGGGCGACAACAAGGTGCCGCGCACGCTGGTCGTGCTCGACCATATGCCGCTCAATCCGAACGGAAAGATTCTGAAGAAGGATCTGGAGGGGCCGCTCGCGAAGGCGGCCGAGGCGCGGCGTCGGGCGGCGTGACCTATGCCCTCCCCTTCAGGGGAGGGCGGCGAGACTTACGAACTTGTTCGTTAGTCGCAGCGGGTGGGGCTCAGCGGCCTTGCGCAATCTCGACAGGCCCCACCCCAACCCCTCCCCAAAAGGGGAGGGGCTAAGGCCTACCCCTTCAAGCTCTCGAACGGCACGTCCTTGTCCATGCGCACCTCGCCGGGCATGCCGAGCACGCGTTCGGCGATCTGGTTGCGGAGCACTTCGTCGGCGCCGCCCGCGATGCGCATCACGGTCGAGTAGATATAGTCGTACTGGATGTCGCCGGTCGCCGTGTCGCCCTCCTCGGGCGCTATCCCTGCGAGCCCGCGCAGTTCAAGCGCGAGGCCGTTGGTCTTCTGATAGCGGCTGGCATAAGCGAGCTTGACCATGCCCGCGAGCGCGCCGGGGTTCTCGTCTTTCGATACCATCGTCCTGAGCCGCGCCTGGAAAAATCGCTCGCCTTGCTCCTCGGCGAGCGCCTCGGCGAGCTGCTGGCGGATCGCGCGGTCGTCGAGCATCGTGCCGCCATGGCCGTCGGGAGTCGACGCGGCATAGTCGATCAGCGGCTCGACCCCGCTGCGATGCGCGCCCGAGCCGAGCCGTTCGCCCATCAGCACCGTCATGCAGCAGGCCCAGCCTTCGCCCTCGGCGCCGAGGCGATTGGTGTCGGGGATGCGGACGTCGGTCAGGAATGTCTCGTTGAACTCGCTCGCGCCCGAAATCTGGCGGATCGGGCGCGTCTCGATGCCCGGGGTCTTCATGTCGACGACGAAGAAGGTCAGCCCCTTGTGCTTGGGCAAAGTGGGATCGGTGCGCACCACGAGGATGCCCCAGTCGGTGAGATGCGCCCAGCTCGACCAGACTTTCTGGCCGTTGACGATCCAGTCGCCGCTGCCGTCGTCGGCACGCACCGCCTTGGTGCGCAGCGCCGCGAGGTCGGAGCCCGCCGACGGTTCCGAAAAGAGCTGGCACCATGTGATGTCGCCCTTCAGCGTCGACTCGATGAAGCGCGCCTTCTGCTCGTCATTGCCGTGCCTGGCGATGACGGGCAGCGCCATGCCGGTGCCGATCGAGGTGAAGGGTCCTTTGGGCAAGTGATATTTGCCCTCCTCCTCGGCGAAGATGACCGCCTCGGGTCCCGACAGCCCACGCCCGCCGAGCGCCTTGGGGAAGGTCAGGCCCGACCAGCCGCCCGCGTAGAGCTCGCGCATCCAGGCGCGGCCGCGGTCGGCTTCCTCGATGTCGGGGATTTTCTCGCCGGGGGTGAGCACATGCCCGGGCGCGTGAGCGGCGAGCCAGGCGCGGGCTTCGGCGCGGAAGGCGGCTTCGACGGGGCTGTCGTTGAAGTCCATCTCAGGCGGCCTTCCCTTGCGTGCCGGGTTGCGCGTTGAGCAAACGGTCGGCCCAATAGCCGCGGTTGCCGAGATGCACGGCGAGCATGCGCTCGCGCCGGTAATAGAAATGGCAGTTCGCCTCGAAGGTATAGCCGATGCCGCCATGGACCTGCAGATTCTCGCGCGCCGCCAGTTCGAGGCATTTGATGCCCGAGAGGCGCGCCGCGGCGGCGGCGGCCGGGAGGTCGTCGGGCGAGGATTCGGCCGCCCAACCGCCATAGTAGGCGTTCGAACGCGCGAGCTCGGTCGCCACCGCGACATCGGCGAGCTTGTGCTTGATCGCCTGATAACCCGCGAGGGGGCGGCCGAACATCTGGCGCTCCATCGCATAGTCGCGCGCCATGCGGAGGCACGCATCGGCGGCGCCGACGGCTTCGAAGGCGGCCTGCACTGCGGCCTGGTCGACCAGGCGGTCGAGCTTGCCCGTGCCGGGCATGGGCTCGGCGGCGGCATCGGCGAAGTCGAGGCGGTAGTGGGCACGGAGCTGGTCGAAGCTGTCGAGCTTGGTGCGGGTGACGCCGTGCTGGTCGAGTTCGACGAGCGCGAAGCCGCCGCCCGCGACGAGCACCACGGCGATGTCGGCGATCCGGGCATCGGCGACGGGGGTCTTGGTCCCGCTCAGCCTGTCGCCCGCCAGCGTCGCGCCGGTCGCGAACACCGGGCCCGGCCCTTCGGAATAAGCGAAGGTCGCCACCGCCGCGCCGCTCGCGAGCCTGGGCAGCCATGTCGCTTTCTGTGCTTCGCTGCCCGCCAGCCGGATCGCTTCGGCGCCCAGCACGATCGAGCTCATGAAGGGCACCGCGGCGTTGGCCCTGCCGAGCGCCTCCATGATGACGCCGAGGTCGAGCGCACCGAGCCCCAGCCCGCCATGCTCCTCGGGGATCGCCGCGCCGAGGAACCCCATTTCGGCAAGCGCGCGCCAAAGCGGCGCGTCCCATTCGGCGCCCGAATCGATCAGGCTGCGCAGCCGGTCGAACGACGACAGGTCCGAAAGCAGCGCCCGGGCTTGCTCGCCGAGCATTTTCTGTTCATCGCTGAGGTCGAAATTCATCGCAGGCCTTGCCCCTCCATATCGGTCTGTGTCATAGCGAGTTGTATAACTAGGTCAACCATGACAAGTGCGCGGAGAGGAAGCACCCTCATGCAATATGAAACCATCCTGATCGAGGTCGCCGATCATGTCGCGACGATCACGATCAACCGCCCCGAGGCGATGAACAGCTTCACCAAGCGGATGATGGACGAATTCGAGCATCTGTGGAAGTGGATCGGCAACAACGACGACGTCCATTGCTGCGTATTGCGCGCCGCGCCGGGCAAGGCCTGGTGCACCGGGGTCGACGTCAAGGAATCGCAGAAGGAGGGCGGCACCGTCGTCGACCTCGCGAACATCTGGCACTGCGAGGACCCGGGCAATACCCTCGGCCCCAAATCGATGAAATGCTGGAAGCCGGTGATCGCGGCGGTGCACGGCATGGCGGCGGGCGGCGCCTTCTACTGGCTCAACGAGAGCGACATCATCATCTGTTCGGAGGATGCGACCTTCTTCGACCCGCACGTCACTTACGGCATGACCAGCGCGCTGGAGCCGATCGGCATGACCTATCATATGCCGCTCCACGATGTGCTGCGCATGGTGCTGCTGGGCAACGACGAGCGCATCGGCGCGGGCACCGCGCTGCGGATCGGGCTCGTCAGCGAGATCGTGGCGCTGGAGGATCTGTGGCCGCGCGCGGCCGAACTGGCCGCGACGATCGCCGCCAAACCGCCCGCGGCGACCGCGGGGTCGGTCAAGGCGATATGGGAATCGCTCGACCTGCCCCGCTCGGTCGCGCTGCAGCAGGGCCTCAAATATTGCCAGATCGGCAATCCGGTCGGCGTACCGCAGGTCGACCGCGCCGCGCTGATGGCCGACAAGGCGAAGAAATTCACGGTGCGATAGCCGTAGCGTCAACTACTGCTTGACGTTTACGTCAACGTCCGGTTGGATGATCCGAACATATACTGAGGGTGAGGACTCGAACGCGCATGTCGATCTTATACGACGAGGGCCAGCAAGCGATCGCGACCGAATCGCGGCGCGTGCTCGAAGCCCGGGTGAACAAGGACGAGCTGCTGCCGCTGCTCGAGGTCACCGGCAAGTTCCACGATGGCTTCTGGAACACGGCGAAGGAACAGGGATGGACCGCGCTCGCCCTTCCCGAAGCCTATGGCGGGCTCGACCTCGGGCTCGTCGAACTCGGGCTGATCGCGCACCAGGCGGGGCGGAGCGTCAGCGGCGCGCCCTTCCTCACCGGCAGCTTCGGCGCTGCGAAAGCCATCGAGCTATACGGCAGCGACGAGCAGAAGGCGAAATACCTCCCCGGCCTCGCGAGCGGCGAAACGATCGGCGCCGTGGCCTTCGCGTCGGGATCGAACGCGCTGCCGGTGCTGCCATGCGTGACGCTGACCGACAATCGCCTCGACGGCACTTCGACCGGCGTCGCGGGCGGGCTCGCCGCGGACATCGCAGTCGTCTACGCCAATGGCCCCGGCATGCCGGTGCTCGCCGTCGCCGACCTTTCAGGCGTGACGCGGAGCGCGATCGACAGCTTCGACAATAGCCGGCTCTACGCCGATCTCGCCTTCGTGCGTACGCCCGCCGAGACGCTGGTCGTCGGCGGCGCGGCGCGCGATGCGGCGCTGCATGTCCTGGCGTTGCAGGCGGTGATCGCCGCGCACGAGCAGACCGGCGGCGCCGAGGCGATGATGGAGATCGCGCGCGACTATGCGGTCACCCGCCGCGCCTTCGGGCAGGTGATCGGCGCCTTCCAGTCGATCAAGCACCGGATCGCCGAACTCTATGGCTTCGTCGAGCTCGCGCGCGCCAACTGCATCCACGCCGCCTCGCGCGAGGGCCATGCCGATTTCGTCACCGCTGCCGCCGCGGCGCGCATCTCGGCGACCGAGGCCTATGACACCGCGTCGCGCGACTGTGTCCAGATCCACGGCGGCATGGGCGTGACGTGGGAGCTGGGGCTCCACCTGCACACCCGCCGCGCGCGCAGCCTCGCCATCGAACAGGGCAATCTGCTGTTCTGGGAAGATGTCCTCGTCGACCGCCTGACCGGAGAAGCCGCATGAGCGATCTCGACGCCTATCGGAGCAAGGCCGCGGCCTGGCTGGAATCGATGGTCCCGACCTACGGCAAGGAGGCGCGCAAGGGCCTCAGCGTCGAGGAGGACCTCGCCGTCGCGCGCCAATATCAGCGGGCCAAGTTCGACGCGGGCTATGCCGGGATCAACTGGCCGACCGAATATGGCGGCCAGGGCCTCGGCCATCTCGAAAAGGTCACCTTCGACAGCGAAGAAATGAAGCACGGCTTCCCGAGCTTTTATTTCGGCATCTCGCTCGGCATGCCGATCCCGGTGCTGATGCAGTTCGGCAGCGACAAGGAATTCGTCAAGGAGCGCGTGCTCAAGGCGCTGAAGGGCGAGGAAATCTGGTGCCAGCTCTTCTCCGAACCCTCGGGCGGGTCGGACCTTGCGGGCCTGCGCACCAAAGCCGAGGCCGACGGCAACGGCTGGAAGATCAACGGGCAGAAGATCTGGACCAGCTGGGCGCAATATAGCGACTATGGCGTCATCGTCGTGCGCACCGACCCCAATGTGCCCAAGCACAAGGGGCTTACCTACTTCTGGGTCGACATGAAGGCGCCGGGCGTCACCGTGCGCCCGATCAAGCTCGTCGGCGGCGACAGCCACGTCAACGAAGTCTTCTTCGACGATGTGAAGATCACCGACGACCATCGCATGTCGCCGGTCGGCGGCGGCTTCGCGGTGGCGATCGCGACGCTGATGATCGAGCGCTATGTCGCGACCGACAGCGCGGGGTTCGGGCCGCACCTCGACCTGTTCGTCGACCTGGCGAAGGAGACCGAACTCAACGGCAGGCCCGCGATCGCCGACGGCCGTATCCGCCAGCAGATCGCGCGCAACTATGCGATGCGGAATGGCCTGCAGTCGATCACGGCACGCGCGATGGCGATGATGCAGGCGGGCATGGTCCCCGGCCCCGAAGGCTCGCTCAACAAGCTGGTCGCGGTGCGCTCGCGCCAGAAACTCTCCGAACTCGCGATCGACCTGCAGGGGTCGGGCGGTTTCGCTTACGACCACCACGCCTCGCAAAAGGAAAACTGGACGTCGAGCTGGATCAACGCCCCGACCGGCCGCATCGCGGGCGGCTCGGACGAGACGCTGCTCAACACCATCGCCGAAAAGATCCTCGGCCTGCCGCAGGACCATCGCCCCGACAAGGGCGTGCCGTTCAACCAGATCCCGGCCTGAGGAGGCCCCCGATGAAGATCGACAATCAAATCGCAGCCGTCGTTACCGGCGGGGCCTCGGGCCTGGGCCGCGCCACCGCCGAGGCGCTCGCCGCATCGGGGGTGAAGGTCGCGATCTTCGACATCAACGACGCGCTCGGCGAAGAAGTGGCGCGGGCGATCGGCGGGTTGTTCGTCCATGTCGACATCACCGACGAGGAGTCGGTGCTGGCCGGCTATGCCGCCGCGCGCGCGGCGCACGGGCAGGAACGCGTCTGCGTCCATTGCGCGATGACCTCGCGTCGCGGCAAGACGCTCGCCTTCGACAAGGCGACGGGCCGTTTCCGCCGCACCCCGACCGAGGATTATGCCTATGGCGTCGCGGGCATATTGACCGCGAGCTACCGCATCGCATCGATTTCGGCCGAGGGCATGGCGACCCTGCCCGAGCTCGAAGACGGCGAGCGCGGCGCGATCATCCTCACCGCCTCGGTCGCGGCACAGGATGCGCAGATCGGCCAGGTCATCTATGGCTCGGCCAAGGCGGGCGTGAACGGCCTCGTGCTGCCAATGGCGCGCGACCTGATGGACCTGGGCATCCGCGTCAATTCGATCATGCCCGGCGTGTTCAAGACGCCGCTTGTCGCGGGCCTGCCCGAACCGGTGCTCGCCAGCCTCGGCGCGTCGGTCCCCTTCCCCAAGCGGCTCGGCAAGGCCGAGGAATATGCCAGCCTCGCGATGGAGATGGTCCGCAACAGCTATTTCAACGGCCAGGCGGTGCGCCTCGACGGCGCGATCCGCATGGCTCCCCGCTAACCCCCTCCGAAGAAGGAATCCCGTGATGACCGAAGCCTATATCATCGACGCCGTCCGCACGCCGCGCGGCATCGGCAAGCCCGGCAAGGGCGCGCTCTCGCACCTCCACCCGCAGCATCTCGCCGCGACGGTGCTGAAGGCGATCAAGGAGCGCAACAATCTCGACACGACCACGGTCGACGACATCATCTGGTCGACCTCGACGCAGAAGGGCAAACAAGGCGGCGACCTCGGCCGCATGGCCGCGCTGGCTGCGGGTTATGACGTCAAGGCATCGGGCACCACGCTCGACCGTTTCTGCGGCGGGGGCATCAGCAGCGTCAATTTCGCCGCCGCGTCGGTGATGTCGGGCATGGAAGATTGCGTCATCGCCGGCGGCACCGAAATGATGAGCTACACCGCGCAGATCGGCGCCGAGGAGGCCAATGCCGGTTTGAAGCCGCTCGGCATGGGGTCGGGTAACGCGGCGCTCGACGAAATGCACCCGCAGTCGCACCAGGGCGTCTGCGGCGACGCGATCGCGGCGAAAGAAGGCATCACGCGCGAAGCCGTCGATGCGCTGGCGCTCGTCAGCCAGCAGCGCGCCGACCGCGCGATCAAGGAAGGCCGCTTCGCCAAGTCGGTCGTCCCCGTCTATAACGAGGACGGCAGCGTCGCCCTCGACCGCGAGGAATTTCCCCGTCCTGAAACGACCGCCGAGGGCCTCGCCGCCTTGAAGCCGAGCTTTGCGGCGCTCAAGGATTTCGACCTCGGCAACGGCGTTACCTTTGCCAAGCAGATTCAGCGCCGCTACCCCGACCTCGACTGGGAAGGCGTACACCATGCGGGCAATTCGTCGGGCGTGGTCGACGGCGCCGCGGCGCTGCTGCTGACCTCGAAGGATTATGCCGACAAGCACGGCCTGAAGCCGCGCGCGCGCATCGTCGCCTACGCCAATCAGGGCGACGATCCGACGCTGATGCTCAATGCGCCGGTTCCGGCGGCGAAGAAGGTGCTCGAAAAGGCCGGCCTGACCAAGGACGACATCGACGTCTGGGAAATCAACGAAGCCTTTGCCGTCGTCGCCGAAAAGTTCATCCGCGACCTCGAACTCGACCGCGAGAAGGTTAACATCAACGGCGGCGCGATGGCGCTCGGCCATCCGATCGGCGCCACCGGCTCGATCCTGATCGGTACCGCGCTCGACGAACTGGAGCGCTCGGGCGGCCGTTACGGGCTGGTTACGATGTGCGCCGCGGGCGGCATGGCGCCGGCGATCATCATCGAACGCATCTGACCCTGAAGCGAAGCCCCTCTCCTTGCGGGAGGGGCTTCGGTCAGAATGGTCCGCGCACCGCGATCGTCCGCGCTGGATTATACAGGTTCAGGAACATCGTCTGACCGTCGGGGGCGAAGCACACGCCCGACACCTTGGTCGCCGCGCTCACCCGCGCAAAGGGATAGACTTTCCCCTCGGGCGTCACGCCGCGCAGCCAGTTGGCGGGCCGGCTGCCGCGCCGGTCCTCGCACACCATCAGGTCGCCATTCGGCGCGACGCTCAGATTGTCGCCGAAGCTGAAATGCTCCGGGTCGGTCGTTTCGACGAACAATTGCAAATGCCCCGGCCGTGCCGCCTCGGCGGCCGTGCCTTCGGCGGGCGAAGGACGATAGCGCATGATCTGCCCGCGCCGCGCCGGGCCGCCCGATGTGCAGGTGAAGTAGATTTCGCCGTCGCCGCTGTGCACGCCCTCACCGCGCGCGAAGATCGTCGCGCCCGCCCTGGCGCCGCGTTTGCGCAGATCGTCCCTGGGGCTTTCGACTTCGTCGAGGTCGATCCAGCGGACCTCGTGCCAGCCACCGGCCGCCAGCAGCGGCCGCGTCCAGTTGCGTGTGTCGGAAAGCGCCGGGTCGACCAGCGCCAGCGCCTGCAATCGCCCTCCCCGGTGGAGTTGGCCCGGCACCGCGGGCAGGAAGCGGTAGAAGAGGCTGTCCTGCCGGTCCTCGGTCATGAAGACCGCGCCGCTCGCGGGATCGACGACCGCGGCCTCGTGATTGAAGCGGCCCATCGCCCTGATCGGCGCTGCGCTGACCAGACCGCCCGGGGCGACCGGGATTTCGAAGACCCAGCCATGGTCTTCCTTGTGCTTGCCCCCGGCGCGCGAAACATCTTCCTCACAGCTCAGCCAGGTTCCCCATGGCGTGAGGCCGCCCGAGCAATTGTAGATGGTGCCGACCAGAGCGAGATATTGTTCCTCGACGTCGAGGCTCGCGCGATCGAGGATGATCGTCGAGACGCCGCCGGGCAGCGCCTCGCCCCCGCCGCCGCGGTAGCAGTCGAAGGCCGCTGCGTCGCCGCTGCTGCCCACCGGGCACGCGCCATGCTCGAGTTCGTCGGTGCCGAGTTCGTGGTTGCGCATCAGGCAAAGGCGCCCGTCGGGCAGGGTCGTGCAACCCATGCCGTCGGCGCTGTTGGGCACTTGGCGCCCGTCGCTCATCGTCTGGCCGAACTGCGAGACGATCCGGTACGAAAAGCCCCGCGGCAGGTCGAGGATGCCCGCAGGGTCGGGGACCGGCGCGCCGAAGCGCGTGGCGTCGGCGAGGGTCGCGGCGGAGACACGGCGGCTGTGGAGCGCAAGGCCGGTGAAGGCGGTGGCGATCAGCCCCTTGGCAAAGCCGCGGCGATCGAGTGCGATGGATGCCCGTTCCATGGCCGCCCGATAAAGCGGCGGGGTGACAGTGGGGCTGCGGAAGTCTGACAGTTTCGCGACATTTTGAAGTTGGCTGGCACATTAGTGCAACATTCGGCGGCGCGGCGTTCGAACGTCCCTACACACCATTCCGCCGACAAAGAAATCCTTTCGCCCCTCAGGGTTCCTTGGCTCTTGCACTGGATGTTTCGCGTCGGCATGGCCGAAGGAACAAAATGGGAGAAGAACGACATGGCAGGTCCGCTTCAGGGTATCCGCATCATCGAATTCGCCGGTATCGGCCCCGGCCCCTTCTGCGGCATGATGCTTGCCGATCACGGCGCCGAGGTCATCCGCATCGACCGCCCCGGCGGCTTCATGGACCCGCGCGATCCGCTGTCGCGGAGCCGCACGTCGATCGCGCTCGACATGAAGAACCCCGAGGCGGTGCAGATCGCGCGCGATCTGTGCAAGAGCGCCGACGGCATCATCGAGGGCTATCGTCCCGGCGTGATGGAGCGGCTGGGCCTGGGGCCCGAGGTGCTGCTCGGCGACAATCCGAAGCTCGTCTATGGCCGGATGACCGGCTGGGGCCAATATGGGCCTTACGCACAGGCAGCGGGCCACGACATCAACTATATCTCTCTGTCCGGCGTGCTCCACACCATCGGACTCGCGGGGCAGAAACCCGTGCCGCCGGTCAATTATGTCGGCGACTTCGGCGGCGGCGGCATGATGCTCGCCTTCGGCATGTCCAGCGCCCTGCTCCATGCGGCGAAGACCGGCGAGGGCCAGGTGATCGACTGCGCGATGACCGACGGCTCGGCTTTGCTCGCGGGGATGAGCTGGTGGTTTCACGGCGCCGGCATGATCAAGGACGAGGCGGGGGTGAATCGCCTCGACGGCGGCGCGCCCTATTACGACACCTATACATGCAGCGACGGCAAGTTCATCTCGATCGGGTCGATCGAGCCGCAGTTCTATGCGCTGCTGCGCGCCAAGACCGGGCTCGACGCCGATCCCGCCTTCGACGTGCAGGACGACCAGGAGAATTGGCCCGCCAAGAAAGCGAAGGTCGCCGCGCTGTTCGCGACCAGGACGCGCGACGAATGGTGCGAACTGATGGAGATGACCGATGTCTGCTTCGCCCCCGTGCTGTCGCTGAGCGAGGCGCCGCACCATCCGCACAATGTCGAGCGCGAGACTTTCGTCACCGTCGCCGGGGTGCCGCATCCCGCGCCGGCGCCGCGCTATTCGGCGACCGTCGCCGATGCGCCGCGACCGGCCCCGGCCGTGGGCGGCGACGGCGATGCTGTGCTCGCGGGACTCGGCTATGACGCCGACCGGATCGCGGCATTGCGTAGCGGCGGCGCGGTGCGCTGACCTTGCAAGGAGGGACCGCGAGGCGTAGCCTGTCGCGGCCGATAAGGAGAGAAAAATGGGCGAGTTTCTGAGCGTCGAGCGGCGCGGCAAGATCGCGATCCTGACGATGATCAAGCCCGAGAGCATGAACGCGATCGGCACGCACGCGGATTGTGACGACATCATCGACACGATGCGCGAACTGGGCGCCGACCGCAGCGTCAGCGCGATCATCCTGACCGGCAGCGGCAAGGCGTTCAGCGCCGGCGGCAACCTCAAGGGCATGCAGGACCGGCAGGGCATCGGGGTGCTCGACCAGCCCGATTCCACTCGCGCCAATTACCGCCGCGGCGTGCAGGCGGTGATCCGCGCGCTGATGGACTGCGAAGTGCCGATGATCGCCGCGGTCAACGGCCATGCCATCGGCCTCGGCGCCGACCTCGCCTGCACCTGCGACATCCGCATCGCCGCCGAGAGCGCGAAATTCGCATGCAGTTTCATCAAGGTCGGCATCGTCCCAGGCGACGGCGGCGCCTGGCTGCTCCAGAAGATCCTCGGCTATCCGCGCGCCGCCGAGCTGTTCCTGACCGGCGACCGTTTCGACGCGCCGCAGGCGAAGGAATATGGCCTGGTCACCGAGGTCGTGCCCGATGCGGAACTGCTGGACCGCGCGATCGCGATCGCCGAGCGCATCGTGTGCAATCCGCCGCGCGCCCTCAGGCTAACCAAGCGGCTGCTGCGCGAGGCGCAGCACGGCCGGATGAGCGACATCCTCGAGCTCAGCGCCGCCTATCAGGCGATCGTCCACGAAACCGCCGACAACCGCGAGGCGATCAACGCTTTCGTCGAGAAACGCCCGCCCGTATTTACAGGAGACTGACCATGCTCGCCGAGCGCGTCCTGCCGCTGTCCGGCATCCATAATTTCCGCGATTACGGCGGTTATGACGTCGAGGGGGGCGGCAAGCTCAGGAGCGGGATGCTGTGGCGCTCGGCGCATCATGTCGAGGCGAGCGACGACGATCTGGCGGCGGTCGACGCGCTGGGGATCGAGACGGTGATCGACCTGCGCGGCGACGACGAGCGCGAGGCGCATCCGTGCCGCCGCAGCGAGAATTTCAGCGCGCGCGTGCTGTTTGCGGGCGGGGTCACCGCGGGGCTGGCGCCGCACCTGCAGGCGGCGGGCGGCGCGATCGACGTCGCGACGGCGCGCGAGCGGATGATCGACACCTACGCCGGCATGCCGTACCGCCCCGCGCTCGTCGCGACGCTGCGGCTGTACCTCGCGGCGCTCGCCGAATATGACGCGCCGAGCCTGGTCCACTGCGTCGCGGGCAAGGACCGCACGGGATTTGCGGTGGCGGTCGTCCACCGGCTGCTCGGGGTCCATGAGGACGATCTGATGCAGGATTATCTGCTCACCAACAGTGCCGGCAGGATCGACGAAAGGATCGCGCAGGGCGCGGCGCATATCCGCGCGCGCTATGGCACCGAGATCCGGGAGGACGCGATCCGCACGCTGATGTCGGTGAACCCCGCCTTCCTCGACGCCGCGCTGGCGACCGTGCGCCGCGACCATGGCGATGTCGCGACCTATGCCGAGACGGTGCTCAACCTGACCCCCGATATGCACGAGGCGATGGTGGACCGGCTGGTGGTGTAAAGAGCTGTCCCCCCGCCTTCGCGGGGGGCGACGCGCAATCAGTTGCCCTTGACCAGCACCCCGCCCTTGACCACCGCATCGACGCTTTCGAGTTCGCGCACGTCGGTGAGCGGATCGCCGTCGACCGCGATGATGTCGGCGTAGCGGCCAACCGCGATCGCGCCCACGTCCTTTTCGCGGGCCAGCGCCTGCGCGGCGTTGCGCGTCGCCGCCTGGATCGCCTCCAGCGGGGTCATGCCGTACTGGACCATGACCTTGAACTGGCCGCCGACCAGCCCGTGCGGCATCACGCCGGCGTCGGACCCGAAGACCATGCGCACCCCGGCCTTGTGCGCCTTCCGGAAATTGTCGCGCTGGATCTGCGCGATCTCGCGGTCCTTGCGCAGATTATCCTCGAGCACGCCGTTCTTCGCCCCCTCGGCCTGGGTGTAATCGGTGTTGAAGATGTCCATCGAGAACCACACGGGGCGCTTGCGCGCCACGGCCATGCGGATGCCCTCGTCGTCGACGAGGCTGGCGTGCTCGATCGTATCGATGCCTGCGGCGATCGCGGCGCGGATGCCCGAGGCGCCATGCGCGTGCGCCGCGACCTGCAGCCCCCATTGATGCGCCTCGTCGGCGATGGCGCGCAGTTCGTTTTCGGGAACCTGGAGCTGGCCGGGTTCGGTGTTGCGCGAGAAAACGCCGCCGGTCGCGCAGACCTTGATCACCTCGGCGCCATATTTGCGCTGGCGGCGAACCTGGTAGCGGAGTTCATCGGGGGTATCGCCGATCCCTTCCTTCTTTGCGTCTTCCTTCTCGAAGCTGGGCGGGAAGAAGGTCGAATCGCAGTGGCCGCCGGTCGCGCCGAGCGCGTAACCGGCGCCGATGATCCGCGGCCCGACCGCATAGCCCGCGTCGATCGCCTGCTTGAGCCCGATGTCGTTGCGGTCCGAAGAGCCGACGTTGCGGATCGTCGTGAAGCCTGCGTCGAGCATGTCGCGCGCATTCTTGACCGCGGTCATCCCCCAGAAGCTGTCGGTATATTCGAGCCCGTTATAGCCGCCGATGTCGGCGGGGCCGTCGATATGGACGTGCATGTCGATCAGGCCGGGCAGCAAGGTCTTGTCGCCGAGATCGATATGCTTGACGTCCGATCCCCAGCGCACCGTGCGCGCGTCGGCGATCCCGGTGATGCGCCCGTCGGCGCCGACGAAGATCGCGGGGAAATCGACCGACTTGCCGGTCAGGACGTCGATATAGCGCGCCGCGGTGATGACCGTGCCGCCGCTGTCCTGCGCAAGGGCCGAGGTCGCCAGAAGTGCGGCGCCGACGAAGGCGATTCCCCGCAAAAAACTGCCGAACTTCACACTGGATTGCATAATTGATCTGCCTGTTCTGAATGCCCTGACAGGATGATGGCAAAGCCCGCGAAATTAGGACAGCGGAAAATGAAGCCGTTCCTCCCTGTGGCGAAGCCATGGGGAGGTGGCAGCGCGGAGCGCTGACGGAGGGGCTTGCCCCTCCACCACGCCCTGCGGGCGCGGTCCCCCTCCCCATGGCTTCGCCACGGGAGGATATCAGGTCAGCACGATCTTGTACTGCGCCATATAGTCGTAATGCGGGCGGCACGCATCCGCCACCGTCTGCCCCTCAGCATCGAGCTCGGGCAGCGGCTTGTCGGGCGCGCCGAAGCCGGTGCTGGTCATCACCGCATCATACCAGTGCGACGCCCATATGCCGTCGGTGGGTCGCAGCCCCGCCTCCCAGTGCAGCATCGCGGGGTCCCAGGCGATGCCGAGCGCGGCGCAGAGCTTCGCCAGCATGACAGGCGGGTTGCGCAAGATGTCGGCGCTGTCGATCACCGGCGGGGCATGGCCGAGGCGATCGGCCTCGCGGTCGAAGAATTCGACCTGCTTGCCGGTGCCGAGATGGTCGGGGCGCACCGCGACGCGCTTGGCGGCATAGCTTGCGACCACCCGCGCCGGATCGCGGATCAGGAAGGCGTGGCGGAGGGCGGGCAGGTCGTGGTGCGCGATCGGCCCGACCATGTGGTGCGCCATATGCTTCTGGTACCAGATCGACCTGCCCGCGGGGTTGGGCCCGGTCATGGCGCGCGCAACGCCGGACCAGTCGCAGTCCATCGACGCCATCACCTGGTCCATCATCGGCTGCGGGTCGCCGGTGTGTTTGAGATAGGCGCCGTAGAAGGGCTCGTCGCTGACATGGGTGTCGGCGCGGGCGCCGAAACTGCGCATCATCGCGGTGGAGAGGTTGCGCGGGCCAGACCACATGGCGATGCGTATCGTCATTGCGGCCTCGCCCTTCCTCCGTTCGTGTCGAGCGAAGGCGAGACACGTCGGCGCGCGACGTGTCTCGACTTCGCTCGACACGAACGGCAATTGGATGATGGCTTACTCATTCGGCGCTGCCGAAATATCGCGCTCGATCAGCGCCTTGTAGAGCCCCTGCAGGTGCTCGACCATCGGCCCCCTGCCCTCGGTCAGATTGCGCCCGTCGATCGTATGCGCGGGCACCACGCCCGCAAAGGTGCCGGTCACGAACGCCTCGTCGGCGCCATAGACGTCGGTGAGCGAAAAATTCTTCTCGAACACCGGAATGCCATTCTCTCGGCAGAGGCGGATGACGTTGGCGCGAGTGATGCCGCCGAGGCAATAATCGCCGCTCGACGTCCATACCTCGCCCTTGCGCACGATGAAAAAATGGGTCGAGTTGCAGGTCGCGACGAAGCCGTGCGGGTCGAGCATCAGCGCCTCGTCGGCGCCCGCCTGCGCCGCCTGGATGCAGGCGGTGATGCAGTTGAGCTTGCTGTGGCTGTTGAGCTTGGGGTCCTGCACCGCGGGGTCGCCGCGGCGGACGTGGACGGTGAACAGCGACAGGCCCTGCTCGACCGTCGCGGGCAGCGGATCCTTGTGCTCGGCGATGATCACGATCGTCGCGGGGGAAATCACGACGCGCGGGTCCTGGTAAGGCGTTGAGCGGATGCCGCGGGTGACCATCAGGCGGATGTGGCAGCCCGTCATCCGGTTCGCGGCGATCGTATCGGTGAGCCGCTGGATCAGCGCCTCGCGGCTGATCCCGATATCCATCGCGATCGCCTTCGCACCTTCGAAAAGCCGGTCGAGATGCTGACCCAGGAAGGCCATGCGGCCCTTGTGGACGCGAATGCCCTCCCACACCCCATCGCCGAGCATGAAGCCGCTGTCGAACACCGACACCATCGCCTCGGCGCGCGGCATCAGTGTGCCGTTGACGTTGATGAGGATCGCGTCGTTGCGCGGGTCGGGGACGAAATCGTGGGTGCCTTGCGCCATGTGGCGACCCTAGCCGCCGCGGCGCGCCTGTCGAGGGGTCAGACGCCCTTGCGACCGAAACCGCCGGGGCGCGGCGCCGGGCGATCGCGGTTGATATCGGCGGGCGGAGCGCTTTCGCGGCGGCTCATATAGCTGGCGAAAGCGGCGTCGGCGTCGAAACCCTCGTTCGGCTCGTCGTCGCCGATATCGAGCCCGGCGCCCGGCACGCGGTTGCTGCCCGAGGCGATTCGGATCATCTTTAGCAGCGGGCCGATGAGGAAGAGCAGCCCGACGATCGCGAGCCCGAGCACCGTCGGGCCGAGCCCGATGCCGACGATCCCTTCCATCGATCCGCCGCCGACCCCGGCGAAATGCCACAGCATGACGCCGATATAGCCGACGGGGATCAGCGCGAGGAACCAGCCGATGAAAGCGCGCATGCGAAATTCTCTCCCTTGGGACGGATAAGGCCCTAGCCGCCGGCGGTTAGGATTTTCTTATGCCGCTGTCCGGCCGCGGCGCGCATAGAGCGCGCCGAGCAAGGCGAAGGCCGCGCCGAGCATCGTGCCGCCGATGACGTCGCTCGGCCAATGAACGCCGAGCATCATGCGCGACATGCCGGTGAGCAGGATCATCCCCCCCGCGAGGCTCCACGCCGCGCGGCGCCAGCGCGGCGGCGCGAGCCAGGCGAGCGTCAGATAGACCACCGCGGCGCTGGTCGCATGGCCGCTGGGGTAGGAAAAGCTCGTCTGGTGGTCGAGATGCTCGATCAGGGCGGGGCGCGACACGCCGAAACCGAGCTTGAGCAGGCTCGACGCCAGGTTCGCCAGCAGCGAGACGCCCGCGAGCGCCACGGCGCAGCGCGGCCCGCACCAGCGCCAGACGAGCGCCGCGAGCGCGATGACGACGATCCAGCGCGGGATGCCGCCGCCGATCCAGCTGACGCCCTGCATGAAGGCGATCCAGACGGGATCGCTCGTGCCGACCTGGAGGACGAGGTCGGTCGAGATGCGCAGATCGATCGCCTGCGTCCGGCCCGCGACGACCGCGAAGCCGAGCAGGACGACGGCCACGAGCAGCACGGCGGCGGCGATGAGGAAGCGGTTGGGGCGGCTCGCGAAATTCAAATTGATCCTCCCTGTCGCGAAGCCATGGGGAGGTGGCGGCCCCGCAGGGGCCGACGGAGGGGCCCCTCCACCACTCGCCTGCGGCGAGCGGTCCCCCTCCCCATCGCTGCGCGACAGGGAGGATCGGAATGTCAGATGTGCAAAGGCCGCCCGAATGCCGCGAGCACACCTTCGTGCATCGTCTCGCTGAGCGTCGGATGCGGGAAGACGGTGCCGATGAAATCATCCTCGACCAGCTCGGCAGTCTTGCCGATCGTATAGCCCTGGATCAGCTCGGTGACCTCGGCGCCGATCATGTGCGCGCCGAGCAGCTCGCCGGTCTTGGCGTCGAACACGGTCTTGGTGAAACCCTCGGCCTCGCCGAGCGCAATCGCCTTGCCGTTGCCGATGAAGGGGAAGGTGCCGGCCTTGACCTCATAACCGAGTTCCTTCGCCTTCGCCTCGGTCAGCCCGACGCTGGCAATCTGCGGGCGGCAATAGGTGCAGCCGGGGATGTTGCGCACGTCCATCGCGTGCGGGTGGTTGCCCGCGATCGCCTCGACCGCGATCACCGATTCGTGCATCGCCTTGTGCGCGAGCCACGGCGGCGCGGTGACGTCGCCGATCGCCCAGATGCCGGGGACGTTGGTGCGGCACATCGCGTCGGTGTCGATATGGCCCCTGGTGGTCTTCACGCCGAGCGGCTCGAGGCCGATATTCTCGGTGTTGGGGACGATGCCGATCGCGACGATCGCGTGGCTGAACTCGGCGCTTTCGGTCTTGCCGTCCTTGGTCTTGATCTTCGCGGTGACGCCGGTCGCGGTCGCCTTCAATTCCTCGACGCCGGCGCCGGTAAAGATCGTCATGCCCTGCTTCTTGAGCTGCTTCTCGAGGAAGGCCGACACGTCGGCATCTTCGACCGGGACGAGCCGGTCGAGCATTTCGACGACGGTAACGTCGCAGCCCATGTCGCTGTAAAAGCTCGCAAATTCTATCCCGATTGCGCCCGATCCGATGACGAGAAGCTTTTTCGGCATTTCGGGCGGGACGAGCGCGTGGCGATAGGTCCATATGCGCTTGCCGTCGGCGGGCGCGAAGGGCAGGTCGCGCGCGCGCGCGCCGGTCGCGACGATGATGTCCTTCGCGGTGAGGGTTTCGGTCCCCTTCTCGCCCTTCACCTCGAGCTTGCCCGGTGCGGTCAGCTTGCCCTCGCCCATATGGACGCTGATCTTGTGCTTCTTCATCAGGAAGGCGACGCCCTGACTCAGCTGTTTCGCGACGCCGCGGCTGCGCTTCACGACGGCGTCGATATCGGCGCTGATCTGCTGCGCGATCAGGCCGTAATCGCCCGCGTGCTGCATATAATGATAGATTTCGGCCGAGCGCAGCAGCGCCTTGGTCGGGATGCAGCCCCAGTTGAGGCAGATGCCGCCCAGATTCTCGCGCTCGACGATCGCGGTTTTCAGACCCAATTGGGCCGCGCGGATCGCCGCGACATAGCCGCCGGGTCCCGAGCCGAGGACGATGAGGTCGTAGTTGGTGTCAGCCATGTTATGCCACCAGTCCCAGCGGGCTCTCGACCAGCTCCTTGAAGGTCTTCATGAGCAGCGCGCCATCGGCGCCGTCGATCGCGCGGTGGTCGAAGCTGCCGGTGGCCGACATCACCGTTGCGATCGCAAGCGCGTCATCGACCACATAAGGCCGCTTCTCGCCCGCGCCGATCGCCATGATCATGCCCTGCGGCGGGTTGATCACCGCGGTGAACTGCTTGATTCCCATCATGCCCATGTTCGAAATCGAGGCGGTGCCGCCCTGATATTCGCTGGGCTGGAGCTTGCCTTCCTTCGCCTTTGTCGCGAGTTCGGCCATCTCGGTCGAGATTTTCGACATCGACTTGCCGCTCGCGTCGGTGATGATCGGGGTGATCAGCCCGCCGGGGATGCTGACAGCGACCGAGATGTCGGCGCGCTTGTAGAAGCGCATCACGTCGCCGCCGAAGCTGACGTTGCACGACGGCACGCGCTCGAGCGCGACCGCGAGCGCCTTGATCAGCATGTCGTTGACGCTCAGCTTGACCCCGCGGCCTTCGAGGCTGGCGTTGAGTTCGCCGCGGAGCTTGAGCAGCGCGTCGAGGCGGATGTCGACGGTGAGGTAGATGTGCGGCGATTCCTGCATCGACTGGCTGAGGCGGCGCGCGATCGTCTTGCGCATGCCGCTGAGCTTTTCGTCCTCGTGCGGGATGCCGAAATCGGGGATCGCGCCAGCGGCTGCGGGGGCCGGGGCAGCGGCGGGTGCGGCTGCGGGAGCCGAAGCGGCTGGCGCGGCCGCAGCAGCAGGTGCGGCTGCACCGGCAGGGGCGCCATCGAGGTCGTCCTTGACGATGCGGCCGCCGGGGCCGGTTCCCTTGATGGTCGAGAGGTCGATGCCGCGCTCGGCGGCAAGGCGCCTGGCGAGCGGGCTGGCCTTGGTCCGGTCGCCCGGTGCCGCAGGTGCGGCGGCGGGGGCCGGAGGCGGGGCCGCTGCGGGAGCGGGAGCCGGCGCGGGTTCGGCAGCCTTCGGCGCTTCTTCCTTCGCCGCGGGAGCGGGCGCAGCAGTTGCAGACGCGGCTTTCGCCGCGCCGGCGTCTTCGCCCTCGCCCGCGATCGTCGCGATGACGGTGCCGACCTTCACCCCGTCGGTGCCCTCCGCGACGAGGATCGACGCGATCACGCCTTCGTCGATGGCTTCGAACTCCATCGTCGCCTTGTCGGTCTCGATCTCGGCGAGGAGGTCGCCCGATTTCACCGTGTCGCCCTCCTTGACCAGCCATTTGGCGAGCGTCCCTTCCTCCATCGTCGGCGAAAGGGCGGGCATTTTGAGTTCGATCGGCATCGTTGGACGTGTCCCTGTCAGTCTTGCAGGCGGGGCCTGCCGCTACGGATTGCCCCCTCGTCATAAGACCATCGTTCGTCAACGTCCATCGGGGCAAACTTGCGTTTCATACGAATGTGACGCACTCTCCCCTCGCAAAAAGCATAGCGGGGCGCTCTCCGCAGAATATCAAAGCGGGGGGTCGGGGCATGCGCACTTATCTGGTCGTGATCGACGACAGCCCGGAAGCGAGCCTGGCGCTGCGCTTCGCCGCGCGACGCGCAGCGCGCACGGGCGGCGGGGTCGCGGTGCTGGCGATCATTCCGCCGCAGGATTTCGTGGCGTTCGGCGGCGTGCAGGCGACGATCGAGGCCGAGGCGCGCGAACATGCCGAGGCGCTGGTCGCCGCGGCCGCCGACACGGTCGCGCAGGAATGCAACGTCGTGCCGCAGGTGATGGTGAAGTCGGGCAAGCCGACCGAGGTCGTGTGCGAGGTGATCCGCGCCAATGACGAGATCGCGGCGCTGGTGCTCGCAACGGCGGCAAGCGGCGCGCCCGGGCCGCTCGTCGCCTTCTTCACCGGACAGGACGCGGGCACGCTGCCCTGTCCGGTGATGCTGGTGCCGGGCGGGATCGATATCGCCCGCTTGGATGCGCTCAGCTAGGCGGCGGCAGGACGCGGCAGCGCGGCGGCGCCCTTCGCTTCGTAGATCGCGAAGACCAGCACTCCGATCGCCTGGACGACGACGACCGCGATGCCGAGCGCGGTCATTTGCGTTGCAAAGACACCAAGCACCGCAACGCTGGCGATGACCCAGCCGAGGTTGCCGACCGCGATCAGATTGGCCAGCCCCTTGCTCGGCGCCGCCTGGTTCGCGACGAAGAGCATCAGCAGCGCCGACGGCAGCCCGATCCAGCCCGCGACGGTCACCACTACGGAGGGGAGGCCGAGTAGAGTGGCGACCGTCGCAGTCGCAAAGACGCAAAAGACGAACAGGCCGGTGCAGGTGACAGCATCGATGAGCAGGGTGTTCTTGAGGTTGAAGAGCGACATTGGGGTTCTCCTGTTGGGATTACCCGTTCCATCTGCCGCCCCGAATGCCGCCAGTCGATTACGCGCAAGGTAATGGAAAAGCCGAAAGCCGGGGTATAGCTCCCGACGCGAAGGAGACATGCATGCAACCCGCACCCCTGGGCGCCCAATTGCGCGAATGGCGCTCGCGCCGTCGGATGAGCCAGATGGACCTCGCGCTCGACATCGAGATTTCGACGCGGCACCTGAGCTTCATCGAGACCGGGCGCTCGAAGCCGAGCGCCGCAATGCTGCAGCGGATCGCCGACCGCCTCGAGGTGCCGCACCGCGCGCGCAATGCGCTGCTGCTCGCCGCGGGCTACGCGCCCAATTACCAGGAGCGCGCGCTCGACAGCCCCGAAATGGCAGGGATGAAGACGATCGTCGAGCATGTGCTGAAGGGCCACGAGCCCTATCCCGCGCTCGCGGTCGACCGGCACTGGAACATGATCGCGGCGAATGACGCGATCGCGATCCTGATCGAACAGGTGTCGCCCGAATTGCTGGCGCCGCCCGTCAATGTCCTGCGCCTCGCACTCCACCCCGACGGGCTGGCGCCGCAGATTGTCAACTATGCGATGTGGCGCGCGCATATCCTGCACCGGCTCGACCTGCAGATCGAGGCGAGCGCCGACGCGGGGCTGATGGCGCTGCGCGAGGAGATCGCGGGTTATCCTGGGCCGGCGAACGAGATCGGGCACGGGGTGGTGAGCAGCATCGCGGTGCCGCTGCTGCTCGACACGGTCGCGGGGCGGATCAGCTTCGTGTCGACGGTGACGATCTTCGGGACGCCGGTCGACATCACGCTGTCCGAGCTGGCGATCGAGGCGTTTTTCCCGGCCGATGCGGCGAGTGCGGCCCTGTTGCAGAAGTTGGCGGCGAAATGAGGCAAGCCCCTCCCCTTCAGGGGAGGGGTTGGGGTGGGGGTCTGCGGGATAGCGCGAGGTTTCTGGCCCCCACCCGCTGCGACTAGGCAGCAAGCTGCCAAGTCTCGCTGCCCTCCCCTGAAGGGGAGGGCTTGATGCTTTTACCGCTTCCGCCCCTTGTGGTTGATATTCGCCGGCCGACCGCGCTTGCCGACCATATGCTTGCCGGCCTTGTCCTTGCGCGTCCCGTCGCGCCGCACCGGGCGGTTGCGGAAGCCGCCCTCGGGCGCGTCGGGTAGCTCGAACCTCAGCGCGCCGCTCACCGGGTTCGCTTCCATCAGCCGCAGGTCGAGCCGCTGGCCGACGGTGTAGCTGACGCGGCCATGTTCGCTGTCGAGCGTCCGCGCGGCCTCGTCGTAGAAGAAGCGCTCGCTGCCGAGGCTCGACACCGGCACCAGCCCGTCGCCGCCCAATCCGTCGACCGTCGCAAAAAAGCCGAAGGGCTGCACCCCGGTGATCCGCGCTGCGACGATCTCGCCCGCCTTGCTTGCCAGATAGGCCGCGACATAGCGGTCGATCGTCTCGCGCTCGGCCTCCATCGCGCGCCGCTCGAGCGCGCTGATCGCCTCGCCGATGCGCGACAGCCCCTTGGCGTCGGCCTCGCCCAGCCCGGTACGCTGCGGAAGATTCTTCGCCTTTCCAGGTACTTCGAGCCGGTAGCTGTCGACGAGTGCACGGTGGACGATGAGGTCGGCGTAACGGCGGATCGGCGAAGTGAAATGCGCGTAGCTGCCCAGCGCCAGCCCGAAATGCCCCGAATTGGCGGGGCCATAATAGGCCTGCGTCTGGCTGCGCAGGATCGCCTGCATGATCTCGGGCAGCCGGTCGTCCTCCGAAAAGCCGTCGATCAGGCGGTTGAACACCGCGGGGGTGATCACCTGCCCCAGCGCGAAGCTCTGGTCGAAAGTCTCGAGATATTCCTTGAGGCTGACGAGCTTCTCGCGGCTCGGCGGTTCGTGGATGCGGTACATCACGGGCGACTTCTTCGCCTCGAGCGCTTTCGCCGCCGCGACATTGGCCGCGATCATATAATCCTCGATCAGCCGCATCGAGTCGAGCCGGTCGCGGACGCGGATTTCGGCGATGCCGCCCTCGTCGTCGAGGATCACCTGGCGCTCGGGCAGGTCGAGGTCGAGCGGGGACCGCGCAGCACGCGCCCTGGCAAGGAGCGCCCAGCAGGCCCAGAGATTCTGGAGCGCGGGCAGCACATCGGCGTCCCACTCGCCCCGCGCCTCACCCGCATCATAGGCCGCCTGCGCCCGTTCATAGGCGATGTTCGCGCGCAGCCGCACCAGCGCGCGCGTGAAGCGCCATGACGTCACCTTGCCCTGCTTGTCGACGACGAGATGGCACGCCATCGCGGCGCGATCCTCGCCGGCCTTCAGCGAGCAGACGCCTGCCGAGAGGGTCTCGGGCAGCATCGGCACGACGCGGTCGGGAAAATAGACGCTGTTGCCGCGTCGCCGCGCTTCGCGGTCGAGTTCGCCGTCGGGGCGGACATAGTAACTGACGTCCGCGATCGCGACGATCGCCTTATAGCCGCCTTTGTTGCCCGGGTCCTCGTCGGGGATCGCCCAGACGGCGTCGTCATGGTCGCGCGCGTCGATCGGGTCGATCGCGACGATCGGCAGGTCGCGCAGGTCCTCGCGCCCCTCGGGCGTCAGCGGCAGTTTCGCCGCGCGCTCGGCCTCGGCGATCGTCTCGCCGCTGAACACATGCGGGATTTCGTGGCGCGCGATCGCGATCATGCTCAGCGCCTTGGGCGCAAAGGGGTCGCCGATGCGTTCGATCACCTTCGCCTTGGTCGCCGGCCCGCGCCCGGTCAGTTCGGCGCGCACGAGGTCGCCTATGCCCGCATCGCCCATATCGGCGACCGCAAAGTCGAAGCGCGCGCGCTTGTCGGCGGGGCGCAGCCAGGTCATCGCCTTGCCGCCCGGGCCGACGTCGTGGACGAGCACGCCGACGATCAGCTCGGCGCTCGCCTGCAATCGCTTCATCGGATGCGCGACATGGCCGCCGCCGCGCTCCTCGGTGCGCGCCAGCACGCGGTCGCCGACGCCGAGCGCGCCTTTCCGGCCCTGCTCCATCACGCGCACCCGCGGCGGCGGCGTCGAGGCTTCCCAGCGGTCGGGCACCGCCCAGAGATTGCTGCCCTCGATCGCGACGACGCGCAGCACGGTGACGCGCGGCAGCCCGCCATGTTTGTGGAACGCCCGCCCCGGCGCCATGTCGACGAGCCCCTCGTCGGTCATGTCCTTGAGCAGCGCCTTCAGCGCGACCTTGTCGGCGCCGTGGAGGCCAAAATGCTTGGCGATCTCGCGCTTGCCGACCGCCCCCGGGCTGTCGGCGATGAAGCGCATGATCTGGTCGCGCGAGGGCAGACCGGGCTGCGGCTTCCTAGATTTCGGCGGCGTCGCCATCAGATGTTAACGGAACAGGCCAAGAAAGCGCCCCCACAATGATGATGCCGGTTTGGGCTCATAGCCTGCCACAACCTGGTCACGATAGTCGCGCCATGTAGCAAAGCTCGCTTGGCTTGCCGACGGATCGAAAAATTCGCCCGTCTGGCAATCGATAGCGCGCAGCCCGACCGCTTCAAGCAGCGCAACGACCAACGGGAAAGCCCCTTCCCCACCGCGGACGTGCAACATGAGGCTGTCGCATTGCTCATCATCGCCGATATTGACCTCGACTGAGCCCGTCTCCGCAACGATTAGGCCCCAGCTCGGGTCCGAAAAGTCAGCCGACGGGATGGCCGCCTTGATCCTGGCAATTAACGCCGATCTGGTGCCAATAGCGGCAGGCTGGAAATCATCCGGAATTTCGCTGACGCTGGTGACGTCGGGGAAGTCCTGAACGATGATGTCCCAGCTCATGCGCGCAGCCCTCAGTAGGTCCGGCCCACCAACACGCGTTCGACTGCGGGCTCACCGGTGAAGAGGCAGGCGCCTTCGGCGGGGGCCGCATCGAGCGGGGTGTTGCGCATCGTCAGCTTGAGCGCCTTCAATTGCTCGACGATCTTGTCGAGCGCGGCACCGCTCGGGCGCGACCATTGCACCTCTGCCCAGCCGACGAATTTGTCGTCGCCGGCAAAATATGCCTTTAGATCGGTGACATCGCGGGCGATGTTATCGTCCAGTCGAGCCTTGGCTTCGGCGTAGAGATTCGCCTGAATCTCCTCGAGCGTCGCCACCGCGCTCGCGACGAAATCGCCCTTGGACACGAACGCCGTGTCGAGCTTGCCGCTATCCTGATAAAGCCGGTCGCGGCGGATCACCGCGACATTGCCGCCCGCGACGTCGCGCGGGCCGACCTCGACGATCACCGGCGCGCCCTTCTTGACCCAGCCCCACCGCTTGGTCTGCGCCTTGGCGCCGCCCGTGTCGAGCAGCACGCGCACGGGCTCGCGGAAGGCGTCGAGCGCTTTGAGGCTTGCTTCGAGATCGCGGCAATAGGCGAGGATCGCGGCGTCCTCGTCATTGTCGCGCAGCATCGGCACGATCACGATCTGGTGCGGCGCGATGCGCGGCGGACAGCGCAGGCCGTCGTCGTCGCCGTGCGTCATGATCACCCCGCCGATCATCCGCGTCGAGGTGCCCCAGCTGGTCGTATGACAGAGGCTGTGGCCGCCGTCCTTGTCCTGGTAGCGGATGTTCGCGGCCTCGGCGAAACCGGTGCCCAGATAGTGCGAGGTACCCGCCTGCAGCGCCTTGCCGTCCTGCATCATCGCTTCGATCGAATAGGTCGCGACGGCGCCGGGGAAGCGCTCATTTTCGGGCTTTTCGCCCGCGATCACGGGCATCGCGAGGACATCCTCGGCGAAGGCGCGGTACATCTCGAGCGCGCGCAGCGTCTCGGCCATCGCGTCATCCTTGTCGGCGTGCGCGGTATGGCCTTCCTGCCACAGGAATTCGCTGGTGCGCAGGAACATCCGCGTGCGCATTTCCCAGCGCACGACGTTCGCCCATTGGTTGACCTTGAGCGGCAGGTCGCGCCAGCTCTGCACCCAGCGGCTCATCGCATTGCCGATCACCGTCTCCGACGTCGGGCGGACGATCAGCGGCTCCTCGAGCTTCGCCTCGGGATCGGGGACGAGCTTGCCCTTGCCGTCCCCGATCAGCCGGTGATGCGTGACGACCGCCATTTCCTTGGCGAAACCATCGACATGGTCGGCTTCCTTCTCGAAGAAGCTCAAGGGGATGAAGAGGGGAAAATAGGCGTTCTGGACCCCGGCGTCCTTGATCGCGGCGTCCATGACCTTCTGGATGCGCTCCCAGATGCCATAACCCCACGGCCTGATCACCATGCAACCGCGCACCCCCGATTCCTCGGCGAGGTCGGCCTCGGCGATGACGTCCTGATACCAGGCCGCGAAGTCGGCCTGACGGGTTACGCTGAGCGCATGCTTGATCATCTGTCCTGATTTCTAAACTGGGGGGCGGGAGAGCGGCCCCGATTATTTCTTGTCGGCGAGCGCGGCCTTGAGGTCGGCGATTTCGGCCTTGAGCGCCGCGATCTCGGCATCCTTGGCTTTCACGTTCGCAGTCCCCGGGATGAAGGCACTGGTCGCCTGCTGGAACATCTCGAGGTTGCGGCGGGTGAGCTCGGCGAGCGGGTTCGAGCCGAGCGCGCCTTCGAGCGCCGCGCGCACGTCCTGCTGGTTCTTGCGGAAGGTCGCCAGCGAGGCTTCGAGATATTGCGGCACCATCGACTGCATCTTGTCGCCGTACAGGCCGATCAGCTGGCGCAGGAAATTGACCGGCAGTAGCGTTTCGCCCCGCGTTTCCTCGTCCATGATGATTTGCGTCAGCACATTATGCGTGATGTCTTCGCCGCTCTTGGCATCGACGACGCGGAAATCGCGGCCGTCGCGGACCATGGCGCCCAGATCGTCGAGCGTGATGTAACAGCTGCGCTCGGTGTCATAGAGGCGCCGGTTCGCATATTTCTTGATCGTAACCGTGTCGCCGTCGGCCGGCGCCCTGGACTTCGCCATGTGCTGCTGCTCCCTGACCCGCGACAAAGGCGACCCCGCCGTGCCGGGCTTGAACGTTGAAAAGCCTCAATAGCATCAATCTATGATGCGTCGCAACATGAAGGCGGGCGCAGCGGCGATTCGCGCGGGCGTCCGCCCCCGCGACCGGGGCGGCCGCCATGGCGGCGACGGGCCTGTTGTCCGCACACGAAGCCGCGACGGGTCGGGCAAAGCAATATAGTTACAACCGAAACATTCATTTTGACATTTGTGCTGCCTTGCGAACCGCGTAGCGCGCCCTTCGTTTCGCTCGCCCACAACCTTGTTATCTTCCCCGATTTCCGCGCGCTTCCGGCAACTGTTGCGAAAATGACACAATGTCATCCGCATGGCGCACGACCGTCAGAAAATTGCCACAGGGGGCTTGTGCCACTTTCGTTTTCGGTCTTTCTTGGATGCAATCCGTTCATCTCCATTTTTGAACGGGCAACCGGGGAGTTACCTTAATGACTAAGTCGCACCTGCTTCTGGGTGCTGCTGCCTTTGCAGTAGCTATGTCCGCAAGCCAGCCCGTTTTCGCACAGGACGCCGCGGATTGCGTCGACGCCAATGAAAATGGCGTCTGCGATTCGGACGAGAATACCGACCGCGCCATCGTCGTCACCGGCTCGCGCATCGCGCGCCCGACGCTCGAATCGTCGGTCCCGCTGACCTCGGTCACCGTCGATGAGCTGACCGACACGGGCGACGTCTCGCTCGGCGACGCGCTCAATGACCTTCCGTCGCTGCGCTCGACCTTCAGCCAGGGCAATTCGACCCGCTTCATCGGCACCGCCGGCCTGAACATCCTCGACCTTCGCGGCCTGGGCATCGAGCGCACGCTGGTGCTGGTCAACGGCAAGCGCCACGTTACCGCGCTGCCGGGCGACTATCTGGTTGACGTCAACACCATCCCGGTCGACCTGCTCGAGCGCGTCGACGTCGTTACCGGCGGCAACTCGGAGAACTACGGCTCGGACGCCGTCGCCGGCGTCGTCAACTTCATCACCAAGCGCAACTTCGACGGCATCAACCTGCGCGCGCAGGGCGGTGTCTCGTCGCGCGGCGATCGCGGCAACCTGTTCGTCAGCGGCACCTGGGGCAAGAATTTCGCCGACGGCCGCGGCAACGTCGCGATCTCGGCCGAATATGCCGAAGCCAACCCGCTGTACTTCAGCGACCGCGACAAGCTGACCGGCGCCTATTCGGGCCGTTGCCAGTATCAGCTGACCGACCTCGGCGGCGCCGCCGGCGGTGAAACCGGCCCCAGCAACAGCGACGGCATTCCCGACAGCACCTTCCTGTGCGGCATCAAGAACGCCGCGATCAGCGATGGCGGCACGATCGGCGCGCTCGACGCCGCGTCGAACACGCGCCGCCGCTATCTGCGTTTCGGTCCGAACGGCGACCTGTTCATCGACACGCCGGACCAGGCCTTCTCGCCGGTCGGTTCGGGCAACCAGCAGGGCGGTTTCGGTTCGACGCTGCGCAACACCGGCCAGCTTGCCGCGGGCCTCAAGCGCTATGCGGTCAACCTGCTCGCGCATTATGACATCAGCGACGCCTTCCGTCCCTTCGTCGAAGCCAAATATGTCCATGTCGATGCGCTTCAGGAAGGCCAGCCGAGCTTCTTCCAGGGCAGCGTCCCGGGCTTCTTCGGCGGCGGCAGCAACCTGCGCTGCGACAACCCGTTCCTGACCACCCAGGCGTTCCAGACGCTGCAAGGCTTCGGCGTCTGTAACGCGACGCCCGACAGCCGCACCTTCACGATCCAGCGCTTCAACACCGACTTCGGCGGCCGCGGCGAAATCCACGATCGCGACACCTATCGCATCGTCGGCGGGATCGAGGGCACGTTCAACGACGACTGGAACTACGAGATTTCGCTGAACTACGGCCGTCTCGAGACCAAGCTGCAGTCGCTGAACAACCTGAAGCTGTTCGACCTTCAGGGCAATGACGACGGCTTCCTGCTGGCGCTCGACGCGACCCGCAACGCCGCCGGCCAGATCGTCTGCCGCGTCAACGCAGTGACCGTGACGCGCCCGGACTGCGTTCCGATCAACGTCTTCGGCGTCGGCGCGCCCAGCCAGGCCGCGCTCGACTTCGTGAACACGACCGCGATCCGCAAGGAAAAGGCCGAGCAGTTCGTCGCGCTCGCGAGCGTCGCCGGCGACCTGTCGCAGCTGTTCGAGCTGCCGGGTGGTCCGATCGGCTTCGCGCTCGGCGCCGAATATCGCGAAGAAAAGGCCTTCTCGGCATTCGACGAACTGACCGCCAGCGGCGGCACCTTCCTGAATGCGATCCAGCCCTTCGCGCCGCCGAAGCTGACGGTGAAGGAAGCGTTCGGCGAAATCAGCCTGCCGCTGCTCGCCAACATGCCTTTTGCCGAAGAACTGTCGGTCAACGCCTCGGCGCGCGTGTCGGACTATAATTCGTCGGCCGGTACGGTCTGGGCGTATAACGTCCAGGGCCTCTACGCCCCGATCCCGGATATCCGCTTCCGCGCGGCCTATGCGAAATCGGTTCGTACCCCGACCCAGTCCGACCTGTTCTCGCCCCAGTCGCAGAATTTCGCTTTCATCGCGGATCCTTGCGACAGCGCGAACATCGGCCTTGGCCCGAACCGCGTCGCCAACTGCGCCGCGGCCGGCGTGCCGACCACCTACAACGCCGCGCTCGTCGCCGCATGCGCGGGCACGTCGTTCACCGGCGCGGTGGGCGCTCCGTTCGTCAACTGTACCGCGCGCACGTCGTCGACGAGCTTCCTGTCGGGCGGCAACCCCACGCTGCAGAACGAAATCGGCAAGAGCTTGACGCTCGGCGTCGTCGTCGAACCGAGCTTCCTGCCCGGCTTCAACTTCACGGTCGACTATTACAAGATCAAGGTCGAAAGCCTGATCTCCGCGCTCGGCGCCCAGCAGATCATCAACCTCTGCTACGACAACGCCGGCGGCATCGACAATCCGTTCTGCTCGACGGTCCTGCGCGACCCGGCGACGGGCCTGTTCGACAATAATGCGGCGGTGATTTCGGGCGGCATCAACTTCGCCTCGCAAAAGACCGAAGGCATCGACTTCGACGTCCAGTATCGCCGGACGTTCGACAACGGCCATCGCGTTTCGTTCCGCGCGATCGCGACGCACCTGCTGCGTCTCGACAACTTCACCAACCCGCAGAATCCGGCGGAACCGAATCGTCAGATGAGCGAATTGGGCGACCCGCGCTGGGCGGCCAATGCCAGCATCAACTACGACTTTGGCGATTTCGATATCAGCTGGACGGTGCGCTACATTGGCAAGCAGACGATCGGCACCTATGAAACGCAGAACTCGTATCGCGGTGCCTGCCCCACCACCGGCACCATCCCCGGCGGCGGCACTTGCACCGCGGGCGAGATCGTGACGCTGCCGCCGACGAACCTCGACGCGTTCGACCGCGTCTATTATCCGGATGTCTTCTACCACGGATTCCGGGCCAACGTCGAAGTCGACAAGAAGTTCAACTTCTACGTGGGCGTCGACAACGCCTTCGACAAGCAGCCGCCGCTCGGCCTGCTCGGCACCGCGGGTGGCGATCCGTTCGACACCTTCGGCCGCTACTTCTACGCCGGCATCCGCGCCAACTGGTAAGCTGGTCGGCACGCGCCACGGAAACGGGCCGCCTTCCTTTGGGAAGGCGGCCCTTTCTTTTTGGAGAGGAAGAAGACCGGCTCGAGGCGGGAGCGGACGTTGTTAATCCTCCCTGCGGCGAAGCCGTGGGGAGGGGGACCGCCCGAAGGGCGGTGGAGGGGCCGACGCCTTAAACCGTGGCTTGAGTCCTCCACCCCTCCACCATGCTTCGCATGGTCCCCCTCCCCATCGCTTCGCGACAGGGAGGATCTCGGCGGCCGCAACCGCCCGATACCGGCCCCTCAGTCGCCCCAGATATGGTCGGTTTCGATCCAGCCGCGACGGCCCTTGACGTCGAGCATGCACCAGCCGTTCGCGCAGTCGCTGATCTTGCCGACGACGCCGGGCTCGGCGCGGTAGAGGACGGGTGACGAACGGTTCGCCGCTTCGCGCAAGGGGCGGATGTCGCCGGTGACGATCGCGGTGCGTGTGCGGCTCAAAAGCCGCGCCGCCATCCAGCCCTGCGTGCCGTCGGGGTCCTCGACCTTCCGCCAGGTCTCGTGCCGCGCGACGACCTTCACCGGCAGGTCCTTGCGGCGATATTCCCAGATAACGGGCACGTCTGGCGACGGCCCCTTGCGCATCCGCGCCTCATCGACGCTGATCGACGCCCAATAGGGCAATTGGGGGTCGGACTGCGCCGCTGCCGGCCCCACCACGGCAAGGCTCAGCAAAATCACGATGAAATGTCGGCTGGTCATGGTTAGTCCTTGTCGCAAGCGCCGCGCTTTTTCAACCGGCGACGAACGCGAATGGCGGTGGCATCCACAGCTTGCGTGGCAACGCGCCCCTTGACCCCCAAGCGCGCGCGCGCTCTACCGGCGCCATGCCCGATTCATCCCGCCCGCGGCGCCCGCGCGTCATCGTCACCCGCCAGCTGATGCCGCATGTCGAGGCACGCATGGCCGAATTGTTCGACGTCGCGCTGTCGGCGCAAGACCATGCCTTCAGCAAGGATGAACTCAAGGCCGCGGTCGCCGACTGCGACGTGTTCGTGCCGACGGTGACCGACGAGATCGACGCCGAGGTGATCGCGGCGGCGGGCGAGCGGCTGAAGCTGATCGCCAATTTCGGCGCAGGAGTCGACCATATCGACCTCGCTGCGGCGCGCGCCAGGGGCATCATGGTGTCGAACACGCCGGGCGTCTTCACCGAGGACACCGCCGACATGACGATGGCGCTGATCCTCTCGGTCCCGCGCCGGCTGGCCGAGGGCGAGAAGCTCATGCGCTCGGGCCAGTGGCAGGGCTGGGCGCCGAGCGCGATGTTGGGCCACCGCGTCGGCGGCAAGTTGCTCGGCATCATCGGCATGGGGCGCATCGGCCTCGCCGTCGCGCGGCGCGCGCGGGCGTTCGGGCTGTCGATACATTACCATAACCGCCGCCGCCTGCCCGAAACGATCGAGGAGGAACTGGGCGCGAGCTATCATGCCAGCGTCGATACGCTGCTGCGCATCGCCGACGTGGTGACGATCCACTGCCCGCACACGAGCGAGACGCACGAAATGGTCAATGCCGCACGGATCGCCGCGATGAAGCCCACCGCCTATCTCATCAACACCGCGCGCGGCGAGATCGTCGACGAGGGCGCGCTGATCGCGGCGCTCAAGACCGGGCGCATCGCGGGCGCGGGGCTCGACGTCTATACGCACGAACCCGCGGTCGACCCCGAACTGCTCGCGCTCGACAATGTCGTGCTGCTGCCGCACCTCGGCTCGGCGACGATCGAGGGGCGCGAGGCGTCGGGCGAAAAGGTCATCGCCAACATCCGCGCGTGGTCGGACGGCCACCGCCCGCCCGATCAGGTGCTGGAGGGGTGGGCCTGATTAGCCCCATAGCGCGGCGAGACACCGCTCTGGATTGCTTCGCTTCGCTCGCAATGACGAGGTGGTTTAGTCCCCCGTCAAGATCCGGTCGACAAGCTGCTTTACCGTGGGGGTGAAGTTGTTCGAATAAAAGGGATCGGTCTTGAAGTTGAACGCGGCGTGGCCCGCGAACATCAGATTCTGCTCGACGTCGCCGCCGTGCGCGATGTCCTGCAGCGTTTTCTGGATGCAGAAGCTGCGCGGGTCGGCGAGGTAGCCGGTCGAATAATCGTCATGGTCCTTCCACGCCGAAAAGCCGCAGTGCGACAGGCAGCCCATGCAGTCGGCCTGGTCCTTGCGGATCACCGCCTTGTCGTCGGGGGTGACGAAAACCACGGTGTTGTCGGGCGTCTTGAGCGCTTCGGTATAGCCCTCGGCCGCCCAGTCGCGTGCCCTTGCCCGATCGTGCGGTGTGACCCAGAAATTCTTACCCTTCACCCCGACGTCGAGCTGGACGATATGATCGCCGGCCAGCTGCTTCGAGTAGGGAATCTGGCGCTCCGAGCGCGCCTCGAGGTCGCGGAGGAACGGGTTGCGCACCGCGCTGGAATAAAAGCCCGTGGGCGAGAAGCGGTGGAGCAGCACGTCGCCGTCGTCGAGCGTGCGGAGGCGGTCCTTCCACGCCTGCGGGATCGGGCTTTCCTCGGTGAGCAGCGGGCGGGTGCCATATTGGAAGGCCACCTGGCCGAGTTCGGGGTTGTCGATCCAATGTTCCCAGTCGCGCAGGTACCAGACGCCGCCGGCCATCACGATCGGCACATCGTCCGGAATCCCCTCGGCGCGCATTACGTCGCGCAGCGCCTTGACGCGCGGATAGGGATCTTCGGGCACCAGCGGGTCTTCGGCGTTCGACAGGCCGTTGTGGCCGCCGGCAAGCCAGGGATCCTCATAGACCACCGCCCCCATCAGGTCGGCGACCTTCGAATAGGCACGCTTCCACAAGGCGCGAAAGGCGCGCGCGGAGCTGATGATCGGCAGATAGTTTACGTTGTGGCGCGCCGCGATCTCACTCAATTTATACGGCATCCCCGCCCCGCAGGTGACGCCGGTGACGAGTCCCTTCGTGCGTTCCAGCACGCCCTCGAGCACCTGCTGCGCACCGCCCATTTCCCACAGGACGTTGATGTTGATCGCGCCCTTGCCGCTGGCGATGTCATAGGCGCGCCTGACCTGTTCGACCGCGCCGTCGATCGCATACTGGATCAACTCCTCATGGCGTTCCCGGCGCGTCAGCGCGCGGTAGATTTGCGGGATGATCTTGCCCTCGGCGTCGTAGCTGTCGGCGTTGACCGCCGATACGGTGCCGATCCCGCCCGCGGCGGCCCAGGCGCCGCTCGACATATGGTTGGTCGCCGACACGCCCTTGCCCCCCTCGACCAGCGGCCATACTTCGCGGCCGCCGTAGACGATGGGCTTCAAACCTTTGAACACTTGGAACCTCTTTCTCTCGCCCGGCTGCGTTGCGCGCTCAGGCCCCCGTATGCCGCTTCCGTAAGCGGAAGCCGGCGATGAAAGTCAATGGACGCGCGCTATTCCCCGGAGAAAAGGCTGCGGCCTCGCAAGGCGCGACCATAGAGGCTTTCATAGGCCGCGACCATGGTTGATTCGTCGAAGCGCGCGGCGGCAACATCGCGGTTCGCCTCGCCCACCGCGCGGCGGAGCGCGGCATCGGCGGCGAGGTCGGCGAGCGCGGCGCGGAACGCGGCTTCGTCAGCGGCGACATAGGGCGCATTCTCGGTCGAGACCATCGCGGCGACGTCGCCGACATCAGGGCTGGCAACGGGCAGCCCCGCCGCCATTGCTTCGATCACCGCGATCGGCGCCTGCTCGCTTTTCGACGAGAGTGCGAGCAGGTCGAAATGGCCGATCCAGCGCGCGGGTTCAGCCATGAAGCCCGGCATCACGAGCCGCTCGGCCATGCCGCATGCCGCGGCCTCGGCGCGGATCGCGCCGCGTTCGGGCCCCTCGCCGACGATGACGAGGCGGACATTGGCGGGCAGCGACGCGGCCGCGCGGACGAGGCGCGGCAGGTCCTTGACCTTGCGCAGCCCCGCGACGGTGCCGATCACGACCTCGCCGGGTTGCCGCTCGAAGCCGGGAATGGGCGCGCTGGGCCCGGCCGCATAAGCCGCGACGTCGATGCCGTTGCGGATCAGTTCGGTGCGGTCCCCGGCGCCCCATTCGTCGGCAGCGATGCGCCGGAGCAGCGTCGAGGGGACGACCAGCGCTTCGGCGGTCGGCAGCGCGAGGCGGCGGAAGGCGTTGCGCTTCCAGTTGCGCCGGACGCTCTCGTCCTCGTTGAAGCCGTCCTCATGATGGATCAGCGGCGGCAGGCCGCGGCGCCGCGCGAACAGGCGGTGCGCCATCACCCCGTCCATCGAACCCCAATTGTAGCTGAGGATCAGGTCGAAACCCGCCATATAGCGGGCGAGCGCGCCATAGCGGATCGGCCCCGGCTTGCCGTGCAGCGCGGGCGCGGCCTCGCCGGGGAATTCGACTTTGATGCCCGGATCTATCGCATCGCGCGCGCCGAGCGCGCCCGGGACCGCGGAGAGGATCCTGTGCTCGGCGCGGTCGCCCATCAAATTCATCAGCCGCGTCGCGCGCGCTTCCTTGCCGCCGAGCGAGAAGCTCGAATGGAGGTGCAGGATGCGGACCGGACGCGCCTCGTCGCTCACGCCGCGGGCAGCTCCGCTGCCCAGGCGTCGATCGCGGCGCGCGCCTCGGGCTCGTCCATCGTCGGCGCATGGCCGACGCCCGGAATCTCGACGAGCCGCGCGGCGGGCAGTTCTCTCAGCATCCTGTCGGCGGCCGGGGGCGCGAGGATGTCCGACAGCGCCCCGCGCAGGATCAGCAGCGGGATGGCGCCGAGGGCGCGATAGGCGGGCCACAGATCGGCCGCCGCCTCGCCGCCGTGCGGGACGCGCAGCGGAGCCGCGATCTGCTTGTCGTAATCGGCGACGATGCGTCCCTCGGGGGTCAGCTTGTGCGTGCGCTTGGTCAGGCGCAGCCAGTCGTGGAGGCCGTAATCGGGATAGACCGCGGCGTTGAGCTCGGCGACCGCGCGCGCGGCGTGGATCCAGGTCGGCTGGCTGCCGCCGGTGCCGATATAGTCGCGGATACGCGCGAGCCCCGCCTCCTCTAGCTCCGGACCCACATCGTTGAGCACCGCGCCGACGAGCCGGCCCGGCAAGGTCGCGGCGAGGATCATCGAGACGAGCCCGCCGAGCGAGGTGCCGATCGTCGCGAAGCGCTGGATACCGCGGTCGTCGAGCAAGGCGACGACGTCCTGCACATAGGAGAGCGGGACATAGGTCATCGGATCCTTGGCGTAGGCGCTTTCGCCGCGGCCGCGGAATTCGACGACGATGACGCGGCGGCGATCGGCGAGATGCGGCGCGAGCGCCTCGAAATCGCGGGCGTTGCGCGCGAGGCCGGGCAGGCAGAGGATCGGCAGCGCCGCCTCGACCGGCCCCTGCGGGTCGTAGACGCGCGCGTGCAGGCGCACGCCGTCGGGCGACCACCAATAATGGTCCCACCAGCGTTCGCGATGATCCTGCCGTGCCGAAATGGCGGTTCCCCTTGCCCCGCTGCGTGCCTGCTGCCCACGGGATTCGCCGCATCTATCGCCAACCCGGCGCGCGCGCGCAAGCGATGCTTGGGGCCTCGGCTTGCCCGGTTAACCTTTCGCCGATAAGAGCAGGGGCGATGCTGCGACTGTCCCCCATCATCGCCCGCGCCGGGGCGACGTCATGACCGCCGAACTGGTTTCGCACGATCCCGCCACGGGCACCGAAGTCTGGCGCCGCGCGATCAGCAATGTCGATCACGAAGTCGAGGTCGGCCGTCGCGCCTGGCCCGAATGGGCGGCAAAGCCCCTCACCTTCCGTACCGAGACGATGCGCCGCTTCGCCGACCGCGTGAGGGCCGAGGCCGACACGCTGGCGACGCTGATCTCGCGCGAGACCGGCAAGCCGCTCTGGGAAGCGCGCACCGAGGTGGAATCGGTCGCGAACAAGGTCGATATCTCGATCAACGCCTATTCGGAGCGCACCTCGAACCGCCGCATCGAGGGCGCGATGGGGCTGCGCAACGCGGTCCGGCACAAGCCGCACGGGCTGCTCGCGGTGCTGGGGCCGTATAATTTCCCCGCGCACCTGCCTAACGGTCATATCGTCCCCGCGCTGATCGCGGGCAATTCGGTGGTGTTCAAGCCGTCGGAGAAGACCCCCGCGACGGGCGCGATGCTCGTCGACCTCTTCCACGCCGCCGGCGTGCCCAAGGAAGTGCTGCGGCTGGTGATCGGCGGCCCCGACGAGGGCAAGGCGCTCGCGGGGCATCCGGGGATCGACGGGCTGCTCTTCACCGGCTCTGCGCGCACGGGGCTGGCGCTCAACCGCCAGTTCGCGAACCGCCCCGACAAGATCCTCGCGCTCGAAATGGGGGGTAACAACCCGGTGGTCGTATGGGACACCCCCGACCTGCATACCGCGGCGATCCTGGTCGTGCAGTCGGCCTTCCTCAGCGCCGGGCAGCGCTGCACCAACGCGCGGCGGCTGATCGTGCGCGAGAGCATGGCCGACCGGCTGGTCGACGAGGTGCGCCGGCTCGCGAACCGCCTGATCGTCGACGAACCCTTCGCCAATCCGGCGCCCTATATGGGGCCGGTGATCGATAACGAGGCGGCCGACGGGCTGACCGAAAGCTTCCTGATCCTGATGTCGAACGGCGGGCATGTCGTGCGCCACATGACGCGCCCGGTACGCGACCGACCGTTCCTGACGCCGGGCATCATCGACGTCACCGACATGGCCGAGCGCCCCGACATCGAATTGTTCGGGCCGCTGCTCCAGGTCGTGCGCGTCGACAGTTTCGAAGGGGCGATTGCCGAGGCGAACAATACCAGCTTCGGCCTGTCGGCGGCGCTGATCGGCGGTAGCCCACAGCTCTACGACCAGTTCTGGGCCAATGCGCGCGCGGGGGTGATCAACTGGAACCGACCGACCAACGGCGCGTCGTCGGCGGCGCCCTTCGGCGGCATCGGCCTGTCGGGCAACCACCGGCCGAGCGCCTTCTACGCCGCCGATTATTGCGCCTATCCGGTCGCAAGCAGCGAATGCGAGGCGACGCGCGGATCGATCGGCGTGGGGCTGCGCGACATCGACAAGGACAGCGAACCGCTGCCGCTGGTGCGCGAGAAGCGGTAAAACGGGGATTTGGGTGATTTCGCAGGCAGCCGTTAGTTCCGTTCGTGTCGAGCGAAGTCGAGACACCCCGACGGCAGGCGCTTCCCAAGCGTGTCTCGACTTCGCTCGACACGAACGGGATTTATAGGGCGGTCTATCCGTTCCTGCCCCGCCCGCAATTTTACCTTCACCCCCGTCAATAAAGCCTGCTTTGCCCTTTCGGGGCGCGCAAACCATGTTGCTGACCATGGAAAAGAGTCTCCCTTCTCCGGGCAAATTGTGGCTCGTCGGCGCAGGTCCGGGCGCTCCCGACCTGCTGACCTTGCGCGCCGCGCGCCTGCTGGAAAGTGCCGACCTCGTCGTCCACGACGGGCTGGTCGGCGTCGGCGTGCTCGCCCTGATCCCGTCGCAGGTGGAGCGCATCTCGGTCGCCAAGCAGCGCAGCCGCCACACGATGAAGCAGGAGCTGATCAACGAACTGCTCGTGCGCGAGACGCTGGCGGGCAAGCAGGTCGTCCGGCTGAAGGGCGGCGATCCCTTCATTTTCGGGCGCGGCGGCGAAGAACTCGACGCGGCGCGCGAAGCGGGGATCGCGTGTGAAGTCGTCCCCGGCATAACCGCCGCCGCGGGCTGCGCCGCGCAGGCGGGCCTCCCCCTCACCCACCGCGAGGATGCGAGCGCGGTGAGCTTCGTCGCGGGACAGTGCAAGGACCTGACCGACCAGAACTGGTCGGGGCTTGCAGGTCATGGCCGCACGCTGGTGATTTACATGGGCCTCGCGACCGCCAGCGCGATCGCCGACAAGCTGATCGCTGACGGCGTGTCGCCGGGCCTGCCGGTCGCCGTGGTCGAGCGCGGCACCACCGCCGACGCACGCGTGCTGCGCACCCTGCTCACCGATCTCGGCGATCTCGTCGCGCGCGAGAAGGTCGCGAGCCCGGCGCTGATCATCGTCGGCAAGGTCGCGGCGCGCGCCGACGCGCTCGACTGCCTCGGCGCGCCCGGCGTTGCGCAAAACATGAAGAATATAAGGGACTTCACATGAAATTGCTCACGGGCAACGACCTCAAAACGGGCTTCGTCACCTGGTGGACCGGCGCCGACTGGTCGCTGCACATCGAGGACGCCGTCGACGTCGGCGAGCAGGGCGACGCGATCCTCGCGGTCGAGGAAGCTGCGCGCCGCGTCAACGCGCCCTATATCATCGCGGGCGAGCAAACCGCCGAGGGCCCGCGCCCTGCGCATATCAAGGACCGCATTCGCGCGCTGGGCCCGACCGTGCGTCCCGACCTGACACTGAAACCCGCCGATCCCGCGGCCGGCGACTGGGTGATCTGACATGTATAAATATGACGAATATGACCATGCGATGGTCGCCGCCCGCGTTGCCGAATTTTCGGATCAGGTGAAGCGCCGCCTCGCCGGCGAAATCACCGAGGACCAGTTCAAGCCGCTGCGGCTGATGAACGGCCTCTATCTCCAGCTCCACGCCTATATGCTGCGCGTCGCGGTGCCTTATGGCACGCTCGACAGCCGCCAGATGCGGATGCTCGCGCATATCGCGCGCAAGTACGACCGCGATTACGGCCATTTCACCACGCGCCAGAACATCCAGTATAACTGGATCAAGCTGGAGGACGCGCCCGCGATCCTCGAGGATCTCGCGTCGGTCGAGATGCATGCGATCCAGACCAGCGGCAATTGCATCCGCAACATCAGCTCGGACCAGTGGGCCGGCGCCGCGGCGGACGAGATCACCGATCCGCGCCCGTGGGCCGAACTGCTCCGCCAATGGTCGAGCTTCCACCCCGAATTCAGCTATCTGCCGCGCAAATTCAAGATCGCCGTGATCGCCGCCGACGAGGATCGCGCCGCGATGCGCCTCCACGACATCGGCATCCAGATCGTCGAGAAGGACGGACAGCATGGCGCGGCTTTCTACGTCGGCGGCGGCATGGGCCGCACCCCGATGATCGCGCCGCTGATCGAGGATTTCGTGCCGCTCGACGACATGCTGAGCTATGCCGAGGCGTGCCTGCGCGTGTACAACCGCTATGGCCGCCGCGACAATATCTACAAGGCGCGGATCAAGATCCTGATCCACGAACTCGGCGCCGACGAATATCGCCGCCAGGTCGAGGAAGAATTCGTCCATGTGAAGTCGCTGGGCATCGACCCGCCCAAGGCCGAGTTCGACCGCATCGCCAAGCAATTCGCGCCGCCGCCGCTCGATGCCTCAGCTCCGGATGAAATCGACCGCAGCGATCCCGATTTCGCGGTCTGGGTCGACCAGAATGTCGCCGCGCACAAGGTGCCCGGCCATGCGATCGTCAACATCAGCCTGAAACCCGTCGGCGGCATCCCCGGCGATGCGTCGTCGGCACAGATCGACCTGATGGCCGACCTTGCCGAAAAATACAGCCACGATGAGCTCCGCGTCACCCACGCGCAGAACATCGTGTTGCCGCACGTCCGCAAGGCCGATCTTTACGCGATCTGGCAGGCGCTCGACGCCGCGGGCCTCGCGACGCCGAACCTCGACCTGATCAGCGACATCATCGCCTGCCCCGGGCTCGACTATTGCAGCCTCGCCAACGCGCGCTCGATCCCGGTCGCACAGAAGATCGCGGCGCGCTTCTCGGATCTCGGCCGCCAGAAGGAACTCGGCGAGCTCAAGCTCAAGATTTCGGGCTGCATCAACGCCTGCGGACATCACCATGCGGGTCATATCGGCATCCTGGGCGTCGACCGAAAGGGCACCGAAAACTACCAGCTTCTGCTCGGCGGATCGGGCGCGGAGGACGTGTCGCTCGGCACGATCACAGGCCCCGGCTTCGACGAGGACGGCATCGTCGACGCGATCGAGCGCGTCACCGACAAATATCTCGCCGAGCGGAGCGAGGGCGAGCGCTTCGTCGATACCTTCCGCCGCGTCGGTATGGCGCCCTTCAAGGAGGCGATCTATGGTTGAGCACGCCGATAATCAGTCCCTTCCGCAAGCGGAAGGGTGGCACGCCGAGGGTGAGGAACCCGCGGTCACCCTCGACGCCTTCCTCTCGCAGTCGAATGCGACCGCGGTGCGGCTCGAGCCCGACGAGGATGCGCGCGCGCTTATCCCGCACCTCGACCGGCTCGCGCTGATCGAGGTCGCCTTTCCCAAGTTCCGCGACGGGCGCGGCTATTCGTCGGCGCGCATCCTGCGCGAGGCGGGCTATGCGGGCGAGCTGCGCGCGCAGGGCGACGTTCTCGTCGACCAGATTGCCTATATGAAGCGCTGCGGCTTCGATACGTTTGCGCCCGAAAAGCCGCTCAATCCGGCCGATGTCGAGGCAGCGCTGACCCGCTGGCCCGAACATTATCAGACCGCCGCCGACGGCGCGGTGCCGATCTGGAAGCTGAGGCATGGCTGACGTGAAAGTCTCTCCCACCAAGGCCGGCGAAGACCGCACCCGCGACCGCATCGACGTGGCGCCGCGCTTCACCCAGGCCGATGTCATCCGCCTGAACAATCTGTTTCGCGGCCAGGACGCCGCCGAGGTCGTCGCGAGCGTGATCGGCGCCGGGTTGCTCGGCGAGACCGCGATCGTGTCGAGCTTCGGCGCCGAGAGCGCGGTGCTGCTGCATCTCGTGTCGCGCGTCGCGCCCGGCATGCCGGTGCTGTTCCTCGACACCGGCAAGCATTTCCCCGAAACCTTGGCCTATCGCGACGAACTGGCGGCGAAGCTGAAGCTCAACATCATCAACCTGATTCCCGATGCCGAGGAACTCGCCAAGAAGGACGCGACCGAGCTCCGCTGGTCCTACGACCCCGACGGCTGCTGCGAGATCCGCAAGGTCAAGCCGCTCGAAAAGGCGCTGACCGACTTCGACACCTCGATTACCGGGCGCAAGGGGTTCCAGTCCTCGACGCGCACCGGCCTGCCGCGCTTCGAGCTCGACGGCGCCACCGGCCGCCTCAAATTCAACCCGCTCGCCAACTGGACGCGCGAGATGCTGGACGAATATTTCGAGGCGCACCACTTGCCGCGCCATCCGCTCGAGGCCGAGGGCTATCCGTCGATCGGCTGCTCGCCCTGCACGTCGAAGGTCAAGCCCGGCGAGGACCCGCGCTCGGGCCGCTGGCGCGGCTGGGACAAGACCGAATGCGGCATCCACGAAGCGGTGGTGTCGCCGATCGACGACGATCCGGCGAACGATCCGGCGTTCTGACGGACGTCAGCGCTTACTCATAATCCTCATACGCCATGCTGTCGTCGGCGAGGTCGCTGAACTTGGTCGTCTTCGCCTCGAAGTGCAGGCGGATCTTGCCGGTCGAGCCGTGGCGCGATTTGGCCACGATGACTTCGGCGAGCCCGAAGACGCGCTCCATCTCGGCCGCCCATTCCTCGTGCGCCGCGTGGATCTTGACGTCATCGCCCTCGACCGGGCGCTTGGGTTCGCGCGCGGCGACATAATAATCCTCGCGGAAGACGAAGAGCACCATGTCGGCGTCCTGTTCGATCGAGCCCGATTCGCGAAGGTCCGAGAGCTGCGGGCGCTTGTCCTCGCGGCTTTCGACCTGACGGCTGAGCTGCGACAGCGCCATCACTGGGACGTTAAGTTCCTTTGCCAATGTCTTTAAACCACGCGAAATTTCGGAAATTTCCTGCACGCGATTGTCGCCGCTTTTCGACGAGCCCTGCAAGAGCTGGAGATAGTCGACGATGATGAAGCCGATCCCATGGCGGCGCTGGAGCCGCCGCGCGCGCGTGCGCAGGCCGGCAATGGTCAGGCCCGGCGTGTCGTCGATGAACAGCGGCAAGGTCTGGAGCGCCTGTGCGGCCCGGCTCAGCTGCTGAAACTGGTCCTTGCTGATCTTGCCCATGCGCAGCGCCTCGCCCGAGACGCCCGACTGTTCGGCGAGTATGCGCGTCGCGAGCTGGTCGGCCGACATTTCGAGACTGAAGAAGGCGACTTTGGCGCCCATATTCTTCTCGGGCGGAATGCCGTCCTCCTCGTCGCGGCGGAAACGCTCGGCGGCGTTGTACGCGATGTTGGTCGCGAGCGAGGTCTTGCCCATGCCCGGACGCCCCGCGAGGATCATCAAGTCCGAATTGTGCATGCCGCCGATCTTGGCGTTCATGCTCGCAATGCCCGTGGTGATCCCCGAGAGGTGACCGCCCGAATTGAGCGCGCGCTCGGCCGCCTGCAGCGCGACGAGGCTCGCGGTGCTGAAGCTCTTGACCGATCCCATTTCGGCCTCGCCCCCCGCGACGCGGTAAAGCGCGGTTTCGGCCTCCTCGATCTGCGCCTGCGGGTCGACGCTTTCGCTCGTGTCGAGCGCGCTGTCGACGAGCGTACGCCCGACGCCGACCAGTTCGCGGAGCAGCGCGAGGTCGTAAATCTGCCGCGCAAAGTCGCGCGCGCCGATCAGGCCCGCGCCGCTGCCGGTCAATTGCGCGAGATAGCCCGGGCCGCCGACCGCCTTCATCGCCTCGTCGGCCTCGAAAAAAGGCTTGAGAGTCACGGGGGTCGCGATGCTGTTGCGCTCGATCAGCGCCATCGTCTGCTGGAAGATGCGGCCGTGGAGCGGCTCGAAAAAATGGTCGGGGGTGAGCGCGACGGGCAAGTCCTCGACGACTCGGTTGTCGATCAGGATGGCGCCGAGGAAGGCGGCCTCCGCCTCGATATTGCGCGGCAGTTGGCGGTCTTCCCCGGCGGACGCCAGGGGCGGGATGAGGGCGAGTTCGGCCATGGCGTCACCATGCGCCGGGTCCGCGGCGGGTGCAACGGGGGATGATGTGCAGCGCGGCAGAGCTGTGGGGCGCCTTGGGGATAAGTTTCGTCCATGGTGTTCCCCGGCGAAAGCCGGGGTCCAGAGGAGATGCGACTGGGCCCCGGCTTTCGCCGGGGAACGCCATAGTTCGAGCACCATCCCTGCCCATCAGGAAGCCCCCTTGCCCTTCGCGGCGCGCCAAGTAGAAGCCGAACGCTATGACCGACGCCGACCCCGCCCTGCAGCGCATCATTTCGATCGAGCTCGACGAGGGATCGATCGTGTGGCGCAACGCCGACGTCGAGCAGGAACGCCGCGTCGCGATCTTCGACCTGATCGAGGAGAATAAGTTCGTGCCGCAGCGCGGGCACGCCGACGGCTATGCCGGCCCTTACCGGCTGAAATTGCGCGTGGAAGAAGGGCGGCTGATCTTCGAGATCGCACGCGAGGATCATTCGCCGCTCGAGGCTATCATATTGGGGCTGGGCCGCTTCCGCCGCCCGATCCGCGATTATTTTGCGATCTGCGACAGCTATTATCAGGCGATCAAGACCTCGACCGCGCAGCAGATCGAGACCGTCGACATGGCGCGCCGCGCGCTGCACAATGAAGCGGCCGAAATGCTGATGGACCGGCTCGACGGCAAGATCGCGGTCGATTTCGATACCGCGCGGCGGCTGTTCACGCTGATCTGCGTGCTGCACATTAAGGGCTGACATGGCGACCGGGGCCGCAAGCACGAAGAAGAAACCGGCACCGGCCGGAGCGGGCTTTCGCGCCGCGCTGCTGCGCTGGCTGCGGCGGCTGGGCGCGACATTGCTGCTGACCCTGCTCGCGGCGGGGCTCGCTTTGTGGTGGGCGGCGCGCTGGGCGCCGGCGCGCGACCAATATCCCTGGCAGGGCGCGACGATCGACGCCCGCAACGGCGAGGTTCACTGGGGATCGGTCAAGGCCGCGGGCGCCGATTTCGCTTATCTGCTCGCGACCGACGGCGCCGAACGCAGCGACCCGATGTTCGCGCGCAACATGCGCGAGGCGCGGCTCGCCGACGTCCAGACGGGCGCGATCCACCGCTATGACCTGTGCAGCCTCGCGACCGACCAGGCGGCGAATTTCATCCGCCATGTGCCGCGCCGCGCCGACACCCTGCCCGCCGCGGTGTGGCTCGACTATGACGACCGCTGCCCCGACCGTCCGACGCGCGCGTTGCTCCTCAGCGAACTCGCGACCTTCCTCGCGCAGATCGAGGCGCATATGGGCAAGCCGAGCATGATCGCGCCGAGCCCCGCCTTCGACGCCGATTATCAGGTGACCAAAGGCATCGCGCGCACCGCGTGGCTGCGCCGCGATTTCTTTGCGCCCGATTATGGCGCGCACCCCTGGGCGATGTGGCAGGCGAACGACTATATGCGCATTTCGGGCGCCGACGGCACGATCGGCTGGAACGTCGTGCGCCCCGACGGAGACATCGAATGACCGAAACCCGCGACGCGCTGATCGAGGCGGCGCGCGACGCCGCGAGCCGGGCCTATGCGCCATACTCCGGCTTCCATGTCGGCGCGGCGCTGCTGCTCAGGAATGGCGACGTCGTCACCGGCGCCAATGTCGAGAATGCCAGCTACGGCCTGACGCTCTGCGCCGAAACCGCGGCGGTCGCCAAGATCGCCAACGAGGGCTGGATCGGCGAGCTGGCCGAGGTCGCGATCGTCGGCGGGCGGCCCGAGGGCGGCGCGCTGCTCGGCAGCGATCCGGTCAATCCGTGCGGGCGCTGCCGCCAGATACTGAACGAGGCGGCCGAGCGGTCGCGGACCGACATCCTGGTGCATTGCGCGTCGGGCGACGGCAGCGCGGTCAACACATACCGGCTGAGCGAGCTGCTGCCTGCGGCGTTCGGGCCCAAGGACCTCGGGCTGATCGAATAGCGCTATTTCTCCGGTTGTTTCCCGGCGAAAGCCGGGGTCCAGTATGAGATATACGACGTCGCATCCGAACGCTCTGGGCCCCGGCTTTCGCCGCGGAACACCGACTTGTTACTGACCGCTTGCGCAAAGCCCGCCGCCCCGACAAGAGACGGACATGGCCATTCTTTCCGACCGCTGGATTCGCGACGCCGCGCTCAATCAGGGCATGATCGAACCGTTCGTCGAGGCGCAGCGCCGCGACGGATGCATCAGTTACGGCCTCTCCTCCTATGGCTATGACGCGCGCGTCGCGCCCGAGTTCAAGATCTTCACCAACGTCGACAGCACGATCGTCGACCCCAAGGATTTCGACCCCAAGAATTTCGTCGACCGCGAAACCGACGTCTGCATCATCCCGCCGAACAGTTTTGCCTTGGCCCGCACGGTCGAATATTTCCGCATCCCGCGCGACGTGCTCGTCATCTGCCTCGGCAAGTCGACCTATGCGCGCTGCGGCATCATCGTGAACGTCACCCCGCTCGAGCCCGGCTGGGAAGGCCATGTGACGCTCGAATTCTCGAACACCACCCCCCTGCCCGCGAAAATCTACGCCAATGAGGGCGCGTGCCAGTTCCTGTTCCTGGCTGGTAACGAGCCGTGCGAGACGAGCTACGCCGACCGCGCGGGCAAATATATGGGGCAGAAGGGCGTGACGCTGCCCAAGCTCTGACGGGCATCGTCATTGCGGCGAGCCGCAGGCGACCCGGCAAATCCCCGCGGTCGATTACAACTCCGAACGAGGCGAAGTGCCAGGTCGCGGCCGGCGGCGAGCATATGCCGTGGAACAATGCGACGACCTTGCGCGACGACGCGTCGTTATCGCGCGTGAGGCCGACGACACACCCTATGTCGCCGATCGCTGATCCTGCCAGCGAAAGTCGGCGGGCAGGATGCATTTGCCCGCGTCATATTTGCCGACGCTGCGGATCACCTCATTATCTTCGGGTTCGATGCGGCGGCCGCTGATCTGGCTGTCGACGACGCGGCGCACCAGCGCGTCGAGACGCGTGACCAGATAGCAGTCGATCGCCGGCGGCGCGTGCGGGTTGCCGACGCCGCTGTCGTCGGTGAGGAACAGGTAGCGCGACTGGGTTGCCGCGGCCATCGCGCGCATCGCATATTCGGCCTCGTCGGCGACCCCCGACGCGGCGACAGGGGTGATGTGGATGCGCTTGGCGCGCGCCGCCTCGGCCGCGGCCCAGGTCCGCCCGAACAATTCGCTGTGCGGCGGCGCATCGGCGACGAGGAGCATCGATTTCACCGCATCGGGGCGCCATTCCTGCGCGACCGCGCGGATCAGCGCCTGGTCCATCGCCTCGGGATAGTCGCCGCCGCCGGTCGCATATTGCGCCGCGAGCGCCCCCTGCGCGCGGCCGATGTCGCGGTCGAAGGTCACCGTGCGCGTCACATATTCGTCGCCGAGGTCGCGGTAGAAGACGAAGCCGATACGGATGTCGAGGTCGCGGTGCTTCGCGGCGATCGACGCGATGATCGACCGCATCTCGGCCTGCAGGAAGCGGATCTCGTCGCCCATGCTGCCCGTGGTATCGACGACGAGCATCAGGTCGAGCTTGGTCGCCTTGGTCGCGAGCTGGTTCGCAGTCAGCCCCACGGTCTGCCCGCCCGGTGCGTCGGCGACGAGCAAGGGCCGCGCGGTCGCGATCGGCCGCCCCGCCCTGGTCGCCGAGACGGTGACGCGTTCGCTGAGCCGGTCGAGCCCCGGGAAGAAGACCGCGCTGCCGTCGGCCTGCGTCGCCATGGTAATGCTGTTGCCGTCGCTGCACGTCAGCCTCACGTCGGCAAAGGGCACCGGCTGGCCGTTGCGGTCGCTGACCTTGACGGTCACCACGCGCGTGGTGTCGACCCGCGGCAGCGCACGGATATCCTGGCCCAGGTTGGTGCGGTTGACATAGGCCGCGTAGAGTTCGGGGTTGAGCAGGTCGTCATGTTCGCCCGCGGTGAGGATGCCGGATTGCGGCTGCGGCTGCGGATAGGGGCGCGGCGGCCGGCGATCGACATAGTCGGTCGAGGAGCCGGGAACCGGCGGCGCCGCCGCTGGAGCCTTTCTTGCGGCTTCGCCGCGCGCCGATCCGGTCACGACGACCGATCCGGCCTCGGCCGCGCTGTCATAGCTGGGAGGCGGCGGCGCCATGGCTGGCGGCGGCGGCGGCGGAGGAGGAGGAGGAGGCGGTGCTACGGGGGCATAGGCGACCGAGGATGCATCGGCGGCGATCGAGTCTTCGCGAACCGCACCCGATCGCGAACGCTTCTCGACCTTCTCCTTGCCATAGCCGTAATTCTGCTCCTGGCGGACCTGCTGCTCGGCGTCGAGGCGCGGCAGCGGGTCGGCGTTGCGGCAGAAACCCTGCGCGGGCGTCCGAGCCGATGCGATCGTCAGCGGCGTCGGCGCCAGCCCCGTCGCCAGTATCGCGAACATCGTCGTTCCGGTCAGAAATCGGCTACGCATCATCAAACTCCCCGGCCATGTGATACAATATCATCAGACTCACCCTCGGCCGCTGAACCGTGGCTGAACCGCGATAAGCCGTGAATTACTTTGGGGTTGGCCGCTATGCGCGGCGTCACAGCAGCGAAATTTGTGCGCCCGCGTGACGCTCGATCCGCCCCGCCAGCTCCATTTCGAGCAGCACCAGCTGCACCGTCGCCGCGGTGCAGCCCGACTGGCGGACGAGTTCGTCGACCGCGACCGGAGTGGGGCCGAGCAGCCCGGCGATACGGCCGCGATCGCCCTCGCCCGCCTCGGCAAAGGCGGGAACGGGGACAAAGCCCTGCGCGGGCTCGCGCACCATCCGCCGGTCGATCGGCCCCAGTGCCTCGAGCACATCGTCGATCGTCTGGATCAGCGTTGCCCCCTCGCGGATCAGCAGGTTGCAGCCCTGCGCGCGCGGGTCGAGCGGCGAGCCCGGCACCGCCATCACTTCGCGCCCGTAGTCGCCCGCGCGGCGCGCGGTGATCAGCGAGCCCGACTTGGGCGCCGCCTCGATCACCAAAGTCCCGTGCGACACGCCGGCGATGATGCGGTTGCGCGCGGGGAAGTGCCGGGCAAGCGGCTCGGTGCCCGGTGGCTGTTCGGCGATGAGCAGCTGGTCGGCGCCGATCTTCTGCTGCAGCGCGGCATTCTCGGGCGGAAAGGCGACGTCGATGCCGCTACCGATCACCGCCGCGGTCGCGCCGCCCAGCGCGCCGATATGCGCCGCGGTGTCGACCCCGCGCGCGAGGCCGCTGACCACGGTCACCCCCTGCCCCGCCAGCTCGGCGCCCATCTGCCGCGCGAAGCGGCACGCTACCGCCGAAGCGTTGCGCGCACCGACGATGGCGACGCAGGGTTGCTGGAGCATCGCCGCATTGCCGCGCATGATCAGCACCGGCGGCGCGCCCTCGATCTCGCGCAGCAGCGGGGAATATTCGGCCTCATCGCTGAAGACGTGGCGCGCGCCGAGCTCGGCGACGCGATCGATCTCGCGCGCCGCGACCTCGGCGGGCGCGATATGCAGCTTGCCGCCCCCGCGCCCGGCGAGGTCGGGCAGCGCCGCGAGCGCTGCCTCGCCCGAGCCGAAGCGCGCCATGAGCTGGTGCCAGCTCACCGGACCGACCTGCGGCGTGCGGATGAGCCGCAGCCGCGCCAGCCGCTCGGCGTCGCTCACGCAGCGCTTTCTTTCTTCGCGCCGACTCGCGGCTCGGTACCGGCGCGCAGCCGCGCGATATTCTCGCGGTGGCGCCACAGCACGATGACCGCGAGCCCCGCGAGCCCGATCGCATAGGTCTGATAGCCCATCAGCAGCGCTGCGACCGGCGCCGCAACCGCACCCATCATCCCGCCGAGCGACGAGATGCGCAGCGCGAGCACCGTGCCGAGCCAGACCGCGGCGAAGATCGCCCCGATCGGCCAGGCGAGCGCCAGCGCGAGGCCGAGCAGGGTCGCGACCCCTTTGCCGCCCCTGAACGTCAGCCAGACCGGATAGCAGTGACCAATCATCGCCGCAGCACCCGCGATCATCGCGCCGTCGTCGCCGGTCTCGGGGAAGAAATGCCGCGCCAGCAGCACCGCAACAGCGCCCTTCGCGCCGTCGAGGACCAGCGTCGCTGCCGCGAGCCCCTTGCGCCCGGTGCGCAGCACGTTGGTCGCGCCGATATTGCCCGACCCGATCTGCCTGAGGTCGCCCGCCCCGAACGCGCGCGTCAGGATCACCCCGAAGGGGATCGTGCCGAGCAGGTAGCCCCCGGCGATCAGCAAAAAAATGGTCATGACGCTCGCTGCTCCCTTTGTTTCCTTTTGGCGGGATTGGCCAAAGCAATCAACGGATTCGGCGATTGTTACCGTCAATATGGACTGGAAGCGTCGTCGCCTGCTAGGGCCGCGCGATGTCCTCCCCCGCCGCGCATGCCCCCATCCTCTTCTTCGACTCCGGCCTCGGCGGGCTCACCGTCCTCGGCCCGACGCGCGCGCTGCTGCCGACCGCGCCGATCGTCTATGCCGCCGACTATGCCGGCCTGCCCTATGGCCAGAAGAGCGAGGCCGAACTCGCGGCGCGCGTGCCCGCGCTGCTCGGGCGGCTCGCCGAGCGTTACCAGCCGCGGCTCGCGGTGATCGCGTGCAACACCGCCTCGACGATCGCCCTCGCGCATGTCCGCGCCGCGCTCGACCTGCCGATCGTCGGCACCGTTCCCGCGATCAAGCCCGCCGCCGAGATCACCAAAACCGGCGTCATCGGCGTGCTCGGTACCGAAGCGACGGTGCGCCAGCCCTATGTCGACGACCTGTCGGCGCGCTTTGCCGCGGGCAAGACCGTGCTGCGCCACGGCAGCCCCGGGCTCGTCACCGGCGCCGAGGCGAAGCTTCGGGGCGAAGCGATCGATGCTGCGGTCATTTCGCGCGCCATTGCGGGGCTCACCGCCCAGCCCGGCGGCGACCGAATGGACGTCGTCGTGCTCGCCTGCACCCATTTCCCGCTGCTCGCCGACGAATTGCAGGCCGCGGTCGGTCCCGGTGTGCGGCTGATCGACGGCGCCGAGGGCATCGCGCGCCGCATCGCTCACCTGACCGACGGCCAGCCCTGGCCCGAAGCTGCGGCGCCAGGCGTCGCGGTGTTCACGCGCAGCAACGACCGCCCGCCTCCGCCCTTGTCGGCGCTCGCGCCTTATGGTCTCGGCCGGATCGAACTGATCTAACGGCTCGATCAGGTCGCTTCGCCGCACAGGTTGCGAATCGTTCGCACTGGCTTTCCACGGGTTTCGGCGTTATTGGCCCGCATGTTAACAGCCGCCGGAGGGAGCGGCCGAAGAGCTGCATAAGCACCTGACTGCGGGGCTGAGACGTGAACTACAACGATATTTTCGCACGCGCTATCGACCGGCTGCACGAGGAAGGGCGCTACCGCGTCTTCATCGACATCCTCCGCAACAAGGGCGCTTTCCCCAACGCGCGCTGCTTCGCCGGCCACAACGGGCCGAAGCCGATCACCGTCTGGTGCTCGAACGACTATCTCGCCATGGGCCAGCATCCCAAGGTCATCGCCGCGATGGAAGAAGCACTGCACGACGTCGGCGCGGGATCGGGCGGTACGCGCAACATCGGCGGCAACACGCACTACCATGTCGATCTCGAAGCCGAACTCGCCGACCTGCACGGCAAGGACGGCGCCTTGCTGTTCACATCGGGCTATATCTCGAACGAAGCGACGCTCGGCACGCTCGGCAAGCTGCTGCCGAACTGCATCATCTATTCGGACGAGCTCAACCACGCCTCGATGATTGCGGGCATCCGCAATTCGGGCTGCGAGAAACGCGTGTGGCGCCACAACGACCTCGACCATCTCGAGGAACTGCTCGCCGCCGACGATCCCGAAGCGGCGAAGCTGATCGCGTTCGAGAGCGTCTATTCGATGGACGGCGACGTCGCCCCGATCCACGCGATCTGCGACCTCGCCGAAAAATATAACGCGCTCACCTATTGCGACGAAGTCCATGCCGTCGGCATGTACGGCCCGCGCGGCGGCGGCATCACCGACCGCGACGACGCCGCGAGCCGCGTCACCATCATCGAAGGCACGCTCGGCAAGGCGTTCGGCGTGATGGGCGGCTATATCGCCGCCGACAAGAATATCGTCGACGTGATCCGCTCATATGCGCCGGGCTTCATCTTCACGACCAGCCTGTCGCCCGTGCTCGTCGCGGGCGTGCTCGCCAGCGTGCGCCACCTCAAGGCATCGAGCGTCGAGCGCGACGCGCAGCAGGCGGCCGCCGCTTACCTCAAGCAGAGCTTCCGCGACGCGGGCCTGCCGGTGATGGACTCGACGACGCACATCGTCCCGCTCATGGTCGGCGACCCGGTGCGCGCGAAGAAGATCAGCGACATTTTGCTCGCCGAATATGGCGTCTATGTGCAGCCGATCAATTTCCCGACCGTGCCCCGCGGCACCGAGCGCCTGCGTTTCACCCCGGGTCCGGCGCACGACGAAGCGATGATGCGCGAACTTACGCAAGCGCTGGTCGAGATCTGGGACCGTCTCGAGCTGCGCAAGGCCGCGTGACGACGGCACCCGGTTTCGACGAGGTTGTCCGGGGACGCCGCAGTATTCGCGGCTTCCTCGACAAGCCGGTTCCCAAGGCCGTGATCGCCGAAATCCTCGAGGTGGCGATGCGCGCGCCCTCGTCCTTCAACAACCAGTGCTGGAATTTCTCGGTCGTCACCGGCGCCGCGCTCGACGCGATCCGCAAGGGAAACACCGAAGGCATTCTCGCCGGCAAACCCGACAGCCGCGAGTTCCGCCGCTTCGACGGCCTTGCCGACGATCATCGCGCGCGCCAGATCGAGATCGCCAAGCAACTCTTCGGCGCGATGGGCATCGCGCGCGACGACAAGGAGGCGCGGCAGGACTGGGTGCTGCGCGGCTTCCGCCAGTTCGACGCGCCGGTCAGCATCGTGGTCACCTACGACCGGGTGCTGCTCGGCAGCGACATCGCGCCCTTCGATTGCGGCGCGGTGACCAACGCATTGGTCAACGCCGCCTGGTCGCGCGGATTGGGCTGCGTGATCAACAGCCAGGGCATCATGCAGTCGCCGGTGGTGCGCGAGCATGCGCAAATCCCCGACGACCAGGTGATCATGATCTGCGTCGCGATGGGCTGGCCCGCCGAGGATTTTCCGGCCAATGCGGTGGTGTCGAACCGCAAGAGCGTCGCCGAGGCGGTGCGCTTCGTCGGGTTCGACGACTGACGAATTTTCATTCGGTCCGGCCCACGGTCGTGATAACGCTGGCGAATGAACGCCACGCGCTACAGCAGCACCGCCATCGCCCTCCACTGGTTGCTGGCGCTGCTCCTCGCCTTCCAGATTTCGCTCGGCTGGGCGCTCGAGGGCAATAACGGCCCCGAACTCTTCGCACGCTTCCAGCTCCACAAGTCGATCGGCATCGCGATCCTGCTGCTCAGCCTCGCGCGGCTTGCGGTTCGGCTGTTCACCCCGCGCCCGCCCGCGACCGACGGCCCCGCATGGACCCGCGCGCTCGCGGGCACGGTCCACTGGCTCTTCTACGCCGTGATGATCCTCGGCCCCATCACCGGCTGGCTGATCGTCTCTACCGCAAAGGTGCAGGTGCCGACCCTGATCTTCGGCGTGATCCCCTTGCCGCACCTCCCCGTCGGACACGGCTGGCACGACCCCGCCGAGTCGATCCACGAAGCGATGGCGTGGCTCGCGATCGGGCTGTTCCTGCTCCACATCATCGGCGCGTTCCGCCACCAGTGGCTGCTCGGCAAGCCCGAGCTTCAGCGCATGATCCCTTTCGCCAAAGGCAAGGCAGTGAGCGCCGCGATCGGCGCGCTCGCGCTGGTCTTCGCTGCAATGGCCGCGGGCAAGCTGGTCTATCCCGACAAGCCGCGCGCGGCCGCCGAGCAGGCCGCGGCGCGTATCGCTGCTGCGCCCACCGCTGTCCCGGTGGCCGAAAGTGACGAAGAAAAGCCCGAGGAAGCCGAGGAGGCCGAACCCGAGGAAACCGCCCAGCCGCTCGCCGACTGGAATGTCGCGCCGGGCGGCCGGCTCGGCTTTACTGCGCGCTGGAACGGCGACGCGGTCGCGGGGCGCTTCGGGGGCTGGGACGCCGACATCAAATTCAGCCCCGACGATCTCGCCAAGTCGCGGATCAAGGTTACCGTCGACCTCGCCTCGGCCGACACCGGCGACGGACAGCGCGACGATTCGCTGAAAGGGAGCGATTTCTTCGACAGCGGCGCGCATCCGAAGGCGGTCTATACGGCGCGCGATATCCGCCTCCTCGGCGGCGACCGCTACGAGGCGCGCGGCACGCTCGACCTGCGCGGCGTCGAGAAGCCCGCGACCTTGCGCTTCACCTTGGCCATCGATGGCGACCGTGCGCGCGTGTCGGGAAGCACGCGGATCGACCGCACGGCCTTCGGCGTCGGGCAAGGCGAATGGGCGGCGACCGACGCCATCGCGGCGGGCGTCGACATCGCCTTTTCGTTCAGCGCGACACGCCCGGCGGACTGAGTCCGGCGCGGCCGCCGCTCAGCGGCGCGGCCCCTTGTCGATCCGCACCGACCAGGCATAGCCGCGATAAAGGCGCGCCAGCGTCATTCGCCCGCCGACGTCGCGCGCGATCTCGCGTGCCGCCTCGGGCAGCATCGCGCGCGGCGCGACGTGGAAGCGCCCGAGCCAGCCGAACAGCGCCGCGCGGTACCACGCGGGCATCCCCTCCTGTTGCCCGAAATCGACGATGTGCAGCGAGCCGTTCGCCGCCAGCCGCTGCGCCGCCTGGCGCATCGCGCCCTGCCAGTCGGGGATCAGCGACAGCGTATAGCTCTGGAAGACGCGGTCGAAACCCGCGACGCCGAACAGCGCATCGGGGTCGAAGTCCGTCGCATCGCCTCGTGCTACGGAGATGCGCCGCGCCAGCCCCGCGCGCGCGATCGCGGCGCGCGCGCTCTTCAGCATCTCTTCGGAAATGTCGATGCCGTAGAAGCGCGCGCCCGGCCAGCAGCGCGCCGCCGCGATCAGGTTGCGCCCCGTGCCGCAGCCGACCTCGAGCACATGTCCGCCCACCGGCGGCTGCAATTCGTCGATCAGCCGGTCGCGCCCCAGCAGATAATATTTGCGCGTCATATCATAGATATGCCGCTGGCCGCGATAGACGTCGTCCATCAGCGCGGCATGGCCCTTCCCCCCGGCCATGGCTCAGCCCTTCAGGACATAGAGATGCACCCCGCCGTAGATCGCCGAGCGGTCGCGCCGCGTGTAGCCGAGCGATTTTTCCGCGCGATAGTCCCAGCGATCGAGCAGCGTATCGGGCAGCCGCCCGGGCAACAGGCTCGGCTCGGCGGCGGTGCGGAACAGCACCCGCGCGCCCGGCCGTGCGGTCCGCGTGACCTCGGTCCAGAGCGCGAGCAATTGCGCGTCGCTCATCCAGTCCTGCGCATCGAGGAATACATAGCGGTCGAAGCTGGCGTCGCCGGCGGCGGCGAGCATGTCGGTCATATTGGCGTGGAGCATCGTGACGCGGCCGGCGCGCGCCTTGACCGCGGCATAGTTCGTCGCCTGCAGATAGGGCGGCAGCGGGGCTTCCTCGCCGCGGCCGTAACCGCGCCCGAAGGCCTGCCACGCGAAATAATTGTCCTTGAGGTCGAAATCGCAGGTCAGTTTCTCGAGCCGCGCGCGCAGCACGTCGGCCATCGGCTTGCCGCCCGCGAGCGCATCATATTGCGCGGGCGGGATGCCGAGCCCGAACAGCGACGAGCGCTGGTCGGTGACCCAGCGCACGAATTTCTTGTCGAAAAAGGGCGCGAATTTCGTCTCGAAGATGCGCCGCTGCTCGTCGAGGTCGCGCGCTTCGAGCAGCATGCGCGGGTCGACCTTCATCATCCGCGCGGCGAGATGCGCGGCCCCGATAAAATTGCCGAGCAGCCCGCGCTTGTAGAGCCCCGTCGCAAAGCCGTTGATGCGGCGCCGCCCGATCAGGTCGCGGCCTTCCCAATAGCGGCGGCTGACCTCGTCGAGATGCGGGCGGACATGCGTCTTGTACGCCTCGACATTGTCGCGGCTGTCGGCGTCGGCGAAGAAGCGACGGAAGCTCGCATAATCAGGAAGCTGCGCTGCAGCGACGCGCTTCAAATTATTGAGCGCGACATGCGCGGTGTTGAGGTCGACCGCGACGATCTCGGCGGGGTCGGCGGTGAGATAGGAAAAGACGTTGCAGCCGCCGCTCGCGATCGTCGCGATGCGGCTGCCGGGTTCGATCGCGAGCGCCTCCATGTCGACGACCGGGTCTTCCCAGATCTGCGCGTAGACGAGCCCGCGAAAGGCGAGCGCGAAGGCGCGGTCGAGCAGGCGTTGTTTCTGCTCGGCATCCTCGCGGACGACGGCGGCGGCGATCTTGGGGTTGGGCTGGCTGGCCATGGCAGGTCTCCCGGAGCGAGGTGGATCCGGGGCCGCCCATGGCAGCGATTCTTGCGATTCACGCGACGCTTCAGTGACAAAATGGGGACGGGGAGAAAAAAACCCTCCCCTCCCTGCAAGGGAGGGGTCGGGGGTGGGTCAGCGACGTCGACCAGAAGAAGCCCGGCCGGGCGTCGAGCCCGTCCGGACTTACCCACCCCTAACCCCTCCCTTGCAGGGAGGGGGATCTATCAATCCCGGCAATAACCCTCGCCATCCTTGACGATCAGGCATTCCTTCTTGCCCGCGAGATATTTGAGCCCCGTCTCGTCGCCGCTACCGCGGCGCAGGCTCAATTCCTCCGCGCCGCGCTTGAACTTGATGCCATGTTCGCTGTCGGTGCCGTCATAGCTGCCCTTGGTGTCGAGGTCCGACTGCATCTCGAGCTTATACTGGCCGGGCGCGCCCGGGGTAATGGTGACGAACATGCCCTCGACCCCGGTCCATTTGCCCGCCCAGCTCGCGAAGCGGTGCGGCGCGGTGGCGGGATCGGCTTCGCCCTCGGCACCCTCGGGCGGCATCGTCTCGTCGACGACCTCGGTGGTCTCGGTCGGCGCGGGCGCCTCGGCCTTTTCGCAGCCGCTCAGCACCCCCAGCGCCGCGGCGCCCATCAGGATCATGCTCTTCTGCATCGATTTTCTCCTTCGCGGTCTCAACGCACCAGGGGCCGATTAGTATCCGGCCAGAATTTCGACATATTTCTGCGGGTCGACATTGCCGCCCGAGAGGGTGACGAGCGTGGCCTTCCCCGGCGCCACCTTGCCGGCGAGCAGCGCCGCCAGCGCCGCCGCGCCGCCGGGCTCGACGACGAGGTGCAATTTCTCGAACGCAACGCGCATCGCGTGGCGCACTTCCTCGCGCGTCACGACCACGCCGCGCACCCCGCGCGCCTGCAGCACCGCGAAGTTGATCGGCCAAGTCTGCGGCGTCTGCAGCGCGTCGCATTCGGTCGGATAGGCGAGGTCCTCGACCGACAGAATCTCGCCCGCCTCCAGCGAGCGCGTGACATCGTCCCAGCCCTCGGGCTCGACCGCGACGATCGCGGCGTTCGGCAGCGCCAGCGCCAGCCCCGCCGACAGCCCGCCGCCGCCGCAGCAGGCGACGACCTTGTCGAAGCCGGTAAGCCCGCGCGCACGAAGCTGCACCTCGGCCTCAATCCCCGCGGTCCCCTGCCCCTCGATGATCCACGGATCGCCATAGGCGTGCACCAACGTCCCGCCGCGCGCGTCGAGCAGCTTTGCCGCGACCGCGTCGCGCGATTCGGTAACGCGATCGTAAAGCACGACCTCGGCCCCCAGCTTGCGCGTCGCGGCGAGCTTCATCGCGGGCGCGTTGCCCGGCATCACGATCGTCGCCTTGATCCCCAGCTGCTTCGCCGCCCAGGCGACGCCCTGCGCATGGTTGCCGCTCGACACGCCGACCACCCCCGCCGCCGCTTGCTCGGGGGTCAGGTCGCTCAGCCGGTGCCACGCGCCGCGGATCTTGAACGCGCCGACGGGCTGCAGGCACTCGGCCTTGCACCAGACGGTTACGCCGTCGATTTCGAGCGGCAACAGCGGGGTCGGCGGCAGCAATGCAGCGACTTTCGCCGCCGCGCGTTCGACGCCGGCAAGAGTCGGCGCGCGTGTGGGATCGAGCAGGGGTTCGGGGCTTTGCTGTGTCATGGCTTCGTCCTATAGGGCGCGGCATAGAGAGCAAGCCGCATAGCTTCGCGGACAGGAGATTTTCGTAATGAGCAAAGTTCTGGTGATCGGCGCGGGCGGCGTCGGCTCGGTCGCGGTGCACAAGATGGCGATGAATGCCGATATCTTCCCCGACATCACGCTGGCGAGCCGCCGCAAGTTCAAATGCGATGCGATCGCCGAGTCGGTGAAGGCGCGCACCGGGGTCACGATCCACACCGCCGAGGTCGACGCCGACCATATCGACGCGACCGCGGCGCTGATCCGATCGATTGGCGCGACGCATGTCGTGAACCTCGCCTTGCCGTACCAGGACCTCACGATCATGGAGGCGTGCCTGTCGACCGGCGCGCATTATATGGACACCGCCAATTACGAGCCGCGCGACGAGGCGAAGTTCGAATATCATTGGCAATGGGCCTATCAGGACCGCTTCAAGGACGCGGGGCTGATGGCGCTGCTCGGTTCGGGCTTCGATCCCGGGGTGACCAGCGTCTTCACCACCTGGCTCAAGAAGCATCATTTCGAGCGCATCGACACGCTCGACATCCTCGACTGCAACGGCGGCGACCATGGCCAGCATTTCGCGACCAACTTCAACCCCGAGATCAACATCCGCGAAGTGACCGCCGTCGCGCGTCACTGGGAAAATGGCGACTGGGTCGAGACCCCGCCGATGTCGGTGAAACAGAAATTCGACTTCGAAGCGGTCGGCGAAAAGACGATGTACCTCATGTATCATGAGGAGATCGAAAGCCTGAAGACGCACCTGCCCGAGATCAAGCGCATCCGTTTCTGGATGACGTTCGGCGAGGCCTATATCACCCACCTCACCGTGCTGCAGAACGTCGGCATGACGCGCATCGACCCGGTGATCTACGAAGGCCGCGAGATCGTTCCGTTGCAGTTCCTGAAGGCCGTGCTGCCCGAACCGTCGAGCCTGGGCGAGATGACCAAGGGCAAGACCAATATCGGCGTCATCGCGACCGGGCTCGGCAAGGATGGCCAAGAAAAGACGCTCTATCTCTACAACATTTGCGACCATGAGGACGCCTATGCCGAGACGGGCAACCAGGCGGTGAGCTACACCACCGGCGTGCCCGCGATGATCGGCGCCGCGATGATGGTCACCGGCGCGTGGAGCGGCACGGGCGTGTTCAACATGGAGCAGTTCGACCCCGACCCCTTCATGGAGATGCTGAACAACCACGGCCTGCCGTGGCAGGTGAAGGAACTCGCGGGCCCACTGGATTTCTGATCGACGTCGCTAAATCCTCCCCGCTCGCGGGGAGGGGGACCGCTGAAGGCGGTGGAGGGGGTTCTCGGCCTGACGCGCTGCTACAGGACGCCAGCCCCCTCCGTCAGCGCTCCGCGCTGCCACCTCCCCACAAGTGGGGAGGATCGATAATGCCGACCCTGCATTTTGCCGCGAGGCGCGTTAAGGACCGGGCATGAGAATCGCCCTCCTGATCGCCGTGCTCTTCGCAGTCCTCGCCGCCCCCGCCGCCGCGCAAACCGAAGACCCCTACGCCCCCGCGCGCGCGATCATCGCCGACATCGGCCGGATCGTCACGCCGAACGGCGTGCAGGAAACCTTCGAGGCCACGCTCGGAGGCGCGCGGCAGGTGGTGAACGTCCGCGGCGCCGACCGCGACAATCCGATCCTGGTCTTCGTCCACGGCGGCCCCGGCGCGGTCGAGATGCCCTTCGCCTGGGCCTTCCAGCGCCCGTGGGAAGATGTCTTCACCGTCGTCCAGTACGACCAGCGCGGCGCCGGGCGCAGCTATCCGCTCAACGATCCCGCCACGCTCGCGCCGACGATGACCCCCGAGCGCTACCGCGACGACGCGATCGAACTGATCGAGCTGCTGCAAAAGCGCTACGGCAAGCAGAAGGTCGTGCTGATGGGGCACAGCTGGGGTTCGATCGTCGGCCTGTCGGTCGCGGTGAAGCGCCCCGACCTGCTCTACGCCTATGTCGGCGTCGGCCAGGGCATCGATTTCCGCGAAGGCGAGAAGGCCGGCATGGCGTGGGCGCGCGCCAGGGCGGTCGCGGCCGGAAACGCCGAAGCCGTCGCCGCGATCGACGCGCTCGCCCCCTATCCCGCGGGCGACTTCACGATCGAAAAGGCCGACGGCTGGCGCAAATATGCGATTCCCTATGGCTCGCTGATCTACAACAAGCCCGACCTCAAATATTATTTCCAGACCCCGAGCCTTTCGCCCGAATATGGCCCCGCCGACGTGCAGGCGTGGGGCAAGGGCAGCGCCTTTTCAGTGACAACGCTCTGGTCGCGCCTCGCCGACGTCAGCTTCAAGCCGGTGCGCAAGCTGGACGTTCCGCTGGTCTTCCTGCTCGGACGGCACGACTATACTGTGCCTTCGCCGGTGGCGGCCGACTGGTTCGCACAGGTTCGGGCCCCCTCGAAGAAACTCGTCTGGCTCGAACATTCGGCGCATATGCCGATGGTCGAGGAGCCGGGGCATTTCTTTGCCGCGTTGCTCAGCGACGTGCTGCCGCTGACCAAGGAAAAATGACGATGACGCCCTATGTCCTGCCGATCTTCATGCTCGTCATCTCGAACATCTTCATGACGATCGCCTGGTACGGGCATTTGGGCGACATTTCGCGGCCGATGTGGCTCGCGATCCTGATCGCCTGGGGCATCGCCTTCTTCGAATATTGCCTCGCGGTGCCCGCGAACCGCATCGGACACAGCGTCTATTCGACCGCCGAACTCAAGACGATGCAGGAGGTGATCACGCTGATCGTCTTCGCTGGCTTCGCGGTCTTCTGGCTCGGCGAGAAATTGACGCTCAACCATCTCGTCGGTTTCCTGCTGATCGCGGGCGGCGCCTTCTTCATCTTCAAGGGCCCGATTGCGGCCTGACCCCGGCCCCGCTAGCTTCCGCGCCAAAAGGGGGAGACCGACATGGCGGAAGACAAGGCGATTTCACGGCGCAGCTTCGCCGCGGGGGCAGCGGGCCTCGCGGCGCTCCCTGCTGCGGCGCAGGCCGCCAAGCCCGCGAAGCCCGCGCCGATCCCAGTCGGCAAGCCCTTCATCCTCACCACCTGGGATTTCGGTCCAGGTGCCAATGCGATCGCCTGGCCGATGCTCGAGCAGGGTCGTTCGTCGCTCGACGTCGTCGAGGCGGCGATCAACCATGTCGAACTGCTGGGGGACTATTGGGTCGGCGCCGACGGCGTCCCCAACGAGGTCGGCGAAACGACGCTCGACGCGATGATCCTGTGGGGACCGACGCACGACATCGGTGCCGTCGGGTGCCTCAAGCGCGTCAAGAAGGCGATCTCGGTCGCGCGCAAGGTGATGGAGGAAACCCAGCACACGCTGATCGTCGGCGACGACGCGACGCGCTTCGCCGCGCGCATGGGCTTCACCGAAACCTCGCTCACCGGCCCCAAATCGCAGGCAGCCTTCGCCAAATGGGCCGAAAAGGGCGAGAAGTCGGACGCCTTCGGCCCCGAACCCCTCGCCAAGGACGCGAAGCTCGCGGGTCACGATACCGTCGGCAGCATCGCGCTCGACGCCGCGGGCAATCTCGCCGTCGGCTGCTCGACCAACGGCCGCGAGTTCAAGATTCCCGGCCGCGTCGGCGACTCGCCGATCCCCGGGGCGGGCGCCTATGGCGATCAGGCGATCGGCGGCGCGGTCGCGACGGGCAATGGCGACGTGATGATGCGCTTCCTGCCGACCTATCATGCGGTCGAACTGATGCGCGGCGGCATGCACCCGCAGGCCGCCGCCGAAGCTGCGATCAAGCGCATCGAGGACGCCGGCTACAAGATCGGCGGCGGCATCGCCGTCATCCGCCGCGACGGCGTCCATGGCGGCGCTAAGACGGGCTGGGAGGACAGTCCCTTCAGCTATTCGGTGCAGACCGCCGGCGGCAATGTGAAGGTACCGGTGGCATAGCACCGCGAAAGCCCCTACATGCGCGGCCATGGAAACCAGAGCCGGCGATCCTGGGGCCTTCGCCCATTTCGACCTCAACCGCGTCCCCTCGCCCGCCTTCGTCGTCGATGCGGCCAAGGTTCGAGCGAACCTCGCTGTGCTGCGCCATATCGGCGACGCGTCGGGCGCACGCGTGCTCGCGGCATTGAAGGCCTTTTCTATGTGGTCGCTGGGGTCGACGGTCACCGACTATCTCGACGGCGTGTGCGCCTCGGGGCTGTATGAGGCGAAGCTCGGCCGCGAGGAATATGGGGGGCCCAACGGCGACAAGGAGGTTGCGACCTACTGCGCGGGCTACAAGGCCGAGGACCTGCCCGAGATCGCGAAGCTCTCCGACCATCTGATCTTCAACTCTCCCGGCCAGGTCGAACGCTTCCGCCCCTTGCTCGACGAGCTCCGCGCCGCGGGTGAAAGCTTTGACATCGGCCTGCGCATCAATCCGCAGCACAGCGAGGGCGAGGTTCCGAAATACGACCCCGCCGCACCGTGCAGCCGCCTCGGCTTCCCGGTGAGCCAGCTTCGCCCCGAGCATATGGCGGGGGTCGACGGCATCCATATGCACGTCCTGTGCGAACAGGATTTCCCGCCGCTCGCGCGCACCTGGGCCGCGGTCGAACCTTCGCTCGCGCCCTATCTCGGCCAGCTCAAATGGCTGAACTTCGGCGGCGGCCACCACGTCACGCGCGCCGACTACCAGATTGACGATCTGGTCGCCTTCCTCAAGAATGTCCGCGAGACGACAGGCTGCGAGGTGATGATTGAGCCCGGCGAGGCCGTCGCGCTCGACGCCGGCATCCTCGTTGGCGAAATCCTCGACCTGTTCGACAATGGCATGCCCATCGGCATCACCGACATCAGTGCGACCTGCCACATGCCCGACGTGATCGAGGCCCCCTACCGCCCCGCGATGCTCGGCGAAGAAGAGGACGGCGCGGTCACCCGCCTCGGCGGCCCCTCGTGCCTCGCGGGCGACGTGATCGGCGACTATCGCCTACCCGGCGGCGCGAGCATCGGCAACCGCTTCGCCTTCCTCGACCAGGCGCATTATTCGATGGTCAAGACCAACACCTTCAACGGCGTCCCGCTGCCGTCGATCTGGCTGTGGGACAGTGCGACCGACGAACTGACGCTCATCCGCGAATTCGGTTACGAGGATTTCAAGACGCGGCTGAGCTAATCGATCCTCCCCGTGACGCAGTCACGGGGGGGGGGCTG
>SCNT01000020.1 GCA_005503165.1 Sphingomonadaceae bacterium 3R27E2-A
CTTCAACACCCCGATGATCTGCTCTTCCGAAAACCTCAAACGCTTCATCTGTCCGTCCTTCCTTCAAGACCGGACTCTAATCACTGTTGGAGGAAAATCAGGGGGTCACGTCAGCGCCAAGGGCGATACGCTCGAAGGCTTCGATCCCGAGGCGTGGACCGGCAAGAAGATGTGAGCCCTGCCGCCTGCCCTGCGGCGACGACGGGACGGGGAGGGAGCGGCGCTTGCCGCTCCCTTTTTTGCTGCGGGCGCGGCGCCGGCCCGGGGGTGGCGAGCGGCGATTGCCGGTCCTCCCTGCGGCGCGGCCGTGGGGAGGGGGACCGCCCAGAGGGCGGTGGCGGGACGGCCGCCCGAAACCGCCGCGCAAGACCTCTGCCCCGCCCCGTCGCGGCGCTTGCCCCTTGGCGCGCGAATCCGCTTCGTCTAGCGTCGTGTCGTCATAAGGGGGCGGCATGCGACTGAGTTGGGACGAGATCAAACGCCGCGCCAAGGCGTTCAGCGAAGAGTGGCGCGATGCCCATTATGAAAAGGGCGAAACGCAAAGCTTCTACAACGACTTCTTCGACATTTTCGGCATCAAGCGCCGCACCGTCGCCGTCTACGAGCAGCGCGTCAAACTGCTCGGCAACAAGCACGGCTTCATGGACCTGTTCTGGCCGCGCACACTACTGATCGAGCAGAAGAGCAGTCGCCTCGACCTCGGCAAGGCGCAGGGGCAGGCGCTCTCCTATGTCGAGGGCCTGCATCCGACCGAACAGCCGCGCTGGGTGCTCACCTGCGATTTCCAGAATTGGCGCCTGCTCGATCTCGACACCGGGACCGAACTCAAATTCCACCTCAAGGATCTGCACAAGCATATCACCGCCTTCGACTTCATGCTCGGGCGGCGCGTCAGCTTCGAAAATCAGGCCGGGGTGACGATCAAGGCGGCGGAGCTGATGGGCAAGCTCCACGACGCGCTCGAAGAGGCGGGCTATACCGGGCACGATCTTGAACAATTCCTCGTTCGCATCCTCTTTTGCCTGTTCGCCGACGACACCGGTATTTTTCAGCCCAAGGACATCTTCCTCCAGCTGATCGACAACGACACACGCCCCGACGGCAGCGACACCGGCATGCTGCTCAGCCAGCTGTTCGACGTCCTCGACACGCCCGAGGGTGAAAGGCAGCGCGGTCTCTCGGCCGAACTCGACGCCTTTCCCTATGTGAACGGCGACGTCTTCGCCGGCCCCCTGCGCATCCCGCAATTCGACCAGAAGATGCGCGAGCATCTGCTCGACGCCGCTCGCCACGACTGGTCGGGCGTCTCGCCCGCGATTTTCGGATCGCTGTTCCAGTCGGTGATGGATGCCAAGGAGCGCCGGGCAAAGGGCGCGCATTACACGACCGAGGCCAATATCCTGAAGGTCATCGGCCCGCTCTTCCTCGACGATCTGAAGGACGAACTGGCAAGGTTGAAGGCGCGCCGCACCGGCCGCGACGCCGCGCTTCGAGAGTTTCTCCACCGGTTGACGCGCCTGACCTTTTTCGATCCGGCCTGCGGCTGCGGCAATTTCCTCGTCGTCACCTATCGCGAAATTCGGCGCGTCGAGCTGGAAGCGCTGAAATTGCTCTATGGCGATCAGGCAAGCTTCACGGTCGCGGGCATGAACCGCGTCACCGTCGACCAGTTCTTCGGCATCGAATATGAAGAATTCCCGGCGCGCATCGCCGAGGTCGCGATGTGGATGATGGACCATATCGCCAATAACGAGATCAACGAGGCCTTCGGCATCAACTATGCGAATATCCCGCTGAAAGGATCGCCGCACATCCTCCACGGCGACGCGCTCGAGGTCGATTGGGCGACCCTGCTGCCGCCCGAAAAATGCAGCTACATCATGGGCAATCCGCCCTTCGTCGGCGCCAAGTTCCAGAGCGAGTTTCAGCGCGCGCAGGTGCGCCGCATCGCCAATCTGGGCGGCAGCGGCGGTACGCTCGACTATGTTGCGGCATGGTTCATCAAGGCGGGACAATATCTGAACGGCGCCTCATCCCCCCTCCCCTTCAGGGGAGGGGACGGGGGTGGGGGCTCGCGTCCTGACGTGGCGCAGACCGATGGCCCCCACCCCAACCCCTCCCCTGAAGGGGAGGGGCTTAAAAGGTCCAACCGCCGCATCCGCATCGCCTTCGTCTCGACCAATTCGATCACCCAGGGCGAACAGGTGGCCCAGCTCTGGCCGATCCTCTTCGACCGCTCCGGCCTCGAAATCGCCTTCGCGCACCGCACCTTCAGCTGGGGCAGCGAAGCGCGCGGCAAGGCGCATGTCCATGTCGTCATCATCGGCCTCGCGCATCGCGACCATGTGCCCGACGAGAAAAGGCTGTTCAGCTATCCCGACATCAAGGGCGATCCGGTCGAGAGCCGGCATGGGGCGCTTACCGCGTACCTGTTCGATGCGCGAAACGTGGCGAACCGCCATTTACTAGTCAAAGAAGAAAGCAAACCGATAAACGGTGGTCGCCCTCTAACGATTGGCTCGAAGCCGGTCGATGGCGGCTACCTTATCTTCGACCCTTCCGAGCGTGCGGAGCTTCTTGAGGCGCATCCCGATGCCGCGGTTCTGTTGCGTCCGTTCATTGGAGCCGAGGAATATCTACACGGGGCCGACCGTTGGATTTTGGCGCTCCAGCAAGCTGACCCTGCATTAGTTCGTGGCATTCCCCCCGTTCTTGAGCGCCTACGGAAAGTCCGCGCTTTCCGGAAGGGCGAAATCAATTCAAAGCGAAGCGCCCCGGAGAAGGCGATCAAAGAAAAGGGAATTACGGCTACGGCACTTGCCGACAATCCGAGCGCTTTCCATGTCACAAGAATTCCTGAAAGCCCGTTTTTACTGTTCCCACGACATACATCTGAACGGCGCAATTATGCCCCCATAGGCTGGTTAGTTCCTCCCGCAATTCCGAGCGACGCAACGATCCTTCTCGACATAGCAACCGTTTACGATTTCGGCATCCTAATGAGCCGCGCTCACATGGCTTGGCTCGGTCACATGGGTGGTCGGCTGAAGAGTGACTTTCGGTACTCAATCGGTCTCGTCTACAACACCTTCCCATGGCCTGACGCCACCCCCGCGCAGCGGACCAAGATCGAAACCCTCGCCCAGGCCGTCCTCGACGCGCGCGCCGCGCATCCGACCTCCAGCCTTGCCGATCTCTACGATCCCGACACCATGCCGGGCAATTTGCGCAAGGCGCATGCCGCGCTCGATGCTGCGGTCGACAAACTCTATCGCGCCGCCCCCTTCGCTTCCGACCGCGACCGCGTCGAACATCTCTTCGGCCGCTACGAAGCGTTGGTGAACCCCCTCGAACGCGAGGCGGCGAAGCAGAACCGGCGCGTCGAGCGCAAGGCGGCGAAGCGCGACTGACCTTCGCGCGAAAAACCGCTTTCCTAATAAATTCCGCTATGCCACCTCCCGGCGATGGCTCCTTCTTCCCGCCTCCTCCGCCAGCGCCGCGCGGGGGGCGATGCGGCGGCGAAGAAGGGGGGTACGTAGCGTGACCTTTGTGACCTTTGGAATAAAATTACGCGACTCGCGCGGCGCCCTCCACTCCCTGCTGACAGCGGGTCTTTCCGCTGCTAACGGGCCGCGATGACTACTCCCCTTTCGCATATCCGCAATTTTTCGATCATCGCGCATATCGACCACGGCAAATCCACGCTCGCCGACCGGCTGATCCAGTTCACCGGCGGGCTGACCGCGCGCGAGATGTCGGCGCAGGTGCTCGACAACATGGACATCGAAAAGGAGCGCGGGATCACCATCAAGGCGCAGACGGTGCGCCTGTCGTACAAGGCGCATGACGGCGAGACCTATCAGCTCAACCTGATGGACACGCCCGGCCATGTCGACTTCGCCTATGAAGTGTCGCGCAGCCTCGCCGCGTGCGAGGGCGCGCTGCTCGTCGTCGACGCGGCGCAGGGGGTCGAGGCGCAGACGCTCGCCAACGTCTATCAGTCGATCGAGCACGATCACGAGATCGTGCCCGTGATCAACAAGATCGACCTGCCCGCGGCCGACGTCGACAAGGTGAAGACCGAGATCGAGGACATCATCGGCCTGCCCGCCGACGACGCGGTGCTCGCGTCGGCCAAGTCGGGGATCGGCATCGAGGAATGCCTCGAGGCGATCGTGACGAAGATCCCGCCGCCCAAGGGCGACGCCGCGGCGCCGCTGCTCGCGATGCTCGTCGACAGCTGGTACGATCCCTATCTCGGCGTCGTCATCCTCGTCCGCGTCGTCGACGGCACGCTCAGGAAGGGCCAGCAGATCAAGTTCATGCAGGCGGGCACCACCCACCTGATCGACCGCGTCGGCTGCTTCACCCCCAAGCGCGAGGAGCTGACCGAGATCGGCGCGGGCGAGATCGGCTTCATCACCGCGCAGATCAAGGACGTCGCGCAGGCGCGCGTCGGCGACACCGTCACCGACGCGAAGAAGCCCGCCGCGGCGCCGCTGCCGGGGTTCAAGGAAGTCCAGCCGGTCGTCTTCTGCGGCCTGTTCCCGACCGACGCCAACGACTTCGAAAAGCTCCGCGAGAGCATCCAGAAACTGCGGCTCAACGACGCCTCCTTCTCGTTCGAGATGGAGAGCAGCGCCGCGCTCGGCTTCGGCTTCCGCTGCGGTTTCCTCGGCCTCCTCCACCTCGAGATCATCCAGGAGCGGCTCAGCCGCGAATATGACCTCGACCTCATCACCACCGCGCCGTCGGTGGTCTACAAGTTGAAGCTCGGCCACACCAGGAACGAGGCGGCCAAGGAGATCGAGCTCCACAACCCCGCCGACATGCCCGACCCCAACCGCATCGACGAGATCCAGGAACCGTGGATCGAGGCGGTGATCTATGTCCCCGACGACTATCTCGGCCCGATCCTGAAGCTCTGCCAGGACCGCCGCGGCATCCAGAAGAACCTGACCTATGTCGGCGGCCGCGCGCAGATCACCTATGAACTGCCGCTCAACGAAGTGGTGTTCGACTTCTACGACCGCCTGAAGAGCATCAGCCGCGGCTATGCGTCGTTCGACTATCACCAGATCGGCCACCGCCCCGGCGACCTCGTCAAGATGAGCATCCTCGTCAACAACGAGCCGGTCGATGCGCTCAGCATGATCGTGCATCGCGGCTCGGCGGAAAGCCGCGGCCGCGGCATGTGCGAGCGCTTGAAGGACCTGATCCCGCGCCACATGTTCAAGATCCCGATCCAGGCGGCGATCGGCGGCAAGGTCATCGCCCGCGAAACCATCGCCGCGCTGCGCAAGGACGTGACCGCCAAATGCTACGGCGGCGACGCGACCCGCAAGAAGAAGCTCCTCGAAAAGCAGAAAGAGGGCAAGAAGCGGATGCGCGAATATGGCAACGTCAACATCCCGCAGGAGGCGTTCATCGCCGCGCTGCGGATGGGCGACGACGCCTGACCGGCCGGTTGCCAGCTTGAGGCCGCTCAGCCAGATCGCGGTCCACAGCCGGCTGGCCGACGGCACCGCGGTGTGCCTGCGCACGATCACCCCCGACGACGCGCCCCTGCTGCGGCAGGGGATCGCGACGCTGTCGGCCGAGGCGCGCTACCTGCGCTTCTTCTCGCCCGCGCCGGCGCTGCCCGATCCGGTGATCGCGCGGCTGGTCGACGTCGACGGGCACGACCATATCGCGTGGGGCGCGCTGTGCACCGAATGCGAGGGCACCCCGGCGATCGGCGCGGTGCATGCGGTGCGCGCGGCGGAGGGCGGGCCGGTGGGGGAATATTCGGTCGCGGTGCTCGACGATTTCCAGGGGCTGGGGCTGGCGCGGATGATGACCGCGGCGCTGCTGATCCAGTGCCGCGCCGAGGGGCTGTGCACGCTCGAGGTGCATATGCTCACCGAAAATGCGGCGGCGAAGCGGCTGGTCAAGGCGCTGGGGGCCGAATGGACCGGGGCGAGCGCGGGGGTCGCGGACTACCGGCTCGACGTGGCGGCGGCGCTGGCGGCGCTGCGCGCGGATGCGGACGCGCGGGGCGTGCAGGATGTGTTCGCGGCGCTTGGCGGATGAGGGGGATGTTGGGGAGAGAACGGCCTGCCGCCGCGCGGCTGGGTCGCGTACCGCGCCGCGTCAGGCCGTGACGCATGGTCGCGCTGTCGCCCCACCCTGTGTCGCGAGTCGCCATACGCCTTTTCGGGGTGAATTGAAATTGAAACTATGTCAGGTCCGCGGGCCGCGAGGAGGATGAGGATGCGATATCTGGCCTGGGCGGCGCTGGCGCTCGCCGCCTGCTCGTCGCCCGCGGGGACGCAGGAGAGCGCCGTGCCGCAAAAGCCAATCATGAGCTGGGGCGACTTGCTGGGGCGGGCGCAGCCGAAGCCCGACGCGACGCTGCGCTATGGCGCCGATGCGCTGCAGGTCGTCGATGTCTGGAAACCCGAGGGTGCGGGACCGCATCCCGCGGTGATCATGATCCACGGCGGCTGCTGGCAGACGTCGGTGGCGGGGCGCGACATCATGAACTGGATCGCCGACGATTTGCGGTCGCACGGGATCGGCGTGTGGAACATCGAATATCGCGGCGTCGACCGCGGCGGCGGGTATCCGGGAACCTATGAAGATGTCGGCGCGGCGGCGGATCTGTTCGCGGTCGAGGGAACGAAGCAGGGGCTGAGGACCGATGGACCGCGGATCGCGATCGGGCATAGCGCGGGCGGGCATCTGGCGCTGTGGCTGGCGCGGCGGCCGGGGCTGGCGGCAGGCGATGCGCTGCGGGGGCCGCATCCGGTGCGGATCGACCTCGCGATCAGCCAGGGCGGGCTCCCCGATCTGCGCGCGGGGGCGGCGAGCAGCGGCCATGCCTGCGGCAGCGCGGCGCCCGCGGCGATGGCGGGGGGCGATTTTGCGCGGACCTCGCCGCCCGAGATGCCGCTGGGCCCGGCGCGCGAGCTGCAGTTCCACAACGACCGCGACGGCGTCGCGCCACCCAATGTCGCGCGCGCCTATGCCGCGGCGATGGCGGAGCGCGGCGGCGCGGCGGACGTGGTGACGACGGGCGACGAGGGGCATGTCGAATTGATCGCGCCCGACAGCGTCAGCTGGGGCAAGCAGCGTGCGGCCCTATTGTTGGCGCTGGGCATGGCGAAGTGACGATGCTTGCCGACGCGCCGGCGCATGGCGCCGCCGATCGTCTCGCCGGCAATCCCCCGGATATCTAGTCCCTCCCGCCGCCGTGGGTCGCAGGGCGGCGACGGGAGGGTGGTGCGTGGCCGGATCGGCTTTCCCCGTCCACAAAGCGGGGTTAACCGCGTTCGCGGCACGCGCCCGTGACGCGCGTCACAGGCGCGAAAAAAATGTCGCCCGCACGACAAAGGGCGCCGGAAATCGACCGGCGCCCTTCACCCTGCCCTTTAGGGGAGGCAGCCCTGTTACTTTTTTTGCGTGTCGCCGACGCCCGTTTCCGACGGGGCGATCTCGCCATTGTCGTCCATGGCGTTCGCCTTTTCTTCGCCCTGTTCCTCGACGACATCGGCCTTCTGTTCCATGGCCTCCTTGGCCGCGCCGTCGGGCATGGCGTCGGCCTGATCATCGATGGCTTCTGCCTGGGCCTCGGCCTGATCCTCGACCTTGTCGGCCGCGGGGCTCTGGCACGCGCCCAGCGCGAGGGCCGAAGTGGCGGCGAGGGTGATGAACAATTTACGCATAATGAGTGACTCCCAAGGTTGACTGGGGGCTTAACGCCGGGTGAACGCTTGGGTTGCAAAGAAAATGTCAAATGGCGGGAAACATGGGGCTTTATGGCAATGGCTTGTGACAATGACGGGTAGGGCGAGGGCGGTCTCCCCAATCTGCAAATCCCTCGCGGGGGCACCGCGCACGAGGTCTGCCCCTAAAGCGATCGCGGGCAATATCGAGGTCGCTCTCAACCTCGCCTGAGACTGCGCGTCGACGACGTAAAAAAAAAGGGCGCCCGCGGGCGCCCTTTCCCTTCTTTTGTCGCGCCCGCGATCAGAAGCGCTGCTGGCGCTCGTAGAGGTCGCGGTAGTGCTGGATGCGCGTGACGCGCAGCCCCGGCATGCCGCTGCGATCGATCGACCGCTGCCAGCTCGCAAATTCCTCGAGCGTGAGCGAATAGCGCTCGCACACCTCGTCGACGGTCAGCAAGCCGCCGTTGACCGCCGCGACCACCTCGGCCTTGCGGCGAACCACCCAGCGGGTGGTGTTCGCCGGCGGCAGCGAGTCGAGCGTCAGCGGTTCCCCGAGGGGGCCGATGACCTGTGCCGGACGGATTTTCTGATTTTCGATCATATTCATTCCACTTTTTCGCCGTCGGACAGGGGGGCATCCGACGGGAGAATGTCTACGGTGGAGGAGTTCAACATCGGCTGAAATCCTCTGGTAAACAGGTCGTTCATGGTTTCGGACAGGCCGGTCACTTCTTCCGACAAGTCGAAGAAGCGCGTCGGTCGCGGGCCGAACGCGGCGTCGCCCGCGAGGGTTCCGCAGAGCATCGCGCGGCGCTGCGACGCGGGATCGTGACGCGCCTCATGGACGTCCAGCGTCTGCAACAGGCCGGCGGTCGGCAGCATCGCCTGGCGCGCCCCCGACACCGCCAGGATGATATCGAAGCCGGGCTTCGACAGGCTGGCGGCACCGGCGAGGCGCGGAAGATCGGACGGGTCGAGGTTCATGCCGCCGGTCTACCGAGGACCGACTAAGGTCCAGTAAATGCCCATTTCATGGCTCGTTAGCGAAGCTTAACCCCCGTCAATATCTTGACAGGGGGCGCGGAAAAGCTGGCATTTTTGCATCATCGTCCCTAGATGGCGGCGATCATGGCCACGCTGATTTCCTCCCCCGCCGGGCTTGTCCGCGCCGACTTCCAGCTCGACTCGCCGCTCAAGGACAGGCGAATCGTCGTGGCGATGTCGGGCGGAGTCGATTCGAGCGTGGTCGCCGCGCTCGCCGCGCGCTCGGGCGCCGAAGTGATCGGGGTGACGCTCCAGCTCTATGACCATGGCGCCAAGGCGAAGCGCGTCGGCGCGTGCTGCGCGGGGCAGGATATCCGCGACGCGCGCGCGGTCGCCGACCGGCTGGGTTTTGTGCATCATGTCCACGACCACGAGAGCCGCTTTCGCGACACGGTGATCGACCAGTTCGCCGACGAATATCTCGCCGGGCGGACGCCGATCCCGTGCGTGCGCTGTAACATGGGGGTGAAGTTCACCGACCTCTTCGCGCTCGCCAAGGACCTCGGCGCCGATTGCCTCGCAACCGGCCATTATGTGCGCCGCGTGATGGGGCCCGCGGGCGCCGAGCTCCACCGCGCGGTCGATCCGGCGCGCGACCAGAGCTATTTCCTCTTCGCGACGACGCAGGAGCAGCTCGATTTCCTCCGATTTCCGCTCGGCGGGCTCGAGAAGAGCGCGGTGCGCGAGATCGCGCGCGATCTGGGTCTCGGTGTCGCGGGCAAGCCCGACAGTCAGGACATCTGCTTCGTACCCGACGGCGATTACGCGACGCTGGTAAAGAAGCTCCGCCCCGAGGCCGACGACCAAGGTACGATCGTTCATATCGACGGCACGGTGCTGGGCGCGCACAAGGGGCTGATTCATTACACCGTGGGGCAGCGGCGCGGGATCGAGATCGGCGGGCAGGCCGAGCCGCTCTATGTGGTGCGGCTCGATGCGGAGAAGAAAGAAGTCGTGGTCGGGCCGCGGCGCGCGCTCGCGGTGTCGGGCGCACGGCTGGGCCAGGTCAACTGGCTGGCCGATGTCGACCGGCGCGACGTGCTCGCCAAGGTGCGCAGTATGGCGAAGCCGGTACCGGCGCGCGTCGAGGGTGAGCGGCTGGTCTTCGCCACCCCTGAATATGGCGTGGCGCCGGGGCAGGCGGCGGTGCTCTACGACGCGACCGACGCGTCGCGGGTGCTCGGCGGCGGTTGGATCGAGGAAACCTTTGCGGCGGGCGTGGAGCATCCATCCGCCTGACGTCGGCGTGGGGGTGGCGAGCGGACCATCCTAATCCTCCCCATCGCTTCGCGACAGGGAGGATTAGAGCGGCAGCTAACGACCGCAATCTGACCTCGTTCAATCGATGTCGAACAGCCCCGCGAGCTGCTCGACCATCGTGCCGCCCAGTTGCTCGGCGTCCATGATCGTCACCGCACGGCTGTAGTAGCGCGTGACGTCGTGGCCGATGCCGATCGCGCAGAGCTCGACCGGCGAGCGGTTCTCGATCCATTCGATCACCTGGCGAAGGTGCTGGTCGAGATAGGCGCCATGATTGACCGACAGCGTGCTGTCGTCGACCGGCGCGCCGTCTGAAATCACCATCAGGATTCGGCGTTCCTCGGGGCGACCCACGATGCGGCTGTGCGCCCAGATCAGCGCTTCCCCGTCGATATTCTCCTTGAGCAACCCCTCGCGCATCATCAGCCCCAGCGACTTGCGCGCGCGCCGATAGGGTTCGTCGGCGGGTTTGTAGATGATATGGCGCAGGTCGTTGAGGCGGCCGGGATGCGCAGGGCGGCCCGCGGCGAGCCAGTCCTCGCGGCTCTGCCCGCCCTTCCAGGTGCGCGTGGTAAAGCCCAGGATCTCGGTCTTCACGCCGCAGCGCTCGAGCGTGCGCGCGAGGATGTCGGCGCTGATCGCGGCGATGCTGATCGGACGCCCGCGCATCGAGCCACTATTGTCGATCAGCAATGTGACGACGGTGTCCCGGAAGTCGGTGTCGCGCTCGATCTTGTAACTGAGCGACTGACCGGGCGAGACGATGACGCGCGCGAGCCGCGCCGCGTCGAGCTGGCCTTCCTCCTGATCGAAATCCCACGCGCGGTTCTGCTGCGCCATCAGGCGCCGCTGGAGGCGGTTGGCGAGCTTGGTCACCGCGCCCTGCAGATGCTGCATCTGCTGGTCGAGATAGGCGCGCAGCCGCGTCAGCTCGTCGGCATCGCAGAGCTCGGTCGCGGCGATGATTTCGTCATGCTTTTCGGTGAAGCGGACATAGTTGAAATCGGGGACGTCGGTCGGCAGGCGGTTGGGGCGCACGGGCAGCATGCCCTCGTCGCCTTCGCCACCCATTTCGGGTTCGCCGTCGGCCTCCATTTCCTGCGCGTCGGGGTCGCTGTCGCCGTCGTCGGCCTGGTCGCCCGTGGTCTCGGCGCGCGCGTCGACTTGGGCTTCGCCGGTGCCGCCGTCTTCGCTCTCCTGCTCGTCCTGGCTTTCCTCGGCCTCGCTCTCGTCCTCCTCGCCGCTGTCCTCGGCGCCCTCGTCCATCGGCTCGTCGCCATAGATGAGGTCGAGGTGGCGGAGCGCGAGCTTGGCGGTCTCGGCGAAGGCGGCCTGGTCGTCGATCTGCATCGCCAGCGCCTCGATGTCGCCGCCGGCCTGGCGCGCGATCCAGTCGCTGATCATGCCGAGCCCGGTCTCGGTGCCCGGCGGCGGCGCCTCGCCGGTGAGCGCCTCGCGCAGCATCAGCTCGAGCGCCGAGGAGACGGGCACGTCGTCGCGGCTCTGCGCGCGCGCGATCGGGTCTGACCGCATCCGCATCGCGAGGCTCGCCGACAGATTGCCGCGCATGCCGTCCATATGGCGCGCGCCGAGCGCCTCGATCCGCGCGCGTTCCATCGCGTCGAACGCCGCGGCGGCGAGTGGCTCGTCGGGGCGCGCGGCGGCGTGCAATTTCTCGCTATGGTGCTTCATGCGCAGCGCATAGGCGTCGGCGAAGCCGCGCGCCTCGGCGACCTGCTCGGCGGGTAGCGTGCGCGATGGCGTCGGGACCTTGATCGTCTTGCCGATCTGCGCGGGGGCGTCGGCGGTGAAGCCGACCTCGACCTCGGCATCGCGCGTGACGGCGCGCGCGACGCTCGATAGCGCGGCCTTGAAATCGTCGAGGGGAGAGGAGGCGGTCATGGCGAGTCGGCTCTAACCAGCTTTGCTGCGGGGGGGAAGAGGATGGGACGAATAGGGGGTAAACGGGGTCATAGCCAAGCTCGCTTGACGCCAACGCAAGCCGGGCGCATCGGCGCTGCATGTCCTCCCCCGCATCCTCCTCCATGAAAAATCCGTGGATCGTCATCCTCTGTGCCGCCTTCATCGTCACGCTGGCGATGGGGGTGCGGCAGAGCTTCGGGCTGTTCTTGCCGCAGATGAGCGTCGACATCGGCATCAGCCGGTCGGACTTCGGGCTCGCGATGGCACTGCAGAATTTGCTGTTCGGGCTGGTCCAGCCTTTCGTCGGCGCGCTCGCGGACAAGCATGGCGCGGGGCGCGTGGTGCTCGTCGGGGCGCTGCTTTACGCGCTCGGGCTCATCGGCGCGGCATTCGCGACCGATGCGATCGGGCTGCATGTCAGCTTCGGCATCTTCATCGGCATGGCGCAGTCGGCGACGACCTTCGTCGTCGTGCTCGGCGCTGTCGGGCGCGTCGTGCCGCCCGACAAGCGCAGCGGCGCGTTCGGCATCGTCACCGCCGGCGGCTCGCTCGGGCAGTTCCTCGTCGTACCGCTCGCCTCGATCCTGCTCCGCGACATCGGTTATCACGAGACCTTGTGGATCATGGCGGGGCTGGTGGCACTTTGCGGGCTGCTCGCGATCGGCGTCGCGGGGCGCACCGACGGCAGCCCCGGCGTGTCGGCGGAGGTCGAACAGAGTGCGCGCGAGGCACTGCGCAAGGCCGCGGTGCATCGCGGCTACTGGCTGCTCAACGCGGGTTTCTTCGTCTGCGGCTTCCACATCGCCTTCATCGCGACGCACCTCCCCGCCTATCTGGACGACAAGGGGCTCGGGATCGAGATCGGGGCGCAGGTGCTCGCGCTCGTCGGGCTGTTCAACATCCTCGGCTCTTATGTGTTCGGGCGCGCGGGCGACGTGCTGCGCCAGAAATATGTGCTGTCGGCGCTCTACACGGCGCGCTCGGCGGTCATCGCACTGTTTCTCTTCCTGCCGCTGAGCCATGCGAGCGCGCTGCTTTTCGCCGGCGCGATGGGTTTCCTGTGGCTCGGCACCGTGCCGCTGACCAGCGGCATCGTCGGGCGCATCTTCGGCATCCGCTATCTCTCGATGCTCTATGGCATCGTGTTCCTCAGCCATCAGATCGGCAGCTTCTTCGGCGCGTGGATGGCGGGGCTGATCTTCGAGGCGACCGGCAGCTACGACATCGCCTGGGGCTTCGCGATCGCACTCGGACTCCTTGCGGGGCTGGTCCATCTTCCGATCGCCGACGCGCCGCTAAAACATACGGCGCCCGCATGAAGCTCCAGCGGCAGGACTGGATCGCGCTCGCGCTGTTCGCGGCGGTCGCGATCGGCGGGCTGTGGCTGTGGACCGGCGAGGGGCCGGTCGTGTGGCTCAGCGATTTCGCGGTGATGTGCGGCTTTGTCTAGGACGGGTCGCGATTGCAGATCGCGTCGTCCATTTCCTTTGGCGCCGCCGGGTCGGGGACGAGGCGGAAGACGTGCGCAAGCGTGGTCGCGACGCGTTCGGAGCGGCTCCGCTTGTCGGCGATGACATCGACGAAATCGCGGCACGCGACCGCGCTGCGCAGGAAATTGCTATGCCCGGTCGAGCCGCGCGACACATCGGTGGTGTCGATGATCGTCAGCCCCGGCGCCGAGGCGGCGTAGCAGCGCTCGGGCTCGCCTTTCGCCCGCAATTCGGCCGCGACGAAGGGGTCGAAGCAATAGGGCGAGCCGAGCCGCGGATAGCCGTGGAGAACCCGCGAGGCGGCGAGCGCCTTGTCTTTCGACGAGACGTAGACGGTGATGTGGCGCCCCTGCGCGACGCGCTCGGGCGACAGCACATCCTCGGCGACGTCGCGCTCGAAGGTCTCGCGGTCGATGTCGGGCGAGGCGAGGATGATGTTCGAGATCTTGTCGCGGCGCTCGGCCCTGCGCGCGAGCCGGTCGGCGGCGCCGACCGCGGGAATGACCAGCCGCGCCCCGAGCGAATGCGAGACGATGACGATCTCCTTCACCCATTCGCGCTCGGCGAGCGTGCGCAGGAAATCGCGGAAATTGCGGATGTCGTGGTACATGTTGGTCTCGTCGACCCCGTAACCCAGCACCTGGTGCTGCGACGGCCAGCTGTATGCGACGACCGGGCCGTCGAAGCCCGTCATCCGCGCGATCTGCGCCGTGTCCTTGGTCGTCGTCTCGAAACTCTCGCGATAGCCATGGACGTAGAGCAGGACGCGCCCCTGCCGTCGGTCGATCTCGGCCTGGAGCGCGCGCCACCAGTCCCCCGCGTCCTGGAACGCCATCGGCGTGCGCCATTCCTTCTTGCCGCCCGCCTTGGTCTCGGCGGGCGTGGCGAAGCGGCCGTAGCGGACGCGGTCGCCGCGATAGACGAGCAGGCGGATATCGGCGCTGCGGCAGTCGGGCAGGCGGCTGGTCGCGAAGAAGAGCGGCAGCGCGGCCTCGTCGACTGCGGCGCCCGGCTGGGCGGTGCAGCGCGCGTCGGCGACATAGTCGGCGTGGCGAATCTTGCCGTAGTCGACGGGCTTTATGCAGCCGGCGAGCGTCAGAGCGGCAGCGGCCACCGCGAGGTGGCGCAGCGACATCACTTCGCGACGACGCTTTCGGGCAGGTCTTCGCCGAAGACGCGCTGATAATATTCGGCGACGATCATCCGCTCGGCCTCGTCGCACTTGTTGAGGAACGACAGGCGGAAGGCGAAGCCGATATTGTGGAAGATCGCGGCATTCTGCGCCCAGCTGATCACGGTGCGCGGGCTCATGACGGTCGAGATGTCGCCGTTGATGAAGCCCTGGCGGGTCAGGTCGGCGACCTTGACCATGTTCGCAATCGTTATGTCGTCGGTCTCGGGCACCTTCGCCAGGATGATCGCGGCCTCCGTCGCGGCGGGCAGGTAGTTCAGCGTGACGACGATGTTCCAGCGGTCCATCTGGCCCTGGTTGATCTGCTGCGTGCCGTGATAGAGTCCGCTCGTATCGCCGAGCCCCACGGTGTTCGCGGTCGAGAACAGCCGGAAATACGGGTTCGGGCGGATCACGCGATTCTGGTCGAGCAGGGTCAGCTTGCCCTCGGTCTCCAGCACGCGCTGGATCACGAACATGACGTCGGGACGTCCCGCGTCATATTCGTCGAAGACCAGCGCGGTCGGGGTCTGCAGCGCCCAGGGGAGCAGGCCTTCGCGAAATTCGGTGACCTGCTGGCCGTCGCGCAGCACGATCGCGTCGCGGCCGACCAGGTCGATGCGGCTGATATGCGCGTCGAGGTTGACGCGGATGCACGGCCATTTGAGCCGCGCCGCGACCTGTTCGATATGCGTCGACTTGCCCGTGCCGTGATAGCCCTGCACCATCACGCGGCGATTGTATTTGAAGCCCGCGAGGATCGCGAGCGTGGTGTCGCCGTCGAAGACATAGGCGGGGTCGAGATCGGGCACGCGCGCGTCGGCCTCGCTGAACGCCGGGACCATCATGTCGACATCGACCCCGAACATCTCGCGCGCATTCACCTCGGTATCGGGCGCCGCGAGCAGCGTCGAGCCATGGTGGTCGGGGAGGCTGTTGGGGATATCGGTCATCGTCGCGTCCATTATTTCATGATCGTCATGCTGAACTTGTTTCAGCATCCATGGCCTTCGCTCTCCTTTGGCGCCGCGCCAGCGGAAAGGTCCGGCCATGGACCCTGAAACAAGTTCAGGGTGACGAGGAAGAGGAGTCGGTGAGTTGCCGCCGACTGTCCGTGCGCGGTATCGACATGGGTTGCGCCATGCAACGCCTTATTCAGAGGATGCCCAGCGCCTTCAGCACCGACGACTGGTCGTAGTATGGGCGTTCGCAGACGATCTTGTCGCTGCCCGGCGCGAACTGGAAGCTTGCCGCCATGCGCACGCGGAACGCCTTGCCGGTCGGCTCGATCGTGCGGAGGCCGAGGTTCAGCGGGCCGAGATGTGTGCCGGTCAGCCAGAATTCGACGAGCACCGTGTCGGTCGCGGCGTCGGCGGCGATCGCGATCACCTCGTTGCCCTGGTCGGGAAAGGGGATGCGCGACTGGGTGAAATAGCTGCGCACCGCGGACTCGCCGTCGAAGATCGTGCCGGGGCCGTGGAGTTCGTAGCGCGGGTGCTCGAAGGTCTCGATCACCGCATCCCATTCGTGCGTGATCTCCAGCGCCATATGGCGGCGGACCACTTCGATGCGCTTTTCGTCGAGTTCGTTCATCGCAGCTCTCCTGTCAGGCGAAGGCCCCTAGGCGAAGGCTTTGGCCTTTCTGAGCAGCTGATATGCCGCAACGACCTCGCCGAGTCTCGCTTCATGGCTGCGGTCGCCGCCGTTGCGGTCGGGGTGATATTTGCGCACCAGCTCGCTGTAGCGGCGGCGGAGCGCGGCGCGGCCGGCGTCGGCGGGGAGCGCGAGCAATTGCATCGCGGCATGTTCTTCGCGCGACAGGCCGGGGTTCGCGGCCTGACGCCGCGCCTCGTCCATCCGCTGGCGGAAGCGCGCGCCGAGCGCGTCGATCGGGTCGCGGAAATCGGCCCAGCGCGGCGGCAGGTCGGCGCTGCCCGCGGGGCGGAAGCTGCGGCTTTCTGTTTCCCAGCCCGCGGTCGACGACTGCGCCTCGATGATCTGGTCGGCGGTCATGCCCTCAAAATAATTATAGCCCGCGTTGAATTCGCGGACATGGTCGAGGCACAGCCAGCGATATTGCGGCGGGCCGTCGGGCGAGCGGGTGCCCGAAATCGGCGCGCGAAACTCGCCGGCCTCGCGGCAGCCGGGCGCGGCGCAGCGTTCTTCGCGCGGAACGCGGCCATGGAAACGGGTCGGGCGGGTCGGGGAGGGCAAGGAGACTCTCGGCGATTTGGGGAGGCCTTATCATTTGGCGACGAAGCGCTTATGGTCAACCCCATGAGCACCCCCGGACCCGTACAACAAGAGATGGAAGCGCTGCTGACGGCGGCGTTTCCCGACGCGAATTTCACCCTCAGCAACGACAGCGCCAGCCATCATGGCCATGCCGGCGACGACGGCAGCGGCGAGTCGCATTTCAGCCTGACCATCGAGTGGGCGGGCTTCGCGGGCATCAACCGCGTCGCGCGCCAGCGCGCGGTGAACAAGGCGCTGGGCGACCTCCCCGGGCAACGCGTCCACGCGCTCGCGATCCGCGCGACGGCGCCGGGAGAGGGTCGATGATCGACAAGGTCAATCTGGCGGAAGCCTTCGCGAGCTTCGACGATCCCTGGAACCCGCGCGTCGCGGGCGACATCAACGATTTCCAAGTCAAGCTGGTCAAGCTCGACGGCAAGTTCGACTGGCATCATCACATGCAAGAAGACGAATTGTTCCTCGTCGTCGCGGGGCGGATGAAGATGGCGTTCCGCGACCGCGACGTGATCGTCGAGCCCGGCGAGTTCATCATCGTCCCGCACGGCATCGAACATTGCCCCGAGGCGCTGGGCGGCGAATGCTCGGTGCTGCTGCTCGAACCGGGTTCGACGCTGAACACCGGCAATGTCGAAACCGAAAAGACGAAGAAGACGCTGGAAAGGCTCGGCTGATGTTCACTGTCATCACACCCTCGACCCACGACATCGGCGCCTTTGACGTGCGGCGCACCTTGCCCAACAAGGCGCGGACGATGGTCGGGCCCTTCATCTTCGTCGACCAGTTCGGCCCCGCGCATTTCGACATCGGCGCGGGCATGGACGTGCGCCCGCACCCGCATATCAACCTCGCGACGGTGACCTATCTCTTCGAGGGGGCGATCGATCATCGCGACAGCCTCGGCACCTTTGCGACGATCCGGCCGGGCGCGTGCAATCTGATGACCGCGGGGCGCGGGATCGTCCATTCGGAGCGCACGCCGGCGGCCGAGCGCGCCGCCGGATCGGCGATCTCGGGGATGCAGACATGGCTCGCGCTGCCCGACGGCAAGGAAGAGATCGACCCGGCGTTCGAGCATGTCGCGAAGGACGATCTGCCGCTGATCGAGGACAATAATGTCTCGGCGCGGGTGATCATGGGCAGCCTGTGGGGCAAGACCTCGCCAATCACCCAGCATAGCGCGACCATCTACGCCGACATATTGATGCACGCCGGCGCGACGATCCCCATCGAGGCCGAAGCCGACGAGCGCGCGATCCTCGTGGCGATCGGCGACGCCAGCCTCGACGGCGAAAGGCTCGACCGCCACAGCCTCTATATCCTGAAGCCCGGCCACGCGATGACTTTGCGCGCCGACAGCGATGCCCGCGTGATGCTGCTCGGCGGCGAAGCCTTTTCGACCCCGCGCCACGTCTGGTGGAATTTCGTGAGTTCCTCGCGCGACCGCATCAACGAGGCCAAGCATGAGTGGAAGGAGCGGAAATTCCCGCTCGTCCCCGGAGACGGCAAGGAGTTCATCCCGATCCCCGAGGTACCGAAGACGGTGAGCTATCCGTGAGTCTGCTGCTTGCGCTGGCGATGGCGGCGGCGCAAGCGAACGATCCCGGGCCGGTGTTCGACTGCGCGATCGGCAAGAAAAGGCTGACGGTGACGCAGGAGGGCGGGGCGCTCGTCTATCGCTACGGGACGAAGCAGCGCGCCGAACTGCGCATGGTCGCCGACGCCGCGAGCGGGCGTGTGCATTACCACCGCACCCTCTATCCGCGCGGCGAAGACCAGACGCTGCGTTTCGTGAACGGCGATTACTCCTATGTCGTCTACGCCCATTGGTCGGCGCCGGGCATGGGCATGACCGAGGCGGGGAGTACGACCGAGGCCGCCTATGGCGGGCTGATCGTGCTGAAGAACGGCGAACAGCTAATTTCGCGCCGCTGTAACGGCGAGGGCGGCGACATGCGCGAATGGCCGATCTTCAAGACGCTGCCGGTGGATGCGGAGAATCTGACGCCGACGTTTTGAGGTTTGCCATTTTATGGTGCGGATTTGGGGTGGCGAGCTGCCCTGAAGATCCTCCCCACGCGCAGCGCTGACTTTTGACGTCGCTAACCCCTCCGTCAGCCCTACGGGCTGCCACCTCCCCATCGCTTCGCGTTGGGAGGATCTGAACGACCGCTCCCGCCCACAACCGACCCCTCGATCACACCCCTTGCCAGCCGTCCCGATCCCCGGCATCAGGTTGCGAAAAGCAACCTATGGAGCGGAAAATGATCGGCGATTTCGAACAGCAGCGGGTGAAGCTTTCGACCGGGGTCGAGCTCGACGTCGTCGATATCGGCCCGCGCGATGCGCCGGTGCTGATCTTCCTCCACGGCTTTCCCGAATCGCACCGCACCTGGCGCCACCAGCTGCCGCATTTCGCGAACCGCTTCCGCTGCATCGCGCCCGACCAACGCGGCTATTGCGGCTCGTCGAAGCCGCAGGACGTCGCCGACTATACCCCCGACAAGCTGTTCGCCGACATCTTCGCGCTCGCCGATGCGCTGGGGATCGAGACCTTCACCATCGTCGGGCACGACTGGGGCGGAGCGATCAGCTGGGGCGTCGCGCTCGGTGGCCAGCCCGGCGGGCTGCATCCCGCGTGGGCCGGCCGCGTAACGCGCGCAGTGATCGCCAACGCCCCGCATCCTGGCATCTTCGGCCGCCTGCTCCACGCCGATCCCACGCAGCGCGCGGCTAGTCAGTATATCCGGATGTTCCGCGATCCCGCGACCGACGCGCTCGTGCGCGAACAAGGCCTCGCCGGGGTGCTCGCCAAGGCGTTCGCGGGGCGGCTCGAGGGCATGCCGACCCCGCCCGAGGAGGTCGCGCGGTCGCTCGCCTGGTGGGAGAACCGCGATGCCTGTTTCGGCATGCTCAACTGGTACCGCGCCTCGCCGATGGACGTGCCGCCGATGGACGCGCCCTTCGCCGCGCCGCCCGTCATGCCCTTCCCGAAGCTCGAAATCCCGACCTTGGTGATCTGGGCGCTCGACGATGTCGCGCTGCCGCCGAGCAATCTCGACGGCATCGAAGAACTCGTTCCGAACGCCACGATCGTGAAGGTGCCGGGCTGCGGGCATTTCGTGACGTGGGAGGCGCCCGATGCGGTCAACACCGCGATGGACGAATTCCTGGCGGCGACCGGCTGATCAATCCTCGGGCCTGAGCAGACAGCCGCTGGCGCCCGCGTAGCGCGCGCTGCGCGAGGCGAGCAGCGGGACGCTGCCGGTGACCGTCCTGGTCGCCGGATCTTCGCTCAGCGACACCAGCTCCATGCCCGGCGCGAAATCGGTGGTGCAGCTTTCGAGGCTGCGCCCCTGGACATAGCGGCACGAACAGCCGACGCGCGCGGCATAGGCCGACCCGAGCTCGGCCTGCGCGCGGAACGACGGGAATTTCCAGATGAGGTAACCGCCGCCGATCACCAGCGCGATCAGCAGCCAGGGCAGGCAGCCGCCCCAACGGCTCGGCCGCTTCTTGCCGCGCAGCCGCTCGGGGACCTCCGGCGCCGGACCCGTGGGCAGCGGCGCCGGAGTTGGTTGCGCCGTCGGCGGGGGCGTCGGCTCGGGCGTTGCCGGGACGGGCGGATCGGTGTTAGTCACTCGCCTCATGATCACCAAAAAACTCCTGCTGGCAAGTGGCGCGCTGATGCTCGTCGGCGCCTGGTCGCTGGGCCAGGCGGCGGGGCAGCGCAGCATCGCGCCCGCCGCGCCGGGTCCGGCGATGGGGGCGTCGATGTCCGAAGAGGCGGCCGAGACGCTGCCGCCGCTGCCTGCACTCGACCCGGCGATCAAGGCCAGGGCCGACGCGCTCTTCGCCGATGCCGAGGCGGTGGGCGAGACGCGCGCGCTCTATGTGCTGCGCGACGGCGCGCCGATCTACGAACGTTATGGCGAGGGTTTCGGGCCCGAGACCAAGATGATCAGCTGGTCGATGGCGAAGAGCATCACCGCGGTGCTGACGGGGATCATGGTTTCCGACGGCCAGTTATCGCTCGACAGCCCGGCGCCGGTCGCAGCGTGGCAGCGCAGCGGCGACCCGCGCGGCGCGATCACGCTCGCCGACCTGCTCCACATGGCGTCGGGGCTCGAGCATGTCGAGAACGGCGATCCCGTATGGGAGGGCGACACGGTCGCGATGCTCTTCGGCAGCGGCGCGCCCGACATGGCGGGTTTTGCCGAAGCCAAGCCCGCGGCGGCGCAGCCGGGCGAGGTATTCAACTACAGCTCGGCGACGAGCGTGATCCTCGCCGACATATTGGCCGACACGCTGACCCCGTCGAAGAGCCCCGAGGCGCGGCGCGAGGCGATGCGCGAGTTCATTTCGGGCCGCCTCGCCGAGCCGCTGGGCATGACCAGCCTGACGCCGGAGTTCGATGCGGCGGGGACGATGATCGGCGGATCGATCATGCACGCGACGGCGCGCGACTATGCGAAGTTCGGCGAATTCCTGCGCAATCATGGCGTGGTGAACGGCCAGCGGCTGCTGCCCGAAAGCTGGATGGACTTCATGCTGAAGCCATCGGCGAAGGACGCGGGCTATGGCGGGCATATCTGGCTCAACCGCACGCGTCCGCGCGGCGTCACGCCGAGCCTGTGGCCCGACCGCGGGCCGAACGACCTGTTCGCCTGCATCGGGCACCAAGGGCAGTATATCATCGTCTCGCCGTCGCAGCGCGTGACGATCGTGCGGCTGGGGGTGACCGACGATGACCAGTTTCCTGAACTGCGCCGGCATCTGGCGGATTTGACGGCGGCGCTTTGAGGCGCTGCTTTCGGGCGAGAGTGGGCAACCCGCCCTATAAAATCCGTTCGTGTCGAGCGAAGTCGAGACACGCTTGGGAAGCGCCGGCCTTCGCGTGTCTCGACTTCGCTCGACACGAACGGAAATGGGGGGGTCTCAAAACCACCCCCACAGCCGACATTCACGTCGCAACCAAATCCTACAGCAAAAACTCGCCCACCAGCGTCGTCACGCACGTCCCGCTGAGTTCGACCGTCGCGCCGTCCGCGCGGCAGCCGACATGGCCGCCGCGCTTGCTCGCCTGAAAGGCGGCGAAGCGGTCGCGGCCGAGGCGGGCGGACCAGTAAGGCGCGAGCACGCTGTGCGCCGATCCGGTCACCGGGTCCTCGTCGATGCCGGCGCCAGGGGCGAAGCAGCGGCTGACGACGTCGGCGCCCGACGGGTCGCCGGCGCCGGGCGCGGTCGCGATGTAGAGGATATCGCCGCCCACCGCGAGCGCGCGCAGGTCGGGGTCGAGCGCGCGGACGCTCGCGGCGTCGGGATAGACGACCAGCGCATAGCCCCCGTCGTGCCAGAGCGTCTCGACCGGCGTCCCGCCCATCGCCTTCGCGATATCGGGCAGCGACTTGGGTGCGGCGGGATAGGCTGGCAGCGCCATCTTGTAGCCGTCGTCGCCGTCGCGCGCGACGCGGAGGATGCCCGCCTTGCGCGTGCGGAAGCGCATATCTTCGCGCCATGGCGCGGCGCTGAGCAGGACATGCCCGCTTGCGAGCGTCGCATGGCCGCAAAGCGCGACCTCGACCCCCGGCGTGAACCAGCGCAGCTCGTAATCAGCCTCGCCGCTCTCGTCGGGGATCAGGAAGGCGGTCTCGGCGAGGTTGTTCTCGGCGGCGATCGCCTGCAGCACATCGTCGGCGAGCCATTCGTCGAGCGGCATCACCGCGGCAGGATTGCCCGCAAAGGGGCGGTCGGCAAAGGCATCGACCTGGGTGATCGGGAAGCGGCGCCAGCTCATGGATAGAGGAGACCTTTCGTCCAGGTTTCGCCGGTGCGGACGAAGAGGTTACGCTCGTGGAGGCGGTGCTCGCGGTCCTGCCAATATTCGATGCGCTCGGGCGCGACGCGCCAGCCCGACCAGCGGGGCGGGCGCGGCACCTCCTGTCCCTCGAAGCGCGCGTGGATTTCGGCGAACCGCGCCTCAAAGGTCTCGCGGCTTTCGAGCGGGCGCGACTGATCGCTCGCCCAGGCGCCGAGCTGGCTGTCGCGGCTGCGCGTCGCGAAATAGGCGTCGGCGGTGGCGTCGTCGACCGGCGTCACCGGGCCCTCGATGCGGATCTGGCGGCGCAGCGATTTCCAGTGGAAAAGCAGCGCGACATGCGGGTTGGCCGCGAGCTCGCCGCCCTTGCGGCTGTCGAGATTGGTGTAGAAGATAAAGCCGTCGGGGCCGTGGCCCTTGAGCAGCACCATGCGCAGCGACGGATGGCCGTCGGGGGTTGTCGTGGCGAGCGCCATGGCGTTGGCGTCGTTGGGCTCGCTGGCGCGCGCCTCGGCGAACCAGGCGTCGAAGAGGGCGAAGGGATCGTCGTTCATGCGCGCGCTTCTAATGCGGTGCGGGGGAGCGGGCAACAAGTCCCTCCCCTGAAGGGGAGGGCGTGGTTTGGGGGAACTTGACCCGCATTTACGCCATTCCCACATCGCGCGCGCATATGGGCCTTTCCGGCCAACTGCTTATCGGGCTACAGGAGCAAAATGGCAGATCCCTATTCCACCCTCGGCGTCGCGAAGAGCGCGAGCGAAGCGGAGATCAAATCCGCGTACCGCAAACTCGCCAAGGAATTGCACCCCGACAAGAACAAGGACAATCCGAAGGCGGCGGAGAAATTTTCCGACGTCACCAAGGCCTATGACCTGCTTTCGGACAAGACCAAGCGCGGCCAGTTCGACCGCGGCGAGATCGACGCCGAGGGGAATCCGGCGATGCCTTTCGGCTATGGCGGCGGGGGCTTCCGAGGCGATCCGCGCGCGCAGGGAGGTTTCGGCGGTTTCGGAAACGAAAGCAGCGACTTCGGCGACATCTTCGAAGGGCTGTTCGGCGGGCGCGGCGGTGGCGGCGGGCCGTTCGGCGGCTTCGGAGGGCGCGCGGCGCCGCCGCCGAAGGGCGCGAACGTTGCGTATCGCCTCGCGGTGTCCTTCGTCGATGCCGCGACCCAGGCGCCGCAGCGGATCACGCTGGCCGACGGCGGCACGATCGACCTGAAACTCCCCGCCGGGGTCGAGACGGGGACGCAGATGCGCCTTGCGGGCAAGGGCCAGCCGGGGCCGGGCGGCAACGGCGACGGAATCGTGACGATCAGCGTCAAGGACCATCCCTTCTATGTCCGCGAGGGCGCCAATATCCGCCTCGACCTGCCGGTGACGCTGAACGAGGCCGTACAAGGCGCCAAGGTCAAGGTTCCGACCGTCGACGGGCCGGTAATGCTGTCGATCCCCGCAGGCTCGACCTCGGGCAAGGTGATGCGGCTCAAGGGCAAGGGCTTCAGCCAGAAAGGCGGCGGGCGCGGCGACCAGCTGGTGCGGTTGCTGATCGACCTGCCCGCGGGCGACGCGGCGCTCGAGAAGCTGGTCGGCGAATGGACCGATAGCCGCGCGGTACGCGCGGACCTTGGCGTGTGATGCGTGGCTGACGAAATCGGCAAGGATTCCAGTGGGGCGGATGCGACCGCCGTCGAAGATCTGGCGCGCAAGGTCGCGATGGAAGTCGACCAGGAGTTTCTGGCGGAGGGGCATTCGCCGCATTCGCCCGAGGCGCGCGCCGAGCGGGCCAAGCGGTTCCAGCTGCGCGCCCACGCCCAAGGACTGATCCACCGCGGGCGCGAAACGATCGGTCCGGGAACGCGGGCCTTCAAGATCGTGCGCCGCGTCGTCGTCGGCACTTACACCGACGGGTTCATTCACGCCGGCAACCTTGCCTATCTGGCGCTGATCGCACTCTTTCCCTTTTTTATCCTGCTCGCCGCGGCGCTGTCGATTTTCGGCGGCAGCACGGGCGGCGAGGCGGCGGTCGAGGCGGTCTTCTCGACGATGCCGCCGACGGTGGCGAAGGCGCTGTCGGGCCCGATCCGCGAGGTGATGACCGCGCGCACGGGCATCTTCCTGTGGCTCGGCGCGCTCGTCGCGCTATGGACCGTGGGCAGCCTGATCGAGACGGTGCGCGACATTTTGCGCCGCGCCTACGGCACGCATTTCTCCAAGGGCTTCTTTCACTACCGGCTGCTTTCGATCGGCATTATCACCGGCGCGGTGGTGCTGATGCTGCTGTCCTTCAGCATGCAGGTGCTGATCGTCGGCGTCGAGGAATTCGTGACGCGCTTCCTGCCCGAGCGCTTCCAGTCCTTCGGCATCGTCCTGCTGTCGCGCGGCGTATCGGGTTTCGGGCTGTTCGTGGCGATCTACATGCTCTTCTACAGCCTCACCCCGTCGAAATATCGCCGCAAGCAATTCCCCAAATGGCCGGGCGCGCTGTTCACGACTTTGTGGTGGATCGCGGTCACGCTCGCATTGCCGCCGTTGCTCGCCAGCCTGCTGAGCTATGACGCAACCTACGGCAGCCTCGCGGGCGTGATGGTCGCGCTCTTCTTTTTCTATCTCGTCGGATTGGGTATGGTGATGGGCGCCGAACTCAACGCCGCGCTCGTCGAGGTTGAGGATTTGGGCCACGACGCTATTGGGCGCGTCGACGATGTGAAGTTTGAAGCCAAAAAGGCTGGAGACAAGATATGACGGGTCTGATGCAGGGCAAGCGCGGGTTGATCATGGGGCTCGCGAACGACAAGTCGCTCGCCTGGGGCATCGCCAAGGCGCTGCACGGCGCGGGCGCGGAACTGGCGATTTCGTATCAGGGCGACGTGATGCTGAAACGGGTGAAGCCGCTCGCGGAGGAGCTTGGCTGCGATTTCCTGATCGACTGCGACGTGTCGGACATGGCGAACCTCGACGCGGCATTTGCCACGCTCGGCGAGCGCTGGCCGACGATCGACTTCGTCGTGCACGCGATCGGCTATACCAACAAGGAGGCGCTGCGCGGCCATTATGCCGACGTCGGGCTCGAAGATTTCCTGATGACGATGAACATCAGCGTCTACAGCTTCACCGCGGTGGCGCAGCGCGCGTCGAAGATGATGACGCCCTATGATCCCGAGACGGGCAAGGGCGGCGGCTCGCTGCTGACGCTGAGCTATTATGGCGCCGAGAAGGTGATCCCGCACTACAACGTGATGGGCGTCGCCAAGTCGGCGCTCGAGACCAGCGTCAAATATCTCGCCAACGACTATGGTCCGCAGGGAGTGCGCGTGAACGCCATATCGGCGGGGCCGATCAAGACGCTGGCGGCGTCGGGCATCGGCGATTTCCGCCTGATCCTGAAGTGGAACGAATATAACGCCCCGCTGCGCCGCAACGTCACGATCGACGACGTTGGCGGTTCGGCGCTGTATTTGCTCAGCGATCTGGCGTCGGGGGTCACCGGCGAGACGCATCATGTCGATGCGGGATACCACACGATCGGCATGAAACAGGAAGACGCGCCGGACATCGCGCTTGCGTGAAGGCCTCGTCATCCGGCCCGCGCGCGCGGAGGATTGTGATGCTATCGACGGGGTGATCCGCGCGGCCTTCGCTGCGACCGGGTTCGGTCATCAGGGCGAGGCCGAGCTCATGCGCATGCTCAAGGCCGATGGAGACGCCATGGTGTCGCTCGTCGCCGCCGCGGACCGCGCGATCGTCGGGCATGTGCTGTTCAGCCGGATGGATGTCGAAGCCGACGGCCGCGCGATAACCGCTGCCGGTCTTGCGCCAGTGTCGGTGGCGCCCGCGCAGCAAGGGCAGGGCATCGGCGACGCGCTGATCCGCGCGGGGCTCCGCGACCTGCGCGAGCAGGGCGTTGCGATGAGCTTCGTGCTCGGCCACGAGACCTACTACCCGCGCTTCGGCTATTCGCCCGACCTCGCCGCGCGCTTCGCCTCGCCTTTCGCCGGACGGCATTTCATGGCGATGATGCTGGACTCGGACGCGTCATGGCCGCAAGGCGGCCGCGCCGACTATGCGCCTGCATTCGGCCGATTGGGATAGGGACTATGAGTTTCAACAGCTTCGGACGCGCGTTTCGCTTCACGACCTGGGGGGAAAGCCATGGGCCCGCGCTCGGCGCGGTCGTCGATGGCTGTCCGCCGCGGCTGTCGCTTTCCGAGGGCGATATCCAGCCCTTTCTCGACAAGCGCCGCCCCGGCCAGTCGCGCCACACGACGCAGCGGCAGGAGCCCGACCAGGTGCGCATCCTGTCGGGGGTGTTCGAGGGCAAGACCACCGGCACGCCGATCAGCCTGATGATCGAGAATGTCGACCAGCGCTCGAAGGATTATGGCGACATCGCGCAGGCCTATCGCCCCGGCCACGCCGATTATGCCTATGATGCCAAATATGGCATCCGCGATTATCGCGGCGGCGGCCGGTCGAGCGCGCGCGAGACCGCGGCGCGCGTGGCCGCGGGCGGCGTCGCGCGGCTGGTGATCCCCGAGGTGCAGATCCACGCCTGGGTCGCCGAGATCGGGCGCGATGCGATCGATCCCGCGAACTTCGATCTCGAAGAGATCGATCGCAATCCCTTCTTCTGCCCCGATCCCGCCGCGGCGCAGCGCTGGGAAGGGCTGGTGGACGGGGCGCGCAAGGCCGGATCGTCGCTGGGGGCGGTGATCGAATGCGCGGCGAGCGGCGTGCCCGCGGGCTGGGGCGCGCCGATCTATGCCAAGCTCGACAGCGACCTTGCCGCCGCGATGATGGGGATCAATGCGGTGAAGGGTGTCGAGATCGGCGCGGGGTTCCAGGCGGCGCGGCTGCGCGGCGAGGAAAATGCCGATCCGATGCGCCCCGCGAGCGACGGCAGCAATCGTCCCGATTTCCTGTCGAACAACGCCGGCGGGATCGCGGGCGGCATCTCGACCGGCCAGCCGGTGGTGGTGCGCGTCGCGTTCAAGCCGACCAGCTCGATCCTGACCCCGGTGCCGACGATCAACAAGGCGGGCGAGGCCGCCGACATCGTTACCAAGGGCCGCCACGACCCCTGCGTCGGCATCCGCGGCGCGCCGGTGGTCGAGGCGATGATGGCGCTCGTCCTGGCCGACCATAAATTGCTGCACCGGGCGCAGAACGGCTGATGCGAGCGTGATCGAAACCATCCGGGCTTTTATCGACGCGCATCAGGCCGTCATCGCGCTCGCCATTCTGGGCGCAATCTTCGTCGGTTTCCTGCTCGAACGGCTGCCCGCGACCGTGATCGCGATTCTGGGCGCCTGCACCTATCTGGCGCTCGGGATCCTCGACGAAAAGGCGCTCTATTCGGTCTTCTCCAACTCGGCGCCGATCGTCATCGGTGCGATGTTCGTGCTCGCCGGCGCGCTGATCCGCACCGGAGTGATCCAGCGCGTCGCCGATCTGATCATGGCGCGCGCCGAAAAGCATCCGCGCCTCGCGATCATCGAGGTGCTCGTCGGCGCCGTCGTCGCCTCGGCCTTTCTCAACAACACGCCCGTCGTGGTCGTGCTCCTGCCGATCATGGTCAAGCTCGCCGAGGTGACCGGGGTCAGCGCCAAGAAACTGCTGATGCCGCTGTCGATCGCCGCGGTGCTCGGCGGCACGCTGACCTTGATCGGCACCTCGACCAACCTGGTCGTCGACGGCATCGTGCGCGAGGCGGGCATGGAGCGCTTCGGGATTTTCGAGATCACGCCGATCGGGCTCGTTACCGCGGCGTCGGGGATGATCGGACTCGCGCTGATGTGGTGGCTCCTCCCCTCGGACAAGCCGGTAGCGGGTCCCGCGGGCACGCATGATTCGCACCAATATCTGACCGAACTGGGGCTCCGCGAAGAGGACGCTCTGGTCGGGATGACGGTCGAGGCGTTTCGCGACCTGCCGCGTTCCGGGCGCATCGTCGGCATCCGCCGCGCGAGCGTCGTCGTGCACGGCGCCGACCTCGACAACTGGATCCTCGCGGCGGGAGACCGGCTGATCGTCCGCGTCGACGGGGCGACGCTGATGACGTGGCGCGAGCAGGGGCGCTTTCGCCTGGGCATCGGCAGCGGCGAGCCTGACCCGGGCGACATGGTGGTCGAGACGATGATCGCGTCGAACCACCCCGCGATCGGCCAGCGGCTCCTCGATATTCCGTTTCTCCAGAAGGTCCGCGCGCGCATCATCGGACTCGACCGGCCGGCGCACCAGCCGGGCCCCGATCTCGCCAGCGTGCGCATCCGCCCCGCCGACCGCCTTCTCGTCGCGGGCGGCCCGCGCGAGGTCGAGGCGCTGCGCGACAACCCTCACCTGATCGGCGCCGACCTCGCCAAGGTGCGTGCCTTTCGCCGCCGCAAGGCGTGGATCGCGATCCTGTGCATGCTGAGCGTGGTAACGCTCGCGGCCTTCGACGTGATGTCGATCGGGGTCGCGGCGATCATCGCAATCGGGGTCATCCTGATCACCCGCTGCATCGACAGCGAGGAGGCGTGGGGGACGATCGACGGCGACGTGCTGATCCTGATCTTCGCGATGCTCGCGGTGGGGCTTGCGCTCGAGCGGAGCGGCGCGGTGGCGATGATGGTCGGCTGGGTCAAGCCGATGCTGGCCGGGCAACCCGCATGGGTGCTCGTCTTCGGCATTTATTTCTTTGCGCTGATCCTGTCCGAACTGCTCAGCAACAATGCGGTCGCTGCGCTGATGACCCCGGTGACGCTGGCGATCGCGTCCGAACTGGGCGTCGATCCGCGGCCGTTGGTGATCGCGCTGATGATCGGCGCTTCGGCCTGTTTCGCGACCCCGATCGGTTATCAGACGAACACGATCGTCTATGCTGCGGGCGATTATCGCTTCGTCGATTTCGTCAAGATCGGCGTGCCGCTCAACATCATCACCGGGGTTTCGACCTGTCTGGCGATCACCGCCTTCCTGACCTGACCGGTTGAGCGCGCCGCCCTTGACGCTGCGCGCCGCGCCCGCTCAAAGGGAGCCATGAAACGGGCCGCGACCGGGCGCCTAAGCACGAAGATTTTGAGGGGGACGGCCGCATGGACCGCAAGCTTACCTGGTATATTCTGGCCGGCATGGTGCTGGGCGTCATCGTCGGCTACGCCGTGCACCTCGGCATTGCCGCGAGCGATCCCTGGTTCGAATATCTGTCCAAGTCGTTCAAGCTGCTCTCGGACATCTTCCTCAACCTGATCAAGTTGCTCGTCGCGCCGCTGGTGCTGTCGACGATCGTGGTCGGCATCGCGCATATGGGCGACAGCAGCGCGTTGGGCCGCATCGGCGTCCGCGCGATCAGCTGGTTCATCGCGGCGAGCTTCATCTCGATCGCGCTCGGTCTGCTCATGGTGAACCTGTTCCAGCCGGGCGTCGGCGCGCCGATCCCCGACGCTGCCGAGGCCGCGAAGATGGTCGGCGAGGTCAAGAAGCTCGACGCCTGGGAATTCACCCTGTCGATCTTTCCCAAGAACGCGCTCGAGGCGCTTGCGACGAACAATATCCTGCAGATCCTGGTCTTCTCGATCTTCGCGGGCGTCGCGCTGTCGGCGATCGGCGAAAAGGGCGCGGTGCTGGTGCGCGGCGCCGACGCGCTTGCCGAAATGATGCTCCAGATCACCGGCTATGTGATGCGCTTTGCGCCCTTTGCGGTGTTCGGCGCGATCGCCAATGTCGTGGCGAAAAGCGGGCTTTCGATCCTCGGCACCTATCTCGAGCTGCTCGTCGAATTTTACGCCTCGCTGGTGCTGCTGTGGGTCATCCTGCTGACCGCCGGCTGGATATTCCTGCGCCAGCGCATCTGGCAGCTGATCCGCTATATCCGCGAGCCGCTCTTGATCGCCTTCTCGACCGCCTCGTCGGAAGCGGCGCTGCCCAAGATGTTCGAGCAGCTCGACCGCTTCGGCATCCCGCGCCGCATTTCGGGTTTCATGCTGCCGCTGGGATACAGCTTCAACCTCGACGGTTCGATGATGTATATGAGCTTCGCGACGATCTTCATCGCGCAGGCCTATGGCCTGGACCTGTCGATTGCGACGCAGGTGCTGATCCTGCTCACCTTGATGGTCAGCTCGAAGGGCATCGCCGCGGTGCCGCGCGCGAGCCTGGTGGTGATCACCGGCACGCTTGCGCAATTCGGGCTGCCGGTCGAGGGGGTCGCGATCATCCTCGCAATCGACCAGTTCCTCGACATGGGGCGCACCGCGACCAACGTCGTCGGCAACGCCGTCGCGACGAGCGTCATCACCAAATGGGAAGGCATGCTGAAGGTGCCCGAGCCGGCCGAAATGGAGCTGCCGCATGCGCCCGCGCATACCGCGCATCACGGGACGCGCGGGCTCGATCTCGCCGAGGATATGGTCACCGACGAACGCACCACCAAGGTCTGACAGAGATCCCGGTCAGGCCCTGATCCGAAGAGGGGTCAGTCCTCGCGGACGCGGTTCGGCCGGTCGGCGGGGCTGACGCGTGTCGTGGGCGACGGCCGCGGGGTGCTCGCCGCGGGCGGCGCGACCTGCGGGGCGCTGCGCACCGGGGGTGCGGCCTGTGGACGATCGGGTCGCGGCATTGCGCCGCGGTCGGGACGCGGAGCGCCACTGGCCGACCCGCCGCGATTGCCCTGCCATTCCTGGCGCGGCACACGTCCGGCGCCGGGCGCGCGGTCGGGACGTGCGGGGCGCACGGGCGTCATGACCGGCGCGCCGGGCACGTTGCCGCTGCCCGCGCCGGGACGCGGCGGGCGGGCGCCGCGTGGGCCGTCGCGATCATTGCCGCTGGGGCGCGTCCAGCCGCCGGGGCGGCCATCGCCGCGGCCGGGGTCGATCGGTGTGGCGCCCGTCGAGGGCGCGCCAGCGCCCGGACGCGGCGGAGGCGTGCCGCGCGGACCGTCCCGGTCATTGTCGCGATCACGGTCGCCGCGGGGTCCGTCGCCGCGGCCCGGACGACCGCTCCATTGCCCGTCGCCGCGACCCGGGCGGCCACCATTCCAATTGCCGTCGCCGCGCCCGCCATGGTGCCGCCACCAAGCGCGCCGTCCGCCCCAATAGTCCAGATACTGGCCGCGCAGCGGATAGCGGTTGTTGTAGCTGTCGAAGAGCCACAGCCCGTATCCGGGATAATAATAATTGTCGTACCAGCCGCCGCCGAAACCGATATTGACGAAGCCGGCGCCATAGTCGCTGCTGTCGTAGCAGTCGTAGCCATAGCCGTCGTCATAGGCATAGGGGTCGTAGTCGTAGTAGCTGTCGCCATAGCGCGACACGCAATCGTTGCCGGCATAGCTCGACCCGTAGCCGTTGACGTCGCCATAATAGCAGCCGCCGAGGCTGGCTGTCGCCAGCGCGCCGAGCGCGATGCCGAGGGGTCGGGGGAGGAAATTTGCCATGACTTTATCCTTGGTTACGGCCCGAACGGACGAGCCGGCATCATGGATGCGAATCTGCGCGAGTCGAGTTGAATTTGCGGTGAATGGAGTTCGGACGGCGACGATGCGTTACTTGCAACAATGTCAGTAGTGCGTTACGCGTGTTCCGCTTCTCCCCTTGCCGAGGATTTTCGGATGAACGCCCCCGCCAAATTCCAGTGGTCCCAAGCGCGCTTCGGACCCGACACGCAGCATTGGCTGCCGCGCAACGACGAGCGGGTGCTCGACCATATCCCGGGCGAGGACGGCATGCCCTTGCTCGGCACGACGCTCGACCAGCTGAAGGACCCGATGGGCTTCACCCGCCGCATGGTCGGCAAATATGGCAAGGTCTATCGGACCAAGAGCTTCGGCGGGCGCAGCGTGGCGATCCACGGGCCCGAGGCGAACGAACTTGTGATGTTCGACCGCGAGAAGAATTTCTCGTCCGAACAGGGCTGGGGGCCGGTACTCAACCTGCTCTTCCCGCGCGGGCTGATGCTGATGGATTTCGAAAAGCACCGCGCCGACCGCAAGACGCTCTCGGTGGCATTCAAGCCCGAACCGATGCGTCTCTATGCCGACAGCCTCAACGCCGGGATCAGGGAGCGCGTCGCAAGCTGGAGCGGCAAGAGCTTCAAATTCTACCCCGCGATCAAGCAGCTGACGCTCGACCTTGCCGCGACCAGCTTCCTCGGCATCCCCTGGGGCCCGGAGGCGGAGAAGATCAACAAGAGCTTCGTCGACATGGTGCAGGCGTCGATCGGCATCGTGCGGCGCCCGCTGCCCCTTACCGCGATGGGCCGCGGGGTCGCGGGGCGCAAATATCTGGTCGATTATTTCGGCAAGATGGTCCCCGAGCGCCGCGCCTCGACCGGCGAAGACATGTTCACGCAGATTTGCCAGGCGCGCGACGAGCATGGCGAGTATCTCTCGGTCGACGCCATCGTCGACCATATGAACTTCCTGATGATGGCGGCGCACGACACCATCACCAGCTCGATCAGCTCGCTCGTCTGGCTGCTCGCGAAGAATCCCGAGTGGCAGGACAGGCTCCGCGACGAGATGCTGTCCGTTGCGCCGGCGGGCGAGGGGGTCGGGCACAACAGCCTCAACGATCTCGAACTCACCGAATGGGCGTTCAAGGAAGCGCTGCGGATGATCCCGCCGGTGCCGAGCATCCCGCGCCGCGCGCTGCGCGATTTCGAATTCGGCGGTTATACCATTCCCTCGGGCACCAGCGTCGGGGTCAATCCCGGCTACACGCATATGATGCCCGAATATTGGCCCGAGCCCGAAAAGTTCGACCCCATGCGCTTCTCGCCCGAGGGCGCGAAGGGGCGGCACAAATATGCCTGGGTGCCCTTCGGCGGCGGCGCGCATATGTGCCTGGGGCTGCACTTCGCCTACATGCAGGCGAAGATATTCTTCCACCATGTGGTGACGACGCACCGGATCAAGGTCGCCGAGGGCTATGACCCCGACTGGTATATGTGGCCGATCCCGCGCCCCAAGGACGGGCTGATGGTGACGTTCGAGAAGATTTGATCCAGTCAATCCTCCCTGTCGCGCAGCGATGGGGAGGTGGCAGCGCGAAACGCTGACGGAGGGGCAATGGCGCTGCCGTCGCAAGGCCCTCCGCCATCGCTTCGCGAACGGTCCTCCTCCCCATGGCTTTGCCACAGGGAGGACATTCACCCCCGGATAAACAGGTTCTTCAGCCAAGGCGTGCGACCGCGGGTCGCTTCGCGCCAGTCGCTATCGTCCGGCGCCTGGGGCGCGGCGCGGCTGGGGTCGAGGAGTTTGAGCCGTGCGGTACGGAACGCCGCGGGGCGATAGGTGACGAGCGTCAGCCCATGTTCGAGCGCGGTCGCGGCGAGCAGCGCATCGCGGTCGCCGTCGATCGCAAGCGTGGCGCGCCGCCGCGCGACCGCCTGATCGACCGGGACGACGCGACCCTCGAAAGCGGGCATGAGCTGCTCGTCGATCCATTCACGCCAAGCGGCGCCCGGCGCCTTGCCCTGCTTCTTCGCCAGCGCCGCGGCGTTCTCGAGTTCGACCAGCGACAACACCGACACGAACATGGCCTGGCGCGACACGCGCTGCGCCCAGCCCGTGAGAGGCGCCCCGGCCTGCGCCTGGCGGAGGTCCAGCAATATCTCGGCGTCGAGCAGATACATCAGCTGCGTCCTCGCCCGCCGAGCGCTTTGCCCAGCAGCGCGTGGTCGAGCGCTGCCGCGCCGGGCGCAGCGGCGAGCAACTGGACGATATTCTCGCGCTCGCCGCTCAGCTGGCGCCAGGCGTCGATGCTGATCAGCACATGCGTAGGACGCCCCCGATCGGTGACATAGACGGGCTCGATCGCCGCGAATCGTTTCGCGCGGCTGACGTCCTGGTTGAATTCGCGGCTGCTGACCTTCTTCATTCCTGTCCCCGGGCGATGCAAAATGGCGCCATATTGTTAGCGTTCACATGTAGGTATGTTACTACACTGTGGCGACGCGACAACAAAAATGGGCATGGCCGCCAAAATCGTTCGCGGAAGCGGAGATATGGCTTGCGCATGCTGCCAACGCCTTGCTCTTTCGCCTCGGAACCGCGCTGACAACGCGCGGCCGGGGAGGGGCGATTGTTTTTCGAAAGCCGAATATTCCGGGGCTGGTACGGCGGCATGATGCTCGTCTGGCTGGTGCTGTTCGTCGTGTTCAACTCGCTCACTTTCCTGGCCGACCATTGGTATTACCCCGCGATCATGGTGCTGGGGGCGTTCGTGGCCGGGCTGACTCCGGAAGGCGGGGGCGCGGTCGCCTTTCCGGTGCTCAGCGTCTTCCTCGACGTGAAGCGCGAAATGGCCCGCGATTTCAGCCTGATGATCCAGTCGGTCGGGATGACCAGCGCCAGCATCTGGATCCTTTCGCGCCGCGGCCATCATCTTCCGGCCTACAAGCCGGTGCTGTGGTTCGTGCCCATGTCTTTCGCCGGCTTCGTCGCGGGCATGTGGGCGCTGCAGACGATCCCGGTCTTCATCATCCAGGCGCTGTTCCTCAGCCTGATCCTGACCTTCGCGCTGGCCTATGTCTTCGGCGACCATCGGGGCGAACGACCGCAGCTGACGGCGTCGGGTCCGGCCGACCATATGATGCTTGCGGCCGTGCTCTTCCTGGGCGGGATATGCGCCAGCCTGTTCGGAACCGGCGCCGACATCGTGATCTATACGCTGCTCGTGACGCGCTTTCGCATGCAGGAAAAGGTCGCGACGCACATCAGCATCATGGTGATGGCGGCGATCTCGATCCTGGGTTACGCCTATCGCTTCTTCTGGGACGGCGACATAAGCGACTATCAGATCCGCACCTGGCTCTGCGCCTGGCCGGTCGTGCTCTTCATGGCGCCTTTCGGCAGCTATGTGCTCAGCAAGCTCAATGTCGAGTGGATGCTGCGCGGTATCGTCGTGCTCAACATCTTCCAGCTTGCCTATTTCAACTGGAAGAACCCCAGCATGGAAAAGCTGCTGTGGTCGGGCGCCTTCTTCGTGGTGCTCTCCGCCATCTTCTGGCTCTCGTTGGCGAGGCTCGCCAAGGACCGCAGACGGCGCGAACAGGAACTGTCCCAAGACATCTGCGAGGCATCATGAACTGGGAGCCGACCAACGAATTGCTCCGCGCGATCGGCGGAGCCATGGGGGCCAACGGCCCTGCGGTCGAGGCGGCACAAAGCTATACGCCCACCGACTATAGCATCCATTTTTTCCTGCAGATTGCGGTGATCCTGCTCGTCTGCCGCGTCGTCGGCTGGGCGGCGAGGAAATTCTTCGGCCAGCCGCAGGTGGTGGGCGAGATGATCGCCGGTGTCGTGCTCGGCCCCTCGCTCTTCGGGCTGCTCTTCCCCGAATTCCAGGCGGCGCTCTTTCCCAAGGAGACGCGCAACATCCTCTACGTCGGCGCGCAGTTCGGCGTCGGCCTTTACATGTTCCTCGTCGGTACGACGCTTCGTCTCGACCATTTCCGGTCGAAAGCGAAAAGCGCGGTCGGGGTTTCGGCGGCCGGGATCGTCGCGCCTTTCCTGTTCGCCGCCGCGATCACGCCTTTCCTGGTCGATATCCCAGGCCTGTTCACCGCAGGGTTGGGGCAGGGGCCGGCGACATTGTTCATGGGCGCGTGCATCGCGCTCACCGCCTTCCCGATGCTCGCGCGGATCATCAACGAGCGCGGGCTCGCCAACACCTCGCTCGGCACGCTGTCGCTGACGGCGGGCGCGTTCGACGACGCGGTCTCGTGGTGCGTGCTGGCGATCGTGCTCGCGACCTTCGGCGGCGGGCCGGGCATCGCCTTGCTCGCCATCGTCGGTGGCCTCAGCTTCGCGCTCTTCATGTATTTCGTCGGCCGCAAGCTGCTGATCCCGCTCGGCCGCGCGGTCGAGGCGAAGGGCGAGCTGACGCACCCGCTGCTCGCCGTCGTGCTGATGCTCTATGCGATGTCGGCCTTCTTCATGGACGCGGTCGGCATCCATGCGGTGTTCGGCGGCTTCCTGCTCGGCGCGTGCATGCCGCGCGGCCTCTTGGCCGAGGAGATCAGGAAGAAGATCGAGCCGATGACGGTGGTCTTCCTGCTGCCGATGTTCTTCACTTACTCGGGGCTGAACACCCAGCTTATGACGGTGAACAGCCTGCCGATCCTGGCGGTCGCGCTTGGCATATTGTTCGTGTCGATCGCGGCGAAGTTCGGCGCCTGCTGGCTCGCCGCGCGGCTCGCGGGCGAGGACAACCGCACCGCGATGGGCATCGGCGCGCTGATGAACGCGCGCGGGCTGATGGAACTGATCATCATCAACATCGGGCTGCAGAAAGGCATTATCGGACCGACGCTGTTCGCGATCATGGTGCTGATGGCGATCGTCACCACGGTGATGGCGGGGCCGCTGTTCGAGCGGGTCTATGGCCGCAAGGCGCGCGAGACCGGCGAACTCGGCCAGCTCAGCGAGCAGGAACCGAAAAGCGAAGACGGACGGCTCGCCCCGGCGGGCTGAGGCGGCTCAGGCGGCGGCGTTGATCTGGTCGATCAGCGCGCGGTGCGCGGGGAGTTCGCTCGCCGCGCGGTCGCCGAAGTTGCGGATGCGCGCGAAGATGCGCTCGGCCTCGGCAACGTCCGGGAACTCCTCGCGCACCGGCGACAGGTCGGTCCGATATTCCATGCCATAGAGGATATACTGGTAGTTGAAGAAGGCGAAGCTTTCGAGGTCGAGGATGAAGTCGAAGCGCCCCGGCGGCCGGTAACGCCATTCCTCGAGCAATTCCTTTAGCCGGTCGGGGATCGAGGCCGGGTCGCCGTTATCGCGCCAGAAGGGCTCATCGCGCCGGCTGAGGCAATAATGCAGCTTCAGGAAATTGACGATATTCGCGTAGCGCGCCGACATCAGTTCGTTGAAGCGGCGCGCGGGGGCGCCGACCGGGCCGCCGAGCGGGAACATCTCGGCGATCATCGCCGCGGCGGCTTCGATCATGACGATGCCGGTCGATTCGAGCGGTTCGAGGAAGCCGCCCGACAGCCCGACCGCGACGCAATTCTTGACCCAGGGCATGGTCCGATAGCCGGCCTGGAACGGGATGCTGCGTACGGTGACGTCATGGCTGCGCCCGCCGGTGTAGCCCGCCAATATCTCCGCTGCGCGTTCGTCGCTGAGATGCGCGCTCGAATAGACGCAGCCGATGCCGCGCGCGCCGGCGAGGCCGATGTCCCACGTCCACCCGCCCTCGTGCGCCGCGGCGATCGTATAGCTTTCGAGCGGAGCGCCGGGATCGTCGTAGGGAATCTTGCACGCGAGCGCGCGGTCGGTGAACAGCTGGTCGCCGACGCTTTTGAACGGGGCGCCGAGCGCGCCGATCAGCTCGGCGCGGAAACCCGAGCAGTCGATATAGAGATCGGCCGACAGCGTGTCATGCTCGGCGGTGACGACATGGTCGATCGCGCCGGTGGTGCCGTCGAGCGCGACATCGGTCAGCGTCCCTTGCAGATGCTTAACGCGAAGCGCGCGCGCCTGCGCCGACAGCACTTCGGCCAGCCGCGCGGCGTCGAAATGATAGGCATAGTTGAGCGGACCGTCGAACGCGCCCTCGCCGGGGCGCTTGGGCGCACGGCGCGCTTCGGCCACGCGGTTCTGGATCGTCATCGCCTCGGCGAAGGCGGGGCGCGTCGCGGGATCCTGCAGCAGCCAGTAGGAGACGAGGCTGTGCCCGTCGCCGTGATAGGGGGGCTCGAAGGGGTGGAGGAAATGGCTCGATGTGCCGGCCGCCGGCGTGCGCACCCAGTCGTCGAAGCGGATGCCCTGCTTGAAGGTCGCGGTAGTGGAGCGGACGAACCGACTCTCGTCGATGCCGATGAACTGCAACGTGCTGCGGATCGTCGGAAAGGCGCCTTCGCCCACGCCGATGCTGCCGATCTCGTCCGACGCGATCAGCGTGATCGCGAGGCGCGGATTGCGCGGCAGGTCGAAAAAGCGCGCGAGATAGGCTGCGGTCAGCCAGCCCGCGGTACCGCCGCCGACGATCAGGATATGACGCTTCGCCACCGGGAACGCTATCGAGCCGCAAGGCGCTTTCAACAAGCGCTATTTTGCGCCACGCGGAGATGGAGATGATGAAGAGCCTGCGCCCCTATCTGATCTGGTTGGGACTCGCGCTCCTGCTGACTATCGCCGCGATCCGCGCGATGCAGTGGGTGCGCGGCCATCCCGAGCATAATCCCTCCGCACGCTTCGAGCTCGCGCATCCGCAGGGCTGGGCGACGCACCGCAAGCTGGTGGCGCTGAGCACCGACGATGTCGCCTGCTTCGCCGCCTTCGACCGCGCGGGCGCGGGCTATCTGCGGCGCCCGGTGGTGGGCGAGGGGGTGTGCCGTGCGAGCCAGCGCATGGTGCTCACCGCGAACAAGCTGGCGCCGACGATGCGCCCCGCGGGCGCGGCGCCGGGCTGCGCGGTCACCGCGGCAATGGCGCTGTGGAACCGCGACGTCGTCCAGCCGCTCGCGCGCAAGCATTTCGGGCAAGCGGTCGCCAGCCTCGAAAATCTCGGCAGCTATAATTGCCGCAAGATCGCGGGGCGGCAGGGACAGAGCGAACATTCGACCGCCAATGCGATCGACATTTCGGCCTTCGTGCTCGCCGACGGCACGCGCATCTCGCTGATCAACGACTGGGACGACGGCGACCGGCGCAGCGAGTTCCTGCACGCGGTGCGCGACGGGTCGTGCGGCCTGTTCAGCACCGTGCTGTCGCCCGACTATAATGAAGCGCATGCCGACCATTTCCACCTCGACATGGCGCAGCGGACGGCGGGCTGGACGGTCTGCCGCTAGAGCGGTTTCGAATAGAGGATCACGCGCACTTCTTCGGTGAAGCCGTTGGCCTCGTGCCACGCTTGGCTGCCCGGATTGTGGAGTTCGACGTCGGAGCCGATCCGGTCGTGCCCGCGTTCGCGCGCGCGCTCCTCGATCGCCGCGAGCAATCGGCGGCCGGCACCGGTGCGGCGCAACGCGGCGTCGATCCAGATGCCCTCGATATGCGGATAGGGTGCGACCGGGCAGCCGTCGAACATCGTTCGGAGTTGAACCTCGGCAAAGCCGATTGCGCGCCCGGCCTCGTCGATCATGATGAAGTTCCAGAGCGTCGGATCGTCGAGCGCCCCGGGCAGATCCGCGGCCAACTCGGCAGCGTCGGCATCGGGCCACAGCGCGGCGCGCATCGCCGCCCAGGCGGGAATGTCGGCGGCTACGGCGTCGCGGACCTGCATGGTCAGACGGTGAAGCTCTCGCCGCAGCCGCACGCACCCTTGGCGTTCGGGTTTTCGAACACGAAGCCGGCGGCGAAATCGTCCTCGACCCAGTCCATCGTGCTGCCGATCAGGTAGAGCACCGACGCGCCGTCGATGTAGAAGACCCCGCCCGGCGTCTCGATCTTCTCGTCGAACTTCTGTTCCTCGGTGACGTAATCGACCGAATAGGCAAGCCCCGAACAGCCGCGGCGCGGGGTCGACAGGCGAACGCCGATCGCGCCCTCGGGAGCCGCGGCCATCAGCTTGGCGATGCGTTCTTCGGCGCCGGCAGTGAGTGTCACGGCGGCAGGGCGGGGGCGGGTTTTCGTTTCAGTCACAATCCGTTCCTTTCGCCGTTCGTGTCGAGCGAAGTCGAGACACGCCGAAGGCGCGTGCTGCGGATGGGCATCTCGACTTCGCTCGATGCGAACGGAAAATTTATATGGGTATGTTTCACAACATCCCCAGTTCGAGCCGCGCTTCGTCGCTCATATTCTGCGGCGACCACGGCGGATCCCAGACGAGGTTGACCTCGGCATCGCCGACGCCCGGCACCGCGCCCACGCGCAGTTCGACCTCGGCGGGCATCGATTCGGCGACGGGGCAGTGCGGCGTGGTCAGCGTCATCGTGACGAGCACATGGCCTTCGTCGATCTCGACATTGTAGATCAGGCCGAGGTCGTAGATGTTCACCGGGATTTCGGGGTCGAAAATCTCCTTGAGCGCATCGATCACCGATTCATAGAGGTCGCCGCCGATCGCGCCGGGCGCGACCTCGGCGGGCTTGGCCGCAAGGAAGCCTTCGAGATAGTCGCGCTTGCGCTCCAATTTCTCGGGCGCGCTCTCGGCATCGTCGACGCGCGCCTTTGGCGGCGCCTCGACGCTCGTCACTTCTTCCACCTTGATCATGCGATCCTCGCTCATCCGAAAATCCTCTCGACCCGGGCGAGGCCGTCGATCAGCGCCGCCACATCGTCGTCGTTGCTGTAAACGCCAAAACTCGCGCGCGCAGTCGCCGGGACGCCGAGGTGCTCCATCAGCGGCTGTGCGCAATGGTGCCCGGCGCGGATCGCGACGCCGCTTTCGTCCAAGATAGTGCCGATGTCGTGCGGATGAACCCCCGCCATCGCAAAACTGACGATTCCGGCGCTGTTTTCAGGGCCATAGAGCGTGATGCTGTTCTTGAGGGCAAGAGCTTCGCGTAAGGCGCTTACCAGCGCGACCTCGTGTGCGTCGATTGCGTCGATGCCGATACCCTCGACATAATCGACCGCCGCGGCGAGCCCGATCGCCTCGACGATCGCGGGCGTTCCCGCCTCGAAGCGGGTGGGGGCGGGCGCGTAGGTCGTGCGCTCGAAGGTCACGCGGTCGATCATCGACCCGCCGCCCTGCCAAGGGGGGAGCGTGTCGAGCTTGTCGCTCCACAGCACGCCGATACCGGTGGGGCCATAGAGCTTGTGGCCCGAGAAGGCGTAATAGTCGCAGCCGAGCGCGGCGACGTCGACAGGCAGCCGCGGCACCGCCTGGCAGCCGTCGATCAGCAGTTCGGCGCCGACGCGGTGCGCGAGTTCGGCGGCGCGCGCGACGTCGAGCGGGCTGCCGAGCACGTTCGAGACATGCGCGAACGCGACCATCTTATGTTCGGGTGTCAGCAGCTTTTCTGCGGCGTCGAGGTCGATGCAGCCGTCGGCGGTCAGCGGACACACGTCGACTTGCCAGCCGGCAAGCTGCCAGGGCACGATATTGCTGTGATGCTCGAGCATCGACAGCAAAACGCGGCCCTTCCTCGGGTGCGAGTAGGCGATGAGGTTGATTGCCTCGGTCGCGCCGCGCACGAACGCGATCTGCTCCTCCTTCGCGCCGATGAAGGCCGCGATCCGCCGCCGCGCCGCCTCATAGGCGAGCGTCATGTCGGCCGAGCGCGCATAGACCCCGCGATGCACGGTCGCATAGTCGCGGCCCATCGCGTTCACCGTCGCGTCGATCACCGCCTGCGGCTTCTGCGCCGTCGCGGCGGTGTCGAGATAGTGCCAGCCGGGGGTGAGGCCGGGGAACTGCCGCCTGATCCCGTTTGTGTCGAGCGTAGTCGAGACACGTTGCTGCCCGGCTTCACGTCCCTCGACTTCGCTCGGGACGAACGGGGAGGAGACGATGCTCACACCAGCTCTCCCAGCTTCGCGAGCGCCAATTCCTGCAACCGCGCCTCATCCTCGGCGCCGTCGAAAACCCCGGCCACGAAGGCCTGCAGCAGGATCTTTTTCGCTTCGGCGGGCGGCAGGCCGCGCGACTGGAGATAATAGAGGCTCATCGCGTCGAGTTCGCCGATCGCACAGCCGTGCGCGCATTTGACGTCGTCGGCGAAGATTTCGAGCTCGGGCTTGGCGTTGGCGGTCGCGCTGCGCTCGAGCAGCATCGCCTTCACATCCTGCTCGCTGTCGGTCTGCCGCGCGTCGCGCGCGACCGCGACCTTGCCGAGATAGGTGCCGGTGGCGGTGCCGCCGAGCACCGAGCGCACCACCTGCCGCGACGTCGCGCCGGGTTCGGCGTGGGTAACGGTGGTGACGATTTCGAGATTCTGCTCGCCGCCGCCGATCTGCGCTGCGCCGAGATGGAAGTCGGCACCTTCGTGGAGCGTCACCGCAAGTTCGATGCGGCCGTAAGCGCCGCCGATGTTGAGCACGTGCAGCGACGCGGTCGCGCCCTTGCCGAGCACCAGCTCGATCTGGCGGATCGCGCCTTCGTCCTGCACGATCGCGCGCCTGAAATCGCCGCCCGCGGGCACGACGATGGCCTCGGGCGCGGGAAGCGGCCATGCCGCCGCCACCGCGTCGATGTCGCTGTAGCGCCACGCTTCGTCGCGGCGCGAGGGGAGGGCGCGCGCGGTCATCGCGCCGCGGCCCGCTGGTCGGCGAGCTCGGCGACCATCGCGTCGCGCACCTCGAAAACGCAGGACGAAAATTCGTTCCGCAAGAATGTCTTGCGCATCTCGCTCCGCTTGCTCGACGGGATCCGGCGATCCTTGAAGCCGGCGAACTCGGCCTTGTAGCGCTTATGGCATTGCAGCATCGACTGGCAGCCGATGCGGTCGATCGCCGCATCGCCGGTCGAGCGCTGCGTGTAGCAACGCGGGTCGCCGCGCGATTCGACCAGCGACGCGCGCCAGTCCTTGAGCTTGCTGGCGATCACGACGATTTCCTGCTCGACCGCATCGGTCGGCGGAGCGGAGGGAAGCGCCGCGGCGGGCGTCATGGTCATCAGGGCCAGCATCGCCATCAAGCCGCGATCTCGGCATAGCCATGTTCCTCGAGCTCGCGCGCGAGCTCGGGCCCGCCCGACTTGACGATGCGGCCGGCGGCGAGGACGTGGACGAAATCGGGCTGCACATAGTCGAGCAGGCGCTGATAATGGGTGATCAGCAGCACCGCCTTGTCGGGGCGCCGCATGATCGTATTGATCCCGTCGCCGACGACGCGCAACGCGTCGATGTCGAGCCCCGAGTCCGTCTCGTCGAGGATCGCGAGCTTGGGATCGAGGATGCCCATCTGCACCATCTCGTTGCGCTTCTTCTCGCCGCCCGAAAAACCGACGTTCACCGGGCGCTTGAGCATATCCATGTCGAGCTTGAGCAGCCCCGCCTTTTCGCGCGCGAGCTTCAGGAAATCGCCGCCCGACAGCGGTTCTTGCCCACGCGCCTTGCGCTGGGCGTTAAGGCTCTCGCGCAGGAACTGGACGTTCGATACGCCGGGGATTTCGACCGGATATTGGAAGCCTAGGAACAGGCCGGCCGCGGCGCGTTCGTGCGGGTCCATGGCGAGCAAATCCTGCCCGTTAAAGGTCGCTGAACCGTCGGTGACCTCATAGCCGGGGCGTCCGCCGAGGACGTAGGACAGCGTCGACTTGCCCGCGCCATTGGGGCCCATGATCGCATGGATTTCGCCCGCATTGATGCTGAGCGACAGGCCCTTCAGGATCGGCTTTTCGGCGACGGTGGCATGGAGGTTTTCAATCTTGAGCATTTACCAAGTTCCAAGGAGATAGAAGTTCTTCAAAGTCGCACGCAGGAACCGCTTTGACGCCGGCGTCGTTGAGTTTTTCGAGCAAAGCCTTGATCGGCTCCGCAACGGTCGCCTCGTCCGCATCATCCGAGGTTGAAACGACTTCCAACCGATACTTCCAATTTATCCATCGCGAATAATCGCGTTCCTCAATTGGCGGATAGCTATCGCCGTGATCGACCACGATCTTTAGCTGATCGGTCGTGATACCCTCGTAGGTGGCTCGAACGCCAAGCAGTTCCGCGACCAAATCCTCAATGACTTCAGTCGGCCCACGATGATCGATATAAATTGCACAATATGGGGGTTCGTCGGTCATCACCCCACGCTCCCCTCAAGGTTGATCCCCAGCAACTTCTGCGCCTCGACCGCATCAAGCCCCTCCCCTTCAGGGGAGGGGTTGGGGTGGGGGCTATCGATCTGGCGCAACGTGTCAGCGATAAGCCGAAGCGCGCCGTCGATGTTGGCCATCACATCGCGATTTGTGACGTGGATGACGCGGTAGCCCATTTCGGTCAGCGCTGCGTCGCGTGCACGATCGTCGTCCTCGTTATGCGTGTCGCCATCGACTTCGACGATCAGCTTCGCCGACGCACAGACGAAATCCGCGATGAACCAGCCAATGACCTGCTGGCGGCGGAATTTGAAACCGTCCAACTGGCCGTTTGACAATGCACGCCACAGCCGCTTTTCGGGTTCGGTCGGGTTATTGCGCATTTGGCGCGCGCGGTTTTGCAGTTCGGCGAGGTCCAAGGCCGATAGCCCCCACCCCCGGCCCCTCCCCTGAAGGGGAGGGGTGGAAAGGCGCTTGGCCTGATCCGTGGGCGAAAGGCTCGTCACCCGACCGACCCCTCAAGCGAGATCCCCAGCAACTTCTGCGCCTCGACCGCGAATTCCATCGGCAGTTGCTGCAGTACTTCCTTGGCAAAGCCGTTGACGATCAGCGCCACCGCCTCTTCCTGCCCCAGCCCGCGCTGCATCGCGTAGAAGAGCTGGTCGTCGCTGATCTTGCTCGTCGTCGCTTCATGCTCGACCGTCGCGGTCGGATTGCGGACTTCGATATAGGGCACGGTGTGTGCGCCGCAGCTACTGCCCAGAAGCAGGCTGTCGCACTGGGTGAAGTTGCGCACGCCTTCCGCATTCGGCGCGACGCGGACGATGCCGCGGTAAGTGTTGTTCGACTTGCCTGCGCTGATCCCCTTCGAAACGATGGTCGAGCGCGTGCGCTTGCCATTGTGGATCATCTTGGTGCCGGTGTCGGCCTGCTGGTAATTGTTGGTGACCGCGACCGAATAGAATTCGCCGACGCTGTCGTCGCCGTTGAGCACGCAGCTCGGATATTTCCATGTGATCGCAGAGCCGGTTTCGACCTGCGTCCACGACACCTTGCTGCGCTTGCCCTGGCAGAGCGCGCGCTTGGTCACGAAATTATAGATGCCGCCAAGGCCCTCGGCATTGCCGGGGTACCAGTTCTGCACCGTCGAATATTTGATCTCGGCATCGTCCAAGGCGACCAGTTCAACCACTGCGGCATGAAGCTGGTTCTCGTCGCGCATCGGCGCGGTGCAGCCTTCGAGGTAGCTGACATAGGCGCCCTTGTCGGCGACGATCAAAGTCCGCTCGAACTGCCCCGTATTTTCGGCATTGATGCGGAAATAGGTGCTGAGTTCCATCGGACAGCGTACGCCCTCGGGCACATAGACGAACGTCCCGTCCGAGAAGACCGCGCAATTGAGCGTCGCGAAATAATTGTCGTGCATCGGCACGACCTTGCCGAGCCAGTTCTTCACCAGCTCGGGATATTCGCGGATCGCTTCGGAGATCGAGAGGAAGATCACCCCCGCGCGCTTCAGCTCCTCGCGGAAGGTCGTCGCGACGCTGACGCTGTCGAACACCGCGTCGACCGCCACCCTGCGCGCGCCCTCGACGCCGGCGAGCACCTTCTGCTCCTCGATCGGGATGCCGAGCTTCTTGTACACCTCGAGGATTTCGGGATCGACCTCGTCGAGGCTGGAGAGCTTCGGTTTCGCCTTGGGCGCCGCGTAATAGTAGGCGTCCTGGTAATCGATTGGCGGCACGTTGAGCTTCGCCCAGTCAGGGGTCTCCATCGTCTGCCAGTGGCGGAACGCCTTCAGCCGCCAGTCGAGCATCCATTCGGGCTCGTTCTTCTTCGCGCTGATGAAGCGGACTGTATCCTCGGTCAGCCCCTTGGGCGCGAAGTCGGTCTCGATGGCCGAGGACCAGCCATGCTCATAATCGGCGACCTTGGCGGCAGCGTCGTGTGCGGCCTGGTCCTTGATGCGGGTTTCGGTGTTGTCGGTCATGCTTCGATCCTCCCCTCCCGCTTGCGGGAGGGGTTGGGGGAGGGAATGTCGGCGGGGTGAGCGACCTCTACAGGCCCTCCCCAAACCCCTCCCGCAAGCGGGAGGGGCTTAACAAGGCTCGCCAGGCTGATCTCCGCCAGCGCGCCGCGCACGGCGCCGTTCACTACGCCCCAGTGCGGCTGCACCTTGCAACTCCCCTCCAGCGAGCAGTCGTGGCGGCCTTCGGCGACGCAGGCGGTCAGCGCGATCGGGCCTTCGACGGCCTCGACGATGTCGGCGACGCTGATCGCCGCCGCGGGGCGCGCCAGCCGGATGCCGCCGCCGCTGCCGCGCGAGGCGACGAGCAGGCCGGCGCGCGCGAGCTGGCTCACCAGCTTCTGCGCCGTCGGCCCCGGGATCCCCGTCTGCTCGGCGAGCATGCCGGCGTGAATCGGCACCGACCCGCACTGGCGGGCGGCTGCGCTCATCAGCACCACGGCATAATCGGCAAGGTTGGACAGGCGCATGCACTCTTTCTCGCGGAAATTGCGAACGATTCTTAACTGGAGTAAATCACTCCACTTATATAGGCGCGGTATCCGCGGGGCGCAAGCAAGGCGGTTTTGGGGGGCGTCCAAGAAAAAAAGGCACCCATCCGGCCGGGGCCGAATGAGTGCCAAGATGAAGGTCTCGATCCCCTGAAAGGGGCGAGCTCTTCTGGGTCGCAGCCCCCGATTATGCCGCGGCGGCGATTCGCGATTGGATGGAAACGCCAAAACGACGGCGCGTGAAATATTTGAAGGTTAATAGGGGATTCGGGTTTCCCTGATCCTCCCCATCGCTTCGCGACAGGGAGGATATACCCTCAGGTCTCCGATACCATCGGGCTGACCTTGCCCGCGAGCTGCTTGCGGCCCTTCGCCGTCGCCTCGACATAGCTCGACGGTTTCGCGAGCTGGCCGGGCGTGGCGCCGGCGAAGCGCTTGATCTCGCGAATCAGGTGCGACTGGTCGTAAAAGGCGTCGCCCAATTCGGCGTCGTCGAGCTTTTCCCCGCGCGCGAGCGCCGAGGCGGCGCGCACCGCGCGATATTTGCGCGCCAGCATCCGCGGCGAAAGGCCATAATAATGCTTCGTCATCCGCTCGACCGAGCGGATCGACATGCCCGTCGCCTCGACCAGTTCGGGGACGTGCGGATTGGCCGATCCGGTCAGCCACTGGTCGACGGTGCGGGTGAACCACACCGGCGCGGGTTCGTTCTTCTTCAGGATCTCGCGCACGAAATTATTGCCGATCACCAGCCGTTCGGCGGTGTCGGCGGCGTTGCTGATCGCGTCGACGACCTCTTCGATCCAGTCGCCGAACAGGTCGGCGGCGTCGATCGCGCGGTCGGTCAACTTGTCGGCGTGGGCGCCCATCAGGGTCGCCCAGCCCGCCGGCATCAGCCCGAAGCCGTACATGCGCAGCGGCCCCGGCGCGATCGCGCGCACGCTGCCGCTGGTCGGGCCGATGATCGTCGCGCGCCCCGCGGGAAAGCGATAGCCGTCAGGGAAGACATATTCGCCCTTGGGCACGTCCATGATGCGGAATTGCGGGCGGTCGGCGCGCTCGCTCTCGTCGAACAGCGGCATCCCGACGCGCACGAAATAAAAGCTCGACACCATTTCCGCGAGGTCCGGATCGGGCGGAAAATATTGCAGCTCGAACGGCGCGTCGCCGTCCGCGCCCGCTGGCGTGGATGAAGCTTCCGTCATGACGAGACCGACCCCCGGCGGCTGGGCGCCGCCTGTTTAACTAGGCCAAATCATTTGCCTTTCGCGCTCGCGCGTCAAGCTGCAAATCGCCGGGCATTAACTCTTTTGGGTGGCGATCCACGCATCGACGCGGCGTTCGAGTATGTCGAGCGGCACCGGTCCCGATTCGAGCACGACGTCGTGGAAGGCGCGATAGTCGAACCTGTCGCCCATCGCCTTCTGCGCGCGGGTGCGCAGGTCCATGATCTTGAGCTTGCCGATCAGATAGGCGGTCGCCTGTCCCGGATAGACGACATAACGTTCGATCGCCTTTTCGATGTCGCCCTCAGGGTTTGGCGTATTATCCTTGAGATACTGGATCGCCTGCTCGCGGCTCCAGCGCTTGTCGTGGATCCCTGTGTCGACGACGAGCCGCGTCGCGCGCCACAGCTCCATGCCGAGCCGCCCGAAATCAGCATAGGGATCGGTGTAGAAACCCATGTCCTTGGCGAGCTCCTCCGAATAGAGGCCCCAGCCCTCGGTATAGGCGGTGAAGCCGCCGAAGCGGCGAAAGGGCGGCAGGCCGGTCAGCTCGGTCTGCACCGCGCGCTGAAGGTGATGGCCGGGCACGCCCTCGTGATAGGCGAGCGCCTCGAGCTCGGTCTTGGGCATGTCGCGCAGGTCATAGAGGTTGACGTAATAGATGCCGGGGCGCGAGCCGTCGGGGGCGGGCGAAGAATAAAACGCCTTGCCGGCGGACTTTTCGCGGAACGCCTCGACCGCCTTCACCTGCAGCGCCGATCTGGGGATGGTGTTGAAGAAGGCGGGGAGGCGCGCCTCCATCGCCTTCACATGGCCGTCGACGTCGGCGAGATAGGCCGCGCGCGTCGTATGATAATATTGCGGGCTGGTGCGCAGATGCTCGAAAAACTGGTTCAGCGTGCCCTTGAAGCCGACCTTGGCCATGATCGTCTTCATCTCGCCATGGATGCGCGCGACTTCGGCGAGGCCGAGGTCGTGAATCTGCGCCGCGGTCATGTTCGTCGTCGTGTAATTGGCGAGCAAGGCCTCATAATAGGCCTTGCCTTCGGGCATGCGCCACACGCCGTCCTGCGTCGGCGCCGACGCCTGCTGGCGCGCCATCTCGGCGGCGAGGCGCGTGTAGGCGGGGCCGGCGCTTGTCGCCCAGGCGGCCTTGGCGGCGGCGATCAGCCGCGCCTTTTCGGCGGCGTCGATGTCGAGCTTGTTCACTTTCGCGCTGATGTCCTCGATCACCGCATTGTCGGGCTTGGTGAGGTTGGCGATGTCCGAGATGACATAGGGATAGACCCATTTGGGCGGCGCAAAGCCCTTCGCGGCGCGTTCCGCGGATTGCGCCGAGAGCGCGTCGAGGATCGGGCCGAGTTCGCGGATGCGGCTGACATAGGCCTCGGCCTCGGCGCCATTCGCGACGCGGTGGATGTTGATCAGGAAGGCGGGCATCTGGCTTTGCGCGCCGTTCATCTGATCGAAGACATAACCATGGTCGCGGAAGGGGAAGAGCCGCTCGGCGCGCGCCGCCTGCGCATTGAACAGTTCGAACGACAGCGCCTCGTCGGTGGTCAGGGCCTTGGGATCGAAGCTCCCGCGCATCGCCTCGGCGGTTGCGGTCTGCAGCTTGAAGCGCGCGACTTCGGCCTCGTCGCTGACGTCGTCCCATTTCCCGTAATCGCCATCGCGCACCCCGCGCCGCGCCTTGGTCTCGGGCGAGAGCGACAGCTGCGCCGCGTCATATTTGTCGAAGAATTCGGCGAGGTTCGCGCCCGCGGGCGCGACTTCGGCGGCGGGCGGCGCGGCGACGGTGGCGGCGGCCTGCTCGGTAGCCGCGGGCGCGCAGCCGGCGACGGCGAGCGCGATGAGGCAGGTGGACAGGCTGGCGGCGAGGCGGGGGTGCGACACGATTTTCTCCGGCTTATCGTTGGACTTTGCTGGTCTGCGAGGGGCTTGCCATAGCGCCCGGCGGCGCGCAATGGCGGGCCATGTCGCTCTTCGCTTCCTTGACCGATGCCGCCTATGCGCTCGTTCGCCCGATCGTCCATGCGACCGATGGCGAGGCGGCGCATAATCTGACCATCGCCGCGCTCGAACCGCTGCCGCCCGCGCGCACCGCGCTGACCAGCCCGATCCTGGCGACTGAGGTGGCGGGGCTGCATTTCCCAAATCCGGTTGGGCTCGCGCCGGGCTTCGACAAGGATGCGCGCGCCGCCGCGGTGATGCCGCGCTTCGGTTTCGGCTTCGTCGAGGTCGGCACGCTGACCCCGCTGCCGCAGGAGGGGAACCCGCGCCCGCGGCTGTTCCGGCTGGTCGAGGATGGCGCGGTGATCAACCGCATGGGCTTCAACAACGGCGGGCAGGCGGCGGCGGCCGAACGCATCGCGAAGCTGCGCGCATGCGGCATGGCGGTGCCGCTGGGCATCAACATCGGCGCGAACAAGGACAGCGACGACCGCATCGCAGACTATGCCAAGGGCGTAGCGGCGATGGCGCCGCTCGCCGATTATCTGACGGTCAATATCAGTTCGCCCAACACCCCGGGGCTGCGCGCGCTGCAGGACAGGCGCGCGCTCGAAGGGCTGCTCGACGCGGTGAATGCGGCGCAGCCCCCGGGCGGCGCGAAGCCGGTGTTCCTGAAGGTCGCGCCCGACCTCGAAGCCGCCGATATCGACGACCTCGTCGCCGTGGCGATCGACAAGGGGCTGGCGGCGTTGATCGTGTCGAACACGACGATCGGGCGGCCGGCGTTGAAGTCGATCCACGCGCAGGAGGCGGGCGGGCTGTCGGGCGCGCCGCTCCACGATCTCGCGCTCCAGCGGCTCAAGGATTTTCGCGCCGCGAGCGGCGGCACGCTGCCGCTGATCGGCGTCGGCGGCATCGCCAGCGCCGAACAGGCCTGGGCGCGCATCCGCGCGGGTGCCAGCCTGGTGCAAATCTATTCGGCGATGGTCTTCGCGGGCCCCGGCCTCGCCCAGCGCATCGCGCGCGGGCTCGAGGATCTCGCGGTGCGCGACGGTTTCACGCGTATCGCCGACGCGGTCGGAGTGGGCGACTGAACCGCCGCGAAGCCGGCTGGCCACGCCGGCGCCATAGCCGTGGCGCATCGCTTTGCGACCGCGAGGAATAGGCGATGGGGTTGCGCCATGCTTCCCCCCGCGCCAATGTCGGCGCATGAACAAAAAACTCCTTGCCGCCGTCGCCCTTTTCCTGACCGCCATTCCCTCGCTCGCCGCGGCGCAGGGCGTCACCTCGACCGCCGATCCGCGCGCGACCGAGGCGGGGCGGCAGATCCTGCACGAGGGCGGCTCGGCGGCCGATGCCGCGATGGCGATGATGCTGGTGCTGACCTTGGTCGAGCCGCAGTCGAGCGGCGTCGGCGGCGGCGGTTTCCTCGTCTATCACGACGCGAAGGCCGGCACGATCGGCACGATCAACGGCCGCGAGATGGCGCCCGCCTCGGCGAAGCCCGGCCGCTTCCTCGGCCCCGACGGCAAGCCGCGCGGCTACAGCGACGTCATCCCCGGCGGGCTGTCGGTCGGCGTCCCCGGCAATGTCCGGCTGATGGAAATGGCGCACAGGAAATGGGGCCGGCTCGAGTGGAAGGCCTTGTTCCAGCCCGCGATCAAGCTCGCCGACGAGGGGTTTCAGGTGACCCCCGCGCTTTACGGCTGGCTCGACCGCTTCCAGGACACCTGGAAGGATTTCTCCTCCGCGCGCGCGCTCTATTATGTCGATGGCAAGCCCGCGCCCGTCGGCACGGTGATCAGGAATCCCGCCTATGCCAAATTGCTGCGCGACATCGCCGCGCGCGGCCCCGACGCCTTCTACACCGGCGCCAATGCCAAGGCGATCAGCGACGCGGTGGCGAAATCGGCGCGCAACCCCGCGCTGCTGACCGTCAAGGACATCGCAGCCTATAAGGCCCAGGACAAGCCCGCGGTCTGCACCACCTACCGCGTCTACAAGGTGTGCGGCATGGGCCCGCCCTCGTCGGGCGCGACCACCGTCTTCGGCATCCTCGGCCTCCTTGAGGGCTGGGACATGAAGGCGATGGGCAAGGACAATCCGATGAGCTGGCACCTGCTGTCCGAGGCGATGCAGCTCAGCTACGCCGACCGCGAAAAATATCTCGGCGACGGCGATTTCGTCGACGTTCCGGTCGCCGGCTTGCTCGACAAGAAATATCTTGCCGAACGCCGCCAGCTGATTTCGCCCTTCGGCCGCGCCGCCGCTTACCCCGCGGGCAACCCGCCGGGCGCGCAGCCGCGCACGCCGTCGGGGCCGGTTCCCGAACAGGGCACGACGCATTTCGTCGCGGTCGACAAGGACGGCAATGTCGCGTCGATGACCTCGACGATCGAAAGCATCTTCGGCAGCCACCTGAATGTAAACGGCTTTTTCCTCAACAACGAGCTCACCGATTTCGACCTCAATCCGGTGCAGGGCGACGCGCCCGGCGCGAACCGCGTGCAGGCGGGCAAGCGCCCGCTGTCGTCGATGTCGCCGACGATCGTCTACGGGCCCGACGGCAAGGTCGTGCTCGCGGTCGGCTCGGCGGGGGGCAAGCGGATCATCATGCACGTGACCAAGACGCTCGTCGGCGTGCTCGACTGGGGGCTGTCGGCCGAGGACGCGATCGCGCTGCCCAACCTCTATTACGGCCAGCAGGGCGTGCTGATCGAGGACGATGCCGCGGGCAAGGCGATCGCCGACAAGATGAAGCCCTTCGGCTACCCCTTCGTTCCGACCAGCCTCGGCTCGAAGCTCAACGCCGCGCAGCGCGTCGGCGAGACCTGGCACGGCGCCGCCGATCCGCGCGGCCCGGGCAGCTCGTCGGTCGACGGCGCACCGCCGCAGGGGTGATTTTCTCCCCTCCCCTTCAGGAGAGGGGCAGCGAGACTCGGCCTGGCGCAAGCCGGGACTTTAGTCGAGCGGGGTGGGGGCTATCGGCCTCGCGCAAGGCCGATGGCCCCCACCCCATCCCCTCCCCTGAAGGGGTGGGGCTTAATGACTTCAATCGCGCACGGATTGCCTTTAGAAGCAGGAAAAACAGTCTAACCCTCCCCGGGAGAGCAAGCGGCATGAAGCTGGAAAACCCCCATCTCGACCATTTCCCGAGCCTGGTCGCGATGTTCTTCGATCGTGCCGAAAAGGGCGGCGACGATCCCTTCCTGTGGCGCAAGGCTGACCGCGCGTGGCAGCCGCTGAGCTGGCGTCAGGTCGCGCAGCAGGTCTCCGCGCTCGCGCACAACCTCCGCAAGCTGGGGCTGAAGGAGGGCGACCGCGTCGTGCTGGTCAGCGAGAATCGCCCCGAATGGTGCATCGCCGACCTCGGCATCATGGCTGCGGGCTGCATCACCGTGCCGACCTACACCACCAACACCGAGCGCGATCACCAGCATATCCTCGACAACAGCGGCGCGAAGGCGGTGATCGTCTCGACCGCCAAGCTCGCGCGCGCACTGATGCCGGCGGTGATGCGCTCGGACGCCAATCTGGTCGTGACGATGGAAAATCTGCGCGTCGGGCAGCAGGGTGACGTGCGCGTCCACGACTGGGCGCCGCTCGTCGCCGATGGTGCCACCTATGTCGAGGAGACCAAGACGCGCGGGCTCGGCATCAAGCGCGAGGATACCGCGTGCCTCATCTACACCAGCGGCACCGGCGGCGCGCCGCGCGGGGTGATGCAGCATCATGGCGCAATCCTGCACAATGCGGCGGGCGCCGCCGAGGTGCTGGTCAACGACTTCGGCATCGGCGACGAGGAAGCCTTCCTTTCCTTCCTGCCGCTGAGTCACGCCTATGAGCATTCGGGCGGCCAGTTCCTGCCGATCATGGTCGGCGCGCAAATCTATTACAGCGAGGGCCTCGAAAAGCTCGTCTCGAACATCGAGGAGACGCGCCCGACGATCATGGTCGTCGTACCGCGACTTTTCGAGGTGATCCGCGCGCGGATGATCAAGTCGGTCGAGAAGCAGGGCAAGCTTGCGGGCTGGATGCTGAACCAGGCGCTGCGCGTCGGCGAAAAGGATTATGAACATCGCATGGGGCTGCTCGACCGGCCGGTCGACCTGATCCTCGACAAATTGTTCCGGCCCAAGATCGGCAAGCGCTTCGGCGGCCGGATGAAGGCGCTGGTGTCGGGCGGCGCGCCGCTCAACCCCGAAATCGGGGTCTTCTTCCATTCGATCGGGCTTACCTTGCTGCAGGGCTACGGCCAGACCGAGGCGGGGCCGGTGATCAGTTGCAACCGCCCGAGCGCGGGGATCAAGATGGACACCGTCGGCCCGCCGCTGATGAATACCGAGGTCAAGATCGCCGAGGATGGCGAAATCCTCGTTCGCGGCGAACTGGTCATGAAGGGCTATTGGCGCAATCCGTCGGAGACCGAGCGCGTGCTCGTCGCCGACCCCGCCGAGCCCGACGCCGGGCCGTGGCTGCACACCGGCGACATCGGCCATATCGATGGGCAAGGGCGCATCGTCATCACCGACCGCAAGAAGGACCTGATCGTCAACGACAAGGGCGACAATGTCTCGCCGCAGCGCGTCGAGGGCATGCTGACGCTCCAGCCCGAAATATTGCAGGCGATGGTCTATGGCGACAAGCGCCCGCACCTCGTCGGCATATTGGTGCCCGACCCCGAATGGGCCAATGAATGGGCGGAGGCCGAGGGATTGCCCAAGGATCTGAAGCTGCTGCGCGAACATGACAAGTTCCGCTCGGCGCTCCGCGAGGCCGTCGACCGGGTCAACGGCCAGCTGTCGGTGATCGAGAAGGTGCGCAAGTTCGACCTCGCCGACGAGGCCTTCACGATCGAGAATGAGCAGATGACGCCGTCGATGAAGATCCGCCGTCACGTGCTGCGCGAGGTCTACGCCGACAAGATCGCGGCGATGTATAAAGGGTAGCTCCTGGCCATAAAGTCCATCTCAAATCGGCAATTTCGTAAATGACAGGCGGGGGTGCGACCCGAAGAACTCGGCGCAAACCGGACCCCGCCTGTCGCCGAACCCGAGGGTTCAGCCCTTGTCCCCGTCCGGTTTGCGATAGGGGACGAAGTCGCCGAGCACGCAGGTCGGGCCGCGGATGCCGGTCGACCGGTCGACCAGGTGGAAAAAATCGCCGCTGCACGTCGAGCTGCCGAACTGGCGCACGACCATGATGTCGCTGTCGCGTCCGAGGCCAGGGCAGCTGCCCTTTAGATCGTTGCGGTACACGACGCGGCCCGACTGGCGGTAGAGCAGAATGTCGTCGGAGATGCGGATCGTCTCGGTGCTCGCGGTGCTGGGCAGGCAGCGTACGGGCTCGCCCGCAATCTTGCCCGCGAGCTCCTTTTCGAGGCGCTCGGCCTGCTTGGGGGTCAGAGCTTCGGCCCGCCGCGCGCTGCTGTCGCTCGCCGCGCAACTCGCGAGCAGGGGCGCCAGCGCGATCGAAAGGGTGATGAACTTCGCCATGGGGAGCTCCTGCGACTGTTGCCGTTTACGGACAGGGCGATGAATGGTTGCTGAAGCCTCCTCAGGCCGCATCCTTGAGCGCGCGGATGCGGCCGAGTTCGGCGGCGCTCGCGGCGCGCAGAAAGGGGTTGGTCGCGCGCTCGGCGCCGATCGTCGTCGGCACCGTGGCCTCGCCCGCGGCACGCGCGGATTCGACCGCCGCAAGCCGCGCCGCGAGCGCTTCGTTTTCGGGCTCGACGGTGACTGCGAAGCGCGCATTCGAGAGCGTATATTCGTGCGCGCAATAGACGCGCGTCGCATCGTCGAGCGTGCCGAGCTGCTGCATGTTCGCGAACATCTGCTCGGGGGTGCCCTCGAACAGCCGGCCGCAGCCCATCGCGAACAGCGTGTCACCGACGAAGATCGCCGCGTCGTCGGCGAAATGATAGGCGATGTGCCCCGCGGTGTGCGCGGGCACGTCCCAGACCGCAGCCTCGACATCGCCGAGCTTCACCCGGTCGCCGCCCTTGACCTGCTTGTCGAGCGTCGGAATCCGCGCAATTTCGGCTGCGGGGCCGGTGATCGTGCACCCCGTAGCGTCCTTGATCGCCGCGTTGCCGCCGGTGTGATCGGGATGCCAATGGGTGTTCCAGATGTCGCTGATCGTCCAGCCGCGCGCCGCCGCGGCCTCGAGCACCGGGTCGGCGACCGCGGGATCCACGACCATCGTCGCGCCGCTCTTCGGTTCGTGGACCAGCCAGACATAATTGTCGCTGAGGACGGGGATGCGGACGATTTCGAGCATGGCCAAGGATAACCCGCGAGGGCCTCGCCGTCGACCGCCAAGTTAACCATGTTGAAAAGCCTTGAGGCTAGCGTCGCGCGCGGCGGTACGGGGAAAAGTCGTTGCAGCGTCTGGTGTCGATCCTGTTGGCGATAGCCCTTTTCGCGGGCTGGGCCCCCGCCAAGGCGGCGCCGTTGTCGGCTTCGTGCACGCTGCAAACCGACCTCGCCACAAGCTATGATACAGCCTCGCAGCCCGGCGTGCCGCGCGATTGCGACAGCGACCGCTGGTCGCTCGAAGGACCGCGCAGCTGGCTCTTCTTCGACGCCGACACGATCGCCGCGGCCGGGCCGGGTCCGATCGAGTTCGACGCGCGCACCAGCCGCTTCGACCGGGTCGCGCTGTTCGTCCGCTACGCCGACGGCAGCGTTGCCAGGGTGGTACGGAGCGGGCGGCAGCCCATGCCTTATCGCCTCGCCGGCCCGGATTTTTATCTCGTCATTCCGGCGCGCGCCGTGCCACCGGTCGAGATCGCCGTCGCTTTCGATCGTTTGAGCTATCTCACGACCTTGAAGACCGCGCGGTTGGCGCCCGCAGGCGAAGGCGGCTGGTCGACCGGGACGATGCTGCTGATCGCGCTGTTCACCGGGCTCGCGCTCGCGCCGATCGTGTTCAACATCGCCTTCTTCCGCGTGCTGCGCGAACGGTTCCTGCTGTGGCACATGGCCCTCGCGACCTGCATCATCGTGCACACCAGCCTGTCGTCGGGACTCGCCTTTGCCGTGGTGCCGGGGATCAGCGCGCTGGCCTATGGCTATCTGTCGCAGATCAGCTTCAGCGTGGGCATCGTCGCGGCCACGATGTTCTGCCTGAACTTCGTCGAGCCCGACAAGATCACCCGCGGCGAACGGCGCGCGCTCTTTGCCTGTGTCTTGTGGATCCCGCTGTTCGGCGCGGTCGCGATGGCGCCGGTCGAGGCGATACGGCCATGGGGCGGACAGCTTTATTTCGCGGCCTATCTGCCGGTGCTGCTGACCTATGTCGTGGTGCTGGCGCGCACCTGCCGCCGCGGCAGCCGCGCGGCGATGTATCAGACCGCTGCCTGGGCGCCGATCATCGCCTGCGGGTTCGAGCGCGTCGCGCGCGGCGTCGGCCTCTATGCCGGGCCCCTCTGGCTCGACCAACTGCTCTATCTCGCGATCGCGCTCGAGCTCGTCATCACCGCGCTCGGCGTCGCCGACCGCTTCATGATCTTGCGCCGCGACCGCGACCGCGCGCAGGCGCGCGCCGGCGCGATGGAGGATGCGGCGCAGACCGATCCGCTGACCCGGCTGACCAATCGCCGCGGGCTCGAAAATCTGCTCGCGACCGACGCGCGGCGCTTCACCGCCGCGGCGCTGATCGACATCGACCATTTCAAGTCGGTCAACGATCGCTATGGCCACCAGGTCGGCGACGCGGTGCTGTGCGCCGCCGCGGCGGGGCTGCGCGAAGGGCATGGCGGCATCGTCGCGCGCATCGGCGGCGAAGAATTCTTCCTGCTGATCGACCGCCCCGACGCCGCGGGCGCCGCCGAGCGCTGCCGCCAGGCGATCGCGCGGCGCATCGCGACCGACGTGCCGCAGATCCCGCATCCGGTGCGCGCCAGCGGCGGGCTGCTGATCTTCGGGGCGCGGACCGAGGGCGCGGCGCTCGATTTCGATCGGCTGTTCGCCGAGACCGACCGGCTGCTCTACGCCGCCAAGCACAGCGGGCGCGACTGCATGGTCACCGACCGCTGGCAGGCGCCCGAGCGACCGGCTGCGGGCAAGGTCGGCGCCGCCGCTTAGCCCTCGATCAGCGCGTCATAGCCGCGCGCGTTGAACTCGATCAGGCAGAAACCGTTGCCGAAGCGATCGGCGAACATCGCCTGCCGCCCATAGTGCAGGTCGAGCGGCCCGGCCTCGAGTACCGCCCCCGCCGCGACCGCGCGTTCGACCGCCGCGTCGAGATCGTCGACGCTGAAATCGGGATGCACCGGGGTCCAGTGGCGGCCGTAATGACGCGCGTCGCCGCCCGCGGGGCCGATGCCCGATCCGCCGGGCTTGAAGATCAGATAGATGGGAACGCCGCCGCCCAGCAGTTCGACGATATCCGCATCGAAGCGCCGCGCAGCGGTGAGGCCGAGCCCCTCGGTGTAGAAAGCCTCGCCAGCGGTCAGGTCGGGCACGTCGATATTGATCAACAGGCCCGGCACGCCCGCCTTACCAGGCGCCGGTGTTCGGCATCGAGGCCCAGGGCTCCTGCGGCGGCAGATGGCCGTCCTGCAAGAGCTCGATCGAGATCCCGTCGGGTGAGCGCACGAAGGCCATATGCCCGTCGCGTGGCGGGCGGTTGATCGTGACGCCGGCGTCCATCAGCCGCTGGCAGGTATCGTAGATATTGTCGACGCGGTAGGCGAGATGCCCGAAATTGCGCCCGCCGCTGTAAGTCTCCGCGGCGCTGCCGTCTTCGGGCGGCCAGTTATAGGTGAGTTCGACCTCGGCGACCCCGGCCTGACCCGGCGGCGCGAGGAAGATGAGGGTGAAACGCCCGCCCTCGTTGTCGAAGCGGCGGACCTCCTCGAGCCCGATGAGCTTGAAGAAATCGACCGTGGCGTCGGGATCCGTCACGCGGATCATGGTATGGAGATATTTGGTCATCGCTCGAACATAAGCGATGGGCGGGCGGAATGTAACCGTCGATGCCGGTCAAATGATGCGCGGCCGTTTGGGGCGGGGAGGGGACGTTCATAATCCTCCCTGCGGCGAAGCCGCGGGGAGGGGGACCGCCCGAAGGGCGGTGGAGGGGCCGATGCCCGAAACGTCGGTCCAAGGCCGCCGCCCCTCCACCATGCTTCGAGTTTGGGGTTGGATTGCCCCCCGGCAATCCAAGTCCGGTCCGGGGGACCGGACGACCCCAAACTGTCCCCCTCCCCATCGCTGCGCGGCAGGGAGGATTATTATGGCCGCTAACGCCCGATACCGGCCGTCGACCACAAGGCGCCCGCCCCCGCCACGGCAGGGGCGGCGAGGGAGGGAATCAGGCGAGCGCCTCTTCGACCTGATCGAGCCGGTCCTTGCCGAAGAACATGTCGTCCCCGACGAAAAAGGTCGGGATACCGAACACCCCGCGCGCGACCGCGGCATCGGTGTTTTGGGCCAGCTTCGCCTTGATATCGGCCTCCTGCGTCCGCGCGAGGAGCGCGGGGCCGTCGAACCCGTTGGCGGTGAGGAAGTTCGCGGCGACCTCAGGATCGTCCATTTTGAGACCCTCTTCCCACATCGCCCGGTTCACCGCTTCGACATAGTCGTCGATTACGCCCTCGTCCGCCGCGACGATCGCGCCGCGCATGATGAGCAGCGTGTTGACCGGGAAATGCGGGTTGAGGCGGAACTTCGTCAGGCCATGCCGCGCGATGAAGCGCTGCATTTCGAGATGCTCATAGGCGAGTTTCGCCGGCGCCTCGGCATATTGGATCATCGGTGCCTTGTTGCCCGTGGCCTTGAAGATGCCGCCGAGCAGGCAGGGAGTGATGACGAGGTCGGCGCCGGTGCGCTCGAGCAATTCGGGCAGCACCTTGAGCGTGAGATAGGCATTGGGGCTGCCGAAATCGAAGATCAGTTCGAGACTTTTCGTCACCATTTTTCTCCCCATGGACGGAGGTCGAGTTCGTGGGTCCAGGCGCTTCTCGGCTGCCGGTGGAGCATCACATAATTGGCGGCGATGGCTTCGGGATTTAGCACGAGGTCCTTGGCCTTTGCGTCGTCGAAACCGTCGCCGAGTCGCTGGCGGATGAAATCGGTGTCGATCGCACCGTCGATGATCGTGTGCGCCACGTGGATGCCCTGCGGCCCGAGTTCGCGCGCCATCGACTGCGCGAGCATGCGCAGCGCGCCTTTGGCGCCCGAGAATGCCGAAAAGCCCGATCCGCCGCGCAGGCTCGCGGTCGCGCCGGTGAAGATGATCGTGCCGCGGCCGCGCGGCGCCATGCGCTTTGCCGCCTCGCGCCCCGTCAGGAAGCCCCCGAGGCACGCCATTTCCCACACCTTGGTGTAAACGCGCACCGTGGTCTCGCCGATCGGGAAATTGACGTTGGCGCCGATGTTGAACACCGCGACCTCGACCGGCCCGACCTCGGCCTCGACCCGGTCGAACAGCGCGACCATGTCGTTTTCGTCGCGCGCGTCGCCGGGGAAGGCGCGGGCTTGGTGGCCAGCCTCGCGGATCGACTGCGCGAGCGCTTCGAGCTGGTCGGCGTTGCGGGCCCGGCGATTCACGCAGGCGGTGAGCCCCTCGGCGGCAAAGGCGCGGGCGATCGCGCCGCCGGTAGCGTCGCCGGCTCCAATGATGACGGCGGCTGGATTGGGCATGCGACTCTCCTCTTTGCGCCGCACAGTAACTATGATAATCATAGTGACAAGGGTTTTCTTCATCTGTCATTCCCGCGAAGGTGGGAATCCGGCTTGAGCGCCGGAGCGGTAGAAGGAAGCTGGCCCCCGCCTTCGCGGGGGCGACGAATGAGGTAGCGATATTGCCCAAGCGCGCGGATCTTTCGGACACTTTCTGCCCTGTGGGCCGTTCAGCCGAGCTGCTCGGCGACCGCGCGGTGCTGCTGATCCTGCGCGACCTGTTCTTCGGGCGGCGGCGGTTCGAGGCGATCGCGGTGAACACCGGGCTGGGGCCGCAGCTGGTTTCGGCGCGGCTCAAATTGCTCGAGAGCGAGGGCGTGGTCGAACGCCACGCCTATCAGGAGCGGCCGCAGCGCCACGAATATCGGCTGACCGACAAGGGCAAGGACCTGTTCGGCGTGCTCTATGCGATGCGCGGCTGGGCCGAACGGTGGGCGTATGAGGATGGCGAGACCGGCGGCGGGCCCGCGATGCGTTACATCCACCGCGCGTGCGGCACCGACGTCGGGACAGCTCTGGTGTGTCCCGGATGCGGCGCAGCGCTGGGCTATGGCGATTTGAAGGGCGAGCCGTCGCCGGCGCTCAAGGCCGAGCAGGCCGCGCGGTCGGGGTAGACCGCGGGCCATGTTCTGATACGCTGTTCCCTCGATGCGAAGGGGATGAATTTGCGACGCCGATCACCTGCCATTCTGGCCGCACTTCTAGCTTTTGCCATACCGTCGCATGCTATCCCGCCGCCCCCGCCGCCGCCCGACCCGGTAGCGATGGCCGAAGCCAATAGGCTGGCCGACGAGTTGATCGCGCTCGACGAAGAGGAGTTGCGGCACCGGACGAGGTTTGCGGTATCCAGCGAGGTGACCGGCTGGCTGGTAACGACGCATCCCGATCTTGAGGACCCGGCGACGCTCCGCGCATTTCGTCTCGCGATTCTTGCGCGAGTCGATGCTGTCTGGGTGGAGGAACGGCCCAATATACAGGCGGATCTGGCCAATATTTATCGCTTGCTGCCGGCAGCCGACCTGACCGCCACCCGCACGTTCATGGCGAGCCCGTCGGGGCGGAATTTCGGACGACTGCTTACCGGCGCCGATATCGGCTTGCTCGACGACGCAGCAACCGCCGTCCTGTATCGGCGACTGTTTCCCGAACTGCCGGATTTGCTTGCCGCGGCGCAGAAGTCGGCCGCCGAATAGGCCTCAGGCCTTTTCCAGCGTGCATTGCAGCGGATGCTGGTTCTGGCGCGCCGCGTCCATCACCTGATTGACCTTGGTCTCGGCGACCTCATAACTGAACACCCCGCACACGCCCACGCCCTGCTGGTGGACGTGGAGCATCACCTGCGTCGCCTGTTCGATGTCCATGTTGAAGAAGCGCTGGAGCACCATCACGACGAATTCCATCGGGGTGTAGTCGTCGTTGAGGAGCAGCACCTTGTACATCGACGGCTTCTTCGCCTTGGCGCGGGTACGCGTCGCGATACCGACCCCGGGCGTGCCGGGCGTGCCGTCGTCATTGTCCGCCATGGCGCGGATGGAACAGAGGGTCTGAACTGGAAGCATCGTCACCGGAATATCGCACGCCGCGGCGGATTCGCAAGGGGGCGGGTCGTCATTAACCCCCTTTTCATCTGAGCGAAAACAAGAACCGCCCGCTTCCCGGGGGAAGCGAGCGGTCTTGGGTGCGCCGGCGCAGGCGGGGGGAGGGGAGAGAGGCCCGCGTCGGCAGCGGAAGAGAAGGTCCTTAGGCGGCCTTCATCTTCGAAGTGATAACCGAAACGCGGTTCGAGATCGGCGCGAAGCTGTCGTTCGCCATCTTGACGACGAGTTCGCTGGTCTTCGAGGTCTGCGCGACAGCAGCGTCGAACGCCTTCTTGCTGTTTTCGGCATAGAGCTTGAAGAAGTCGGCCGGGGTCTTGACGGCGGTGTAGCCCTTCAGCGCCGCGGTCGTGTCTTCGAAGCTCTTGCGAGCGAAGGTCACGCCTTCCTGGCCGAGGACTTCGGCGTTCTTCGCGGCGATCTTGCCGGCTTCGACCAGCGCTTCGAGGTTGGCCTTGTTGAACTCGACGGCCTCTTCAGCGAACTTGCTGGTCTTGGCCATGGCTTCCTTCGCCTTCTCGTTGAAGTCGGCGGTCAGGGCTTCGGCGCGGGTCTTCGCTTCGTCGGCGAACTTCTTGACGGTGTCGTTCATGGTCTGGAATCCTTTGGTGGCGGCGGCGACCGGCTTCGGCGCGGCCTTGGGGGGCTTCGGGGCAATGGTCTTCACGGCCGCCTTCTTGGGGGCGGCCTTCTTGGGGGCTGCCTTGGGGGCAGCGGCCTTCTTCGCGATCGGCTTGGCTTTTGCCTTCACCGTCTTCGTCACGGGAGCCGGAGCAGCCTTCGCCGCCGCGGGAACGGCGGGTGCGACCGGAGCGGCCGGGGTCGCCACCGGCTTGGCGGCGGTTTCCAGCGTCGCGGCTTCGAAAGCCTTTTCGGCACTATCCATCTTGGTAGCCATCGGGACAACTCCTTTATGTTGCAGTGCACAATATAGGAGTGGCGTGGCGATTTCAAGGATATTTTTGTGCAGCGCACAAAAAATTCCGCTCGCGGCCTTATTGGCCTTTTAACCCCGGTATCTTACCGCTGTTTGACATAGCGGCCGGGGGCATCCTCGATTGCCTTCTTAGCACCTTTGCCGGGAATGCGCGAACCCTTTGCAGGTGTTTTTCCGCTATCCTGCGCCGATATCCAGCCGATCCAGTGCGGCCACCAGCTGCCCTTGGTCTCCTTGGCCGACGCCTGGAACTCGGCGAGCGTCGCCGCGTCGTTGTTACCGGTCCAATATTGATACTTGCCTGCGGCAGGCGGATTCACCACGCCGGCGATATGCCCCGATCCCGCGAGCAGGAAGGTCTTGTCGCCCGAGAGATGGTCCATCAATCGCCACACGCTGGCGAGCGGCGCGATATGATCCTCGCGGCCCGCCTGGATATAGGCGGGCGTCTTGATCCTGCGAAGGTCCAGCGGGGTGTCGCAGACCGACAGGCTGTTCGGGATCACCATGCGGTTGTCGCGATAGAGGTCGACCAGATATTGACGGTGCCATTTCGCGGGCAGATTGGTGGTGTCGCCGTTCCAGTAGAGCAGGTCGAAGGGCGGATAGTCGTTGCCGAGCAGATAATTGCTCACGACATAATTCCAGATGAGGTCGCGCCCGCGCAGGCTGTTGAAGGTTGCGGCCATATAGCGCCCGTCGAGATAGCCCTGCGCCGACAGCTGTTCGAGCAGCGCCAGATAGCTTTCGTCGACGAACAGCTTGAGGTCGCCGGCGAATTCGAAATCGATCTGCGCGGTGAAGAAGGTGACCGACTTTACCTTGTCGGCTTCGCCTCTCGCCGACAGCATCGCGAGCGTGGCGGCGAGCGTGGTGCCGGCGACGCAATAGCCGATCGTGTGGACCGCGGGGACGTCGAGCAGCTCGCGCACCGTGTCGATCGCATCGACCTGCGCCGCGATATAATCGTCCCAGACGATATCCTTCATCGATGCGTCTGCCGATTTCCACGACACCATGAATACCGACAATCCCTGTTCGACCGCCCAGCGCACGAAGCTTTTCGCGGGATTGAGATCGAGGATGTAGAAGCGGTTGATCCACGGCGGGAAAATGACGAGCGGGACGGTAAACACCTCTTTCGTCGTCGGCGCGTAATGGATGAGTTGGTAGAGGTCGGTCTCGTGGATCACCTTGCCCGGGGTGGTCGCGATATTGACGCCGACTTCGAAGGCGTCAGGATCGACATGGGAGAGCTGCCCGCGCGACAGGTCGGTGAGCATATGCTTGAGACCCTTGAGCAGGCTCTCGCCGCGCGTCTCGACCGCGCGCTTGATCACTTCGGGATTGGTGATCGCGAGATTCGACGGCGAAAAGGCCTCGGCCATATTCTTCGCGGCGAATTCCATCTTCTTGCGCGCGCCCTCGTCGAGCCCCGACATCTGGCGCGTCGTTTCGAGCAGCTGGTCGGAGAGCAGGCCATAGGTCTGGCGGATCAATGCAAAAACGGGGTTCGCGCTCCATTCGGGATCGGCGAAGCGCTTGTCCTTCGGCGCATCGGTCATCGGCGTGAAGGAAGGGCCGAGCGTCGCGAGCGAGGTCCAGAATGCAACCCCCTGTTCCCACATCTTCGATGATTGTTCGGCCCATTGCTGCGTCGCCGGGCTGTTCAGCCAGTTCGTCGGATCGAACATCGCGGCGGCACCCGTCTTGCCGTCGTTCGCCTGGCCGAGCGCATATTCGAGCATCATCTGCTGCGCGCGGCCCATCACGCTCGCCCAATGCTGCAGATCGTCTGGCGAGGGCAGGAATGGATTCGGCGTGCCGGTCGTGTCGCTGCTGCCCGTTTCGTTCATGCTCGTTCCCGCTGGTCTGTGGCGATATTTGGCCTATAACAAGGTGCGACGCGGCTGGCGAGCTTGCCGCTCGCGTCAATCGACAAGATACGCAAAGGAGTTGTTCTAGTTTCCCATGTCCGAAGATGAATTCTACCGCATCAAGCGCCTGCCGCCCTATGTCATCGCCGAAGTCAATGCGATGCGTGCGGCTGCCCGCGCCGCGGGAGAGGACATCATCGACCTGGGGATGGGCAACCCCGACCTGCCGCCACCGCCGCATGTGATCGAGAAGCTCTGCGAAGTCGCGATGAAGCCCGACGCGCACGGTTATTCGCAGTCGAAGGGCATTCCGGGCCTCCGCAAGGCGCAGGCGAACTATTATGCGCGCCGCTTCAACGTCGAACTCGATCCCGAGAGCGAGGTCGTGGTGACGATGGGCTCGAAGGAAGGGCTCGCGAGCCTCGCGACCGCGATCACGGGGCCCGGCGACGTCGTGCTGGCGCCGAACCCCAGCTATCCCATTCACACCTTCGGCTTTATCATCGCGGGCGCGACGATCCGCAGCGTGCCGACCACGCCCGACGAGAATTACTGGCGCGCGCTCGACCGCGCGATGGCCTTCACCGTGCCGCGGCCGTCGATCCTGGTGGTGAATTATCCGTCGAACCCCACGGCCGAAGCGGTCGACCTCGCCTTCTACGAGCGGCTCGTCGCCTGGGCGAAGGAGAACAAGGTCTGGGTGCTCAGCGACCTCGCCTATTCGGAGCTTTATTACGACGGCAACCCGACCCCCTCGATCCTCCAGGTGCCGGGCGCGAAGGATGTCGCGATCGAATTCACCTCGATGTCGAAGACCTATTCGATGGCGGGCTGGCGCATGGGTTTCGCGGTCGGCAACAAGCGCCTGATCGCGGCGATGACGCGCGTGAAGTCGTATCTCGATTATGGCGCCTTCACCCCGATCCAGGCTGCCGCCTGCGCGGCGCTCAACGGGCCGCAGGACATCGTCGCCAAGAACCGCGAGCTGTACCAGAAGCGCCGCGACGTGATGGTCGAGAGCTTTGCGCGCGCGGGCTGGGACATTCCGAGCCCGCCGGCGTCGATGTTCGCCTGGGCGCCGCTGCCGCCCGCGCTCAAGGAGATGGGCAGCCTCGAATTTTCGAAGCAGCTGCTCACCCACGCCAAGGTCGCGGTCGCGCCGGGGGTCGGTTATGGCGAGGACGGCGAAGGCTATGTCCGCATCGCGATGGTCGAGAACGAACAGCGCATCCGCCAGGCCGCGCGCAACGTCCGCAAATTCCTGGCCATGCACGGCGTGAACACGCCGTCGGTCGCGGCGGGCTGATGTCCGCCGCCGCTGGCCTCGGGGCCATTGCGGAAATCATCCAGATCTCGGTCACGCCGGTGTTCCTGCTGGTGGCGACCGGGGGGCTGCTCAACGTCTTCACTGGGCGGCTCGCGCGCGTCGTCGACCGGTCGCGGGTCTTGATCGAGCAATGGGGCGAGACCGAGGGGCAGGAGCACGAACGGCTCGTCGCCGAGCTGCGCGTCGTCGACCGGCGGATGGACATCATCAACAATTCGATCGCCGCGGCGGTCGCGTGCGGGATCGTCGTCTGCCTGCTCGTCGCGCTGCTGTTCGCGCAGGCCTTCGTGGGGTTCAACCTGGGGGCGGCGGCGGCGTGGGTGTTCGCGCTGGCGATGCTGCTGCTGCTCGCCTCGCTGGTGCTGTTCCTCGTCGAGGTGCGACTCGCGACGCGAACGATCCACGTCCCGCTCGAACTGCTCGAGCTCGAGGAGATGGGCTGGCGCAAGCGGCAGGGGCGGCGTTAGGGCGGCTTCGGGGTGGTTAGCGGACGTTCAATTCTCGTCATGCTGAACTTGTTTCAGCATCCACGGCCTGAACTCTCGTCCGGCGCTGCGCCGAAGGAAACAGCAGACCATGGATCCTGAAACAAGTTCAGGATGACGATGCTATAAACGTCCCCTTCCGCCCGATCCCAGTCATCCAGCCTTTACACGATCACGGCGCCACACCCACCCGAAATGTCGGCACCGCCCGCTTGCGGCTCGCCTGTTCATAGGCGTAGCCCGCCGCGAGCACCTCGGCGTCGCTCCATTTGGGACCGATGAAGCTGATCCCGATCGGCAGGCCGTGCACCGCGCCCATCGGCACGGTGAGGTGCGGATAGCCCGCGACCGCGGGGAGCTGGCTGGCGCTGGGGCCGTGGTAATGATCGCCGTTGACGAGGTCGCTGGTCCAGGCGGGGCCGTTGGTGACGCCGATGAGGAGGTCGACCTTGTGGTCCTTCAGGAGGCGGTCGATGCCTTCCGGGCCCGCCAGCCGCGCGGCTTTTGCCTTGGCTTCGACATAGGCGGGGCTGTCGAGGCCGCCCTTGGTCTCGGCGAGCTCGAACAACGACTGGTCGAACCAACGGAGTTCCTCGGGATGCGCCTTGTTGAAGGCGATGAGGTCGGCGAGCGTCTTGGGGCCGTTCTTCGCGGGCAGGCTCGCGAGATAGGCCGCCATGTCGGCCTTGAGTTCGGTGAGCAGGATTTCGAACTCGGCGGCGCCCAGTTCCTCCAGCCCCTCGCGGCTGTCGGCGACGTCGACGACCGTCGCGCCCAGACTTTCCATCTGCTTGAGCGCCGCGCCCAGCAGCGCGGCGATGTCGGCGCGGTCGCCGATGCGGTCGCGGAGCACCCCGATGCGCTTGCCCTTCAGCGCATCGGGCGAGAGCGCCGCGACATAATCGGTCTTGCGCGCGTCGGCCTCGGTCGTGGCGGGGTCGGCGGGGTCGCTGCCGGCGATGACGCTCATCACCGTCGCGGCGTCGCGCACGGTCAGCGTCATCGGGCCCGCGGTGTCCTGGCTGTGGCTGATCGGCACAATATGCGTGCGGCTGACGAGGCCGACGGTCGGCTTGAAGCCGACGATGCCGTTGACCCCCGCGGGGCAGGTGATCGAGCCGTCGGTCTCGGTGCCGATCGCGAGCGGCGCAAGGCTGGCGGCGACGGCGGCGGCGCTGCCCGACGAGGAGCCGCAGCTATTGCGATCGAGCGCGTGGGGGTTCTTGGTCAGCCCGCCGGCCGCGCTCCAGCCGCTGGTCGATGTGTTCGAGCGGATATTCGCCCATTCGCTGAGGTTGGTCTTGCCGAGGATGATTGCCCCGGCATCGCGCAGCCGCGCGACGATCGGCGCGTCGCGGCCGGTGACATTGTCCTTTAGCGCGAGCGAGCCTGCCGTCGTCGGCCACGGACCCGCAGCCTCGATATTGTCCTTGAGCAGAATGGGGATGCCGTGCAGCGGCCCGCGCGCCTTGCCCGCCTTGCGCTCGTCGTAGAGCCGCTTCCCCTCGGCATGGGCCTCGGTCTGGGATAGGTTGACGATCACGGCGTTCAGCTGCGGCCCATAATCGTCGAGCCGGCCGATGCGGTCCTGGTAGACCGCGGCGAGGAGCCCTTCGTCGAGCCGGCCGCTCTCCATCTCGGCCTGCAGGGTCGCGGCGTCCTTGCCCTCGACCTCGGGGAGCGGCGGCGGCATCGCGGCAGCGGGAACGATTGCTAGGAGCGCGGCGGCGGCGAGCGGCGAAAATTTTTGCATGGGGCGAAAGCTGCCAGCCGTAGCGGCAATTGCAAGCGGCGATTTTCGGCCCGTCGCGGCGGCATTGACACCCGGGGTCCGATCTGGCCCGATGCATGCCGGGAGAAAAAGATGACCGAAAAAGCCGCCGTGTCGCAGGGCGCCGTTTCGCCGTCCGCCGACAGCGTATCCGCACAGACGCGGACGATGCTGTGGGTCTTGCTGATCGTCTATATCTTCAATTTTCTCGACCGGCAGATCGTCAATATCCTGGCGGAGCCGATCAAGACCGACCTCGGGTTGACCGACACCGAACTGGGGCTGCTCGCGGGGCCGGCCTTTGCGGTCTTCTATGCGCTGCTCGGCATCCCGATCGCGCGCTATGCCGACAAGGACGGCACCAACCGCATCCGGCTGATCAGCCTCGCGCTCGCGATCTGGTCGGCGATGACCGCGGTGTGCGGCCTTGCGCAGAATTTCGTGCAATTGCTCTTCGCGCGTATCGGCGTCGGCATCGGTGAGGCGGGGTGTACCCCCGCTGCGCATTCGCTGATCAGCGACAGTGTGGAGCCCGCGAAACGGTCGTCGGCGATCGCCTTTTACGGGATGGGCGTGCCGATCGGGTCGCTGCTCGGGCTGATCATCGGCGGGATCGTCAACGACCTGTATGGCTGGCGCATCGCGTTGATGCTCGTCGGGCTTCCGGGGCTCATTCTTGCGCTGGTGGTGCTGTTCGTGCTGCGCGAGCCGCGGCACCTGAAGCCCGCCGCCGAGGCCAGCGCGGCGAAACCCGCGGCGCTCTCGACGGGCGAGGCGATGCGCGAGATCTTTGCGTCGCGCGCCTTCGTCTATATCCTGATCGCGGCTTCGGTGACCGCTTTCCTGGGGTATGGCAAGGCGCTGTGGACGATCAGCTTCTTCATCCGCAGCCATGGATTGTCGACCACCGAGGCGGGGCTGTCGATGGCCGTCGTGCTGGGCGTCGCGGGGGTGTTCGGGACCTGGCTTGGCGGCAAGGTCGCCGACAAGCTCGGGTCGCGCGACAAGAAGCATATCCTGACGCTGCCCGCCTATGGCATGGCGCTGGCTGCGCCGGTGCTGTTCCTCGGTTATTATATGGAAAACTGGATGATCGCGGTCGCGTTGCTGATCGTGCCGACGATCCTCAATTCGGCCTATTACGGTCCCGCCTATGGCTGCGTGCAGGGGCTGGTGCGGCCGCAGGCGCGCGCGGTCGCGGCGTCGATCATGCTGTTTGGGCAGAATCTGATCGGCCTCGGCTTCGGGCCCTTCCTCTTCGGCGTGCTGTCCGACGCGCTCGCGCCCATCTATGGCCAGGAAAGCGTGCGCTATGTCCTTTATGGCGCGGCGTGGCTGGGGCTGATCCCCGCCTTCTTCTTCTGGCGCGCGAGCCTACGGCTCTCGCGCGAACTCAAGTCGGGTTAGTAGGGCGGCGCTTGCCGCGCGCGCTGCGTCTTCGCGGCGTCGACCCACCAATTTAGGTCATCGGCGAAACGCGGGAATGCCTTTTCCAGCCGCTTGCCGCTGTCGCCCGCGGGCTTGCCCTCATCGTCGAACGCGCCGCCTATGCCGCCGACGGGAAGGATCGAGCTGGTCACCGCCATCCCCATCTCGCCGAGGATGTCGCGCCAGCCCATCATCGAACGTACCCCTGCGAAGGGCCCTGCCGAATAGCAGGCGATCGCGGCGGGGCGCCAGAACCACTCCTCGAGATAATGGTCGGTGAGGTTCTTGAGCCCCGGCTGCGGCCCCCAATTATATTCGCCGGTGACGAACAGGAAGCCGTCGGCGGCGCGGATCTTGCCCGCGAGTTCCTCCATCACCGGCGGGGCCTCGCCCTTCGGATATTCCTTGTACATGCGGTCGAGCATCGGGAGGTCGACCGCCTTGGCGTCGATCAGTTCGGCGCTGTCGCCGCGCGCCGCGATGGCATCGACCAGCCACTCGGCGAGCTTGATCCCCTGCCGGTCGCGGCGGTAGCTGCCGAAGAGGACGAGGATGTGACGGGACATGGCGGCTCCTTCAGGGGCGGATGGTGATCGGGGTGCCGTCGGGGACGAGGTCCCACAGCTGCTTGATCTCGGCGTTCGACAGCGCGATGCAGCCGTCGGTCCAGTCGGTCCCCAGCGTCGGGCCGGGCCAGCGGTTCGGCTGGCCGTGGATGAAGATGTCGCCGCCCGGCGAGCGCCTCTGCGCCCTGGCATAGGCGCGGTCGGCGGCGTTGGGGTAGGAGATGCGCAGCGACAGATGGTAGGCGCTCTTCGGGTTGCGGCCGTTGATCCTGTAGTCGCCCTCGGGGGTCCGCTCGTCGCCTTCGAACTGCTTGTGTCCGGTGGGCGCGTCGCCGAAACGGATGTTGGTGTACCGCGCGATTTCGCGGTCGCCGCTGTAAGCGATCAGGATGCGGTCGCTCTTGTCGACGAGCAGGCGGTCGGCCTTGGCCGCCGGGGGCGGTGCGGGCTGCGAACTCGCGGCGCCGCAGGCGGCGGGCAGCAGGAGGGGAAGGACGATCAGCCGTCGCATGGCGCGATACTACGCCTTCGCCGTCGCCGGGCAAGTTGTTCAGGTGCAGGATGACACGGGGGCGGCGATGCGGCGGCTGCGCGGGGCAACCCGGAGGAAGAGCACCACGCCCCCTTCCATTCGTGCGCGCACGCCCTATCTTGCACGCATGGCCACGCAGCTTTCCGATATCACCCTGTCCCCCGCCGCCGCCGCGCGCGTCCGCTGGATCGCCGAGCGCAAGGGCGAGGCCGATGCCGCGCTGCGGCTCGCGGTCGACGGCGGCGGCTGTTCGGGCTTTACCTATCGTTTCGGATTGGCCGAAAGCATCGATGCCGACGACATCGTGACGGAGACCGACGGCGTGAAGCTGGTCGTCGACCCGATCAGCATCGACCTGGTCCGCGGCTGCATCGTCGACTTCGTCGATTCGCTCGGCGGATCGTCGTTCAAGGTCGAAAATCCCAACGCGGCCTCGGGCTGCGGCTGCGGGTCGAGCTTCTCGATCTGACGCCTTTCGCGGGCCGCCGCATGCTGCCATAGATGCGGCATGAAAATCGCGACCTTCAACATCAACGGCATCAAGGCGCGGCTGCCGCGCCTCATCGAATGGCTCGAGGAGACCCAGCCCGACATCGCCTGCCTGCAGGAATTGAAGTCCAGCGACGAGACGATGCCGACGAAGGAGATCGAGGCCACGGGTTACGGCTTCCTCCATCACGGGCAAAAGGGTTTCAACGGCGTCGCGATCCTCGCGAAAGGCACGATGCCGGTCGAGGTGCAGCGCGGCCTCGCCGGCGAGGCCGAGGACGAGCAGTCGCGCTATCTGGAGGCCGATATCCACGGCCTGCGCGTCGGGTGCATCTATTTGCCTAACGGCAACCCGCATCCGGGGCCGAAGTTCGATTATAAGCTCCGCTGGATGGCGCGGCTGCGCGAGCGCGCAACGGAACTTCTCGCCGCCGAAATCCCGGCGATCCTGGCGGGCGATTACAACGTCATCCCGCACGACGACGACGTCTGGGACCCGAAGGGGCCGATGGCGGATGACGCGCTGATGCAGCCCGAGTCGCGCGACGCCTGGTTCCGCCTGCTCGGCGACGGCTGGACCGACGCGGTGCGCAGCCGCCATCCGGCCGGCGGCGTGTGGACCTTCTGGGACTATCAGGCGGGCGGCTGGCAGCGCGACCATGGTTTTCGCATCGACCATCTGCTGCTGAGCCCCGCGCTTGCCGATCGGCTGGTCGATGCCGGGGTCGACAAGAACCATCGCGGGCGCGAGAAGGCGAGCGACCATGCGCCGACCTGGGCGGTGCTGGGATGAGCCTGTTGTCCGCCGCGAAGCTGGCGACCGCGCCGCTCTTTGCCGGATTGGATGCGGCCGAACTCGCCGAGCTCGCCGACGGTTTTTCGCCGCGGCACTTCGCCGACGGGCAGGCGCTGCTCGTCCAGAACGAGCGCGCCGAGGGGCTCTATCTGATCGTCGAGGGGCGGGTCGATATCGGCAAGCGGCTGCCCGGCGGCGGGCTTGCGCTGCTGGCGAAGGTCGGGCCGGGCGAGGTGATCGGCGACATGGCGCTGATCGGGCGCGACCTCAGACGATCGGCGATGGGGATTGCGCGCGGGCCGGTGGCGAGCTGGTACCTGCCCGCCGACCAGTTTCGCGCCGCGCTGGCGCGGTTGCAGCCCGCGTCGCTCAAGCTGCAGGCGGCGCTTGGCGAGCTGATCGCGGCACGGGTTGCGGGCAAGACGCGCGACATTGCGGCTTTGCTGGCCGATGCGCCCGACAGCTTCACCCCGCGCCCCCAGCGCGCGCTCGCGCCGGTCGCCGAGGATGATTTCGCCGCCGAAGCCTTTCTCGCGAAGCTGCCTTGCTGCGCCGAGATGAGCGCCAACCAGCAGCGGGCCTTCTGGGGGGCTGGCGAGCGGGTGGATCTGGCCGCCGACACCGACCTCGCCGCCGTCGGCGCGGCATCGGACCGGCTGTGGCTCGTCATCCGCGGTGCGGTGCGCAGCGCGCTGCCGCATCGGGACGGCGTCTATCAGCTCACGATCACCGGACCCGGCCAGCTGGTCGGGCTGTCGCCGCTGTTGCTGGAGGCGCCGCACGACCGGCTGCTCCGCACCAGCGAGCAGGCGACATTGCTATGTTTCGATCGCGATACCTTTCGCGAGATGCTGGGCACCGGCGACGCGCTGAGCCGCGAAATCCAGGCGTCGGTCAACGCCGACCTGGTCACCGCGCTCGACGCGCTCGACCAGGTCGAGGCGCGCATCCTCGCGATGCGCCGCGGGCATGCGGTGGCGGCCTGAGATAATAGGACAGGGGATTTTGATGTCGCGCTGGCTGCCCGTCGCAATGATACTGGGCGGCGCTGCTCCCGCTATGGCGGCCGAGCAGGCTTTCGACGAGGCGCTCGCGGATTTCCGGCAGCTCCATCGCGCTGAAACGACCCGGGCGAAGATCGCCGGCAGCAGTTTCTACGTCATACGCGACGGGCGCGTCGTCGCGGCCGATCATCTGGGCGAGCAGAATGCCGAGGCGCATGTTCCGGTCGATGCGCGCACCATCTATCATTGGGCGTCGGTGACCAAGACGATGACCGGCATCGCGATCATGCAGCTGCGCGATCGCGGGCTGCTGTCGCTCGACGATCCGATCGTCAAATATGTGCCCGAGCTGGCCGCGGTGCATAACCCCTATGGCGATACCGGCGCGATCACGCTGCGCCAGCTGATGAGCCACAGCGCGGGCTTTCGCAGCGGCACCTGGCCGTGGCGCGAGCATGACTGGCAGCCGTTCGAACCCGCCAGCTGGTCGCAGCTGGTGGCGATGCTGCCCTACACGCGGGTCGAGTTCGAACCCGGCAGCCGCTTCGGCTATTCGAACCCCGGCATCGTCTATCTGGGGCAGGTGATCGAGCGTCTCTCGGGCGAGGATTATGAAGTCTATATCGACAAGAACATCCTGAAGCCGCTGGCGATGCACGACAGCTATTTCGACCGCACCCCGCCGCACCTGCTGCCGTTTCGGTCGCACAGCTATTATATCAAGGACGGTAAGCGCGTCGCGGCGCCTTTCGATGTCGATACCGGGGTGACGGTGTCGAACGGCGGGCTCAACGCGCCGATGCCCGACATGGCGAAATATGCGGCCTTCCTGCTCGGCGATCCGGCGCGGCAGGGCGATTATGACCTGGTGCTGGAACGCGCGTCGCTCGAAGAAATGTGGGGGCCGCAGATTTCGGCGGGGGCGGATTTCACGCAGGGTCGTATGGCGACGACGACTGAGAGCGGGCTGTCCTTCTTCGTCGATCGCAGTGCGGGGGTGCGCTTCGTCGGCCATAATGGCGACCAGAACGGCTTTCGCGCCTATCTCAGCCTATGTCCCGACCAGCGTGCGGGGACGCTGCTGGCGTTCAACACCGAAACCAGGGGCGTAGAGAACAGCCCGGCCAATCGCGAGACCGCCGAATCGCGGATCGCGCTGGCGACCGACCGGCTGTGCGAGGCGTTGGCGAAATGACCGTTCCCCGGCGAAAGCCGGTGTCCAGAAGCTGAGTTTGCCATTTGAGCCCCGGCTTTCGCCGGGGAACAGGTTGACGTTAGCGGTTCTTCCGCCCCTCGATCAGCCCGTCGACTAGGCTCGGGTCGGCGAGGGTCGAGGTGTCGCCCAGCGACCCGAAATCATTCTCGGCGATCTTGCGCAGGATGCGGCGCATGATCTTGCCCGAGCGCGTCTTGGGCAGGCCGGGGGTCAGGTGGATATGGTCGGGAGTGGCGATCGGGCCGATTTCCTTGCGCACCTGCCGTTTCAGCGCCGCGGCGACCTCCTCGGACGGCTCGACCCCCGCGTTCAAGGTGACATAGGCGTAGATGCCCTGGCCCTTGATGTCGTGCGGGAAGCCGACGACGGCGGCCTCGGCGACATCCTCGTGCAGCACGAGCGCGCTTTCGACCTCGGCGGTGCCCATGCGGTGGCCCGAGACATTGATGACATCGTCGACGCGCCCGGTGATCCGCCAATAGCCGTCGGCGTCGCGGCGGCAGCCGTCGCCGGTGAAATATTTGCCCCTGTAGGTCGAGAAATAGGTCTCGGCGAAGCGGTTATGATCGCCGTAGATCGTCCGCGCCTGCCCGGGCCAGCTGTGCGTGATGCAGAGATTGCCTTCGGCCGCGCCGCCGGTTTCTTCGCAGACGAGCTTGTTGCCCTCGGCATCGACGAGTTCGGGGCGGATGCCGAAGAAGGGCTTGCCTGCGCTCCCCGGCTGCATCGGATGCGCGCCGGGCAGGGTGGTGATCATGATCCCCCCGGTCTCGGTCTGCCACCAGGTGTCGATCACCGGCACGCGGCCCTTGCCGACGGTCTGGTGATACCAGCGCCACGCCTCGGGATTGATCGGCTCGCCGACGCTGCCGAGCAGGCGGATCGACGACAGGTCGTGGCGGGTCACATAGTCGTCGCCTTCGCGCATCAGCGCGCGGATCGCGGTCGGGGCGGTGTAGAGGATGTTGACCCGGTGCTTGTCGACGACCTGCCAGAAGCGGTCATGGTCGGGATAATTGGGCACGCCCTCGAACATCAGGGTCGTCGCACCATTCTGGAGCGGGCCATAGACGACATAGCTGTGTCCCGTGACCCAGCCGATGTCGGCGCTGCACCAGAAGATTTCGCCCGGCCGATAGTCGAAGCCGTACCAGAAGGTCGTCGCGGTCCAGACGCAGTAGCCGCCAACCGTATGGAGCACGCCCTTGGGCTTGCCCGTCGAGCCCGAGGTGTAGAGGATGAAGAGCGGGTCCTCCGCCCCCATCGGTTCGCACGGGCAGTCGGCGGGGACGCCCGCGGACAGCGCGTCGTACCAATGGTCGCGGCCTTCCTTCATCGCGACGTCGCCGCCGGTGTGCGCGATGACGAGCACCGCTTTGACGTCGATGCGCTCGAGCGCCTTGTCGACATTGGCCTTGAGCGGAACGGTCTTGCCGCCGCGGAGGCCTTCGTCGGCGCAGATGACCCAGTCGCTCGCGCAATCCTCGATGCGGCCGTGGATCGCCTCGGGCGAGAAGCCGCCGAAGACGACGCTGTGCACCGCGCCGATGCGCGCGCAGGCGAGCATCGCCACCGCGCCCTCGGGGATCATCGGCATATAGATGGTGACGCGGTCGCCCTTCCGGACGCCCATCTTCTTGAGCGTATTCGCCATGCGGACGACGTCGGCAAGCAATGCAGCGTAGCTGATCGTCCGCGTCTCGCCGTCGGGGGCGTCGGGTTCGAAGATGATCGCGGTGCGGTCGCCATGGCCCGCGGCGACATGGCGGTCGACGGCATTGTGGCAGAGGTTGAGGACGCCATCCTCATACCATTTGATGCTCACCGGGTCGTACGACCAGTTGCCGATCTTTGCCGGCGGGGTGATCCAGTCGATCCGCTTCGCCTGTTCGGCCCAGAAGCTGTCGGGATCCTCGACGCTCTGCCGATAGAGCCGGTCATAGTCGGCGGCGGTGCAATGGGTG
>SCNT01000021.1 GCA_005503165.1 Sphingomonadaceae bacterium 3R27E2-A
AGGCACCCGACCCGGACATCATCATGAGGCCATGACCTCGAAAAGGACCATGACCCCGGTTCGGATCAATACACAGGCTTGACAGAAACCCGCAATTAAAGGGCCGTTTGACAGGCTGATCGACGTTCTTTGGCTCGAGCACTCGACCGCTATGGTCGCGGCGGCATTCGAAGTAGAGCATTCGACATCCATTTATTCCGGAATTGTCCGCATGCTCGATCTCGCCCTGAGCAGCGAGAATCTTCATTTATCGACGGCACTTTTCCTTGTTGCACCTGACGCCCGAGAAGCAGATGTCCGCGCCCAGCTCCGACGCCCGGCATTCAGCCGGATCGGAGACCTCGACATCTCCTACCTGCCGTATAGCGAACTCGAGCGGCACCAGACCGCCATCGCCCGCTTCGGATCGGGTCTGAAGGCGATTAAGGCGATTGCGCATCAATTGCCTTGAGGCTCCGAAAAAAGGGTTCCGTTCCAAACCAATCGACCATTGCATCGTTGCGATGTTCGCGGGGCTCGAAAGACACATAAATTTCGCGCGCTGCAGGCGTTCAGGATCAGACTGCTCTGATCTGCTCGTGGAAATCGCCCTGACCCGCTCAGCGTCCCATCGTCCTTGTTCCCGATGTGGCCATGCGACAGCGCCCCTGGAGTGACGAGCATACGATGACCTGCGTCCAGAAGAGATATTCCTCCCGGGCACGTTAGCGCCCGGGAGGACCGACGGCCGTAGGGGTGCCGCCGGGGACCTCGCAGAACGAGGAGCTCAGAAGAAATAGCGCAGCTGCAGGCCGTACTGACGCGGCTCGCCGTAGATGTAGAGCGGCAGGGTCGGATTCGAAACACCGGTCGCGTCCGTCCCGATCGTGCTGTAGCTCACATATCGCTCGTCGGTCAGGTTTCGGCCATAAAGCGCAATTTCCCAAGCCTCGCTCCCAGGCTGCCATGCAACACGACCGTTGACGAGTGTCGTAGCGTTTCCTGAGAAGAGCGGATTGTTGTTTGGCTTGAAAAAGACGCTGTCGCGCCATGACACATCGGTCCGCAATGACAGTGTTCCATCTCCAAGTGGTGCCTTATATTCGCCGCCAAGAGTGACGTTCCATTGCGGCGCATTCGGCAGGCGGTTGCCCCTGAGGCTTCCGCCAACATCATCAAAATAGACGTCGTAGCGGGCATCGAGATAAGCGATCGTCGATGTGAGCGTCAGCCGATCAAGCGGGCGCGCCATGAGCTCCGCCTCGACCCCCTTGATTGTCGCCTTGCCGGCATTGGTCGTGCTGGCGACGCCATTATTATATTCGACCACCTGAAGATTGGTATAATCATAATAGAAGGCCGAGAAGTTTGCCCGAAGCCGCCGGTCGAGGAGGGTCGATTTCAGGCCCACCTCATAGCTCCAAACATATTCAGGAAGAAAGGGCCGCCCGTCGCCCAGCTGGAATCCGCCCGATTTGAACCCGCGGGTTGCCGATGCATAAACCATGACATCAGCGGCAACGTCGTAATCGATCCCGATTTTTGGAGTCCAGGCGGTCCAGGATGATTTGGGCTGACCGGCATCGACCTGATTTCCGTTCAGCAATACCCGATATGCGAAATCCTTTTTCTCGTAGGAGTATCGGAGCCCCCCGGTCAGTCGGAGGCGGTCGATGAGTTCGTAGCTCGCTTGACCGAAAAGCGCGAACGCGTTCGTCGTGTTGCTTTCCGGAATCGCGAGCCGACGGCTCGGCTCAATGATTCGTATTTCGTCATTGCCCTTTTCATTGAGATAGAAGGCTCCGACGATCCAGCGCAGCTTGTCCGCATCATTGTTGAGGAGTTGGAACTCCTGCGTGAAACTGCGGGAACGTTCGTAAAATTCGATATCGCGGAGGAAGAGGTCAGTCGAGTCAACGTCGAGCGCCTGGACGACCTTGCTCTTGCGCAACGCCGTGATCGAGCGAAGCGTGACCGGGCCGCCGTCCCAGTTCATCGTCGAGGAGACGCCCCAAGCATCGACATCGTAACGCGGCAGACGGTCGAGCGCGGCTTCTTTGTCATTGGCTGGGATCGTTGCACCCGCATCGATGAAACCCTGTGGATAGAAGGGGCGGACAGAGCGCGCGCCGGTCTCGCGATCGCGGCTGGCATCCGCCCGCAGCACGATCTCAAGACGGTCGCTAGCGTCGATCGCAAGCGTCAATCGTCCGGCGAGATTGTCTTCATTCTGGTATCGCCGCCCCGAGACGATGTCGCGGTAGATGCCTTCGCGCTGGTTAGCGAGCAACGTTATGCGGCCCCGGACGCGTTCACCGAGCGGCCCAGAAATCGTCCCGCTGGCGGAGCGCTTCTCATAATTGCCGATAGTGAGTCCAAGCGTACCGCTCAGTTCGTCGGTCGGCATTTTGGAGATGATATTGAGCGTGCCGCCCGCAGAGTTGCGACCAAAAAGTACGCCTTGTGGGCCGCGCAGCACCTCTATGCGTTCGACGTCGAACAAGTCTTGATAGCTCGTTGTGGGGCGCGAGATATAGACGCCGTCGTAATGAACCGTCGTGCTGGGGTCGGTTGCGACACCAAACGCGGAAGTCCCAATCCCGCGAATATTGATGATCGCCATCGAATCGTTGGTAATCGAAACACCGGGAACGAAAAATTGCAGGTCTTCGACATTGGAAATCCCATTCGCGGTGAGCGCCTCGCCGGTCATCGCTGTGACCGAGACGGGAACAGACTGCAAATTTTCCTCGCGCTTCTCGGCCGTTACGATGATCTCGGCGAGGCCGTCCGACTGGGCTTCCTGAGCCTGCACGGGAAACGCGACCGCCATCGCAATCGCCGCCATCGAGCTTCGCTGCATTGCGCGCTTCGTCGACGAATAACAGTATAATTTGTTCATTATGCTTCCCCTGTTTCGAAGAGCTGCCCTTTCGCGCAGCCCAAATGAGTTTCGGGGAAGTCGAGGACAAAAATATGCATGCCCGGAAACCGCTGCTTACGGCTTCCGGGTTCAAGCACCCAACATCCCCTACTGACATTGATTACGCACCAGAACGACTCATCCCTCAAAAATGGTTCGGGGGACGTAAAACCGACGGAATTGGGCTCCCCGATTTGTTCAGATCGCCAGGATGAAGTTGATCCGGAACGCCCCAAGGCTCCTACGTTCATCCAGAAGCGGCGCTTTTCGCTCTGCTCCTCATCGGAGCCTTGGTCGGCGCCGTGCACGTGACGCAATCACTCGCCTGACCCTATGGTCAGGTCCTCCTCGTGGAAGCCTATTTGTTCGCCCTGATGCCGGTCCTCGCCGCGGCGATTCGATGGCGCCTGACCCAGGCACTCCGGACAGCCGTCGCAACGCCGGGCGCGGCAGCGGCGAGACACTGCGGCTGCGATCCGCGCTAGCCTTCAGCTCGATGTCGCAGCCGGAGTTACCATCCCATCGCTTGTAGCCGGGATGCTGGAACCATTTGCGACCGATTGACACCAGTTTGAGGGAGGTGAGACGGGCCGTCAGCACCATCCGCCCCCAAGACCAGTCGGGCTAGATCTGCTCGAACGCCGCTATGATCGGGCAGTGGAGCGTGTCGGCGGCAGCGCATTGGCGCGACAGGCCCATGAGCGCGCGCCGCGCCACATCGAGTTCGGCGATCGTCTTTTCGATCGCCGCGATGCGCGCGTCGGCCAGTTCGCGCGCTCGCGCGCGATCGCTCGACGCGTCGAGTTCGAGCAGTTCGGCGATCTCGGTGAGCGTAAATCCCGCTGCCTGTGCCGATTTGATGAAGCGCAGACGGCGCAGAACCGCCTCGTCGTAACGCCGGACTCGGCCTTCCGACGGGGCGCTGGCCGACTGAGGCGGAACGGGCAACAGGCCGCGGCGTTGGTAATAGCGGATCGTCTCGACATTGACGCCGCCCTGCCGGGCAAGCTGGCCGATGGTCATGTCACGCAAGGCCTTGACTCCGTACTATGGTACGGAGCCTATATAGCGGGAAGCGATCGGGAATCAAGAAAGGCGAATCGATGAATATGCAGGTTCAGCGCGCGAACGAAAGCGCGCCAGCGCACACTGGTGCGGCGGTTTCGGGCAAGCCGCGGGCGACCATCTATCGCATGGTGATGGAGCAGCATATCTGCCCCTATGGCCTGAAGGCGCTGCATCTGTTGCGCAGCCGCGGCTATGACGTCGAGGATGTCTGGCTGACGACCCGCGAGGAAACCGACGCATTCAAGGCGAAACATGGCGTCGCGACGACGCCGCAGACCTTCATCGAAGGCGAGCGGATCGGCGGTCTTGACGATCTGAGGCGCCATCTCGGTCTGAAAGTCCGCGATCCTAAGGCGCTTACCTATAAGCCCGTCATCGCGCTCTTCTCTATCACCGCGCTGATGGCGCTGGCCGCCAGCCAAGCGGTGTCGGGCACGCCCTTCACAATCCGTGCCGCCGAATGGTTTATCGGGTTCAGCATGGCGTTGCTTGCCTTCCTCAAGCTCCGCGACATCGAGAGCTTCTCGAGCATGTTCCTGAACTATGACTTGCTCGCCAAACGCTGGGTACCCTATGCTACCATCTATCCCTTTGCGGAGGGTCTTGCCGGCATCCTGATGATTTCTGGCGCGCTGAACTGGATATCGATTCCGGTGGCGCTGTTCATCGGGATCATCGGCGCCGTGTCGGTGTTCAAGGCGGTGTATATCGACAAGCGCGAACTCAAATGCGCCTGCGTCGGCGGCGACAGCAATGTGCCGCTGGGTTTCATCTCACTGACCGAAAATCTGATGATGATCGCCATGGCGCTGTGGATGCTGGTCGCGCCCGCCGTCATGACAATGGGCCATTCTTAACGGGTCCGGCGTAACCACGACGGGACAGTCGGCGAACAAGTGAGCGGGATCTCCACCCCGGTTTAGATTGACGCCAAGTTTGACAAGGATCATGCTTCGACCGTGAAACGCTGGCTCACCTTTCTACTTCTTGTCGGAGCCTTACTCGGCCTTCTGGCGCAGGAGACCGCATTCGCCTCGGCGCCCGCGCTCCCGTCGGCCGAGACGGCGTTCGCGGCGGCGATGAGCGACGAATGCGCGGAGATGATGGGGATTAAAAAATCCCAGAAGAGCGCTCCGTGCAAGGGCCTCACGCTCGACTGCATCGCCAAGATGGGCTGCGCGCTACCGCCCGCCGTCGTCTCTCCGGCTACCCCCCTTGCCGAAAAGACATTTGTCGCCGGCTCTTTCGATCCGCTTCCTGTCCGGCGCCTCGCCGGAAGAACATTCGGCCCCGAACCCGACCCGCCCCTATTTCTTGCCTGAATTGCCGACGCGCACCGGCTCGTCCCGGCGCGCGGTTTCACGCTTTTCAATCAAGGAATTCAACATGAAACCGTTTTTTGCCGTTGCCGCGCTCGCGGCAGCAACGCTTGCCGCTCCCGTCCTCGCCCAAGAACCGTCCGGCGGCCATCATGAATGGCAGACCCGCCAGGTGCCAGGGCCGAACAAGTCCAATACCACCTCGCGAGTCCGCGTCTGGGTCAAGGACAAGCCGGGACAGATGGCGCATTGCGACTGCGACATGATGAAGGTGAGTCCGGCGGACTGCATGAAGAATATGTCCGGCGACCAAAGGATGCCCCCGCAAGGGTAACGGTCTTTCTTCCCCGGCGTACAGACGCCGGGGAGGCTTTCGCCCAGTCCACAGCAGGGGGACATCATGCGCCCATATTTTACGGCAGCCTTGCTTGCGCTGCCCTCGGCTCTTCACGCCGAGCCGATGACGCTCGATTCGGCGCTCAGCCGAGCAGCATCGGAGGCACCCGAACTGCAAAGCCGCGAAGCGGGCGTCGACGCCGCCCAATCGGCGGCGATCGCCGCCGACCGGCTGCCCGACCCGAAACTCAATATCGTTCTGCAGGATTTCCCGGTGACAGGGCCCGATGCGGGGCGGTTCAATCGCGACGATTTCACGATGCAGGTCATCGGCGTCAGCCAGGATTTTCCGAACCCCGCCAAGCGCCGCGCGCGCGCGACGAGGGCGCAGGCCGACATCGGAATCGCCCGCGCCGAAGAAGCGGTCACCGCGCAGGACATCAGGCTCGCGACCGCACTTGCCTGGGTCGATCTCTTCTACGCCAAGAAGCGCCTGAAGGAACTCGACCTGCTCGATATCGGCCTCGAAGACCTTCAATCGACCGTGACCGCGCGGCTTGCCAGCGGTGCGGCGCGCCCGGCGCAGGCGCTCGAACCCGACCAGCTTCGCGCCGCGATCAACGATCGCCGTAGCACGCTTGCCGCCGAGATCGCCCGCGCCCGCGCGCAGCTCGCGCGCTTTACCGGCGACCCCGCCGCTGACACGCTCGGCGACTTGCCGCCGCAAATGATCGACGAGCAGCGATTGCGCGCCGGGATCGACGCCCTGCCAAGGCTGCGCGCCCTCGATGCCCGCGCCATCGCGGCCGATGCCGAGACCGGCCTCGCGCGCGCCGACAAGCGGCCCGACTGGAGCGTCAACGCCGCCTATGGCCGCCGCGAGCCCAATTATGGTGATCTCGTCACGGTGGGCGTCACGGTCGACCTGCCCTTCTTCTCGAAAAAGCGGCAGGACCCGAAGATCGCCGCGCGCGCCAGTGAAGCGACGCGCGCGCGCCTCGACCGCGAGGCTGCCAAGCGCGACATCGCGGCGGCGCTCGACGCCGATCTCGCCGATCACCGCATGCATCATGAGCAGCTCGCCAATGCTCGCACGCGGCTCGTGCCGCTCGCGAAGAAGCGCGCCGAGCTCGACCTTGCAAGCTACGCGGCCGGAAAGCTCGACCTCGGGACTGCGCTCCTGTCGACCCTCACACTCGCCGAGGCCGAAGTCGATGCGCTCGCACGCGAAGCCGAGGTCGCGCGCGACGCGATCCGGATCAATTACATCTATGGGGAGGCAGGTCGATGACCGGTGCAACATCAGCGGCGCGGTGGCGCGTCGCTATTCTAGCCGCGGGACTGATCGCGGGCAGCGGGGGCTACTGGCTGGGACAGCGCGGCCAGAGCGATGCGCCAAGCGAGGCCGCAGGCAGCGGCGGGCGCAAGATCCTCTATTATTATGATCCGATGTTCCCGAACCAGAAGTTCGACAAGCCCGGCAAGTCGCCCTTCATGGATATGCAACTCGAGCCCAAATATGCCGACGAGGGCAATGGCGCCGCACCCGGTGTGTCGGTCGATCCGGCCGCAAGGCAAAGCCTCGGCATAAGGGTAGTCGCTGCTGAAATGGGAAACCTTGCCGCGACCTTCGACGTCAATGGCAGCATCGATTTCAACCAGCGCGACGTCGCGATCGTCCAGGCACGCTCGGGCGGCTTCGTCGAGCGCGTCTATCGCCTCGCGCCCGGCGATGTGATCGGGGCCGGCGCGCCGATCGCCGACCTGCAATTGCCTGAATGGGGCAGCGCCCAGACCGAATATCTGAGCGTTAAAAAGCTCGGAAGGCCAGAGCTCACGGCGGCCGCGAGGCAGCGGCTGCGGCTGATGGGCATGCCAGAGGGGGTGATATCCGAGGTCGACCGGACCGGGCGCACGGGCGGCAGGCTGACCGTCCGCGCGCCGATCGGCGGGGTCGTCCAGACGCTGAATGCACGCGCGGGCGTGACACTCGCCTCCGGGCAAACGCTCGCCGAAATCTCGGGACTCGGCACGGTATGGCTCAACGCTGCGCTTCCCGAAGCGCAGGCCGGACTGGTGAAGATCGGCCAGCGAGCGACCGCGAAGCTCACCGCCTTTCCCGGCGAGAGCTTCGCCGGCAGGGTCGTCGCGATCCTGCCGACCGCATCGGCCGACAGCCGGACGCTGACGGTGCGCGTCGAACTCGCCAATCGTGGCGGGCGCCTCCGCCCCGGCATGTTCGCGGCGGTGGCGCTTGGCGGCGACGCCAAACCGGCGCTACTGGTGCCGAGCGAAGCGGTGATCCGCACGGGCACGCGCAGCATCGTGATGCTCGAGAAGGGCGACGGACGCTACCATCCCGCCGAAGTGGTCGCGGGACGCGAGGGCGGCGGCAAGACCGAGATATTGCGGGGGCTCGCTCCCGGCGAGAAGGTCGTCGCATCGGGCCAGTTCCTGCTCGATTCCGAGGCCAGCCTGACCGGCCTTACGGTCCGCCCGCTGGAGCCCGCGCAATGATTGCGAAGATCATTCGCGCCTCAGTCGCGGCACGCGGGCTCGTCGTCGCGGCGGCACTGATCCTGACCTTGCTCGGGATCGCTGCGGTCCGCACGACGCCGGTCGATGCCCTGCCGGATCTCTCGGACGTTCAAGTCATCATCCGCACCACCTATGCGGGTCAGGCACCGCGGATCGTCGAGGATCAGGTCACCTATCCGATCACCACGACGATGCTCTCCGTGCCCGGAGCGCGCGTCGTGCGCGGCTATAGCTTCGTCGGCGACAGCTTCGTCTATGTGCTCTTCGACGACGGCACCGATCCCTATTGGGCGCGCAGCCGCGTGCTCGAATATCTGAGCCAGGTGCAGAGCCGCCTCCCCGAGGGCGCACGGGCGAGCCTCGGTCCCGACGCGACCGGGGTCGGCTGGATTTATGAATATGCGCTCGTCGATAAGAGCGGGCGCCACGATCTTGCCGAGCTGCGCAGCCTCCAGGACTGGTTCCTGCGCTTCGAACTCAAGTCGGTCCCAGGCGTCGCCGAGGTTGCGAGCATCGGCGGCATGGTGCGCCAGTACCAGATCATCGTCGATCCGCAGAAACTCGCCGCCTTCGGGGTGACCGCGCCGGAGGTGGCAGACGCCCTCAAGCGCGCCAATCAGGAAAGCGGCGGCGGCTCCCTCGAACTCGCCGAGGCCGAATATATCGTCCGCGCGAGCGGCTATCTGAAGTCGCTCGACGATTTCCGCTCGGTCCCGATCCGCACCGCTGGCGGCGGAATCCCCGTAACGGTCGGCGATGTCGCAACGGTGCAGATCGGCCCCGACACACGGCGCGGCATCGCTGAGCTCAATGGCGAGGGCGAAGTTGCGGGCGGCGTCATCGTCATGCGCGAAGGCAAGAATGCCCGCGAGGTCATCGACGGCGTCCGCGCCAAGCTCGCCGACCTCAAGCGCAGCCTGCCGCCCGGGGTCGAGATCGTCACCACCTACGACCGCTCGGGGTTGATCGACCGCGCGGTCGACAATCTCACCTCCAAGCTCGTCGAGGAGTTCATCATCGTCGGGCTCGTCTGCGCACTGTTCCTGTGGCACGCGCGCTCGGCGCTGGTCGCGATCCTGACATTGCCGCTCGGCATCCTCATCGCCTTCATCGTGATGCGGCTGCAGGGACTCAACGCCAATATATTGTCGCTCGGCGGTATCGCGATCGCAGTCGGCGCGATGGTCGATGCTGCGGTGGTGATGATCGAGAATGCCCACAAGCATCTCGAACATTGGGAGCGCGATCATCCGAGCGAGGAACTCAAGGGCGCCGAGCGCTGGCGCGTCATCACCGACGCGGCGGCCGAGGTCGGCCCCGCGCTCTTCCTCAGCCTCCTCATCATCACCTTCTCATTCATCCCGATTTTCACCCTCGAAGGCCAGGAAGGGCGGCTGTTCGCGCCGCTCGCTTTCACCAAGACCTATGCGATGGCGGCCGCCGCGATCCTCTCGATCACGCTCGTCCCCGTGCTGATGGGCTGGCTGATCCGCGGCCGCATTCCCGCCGAACAGGCCAATCCGGTCAATCGCTGGCTCACCCATGCTTATCGACCGGTGCTCAACTGGGTGCTCGAACGGCCGAAAAGGGCGCTGGTGATTGCCGGCCTCGTCTTCGCCACCAGCCTTTGGCCAATGACGCAGATCGGCGGCGAGTTCATGCCGCAGATGCACGAGGGCGACCTCCTCTACATGCCCTCGGCGCTGCCCGGCATTTCGGCGGCAAAGGCATCGAGCCTGCTCCAGCAGACCGACCGGCTGATCAAGACGGTGCCAGAGGTCGAGACCGTTTTCGGCAAGGCGGGGCGCGCCGACAGCGCGACCGATCCCGCGCCGCTCGAAATGTTCGAGACGACGATCCGGTTCAAGCCGAAGGACCAGTGGCGCCCCGGTATGACCGAGGAGAAATTGATCGCCGAACTCGACGCGCGGGTCCGGGTTCCGGGGCTCGCCAATTTCTGGATTCCCCCGATCCGCAACCGCATCGACATGCTTGCGACCGGGATCAAGAGCCCAATCGGCATCAAGGTCGCAGGCTCCGACCTTGCCGGAATCGACCAAACCGCCAAGCGCATCGAGACGATCGTCAAGACCGTGCCTGGCGTGGCGTCGGCTCTCGCCGAACGGCTGACCGGCGGGCGCTATATCGATGTCGATATCGATCGCGCCGCGGCGGCCCGCTACGGCCTCAACGTCGCCGACGTACAGTCCATCGTCTCGGGCGCGATCGGCGGCGAGACGATCGGCCAGACGGTCGAGGGGCTCGCGCGTTACCCTATCAGCGTCCGCTATCCGCGCGAGCTGCGCGACAGCATCGGCGAACTCGCGAGCCTCCCGGTCCTGACGCCGTCGCGCCAGCAGATCACGCTCGGCACGGTGGCCAGCGTCAAGGTCAGCGACGGACCGCCGATGCTGCGCAGCGAGAATGCCCGGCCCGTCACCTTCATCTATGTCGACAGCCGCGGTCGCGACCTGCAGGGCCTCGTGCAGGACATTCAGCAGGTGATCACCCGCGAGGTCGAGCTGCCGCCCGGCGTCAGCATCTCCTACACCGGGCAGTTCGAGTTCCTCGTCCGTGCGACCGAGCGGATGAAGGTCGTCGTGCCGGTCACGCTCGCGATCATCTTCGTCCTGCTCTACCTGACCTTCCGCCGCTGGGACGAGGCGCTGCTCATCATGGCGACCCTGCCCTTCGCGCTTACCGGCGGGCTCTGGCTCCTCTATCTGCTCGGCTACAACCAGTCGGTCGCGAGCGCGGTCGGGTTTATCGCGCTCGCGGGGGTCGCCGCCGAGTTCGGGGTGGTCATGCTCATCTACCTCAAGCATGCGCTCGCCGATCGCAGCGACGGCGACATATTGGCCGCAGTTCGCGAAGGCGCACTGCTCCGCGTCCGCCCGAAGGCGATGACCGTCGCGGTGATCCTCGCGGGCCTGTTCCCGATCCTCGTCGGGACCGGCACCGGCTCGGAAGTAATGAGCCGGATCGCCGCGCCAATGATCGGCGGCATGCTGACCGCACCGCTGCTCTCGATGCTCATCATTCCCGCCGCTTATCTGCTGATGCGCAGGCAAGCGGCAAAACCCGCTCAACCCGAAGGAGAAAAGACATGAAGAAACTGACGACCATCGCGCTCGGCCTTGCGCTAAGCGCGGCGCTTGCCGGCTGCGGCAAACAAGGTGATGCGCCGAAGACCGAAGAAAAGGCCGTCATGGCCGACGATGGCGGCGCCATAGCGGCTCCGGCCGAAACCAAGCATGGCAAGGGTACGGCAACCGTAACCGCGATCGATGACGCGAAAGGACAGGTCACGCTCGATCATAGCGCGATCGCCGAGCTCGATTGGCCGCCGATGACGATGGGCTTCGCCGCGAAGCCCGAGTTGCTGAAGGACATCAAGATCGGCGACAAGGTCGCGTTCGAGCTCGACTGGGACGGCAAGGCCGGGACGATCACCAAGCTCGACAAGGAAATTTGAGACGCGCTGGCGCGCGCCGCGAAGCCAGTCGTCGCGCGCGCCAGCCTCATCATTGCCCAAACCCTGATGCATCCGGGCGGACCGATCGGCCTAGAGCGCGAGTTCGGTGCCCGCGATCGCCTCGATCACCCGGCATTCGGCGGCCCGGCCGCCCTCGCAGGAAGTCGCGACCTCGGTCAGCGCCGTCTGCAAGGTTTCGAGCCGCGCGATGCGAATGCCGATATCGGCAAGATGCGCGCGCGCGATCGCCGCGGCCTCGCCGCAATCGCGGTCGGGCTGGTCCGAAAGCGCCAGCAACGAGCGGATTTCGGGGATCGAGAAACCGAGCTGCCGGCCATGGCGGATGAAAGAGAGCCGGCGAAGGTCAGCCGTATCATAGCTTCGCCGACCCGAGGCGGTGCGAAGGGCAACGGGCAGCAGCCCGATCTCTTCGTAGAAGCGGATGGTGTTGACCTTGGTGCCGGTCAGCCGGGCGAGGTCGCCGATCGCGAGCCGCTTGGTCATAATCCACTTGATCCTCCAGTGACTGGAGGATGTATAGGCGGCCCTTGTCCGAAGTTGAAGGCAGCAAAGCGAAGAGCGCGGCGCCAGCATAGGGATCAGGTGCGATGACGGCAGGTTCGGAAAGCGGCGATGGATGCGGCTGCACGGGAGACCCGGTGCGCGCGGAAAAGGATCCGGCCTATCGGCGCGCCCTGTGGATCGTCGTGCTCCTCAATCTGGGGTTCGGCGCGATCGAGATCGTTGGCGGGTTCATCGCCAACAGCCAGGCGCTGAAGGCCGACTCGCTCGACTTCATCGGCGACGGCACGATCACGCTCGCGGGGCTCGTGGCGATCGGCTGGACAGCCTTGGCACGGACCCGCATCGCCTTCGCGCAGGGCCTGTTCCTTCTGACGCTCGGACTTGGCGTGATCGGGGTCGCGCTGTGGCGCGCGCTGACCGCGGTTCCACCCGAAGCCGAACTGATGGGCGGCATCGGCATCGTCGCGCTGATCGTCAATCTCACCTCGGCTGCGGTCCTCTCTCGGTTTCGCGAAGGCGACGCCAATGTCCGCGCGGTATGGCTGTTCAGCCGCAACGATGCGGTCGCCAATGTGGCGGTGATCATCGCGGCCGGCCTCGTCGCATGGACCGGCCAGGCCTGGCCCGACCTCGCGGTTGCCGCGGTGATCGCCGCGCTCTTCCTTCATTCGGCTTACGAGATTCTGCGCAGCGCTCGTATCGAGCTGCGCGAGTTGTCGACTGTGGTCGGACAATAGGACCCATGCAGCCCGCTCGCCGCTTTCGCATCCTGCTGATCCTGCTGGCCGCCATCGGCGGCCTCGCCGTGCAGACGGCGGAAGCGCGCAGCGCTGCCGACGAAGTCCAGACCATCTGGCGCCTGCTGGATTATCTCGCCGTCGATTATGGCGGCGCGGTCGCGAAGGGCGAGGTGACGAGCACCGTCGAATATGCCGAGATGACCGAGTTTTCGGCCACCGTTCGCAAAGGCATCGCGGCCCTCCCGGCGTCGTCCGCGCGGGCAGGTCTTGTCGCCGAAGCGGGGAAACTCGAGGCGGCGATCGCGTCGAAGTCCGACCCCGCCAAAGTGGCCGGCCAGGCGCGCGGCCTCGCGGCGGACCTGCTCGCAGCCTATCCGGTGCCCCTCGCCCCGCGCAAAGCCCCCGATCCGCTGCGCGGCGCCCAAGTCTATCTGGAAAATTGCGCCATTTGTCACGGCGCGCGCGGCGATGGCAATGGGCCTCAGGCCAAGGGGCTCGACCCTGCTCCTATCGATTTTGCCGATGCCGAACGCGCCCGCAAGCGCAGCCTGTTCGCACTCTATCAGGTCATCGGCCAAGGGCTCGAGGGCACGTCCATGCCGAGTTTTGCCCATTTGCCGTCCGACGACCGCTGGGCGGTAGCAGCCTATGCCGGTGGATTTGCCTTTCGCGATGTTTCGACGGGCCGACGTATCTGGAACCAGACTCCGTCCGCTCGCGAACTCGTCCCCAACCTGCAGGCCTTCACGAGCCTCAGCCCCGAAGCGCTTGGCCACACGCTCGGACCGGAACAGGCCGATGCCATCACGGCCTATTTGCGCTCCGACCCCAAGGCACTGAGCACCGCCTCGCCCGCAACGCTAATGGTTGCACGCGATAAATTGGCGCAAAGCCTCGCCGCTTACCGCAAGGGAAACCGGGACGATGCAGGGCGCCTGGCGCTGTCGGCTTATCTCGACGGTTTCGAACCGATCGAGCCGATTCTGACAACGCGCGATTCGGCGCTGATGGCGCGCATCGAATCCGCGATGGCCGATTATCGCGTTTCCATCGCGCGCGGCCTGCCGATCGACGCGGTCGCGGGCAAGGCCGCCGCGCTCGAAACACTCTTCGCCGATGCCGAAGCCGCTTTGTCTCCCGATGCCGCGAGCGATGCATCGACCTTTGTCGGCGCGCTGACCATATTGCTGCGCGAGGGTCTCGAAGCCCTGCTCATCGTCGTTGCGATGATCGCATTCTTGCGAAAGGCCGAACGGCCCGAAGTCCTTTCCTACGTCCATGGCGGCTGGATTGCAGCGCTGGTTGCCGGCGGCGCGACCTGGGCCATCGCGACCTATGCAATCTCGATTAGCGGCGCAAACCGCGAGTTGACCGAGGGATTCGGCTCGCTTTTCGCGGCCGTGGTCCTCGTCTGGGTCGGCATCTGGATGCATGGCAAATCGCATGCGGAGAGCTGGCAGCGCTATATTCGCGAAGCGATGGGCAAGGCGCTTTCGCGCCGCTCGGCCTGGTTCCTGTTCGGGCTGGCATTTCTTGTCGTGTATCGCGAGGTCTTCGAGACCATCCTTTTTTTTGCGGCGCTTGCCACGCAAGGCAGCGGCGGTGCGATCGCCGCCGGAGCCGGAACAGCGCTAGCGATCCTCGCGGTGATCGCGTGGGTGATGCTTCGTTACAGCCGGGTTCAACCAATCGGGAAGTTTTTCGCCTACAGTTCCGCTCTGATCGCGATCCTGGCGGTCGTCCTGGCAGGCAAGGGTGCCGGCGCGCTGCAGGAAGCCGGCCTTCTAGGCATCACGCCGCTCACCCATTTCCCCCGCTTCCCGGCCCTGGGGATTTTTCCCTCGCTCGAACCATTGCTGCTCCAGCTTCTCGCGCTTGCAATCCTCTGGATCGGCTATCGTTACAACAGCCGGCAGCATCGCCGGATCGCGGCGACGCACAGCCAATGAGCGGAAGTCTCGACGAACGTTTCGCCCTTATCCCCGGCTGAGCGATCGCTTTACCAAATAGCGCCCCGAAGCCGGGAACTCACCCCGAGCCCGTTACGCAGACCGGACAGACCTGCTATCGAGATCCGATGCCCGAAACGTCCAACTGGAACGGCCGACTTCGCCTCGGGGACTATTATGCTCTCTGGTCGGGTTCCGTCGGCGACGCCGCCGCGCACCGCCATTTTGCCGCACAGGCGGTCTTCTGTACCGAGCCGCTTACGGTGGTCGCCGCCGACGGCGCGCACTTGTCGGGCCATTGCCTGCTCATCGAACCCGATATGGTGCATCGGCTGCTCCCCGCGCCCGCGGCAGAACTATGGTTCGCCGAGCCGACGACAGGCTTCGGCCCGCCTGTGGAACTGAGCAGCCGGCTACTCGGTTGCGATCCCGTTCATGTCGCGAAGCCAGGACAGCCCTCCTTCTGGAAGAGCTGGTTGACGCGAGGCGCGCGCGCGCCGCTCGATCCGCGCATCACCCGCGCCGCCGCCTCGATCGACCGCTTGATTCCCATGGGTTCGGTGCGTCTCGCTGACGCGGCGGAGGAGAGCGGCCTCTCGCTTGGCCGTTTCCGGCATCTCTTTGCCGCCGAGATTGGCATGCCCTTCCAGCACTATGTGCTCTGGCGGCGGTTGATCATCGCGTTCGACGCATTGGGCGCTCGCCGCAGCGCCACCGAGGCCGCGCACTTGGCCGGGTTCAGCGACAGCCCGCATTTTGCCCGCACGATCAAGGCCATGTTCGGTATCCGGGCAAGCGACCTCTTGATCGAATCATAGCCTCTCCGTTCAAGCCGGTCCGTGACGGTGGCGGTTAAAGAGGCTTCATGACAAATGCAGATAGAGATTTCGTCCCGGCACTTGGCAAGAGCGGATCGCTCGACCGCTACGACGCCGCGATCGCCCTCATGACCCGCGAGAAAAGATGGCGGAGCGATTTGCTTCGCCTCACCGCGCCGCAGCCGGACGAGCGGATCGTCGATATCGGGTGCGGCACGGGGACGTTCGCGATCGCCCTCAAGCAGGCGGCGCCTGGAAGCGTGATACTGGCAGTCGATCCCGATCCCGCCGTGCTCGACATCGCCCGTGAAAAGGCAAAAGCTGCGGGCGCCGACATCATCTGGTTCGAGGCGATGGGCGACGAACTCGACGGAATTGAAGCGCTGCAAGGCAGCGACAAGATCGTTTCGAGCCTCGTGCTGCACCAATGCCCGATGGACGTCAAACAGGCGATAGCGCGGCAGATGCACCGCTTGCTCAAACCCGGTGGCGCGCTCTTCCTGGCCGATTATGGTGAGCAGCGCTCGCTGTTGATGCGAGCGCTATTCCGCCAGATCCAGTGGCTGGACGGCTTCGAATATACCGAACCCAACGCAAAGGGCTGCGTCCCGGAACTCCTTACAGCCGCAGGCTTCGAGGCGGTAGAAGAGATGAGGGTCATCCCGACTCCGACCGGCTCGATTTCAATCTATCGGGCGAAGCGGTAGCTCGCTCGCCCAGCACGCCGAGTCACGGCTATCCGCGCCAGTGACGGCCGCGGTGGTGGTGGTGCATCCGGCGCTTCTGATAACGCCGCTCGTAACGGTCTCGCCGCTCATAGCGGCGATCATAGCCGCGGTAGTAGGGATCGTAGCCACGATAGCCACGGTCATTGCCATAATAGGGCACGCCGTGACGCGAGGAGCGATCGTCGCGGTCGTGGCTGCGCGGCGCATCATGTCCGCGGTTGTATCCGCCGCGATCGCCATGATGCTGCGCCAAGGCCGTTCCGGGGACCGCGAAGGCGAGCATCGCAGCCGCGATCGTCATCAGGTTCCGCATGTGAGTCTCTCCTTATTCGTGGCGTTCAAAATCCCTCTTCATGCTTGAATGCGCTGTGAATATTGGCTCCGACGCCGCCGATCGGACGGTGACCCGGCGCCTCGATGCGACGGGCCGATCGAGGGAAGGACGTGATCGCGCTGCATAGTGGGCACCCGCCCCGAGTGGACGAAGCGGGGCGGGTGCGGCCCTCATTTTCCCTTTGCCGCTACCGCGGCCTGGACCCGGGCCTCGACCTGTTCGGGACTCGGCTGGACGAGCATCTCGCCATTGACGAAGAAGGTCGGGGTGCCCTTGACGCCAACTGCTCGCGCGTCGGCGATGTCCTGCTCCATCCAGGCCATCGCATCGGTGGTCGGCATCGCGCGTGCCTTGGCGACATCGAGGCCGGCCTTCTCGGCTGCGGCCCAGGCGCCGTCCATCTTTCCGTCATGCCATTCGGGCTGCGCTTCGAGCAACGCAGCCGTTACAGGCTCGAGCTTGCCCTGCACGCGCGCGGCTTCGAGGATAACGATCGCCTCGGCCGAGCCGGGGTGCAGCGGCAGGTAACGCATCACGAGACGCACGTCCTTGGGATATCTTGCGACGATGCCCTTCACCGTCGGATAGAAGGCGCGGCACGCCTCGCATGACGGGTCGAAGAATTCGACGATCGTGACCGGGGCATTCTTCGGGCCGATGATCGGCGAGTGCGGGCGGATGAGGCTGTCGACGGGCCCCGCCACGACCTTCGTCGTGGGCTCGCCCTCGGCGGTTCCGCTGTAGAGCATCGCGCCGCCGGTGAAGGCGAGTGCCGAAACGACAAGCGTGGCCACCACTCCGATACGTCTGTTCATGATTTCAGTCTCCTTTGGAAGTTGAGCAAAAGGGTAAGGATGAGCGCGAAAGCGGTCAGCGACAGGAGGGGCAGCGGCACGCCTCCGATTGCCATGTTCTCACCCGAGCATGACGGGCCGCCTGTACAAGGGGTGATCGGGGCGGGAATGACACCGACGTAGAGCAGGCTATGATAGAGCGCGACGAGACCACCGCCGAAAGCGAGCGCCAGTCCATAAGGAACGACGGCGCGGTCCGACTTGAACGCCGCGATGCCGAGAATGATCGCCAGCGGGAACATGAAGCTACGTTGGAACCAGCAGAGGTCGCACGGCGCCTGGCCCATGACCTCGCCGACAAAGAGGACGGCGAGGGTCGACAGGAGGGCGATTGCCCAGGCCGCGCCGAGCGGACGCCATTTGTGCGGTGCGAGCAGCGGAAAACTCGTCATCGCCGACCACCTTTGAACTTGGACTTGGGCCGTCGCGGCGGCGGTTGCGGCTTGCTGTATTTGGACTTCAGGTAGCTGAGCAGGATGCCGTCGATCGAGGCGAGCATTCTTTGAAAGCTGGTGCGGAGGCCGGGAAGCGGGAGCCAAGCAAAAGGCCCGCGGCAGCGATAGCGGTGAACGAACTTCGTCCCGCTTGCCGTCGGCGTCAGGATATAGCTTTCCTCGAACTGGAGGATGAAGCTCGGCTTTACGTCGAGTATTAGCTCTTCCCCGGGGCGCGCGGAGAGCACCGTCGCGGAAACTTCAAGAAACTTGGGCTTTTGCGGATCCATGCGCATCGAATAGCGAATCGCGATCGGGTCATCTGCCAGCCGCTCGATCCGGACATAGGGATTCCAGATCCGGTGGTTCTCGAAATCGCCGAGGACCGCCCATATCTGTTCCGGACTATAGGGGAGGTCATGCTCCCGCTCGAACTCCATCAGCTTCACTCCTCTATCGATCGGCCGCCGGGCTTTGCCCCGCGCCAATGTCGGTGACGCCCGCAGGCGATGGGTCGGCGTGCGCGCCGCCCGTTGTGAACCAGCGGCGCAGGCGCGGGGCCATGCGGCGTTCGAAGCCCGCTGCGAGGCTGAAGGACGCCGGCACGATCAGCAGCGTCAGCATCGTCGAAAGGATGAGCCCGCCGATCACCGTGACCGCCATCGGCGCGCGCCATGCGCCGTCGCCGGTGAGCGACAGCGCGGTCGGGATCATGCCCGCGACCATCGCGACCGTGGTCATCAGGATCGGCTGCGCGCGCTTGTGCCCGGCGTCGACGATCGCCTCGTCGCGCGGCACCCCGGACGCCATTTCCTCGATCGCGAAGTCGACGAGGAGGATGCTGTTCTTGCCGACGATACCGAGCAGCATGAGCACGCCGATGAACACGGGAAGCGAGAGCGGATAGCCCGTCAGCAGCAGCGCGACCGCGCCGCCGAGCGGGGCAAGCAGGAGCGAGCCCATGTTGACGAAGGGCGGGATGATCTTGCGATAGAGCAGGATCAGGACCGCCAGCACGAGGAAGATCCCCGATACGACCGCGATCGCGAAGTTGCGCAGCATCTCGGCCTGCCACTTGGCGCTCCCGAGGACCAGCCGCGTGACCCCGGCGGGCAGCGTCTTGAGCGCCGGCAGCGCCTCGACCTTATCCATCGCCTGACCGGTCACGAGACCCGGAGCCAGGTCGGCCCCGATGGTGAGCTGGCGCACCTGGTTGGTGCGATTGATCTGGGTCGGGCCGGCGCCGAAGCCTATCTCGGCCACGACCGAGAGCGGCACCGTTCCCCCGTTCCGGGTCGGAACAGGCATGTTGCGCAGCGTATCGAGCCGCTCGCGCGCGGTTTCCGCAAGCGCGACGCGCACCGGTATCTGCCGGTCGGATAGCGAGAATTTGGCGCTATTCTGGTCGATCTCGCCAAGCGTCGCGACGCGGATCGACTGGCTGAGCGCCTGCGTCGTCACGCCGAGCTGCGCCGCGAGCGCGAAGCGCGGGCGAATGACGATCTCGGGGCGCTGGAGATTGCCCTCGACACGCGGCGAGCGGATTTCCTTCACGCGGGACATTTCGGCAAGCAGCCGGTTGCCGACATCTTCGAGCTTCTTCGGATCGTCGCTGCCGAGCGTGATCGAGATGTCGCGGCTGCTGCCGCCGCCGCCGCCATGCTGTGACTGGAAGTTGATGCGCGCATCGGGAACCTGAGCCAGCCGTGGCGCGCGGTCCTTTTCGAACTCGGTCGAGGTGAGCTCGCGGTCCTTGCGCAATTTCAGATAGACCGTCGCCGTGCCGACATCGATCCGCGACAGGGCGGATTCGACGAGCGGGTCGCGCTTCATGAGATCGGTCACCTCGTCGGCCACCGCCTCGGTCTGTTCGAGCGTTGCGCCCGGCGCGAGCTGGATGGCGACGCGGCTCGTGTCGGAATCGATCGACGGCTGGAAGGTCATCGGGAGCAGCGAGAAGCTGAAAATGGTCGCAAAGAGCGCCAGCACACCGATGCCGACCACCCAGACGCGATGGTCCTTGATGTAACCGAGCCATTTCCAGCGCCCGCCGCGCGCACGCGCGGCAGCGGCCCCGCTGGTATCGAGGCTCCAGCGCAAGATGCGCATATAGGTGTCGATCAGCGGGCCCTCGCCATGCTTTTGCGGACCCTGCGCGGAGAGAAAATAGGCGGCGAGCATGGGTGTGATCATGCGCGCGACCGCGAGGCTCATCAGCACCGCGGCCACGACCGTCAGTCCGAAATTCTTGAAATATTGCCCGGCGACGCCCGGCATCAGCCCGACCGGCAGGAACACCGCGACGATCGTCATGGTTGTCGCGAGCACCGCGAGGCCGATCTCGTCGGCGGCATCGATCGAGGCCTGATAGGCCGATTTGCCCATCCGCATGTGGCGCACGATATTCTCGATCTCGACGATCGCATCGTCGACCAGCACGCCGGCAACGAGGCTCAATGCGAGCAAGGTCATCATGTTGAGCGAGAAGCCCATGAGGTCCATGAACAGGAAGGTCGGGACCGCCGACAGCGGGATGGCGAGCGCCGAGATCAGCGTCGCGCGCCAGTCGCGCAAGAAAAGGAAGACGACGACGACCGCGAGGATCGCGCCCTCGACCATCGCATTGATCGCCGAATGATATTGGCCCTTGGTATATTCGATGTCGCTGAACAGCTCGGTGAATTTGACCTTGGGGTTTTCCTTTTCGAGTTTTCGCAGCTCCTCGACCGCCGCGTCATAGACGGTGACATCGGAGGCGCCTTTTGCGCGCTCGAAGCCGAAGGTCAGCACCTGCCGCCCGTCCTGCTTCGAGACCGAGCGCTGCTCGGCGTAGAGATCCTTGACCTCGGCGATATCGGCGAGGCGCACGGTCCGGTTCGTCCCGACCGAGATCAGCGTCTCGCCGAGGGCGTTGGCGCTGCTCGCATTGCCGAGGATGCGGACCGCCTGCTCGGAGCCTGCGACCTCCATCCGGCCGCCGGCCGCATTGACGTTGAGCTGGACGAGCTGGGTGTTCACCGCGGCGGCGGTGAGACCATAGGCGCGCATGCGTTCGGGGTTGAGGATGACCCGGATTTCGCGGCTGACCCCGCCCCGGCGATAGGCGTCGCCCATACCGGGGACTGCGATCAGCCGCTTGGCCACGACATTGTCGACATACCAGCTCAACTCCTCGAGGGTCATGTCGGTGGCGGAGGCCGACCAGTAAGCGAGCGTGTTGCCCGAGGTCGACAGGCGGATGACCTGCGGTTCGAGGATGCCGTTCGGCAGATTGCTGCGGATCTGGGTGATCTTGTCGCGGATGTCGGTCACCGCCCGGTCGATCGGCGTGCCGATCGCGAACTGGACGAAGGTCTGCGACTGGCCTTCGGTGACCGTCGAATTGAGCTCGTCGATTCCCTCGATCGTCCGCACCGCCGCCTCGACGCGCTGCGTGACCTGGGTTTCGAGTTCGGTGGGCGCGGCGCCCGGCTGGGCGATGATGACGATGGCGCCCGGAAAATCGATGTCGGGATCGCTCTGGACCCCCATCATGAGGAAGGAGACGATGCCCGCCACCGTCAGGCCGAAGAACATGACGAGCGGCGGGATCGGGTTCCGGATGGACCAGGCCGAGATATTCTTGAAGTTCATCCTCTCTCCCCCTTCCGGTTCGATCCCGCCGCGACTGCGCGCGCTCAGCCCATGCTGCGATCGCGATAGGCGAGCAGGCGAAGCGCGTTGGCGACGACGACGAGGGTCGAGCCTTCGTGCGCCGCGACCGCCGCACCGATTCCGAGCCCGAAGATCGTCGCCGGCACGAGGACCACGACGACGCCGAGGCTGACCACCAGATTCTGGCGGATGATGCGGCGCGTCTGGCGGCTGAGCCCGATCGCGAACGGCAGATGAGCGAGATCGTCGGCCATCAGCGCGACGTCGGCGGTTTCGAGGGCAACATCGGAGCCCGCGGCGCCCATCGCGATCCCGACGGTGGCGCTCGCCATCGCCGGTGCGTCATTGACGCCGTCACCGACCATTGCGACCGGCTGCTGCGCTTTGAGGTCGCGAATGGCGTCGACCTTCTGGTCGGGCATCAGATCGCCCCACGCCTCGCCGATGCCGACCTCGGCCGCGATCGATTCCGCGACCTTCTGGTGATCGCCCGAGATCATGATCATCCGGCCGATACCCAGATCGCGAAGCTTGGAGATGGCGTCCCGCGCAGAGGCCCGCGGGGTGTCCATCAGGCCGATGGCCCCCAGATCGCGGTCCCCCATCCGAACGACCATCGTCGTGCGCCCCTGCTCGCGAAGCTGGGCAATCGCGCCCGCGATTTCGTCACCGATCGGTTTGATCCCTTCAGTGCCGAACATTTCCGCCTTTCCGATCAGGACGGTCTCGCCTTCGACCTTCGCGGTGACCCCGCGCCCGGTCAGGCTGTTGAGATCGTCGGCGGCGGGAACACGCGTCGAGGCCAGCATCTCCTCGCCATCGCGCGCGATAGCCGCAGCGAGCGGATGGTCGCTGAGCCGCTCGACCGCCACGGCAATCCGCAGCAACTCCTCCTTGGGAACTCCCGTGGCTGGAATGACGTCGGTGATACGCGGTTTGCCCTCGGTCAATGTCCCGGTCTTGTCGAACGCGAGCGCGGTCAGCGATCCCAGATTTTCCAGAGGCCCGCCGCCTTTCACGAGCACCCCGCCGCGCGCGGCGCGCGCGACGCCCGAAAGCACGGCGCTTGGCGTCGCGATCGCGAGCGCGCATGGGCTTGCCGCCACGAGAACGGCCATGGCGCGGTAGAAGCTGTCGCGGAAAGGTTCGTCGACGACGACCCAGGCGAAGAGCAGCACGAAGACCAAAGCGAGCACGCTCGGCACGAAGATGCGTTCGAAGCGATCGGTGAAGCGCTGGGTCGGAGACTTCTGCGTCTCCGCCTCACTCACCATCTTCACGACCTTGGCGAGCGTGGTATCGGCCGCAAGACGCGTTACCGCGATCTCGATCGCGCCATAGCCGTTTATGGTGCCCGCGAAGACGCGATATTTCCCGTCGAGTGCATCGGGCTTTGCCGCTGCCTGCGCACGATCGGCCACCGGTTCCTTGTCGACGGGGACGCTTTCGCCGGTCACCGGGGCCTGGTCGATTGCCGTGCGGCCAACGACGACGAAGCCGTCAGCGGCAAGACGCTCATTGGGCTTGACGATGACGGTGTCGCCAATTGCCAGCCGCTCGACGGGGACTTCGCGGGCCGTCCCGTCGGCATCCTTCACAGTCGCGGTCTGCGGCGCCAGCTCGGCGAGCGCTTCGATCGCACGCTTGGCGCGGCCCATGGCATAATGTTCGAGCGCATGCCCCAAGCTGAAGAGGAAGAGGAGCAGCGCGCCTTCGGCCCAGGCACCGAGCGCTGCGGCGCCGGCTGCGGCGACGAGCATCAGCGTGTCGATCTCGAAGCGCTTGAGCTTCAGATTCTCGATGGCCTCGCGGACAGTAAACCAGCCGCCGAAACCATAAGCGGCGATGTAGAATGCGAGCGGCACCCACACCGGCGCCGCGGCGAGCTTCTCGATGGCGAAGCCGATGCCGAGGACGAGACCGCACAGCAGCGCGAAAATCAGTTCGGTCCGCTCGCCGAAAATGCCGCCATGATCATGGCCATGGTCGTGGCTGTCCTCGCCCGTGTGGCCATGTTTGTGGTCAGGTCCATGCGCATGATCCGGCCCATGGTCACGGCCATCATCGCCATGCTGGTGGGGGGCTTGTGCCGGGACAGCCGCAGCGACGGCAGCCGATTTCTGTGTGACGCCCATATCCGAGAGTGTCTTTCTGATCGTTTCGATGGAGGTTTCCGACCGCTGAAACTCGGCCCGCAGCGTCCCCGCGGCGCCGACTTCGGCCTCGATCACACCAGGAATTTCGCGAAGGCGCAGCCCGATCGTCCGCGCGCGCCGCGCGTGACCGACGCCTTCGAGATCGTCCCAGAAGAGATGCTGATATTGGCCGGTGAGCTCGGCACCGGCGCTGCGCGCGAGCTGCCGCACGCGTTCGAGCGGGAGAATATCCGGACGGTAGTGGATGCAGAGTTGCGGCGGCGAGCCGTCGCTTGAGCGGACCACATGCACCTTGTCGACGCCTTCGCGTCCTTCGAGTTCGCTCGTCAGGCGCGCGACGCAGCGGTCGGCGGTATCGGCGACTTCGGGGAGGAGAAGCGGAATATCGAGCCGCAACTGGTCACTCATGATGCCATCCTTTTCTGTTGGCGGTCGGCAATGCGATCCGGGCGCATGTTCAACGCACGCCAGGATGAGGTGCGGGAGCCTTGGCGGGATGCGACCCAACTCCCGCACCTCCCTGACAGCCGGAGATCCCTGCCCGTGGTGAGGGGGGCGAATGAGAGGGGCCTCCGACGGCCAGGTTTCAAACTCAAAATCATGCGCGCCGTCCGCTCGGCCGCGCGTAGCGGGACTGAACCGTAGTGCGACGGAAATGCTGTTCGAGCGCCATGTTCGAGCGCTTGAGAAAAACGCTGCAAACCCGCCGCAGAAAGGGGTAGCCGAGCCACGAGAAGAAACCCTTGCATTCCAGGCGATGGGTAACCTCCACCCCCTGGCCGAGCTTTTCGAGACGGTAGCTCTCCTCGATGACGAGCAGCCCGCGCGTGCCTGTCCGCCAGGAGAAGCCTGTCAGCCAGTCGAGCGCGGTTATCCGCCCCTCGGATGCGAATTCCGGCCCCCGCTTCCCGCGCGGTGAATAGACATAGCCTACGCGCTCATCATCGCCGGGGCGGTCGGTGAACCGGAGCGTCGGGTGCCAGTCGCCGTATCGGTCGATATCGACGAGCAGGCGCCAGACGCGACCGATCGGAACCGGCAAGCGGAGCGAGGTGCCTACCGAGAACACCGGAGACCTCCTCGCTCGCGCGAGCTGGTCCGCGACGCAGGCCGGGGACCTGCGCCGCGGTGGAAACCGGCAAGGTGCCGGTCAGCTCTGAACATCGGGGGGCTCCGCGGCGGATTTCCCGCCGAGGATGTCGACCGCTTCGAGTGTGATGAGCCCGATGTCCGGTATCTCGGTCAGCTGCGCCGCAAAATCGCGGAGCCGCTGCTCCTCGTCGATGATCTCGATCACGACCGCCCGGTCATTCTCCAGCGCATGCTTGCGGTGGAGATGCGCCGAGCGTCCGAAACCAAGAACCGCCTCGAGCACCGTTACGCCTGCCAGTTTTTGCTGACGAGCAAGTTCGGAGATGAACTCGAAGACCCGCTGATCGCCGAAGAAGGCGGATTCATCGGTGTAGATGCGCAAGAGCTTGGATGCTTTTGTCATAACACTCTCTCCCTATTCAGCGACCGGCTGGACCGCCGGTTCCGTTTTCCGCTTCAGGAACTTCGGCTGCCAGTCCGCCCCGAGAACGACCTTTGCGATCGCGGGGAGCACGAGCAGCGTCAGGATGGTCGCCGCGATGAGGCCGCCGATGACGGTCGTCGCGAGCGGCTTCTGCACTTCGGCACCGGTGCCGGTCGCGATCGCCATCGGCACAAAGCCGATTGCGGGCACGAAGCCGGTCATAATCACCGCGCGCATCTTCTCGATCATGCCATCGCGGATTGCCTCCGTGAGCGGGACATCATTCTCGAGCCGCTCGCGGATCGCCGTCATGACGACGAGACCATTGAGCACCGCGACGCCGGCAAGGCAGATGAAGCCCACCGCCGCAGACACCGAGAAATTGATCCCGGTCAGCGCGAGGGTAAACACCCCGCCTGCGAGCCCAAGCGGCACCGCAAGGAACACGGCGGTCGCTCGCCCGAAGGTGCCGAGCGCCATGTAGAGCAGGATGAAGATACCCGCGAAGCAGAGCGGAACCACGATCGAGAGCCGCTGCGATGCGGCCTGCAGGCTTTCGAACTGCCCGCCCCATTCGAGATAATAGCCCGCCGGGAGCTTCACATTGGCGATCTTGGCCTGCGCTTCGGCCACGAAGGATCCCGCATCGCGGCCTTCGAGGTTCACCTGCACAACGACACGCCGCTTGCCATTTTCGCGGCTGATCTGGTTGAGCCCTTCGGTCAGCCGGATCTGCGCCACTTGCGCGAGCGGTATCTGCCCGCGGCTCCCGCCTTCGGAAGGGAGGAGGACAGGAAGTGCGCGGATGTCGTCGAGATTGACGCGGGTCGCATCGGGAACACGCACGGTGATGTCGAACCGGCGATCGCCTTCGTAAAGAAGACCCGATTCCCGCCCGCCGAGCGCCGCCGACACCGTGTCGGCGACTTCCTGCACCGACAGGCCGTAGCGCGCGATCGCATTGCGATCGAGCTTCACGTCGAGCGTCGGAGCGCCGCCCACCTGGTCGGCCTTGACGCTGCCTGCACCCGGAATGCCCTGGAGCACGCGCACCATCTCGTTTGCGGCGAGCGACATTTTGTCGAGGTCGTCCCCGTAAAGCTTGATGGCCACGTCACCGCGAACGCCCGCGATCAGTTCGTTGAAGCGAAGCTGGATCGGCTGGCTGACCTCGTAAAGCTGGCCGAGCTGGCCGCCAGCGGCTTTCTCGATACGCTCGACAACATCGGCCTTCGAATCGACACCTGCCGGCCACTGGTCCTGCGGTTTCAGGATCACGAAGCCGTCCGAGATGTTCGGCGGCATCGGATCGGTCGCCACCTCGGCCGTGCCCGTCTTCGAGAACATCAACTCGACTTCGGGCAGGCTCGAGATCGCCGTCTCGACGTTGCGCTGCATGGCCAGTGACTGTTCGAGGCTCACCGAAGGCACGCGCGTCGAGGCGATCGCCATATTCTTCTCGTCAAGCTGCGGAATGAATTCCGAGCCGAGCAATCCGAACGCCGGGATGGCGAGGAGGAAGAAGGCAAAGCCACCGGCGATGAAGGCCCAAGGCTTGGCGATCGCTTTGTCGAGCAGCGGAAGATAGCGCTCCTTCGATTTGCGGATTACCCAGACTTCCTTCTCGGCAACCTTGCCGCGGATCATCAGCGCGACAAGCGCCGGAACCAGCGTGATCGCGAGAATGAAGGCTGCGACGAGCGCGAGCATGATGGTGATGGCCATCGGCGAGAAGGTCTTGCCCTCGACGCCCGTGAACATCAGCAGCGGCGCAAAGGCGAGCAGAATGATCGCCTGCCCGAAGACGGTCGGTTTAATCATCTCCTGGCTGGCGCGCATCGTCTCCTCGAGACGTTCACGAAGGTTGAGCAATCTCCCTTCATGTTCCTGCCGGTGCGCCAATCTGGCGAGGCAGTTTTCGATGATGATCACCGCACCGTCGACGATCAGACCGAAGTCAAGCGCGCCGAGGCTCATCAGGTTACCGGGCACCCGGAACGCATTCATGCCCATCGCCATCATCAGGAAGGAAAAGGGGATGACGAGCACCGCGATGATCGCGGCGCGCCAGTTGCCGAGCAGGAAGAAGAGCGCCGCCGCCACGAGCAGCGCGCCTTCGGTGAGGTTCTTTTCAACCGTGCCGACGGTCGCGTTCACGAGCTTGGCGCGGTCTAGCACCACCTTCACTTCGACGCCGGGCGGCAGGGTCTTCGACACCTGCGCGAGCTTCGCCGAGACCTCCTCGGCGACAGTCCGGCTGTTCTGGCCGATCAACATGAGCACGGTGCCGATCACCGCCTCCTTGCCGTTCATGCTGCCCGCACCGGTTCTAAGGTCGCCGCCGATCTTCACATTGGCGAGCTGTGCGACGGTGACCGGCACGCCTCCGCGTGTCGCGACGACGGCGTTGCGGATTTCGTCGACCGAGCGCACGCGCGCATCGACGCGCACGAGATAGGCCTCGCCGGCGCGGTTGTAGTAGTTGGCACCGACCGCGAGGTTGGCGCGTTCAAGGGCTTCGCCCAGCTCGCTATAGGAAATGCCGTAGCTGGTGAGGCGGGTCGGATCGGGTTCGACGACGAAAGTCTTGGCATAGCCGCCGATCGAGTCGACGCCGGCGACGCCACCGACCGACTTGAGCTGCGGGCTGACGATCCAGTCCTGTACCGTGCGAAGGTAGCCCGATTTGGCAACTTCGTCGGTGAGGATATCGCCCTCGGGGGTCAGATAACTGCCGTCGGGTTGCCAGCCTGGTTGGCCCGCGACCTTCTTGGCGCCCTTCCCGTCGGGATTTTTATAGCCAACGGTGTACATGACGACCTCGCCGAGACCCGTTGTCACGGGACCGATCTGCGGCTGCGCTCCATCGGGAAGATTCTCGCCCGCCTGGAGAAGCCGTTCGCCCACCTGCTGGCGGGCGAAATAGAGGTCGGTTTCATCGGTGAAGATTGCCGTCACCTGGCTGAAGCCGTTGCGCGAGATCGAGCGTGTCGTCTCGAGCCCCGGAATGCCAGCCAGCGAGATTTCGATCGGGTAGGTTACGAGCTTCTCGATTTCGACCGGCGAAAGACGCGGATCGATCGTGTTGATTTGTACCTGTTTGTTGGTGATGTCGGGAACCGCGTCGATCGGCAGCTTGGTGAGCTGCCATATGCCGAGCCCCGCAATCACAAGAAAGAGGAAGAGGACCGCCCAGCGCGCGCGGACGGATAGCGCCATCAGTTTCGCGATCACGGTTTATTCCTCCTCGCCCGCGCCCTTGCCGAGTTCGGCCTTGAGCAGGAATGCGTTCTTGGTCGCGACGATCTGGCCGGGCTTCAGCCCCGCGAGGATTTCGACACGGCCCGCGCTGCGCTGGCCGACCGTCACTTTCTGGGCGCGGAAACCGTCCTTCGTCCGAACGAAGACCACGTCGCGGCCCTCGAGCGTCTGGAGCGCCTCATCGGCGATCACGATGCCCGCCGGGCCACCGGTTTCAGCGCCACGGCTCGGGAGCAGGCGCACCCGGACGGCGAGGCCCGGCTGCAGAGCCCCGGGGACATCGAGCACGGCTGTTGCCGAGCGCGTGTCACCCGAGAGGCCGGGGGTTACAGCCCGCACGCGGGCATCGATCGTCCGCCCGTCGGGAAGTTCGATGATCGCGCGGTCTCCCGGCGACAGCCGCTGCGCGTCGGCCGGACCGACGGCCGCCTCGATCTGCACCTTGCTGGGATCGGCAACGCGGAACAATTCGGTTTCGGGCTGGACGAAAGCGCCAAGGCTGGCGTTCTCGGCCGTGATCCGTCCCGAGATCGGACTTGCCACGATGACACTACTGCCGTCGCGCGTGACCTGCGCCGCGCTCGCGGCGGCGCGCGCGCGCTGCGCTTCTGCTGCAGCGGCCGCCGCTTCGGCTTGCGCCCGCTCATAATCGACCCGCGCCGACACCTTCTGGTCGAACAAAGTCTTCTCGCGGTGGAGATTCTTCTGCGCGAGCGTCGAGCGTGCATCGGCGGCAATCCGTTCGGCCGCAATCTGGGCGGCGTCTCGGCTTTGCACGATCGCGATCGTCTCACCGGCGCTGACCGGATCGCCGAGCCGCTTGAACAGGCGGGTGACCGCGCCACCCGCGCGGGCAGTGACGATCGCTTCGCCGCTCGGTGCTGCGGTAACGGTCGCCTGCGAGATGATTTCAGAGCCGAGCCCCCCGGCGCCGATCGTCTCGACGCCGATGTCGGCGGCCTTGATCGCTTCGGGCGTGATGGCGAGGCTGCTCGGAAGGGCTTCGCTCGCCGCTTCCTTTTCGCCTTCGGCAGCCGGCGCGGCGGCCGGGTCGGCGGTGCAGCGTGCAACCCCGAAGCCCGTGACGGCAGCGAGTATCATGGCGCCCGCGACAGTGCCGAGGAGACGCTTGTCCTTGGTGATCATATTCTATCTCCGCTGTTGATGCGGTTCGCGCGCCGACTGGCGGCGCACCCCTGTTGACTTGAAAGAACGACGACGAAGGCGCCCCCGTCCGCTGAAAGTTTGGGCGCGCTCATGGCTGATGGTCCGCGTCGCCGTCAGCGGCGGCCTGGCGTGCCAGGATCGCGCGAGCTTCGGCCCGGGCCTGGCGCGCCGCGATCAGCTCGGCCTGCGTCGCCGCATAGGCCTGCTGGGCGTCGATATATTCAACGAGCGAAGATTTGCCGGCGCGGTAGCTGAGCTCGGCAAGCCGCACGCCTTCGCGCGCCTGTTCGATGCCGCTTCCTTCGAGCGCCGCGAGGCGGGCCTCGGCGGATTCGAGCTCGGACTGCGCATTGGCGATCTCCGCCTGAGCATTGACCACCGCATTCTCGCGCCGCGCTATGGCGGCGGCGACATCGGACTTAGCAGCCGAGATGTTGCCGCGGTTGCGGTCGAAGACGGGGAGCGGCACGGAGACGTTGGCGATCAATGCGCGATCGCCGGTGTCGCGAAGCTGACGCACCCCGAAGCCGACCGACGGGTCGAGCCGGCCATCGGCGCGCTGCCCCTGGAGCCGCGCTTCGGCAATCAGCTTCTCGGTTTCTGCCAAGCGAACGTCGAGCGTCGCGAGCGAGTCCACCGTCTCCGGTGCCACCCACATATCGCCTTCCATCAACTCGGCAGGCGGGACCGAGCTTCCGAGGAGCGCCGCGAGCGAACGCCGGGCGGTTCTTTCTTCGGCCTCGGCCGTGCGTAGTTCGGCGGTGGCCTGAACGAGAGCCGCATTGGCGCGGAATGCGCGGAGCGGCGGCTCATTGCCGGTATCGACCATGGCCTGTGCCACGCGGACGAGTTCACGGGCACGCGCTTCATTTTCGCGTGCGAGCGCGAGGCTATCGCGCGCCGCGAGAGCGGTCGCGAACTGGTTGCGGACATCGAGCGCAAGATCTGCGCGTGCAATCTCCAACCTGTACTTCGCGGCCAGAAACTCGGCGTCGGAGAGCGTCATGCGCGCCCGGCGCCGGCCCCCGATATCGAGGCGCTGGTTTACCGACACGGTCGTTTCGAGACCGTTGAGGCCCGAATAGGGGCCGGTGCCCGCGAAATTCTCGACATCGACATTGAGTGTTGGATTGTAGCGATAGCCCGCCTGACGCTGGCGACCGCGGGCGGCCTCCACTTCGGCTTCGGCGGCAACCACGCGCGGCGAGCGCGCGTCGGCTTCCTCCATCGCCTGTGCGAGGGACAATCGAGCGGGAAGCGGGCCGGTACGCACGGCCTCGCCTGCGGAAGAAGGCGGTCCCACCAGCTCCGTCGCTGCCGACTGGGCAGCGGCGGGCGCGGAATTTGCGCCTGCAACGAGCGCCGCGAGACTCGCGGCGACAACTATGGATTTCATGAAAAAGAGACTCCTGACGTTTCCAGGGAGAGGCGCACGCGAAGGGCGCGCGCAAACCTAAAGCGTCAGGCGATTGGAGGGCGGAAAGTCCCGATATAGGCGACGGGCGGCAAGGCCGCCGTCAGAATGCGCGTATGCGCTTCAGGGGCAGGGGTTTCGGTTGCTGCCGAAAGCGTTTCGGCCGGGACGCCCGAATGGTGGCCATGGCATCCATGAGCGGCGGCGGGCACCTGCTGCTTTTCCCCGGGAGAGGACTTTTTCTTGTCGACTTCGGTGCTTTCGAGTGCCGGCGCGGAAACGCAGCCGGCTTCGATCGCCGCGACAAACAGGCTCGCCTCGGCCCGATCCTCGGTCGCATGTGCGAGCGACCCCGCAACCGTTCCGGATGCAAGGAGAAGGGTCAGGAGGAAGAGGATCACCCGTCGCATTGGAACCGGCCCCTAGCATCGAAACAGCGCGGTGAAAAGTAGAAGATTTTCAATCAACTTCGGCGGCACTCTTCGAACCCCCGAACCCGCCCTGTAATATTATCTCATGGCCGTAAGGGAGCAGTGAATCTTCCCACGCTATACTTACCAATGCGTCCAAGGAAACAGGACATCCATCGAATAATCACGCGCTAAGCACAATAATTCTACGATTGTCTTTTACTCTTATTTCTATTCCTACGCTATTGGCTCCAACCTCCTTTGTTCAGGACGACATTCAAGCGATACCCTTCCCGTGAGACGACGGGGTAAGTCGAAAGCTGAGCGGCACAGCGTCCTGCCGGAACATCAGGGCTTGACCCTGTATCTACTACAGGGTGCAAAAGCCCGCCCTGCACAAAAAAGGGGAAAGAGGATGGTGCCGCCGACAGTAAATCCCGTGAGCATGGCCGTCATCGAGCCGCTGCTGCGCGATCAATATCGCCTGTTTTGCGAATCACGCCGAATCGGAGACGAAGCCGCTGCGTGGCAGGCGCTGGAATGGGAACATATATTGAGTCAGCCCTATATGGGCGCGCATCTCGCCTCCCACTGGCACATGTTTCGCTATGCGATCGAGCTCGGGGATGCCCGCGAAGCTGCCGGTCAGGCGATGCGGTTCCTGCTCGTCCCGCTCGGTTCGCTGACCGGCCGCCTCCCCGCAGGGAATAATGGCCGCGCGCGGGTGAGCGCCTTTGAGCCGATGCCAATGCCGAACGCCCTGGAAGCGCTGATCGAAACGGCCCGATCGAGGGAGAGCGGCGCTGCGCGAACCGATTGATCCGGTTTTGGACTTCCGGAACAGGTCATTCGCTGTTAGGGGCGCGACCATGTCCGGCGCTCCCCTTCGCCTGTTGCTTGTGTTCATCCTGCTGCTCAGCGGGCTCCACAATGCTGCGCCGGCGATGGCGGGCATGACGCACCATGCGACGGATTCGCATCTTTCGCACCATGTCGAGCCGGGCCATGCGTCGGACAAGGACACGAAAAAAGGTCAGCAGGACGCCGACCTCCACGGCAGTCACCATAATTGCCCGGTCGCATCCGATCAGGCCCTTTCGGGTCATGACGATCTGTCCTGTTTTTCCGGCGGCCTGCACTTTGCGCTGCCCGCGACGCGCCTCGCTTCGCGCGCGCTCGCACCTCCCCTGAACCCTCCCCTCGCCTGAACGACGCCTGCCGCGCGGCCCCTTGTCGGCCTGCGCTCAGTCGAACCGTTCAGGAGTGATCATTCATGCATATCCATATGCGCGCCGCCCTGTTGGCCGGGGCTGCGCTGCTGGCGGGGTCCGTTTGGGCCCAGCCGCTAACGCTCGACCAGGCGGTCGAGCGGGCCATCGCTGCATCGCCCGAGCTTAGAGCGGGCGAAGCGGGGGTCGACGCCGCGCGCGCCGACCAGCTGCAAGCCCGCGTCCGTCCCAATCCGACCGTGTCGGTCGACATGGACAATGGCGTCGGGACGGGCGGCTATGGCCTGTTCCGGCAATCGGAACTGACCGTCACCTATTCGCAGCCGCTCGAACGCGGGGGCAAGCGCGAGGCGCGGATGGCGCTTGCCGAGCGCGGTGTCGTACTCGCCGAGGCGCAGTGGCGGCTCGTCCGGCTCGACATCGCCCAGGAAGTGCAGCGCGCCTATATCGACGTCCAGATCGCCGAGCAGATGGTCTGGATTGCAGAGGATCGCGTCAAACTCGAAAAGGAGATGCGGACCGAAGCGATCCGGCGCGTGCGCGGCTACAAGGATCCGCTCTTCGTCGAGACGCGCGCCGATGCCCGCATCCTCGAAGCCGAGCTGGCCCTGAAGGAAGCCCAGGCGAAGCGGCAGTCCGCACGCGCGTTGCTCACCTCCTTCTGGGGCGGCACGCCTGACAGCCTCGTTATCGCCGAGGGGATCGAGAAACCCGATCCGCGCGACCCGCCGCTCGCCGAAGCCGATGCGGTGGTCTTCGACGCCGCGGTCGACCGGGCCCGGGCGCAGGTCGTCGTCGAGCAGAGCCGTGCGCACCAGGACTATACGGTCTCGGGCGGCACGCGTTTTCTTCGCGAGACCAACGATGTCGCCGTCCTTGGCGGCATCTCGATCCCGCTCGGACGGTTCGACCGCAACCAGGGCAATATCGCCCGGGCGCAGGCCGAACGGCGGCAGCTCGAGTTCCAATCCGAAGCGAGCCGGCTCGAGCGGCTGCGGCGCCTCGCGTCGCTGCGCGCCGACGCCGACGCCGCACGCGTCCGGGCCGAGGGCATCATGAACGACGTCTATCCCAAGGCGGTGAAGACGCTCGGCCAGGTGCGCGAAGGCTATGCCCGCGGCGGGTTCCTGTTCGCCGACGTACAGGATGCCGCCGACGTCATCATCCAGATCCAGGGTCAGTGGGCCGAGGCCATGACGCGCTACCGCGATTTGCTCGCGGAGATCGATCGCCTGACCGGCCGCTTCGATGCGGCTCCCCTTGCGGAGAATATTCCATGAAGAAGTTTCCATTTCCCGCCGCGGCTGCGGCGCTGTTCCTTGCCGTGCCTCTCGCTGCCTGCGGCGGCGGAGCCGAGGGCGAAGACAAGCATGAAGAAGGCGAAAGCCACGCCGAGGGCGAAGGCGAGGAAGATGCCAAAGGTCCGAACGGTGGCAAATTGCTGAAGAATGGCGATTTCGCGGTCGAGGTCACGATCTTCGAGAATGGCACGGAGCCGCAATTCCGCGTCTTCGCAACGCGGGACGGCAAACCGGTCGATCCGAAGGATGTCCAGCTCGCCATCACCCTAACGCGGCTTGGCGGCGACGTCGATCGCTTCACCTTCCGCCCGCAGGGCAAATTCCTCGCAGGGCAAGGTGTCGTCACCGAACCGCACAGCTTCGATGTCGAGGTCGTCGCGGTGACGGGCGGCAAGCGGCACGTCTGGAAATATGCGAACCCCGAAGGGCGCACGCGGATCGCGGCCGACGCCGCCAAGGCCGGAGGCATCGAAACCGCGGTCGTCGGGCCGGCGACGGTGGGCGAGATGCGCGAACTCTACGGCACCGTCCAACTGTCGCCGACCGCCCGCTCCGAAATTCGCGGCCAATTCCCCGGCCGCGTCGTCTCGGTGACCAAGGCTGTGGGCGACAGCGTCCGGCGCGGAGAGCTTCTCGCGCGCATCGAGTCGAGCGAGAGCCTCCAGGTCTATCCGGTATATGCGACCGTCGGCGGCGTGATCGCCGAGCGCAACGCCAACCCCGGCGACGTCACCGACGGGCGCGCACTCTATGTAGTCACCGACCCGGCGCAGACCACGGTCGTCTTCAACATCTTCCCCCGCGACCTCGCGATTATCCGTCCGGGCATGCGGGTAACGGTGGAGACGCAGGACGGCGCCGAAATCGCGACTGCGCCGCTCGGGCAGTTCCTGCCCGACGGCAATGTCGAGGCGGGCACTGCGCTCATCCGCGCGACCATCCCCAACCGCTCGGGAACGCTCCGCCCGGGCATGGCCTTGCGCGGCCGCGTGATGGTCAACCCCGTCACCGTGCCGCTCGCCGTGCGCACCGAGGCGATCCAGCCCTTCCGCGACTTCAAGGTGGTCTATGCCAATTTCGGGCAGGACTATGAGGTCCGGATGCTGAAGCTCGGCCGTTCGTCGCCCGAATGGACCGAGGTCCTGTCGGGCATCAAGCCTGGCACCGCCTATGTCACCAAGGGCAGTTTCCTCGTTCGCGCCGACATCGAAAAGTCCGGCGCGGGCCACGACCATTGATCGGGGAGCAGGATAACATGCTAGCCAGAACCATAGGCTTTTCGATCCGGCAACGATGGCTCGTCCTTGCGGTGGTTGCGCTCCTCTGCGCGATCGGCGCGTGGAGCGCGACCAAATTGCCCATCGATGCCGTTCCCGACATCACCAACGTCCAGGTCCAGATCAACACCAAGGCGGAAGGCTATTCGCCGCTCGAATCCGAGCAGCGCATCACCTATCCGATCGAGACCGCGATCGCGGGCATCCCGAACCTCAACTATACCAGATCGATCTCGCGCTACGGGCTCAGCCAGGTCACCGTTGTCTTCGAGGACGGGACCGACATCTATTTCGCGCGCCAACAGGTCAACGAGCGGCTCCAGGCCGCGCGCGGCCAGCTTCCGCCCGGGATGGAGCCCGAAATGGGGCCGATCTCGACGGGCCTCGGCGAGATCTTCATGTTCTCGATTGAGGCCGAACCGGGCGCCCGAAAACCCGACGGTTCGCCCTATACGGCGGAAGACCTCCGGACGATGTCCGACTGGGTCATCCGGCCGCAGATGCGCACGATTCCGGGGGTCGCCGAGATCAACACGATCGGAGGCTACGCCCGCCAATATCATGTGACCCCCAACCCGGCCTCGCTCGCCTCGCTCAATCTCTCGCTCAACGATGTCGTCACCGCACTCGAGGCCAATAATGCCAACCGCGGCGCCGGTTATGTCGAGCGCAGCGGCGAGCAGATTCTGATCCGCGTGCCGGGTCAGGCCAATAATGAGCGCGACCTGTCGCAGATCATCGTCACCACTCGCGGCGGGGTTCCCATCCGGATCGCCGACGTCGCCGATGTCGCGATCGGTTCGGGGCTCCGCACAGGCGCCGCGACGGAAAATGGCAAGGAAGTCGTCCTTGCCACGGTCTCGATGCTGATCGGCGAGAATCCGCGCGTGGTCGCGCAGGCCTCGGCCGAACGTCTCGTCGAGGCTTCGCGTGCGTTGCCGAAGGGCGTCGTTGCCAAGCCGCTCTACGATCGCACCGCGCTCGTAGAGCGGACGATCTCGACGGTGCAGAAGAACTTGGCCGAAGGCGCGCTACTCGTCATCGTGATCCTGTTCCTCCTGCTCGGCAATTTCCGGGCGGCGCTGATCACGGCGGCGGTCATTCCGGTCGCGATGCTGATGACGCTGACGGGCATGCTCCAAACGCGGACATCGGCAAACCTCATGAGCCTCGGGGCGCTCGACTTCGGCCTCATTGTCGACGGGGCCGTCATCATCGTCGAGAACTGCCTCCGCCGGCTCGGCGAGGCTCAGCACAGGCTCGGGCGCCTGCTCGACCGCGACGAACGCTTCGGTCTCGTCGCTTCGGCGAGTGCAGAGGTGATCAAGCCGAGCATTTTCGGCATCATCATCATCACCGCCGTCTATCTGCCGATCTTCGCGCTCGAGGGCGTCGAGGGCAAAACCTTCCATCCGATGGCGATCACCGTCGTCCTCGCGCTTACCGCAGCTCTGCTGCTGTCGCTCACCCTGGTTCCGGCCGCGGTGGCGCTGTTCGTGACCGGCAAGGTCGAGGAAAAGGAAAATTGGCTGATGCGCGGTCTCGGCAAGGGCTATCGCCCGATGCTCGACCGCGTCCTCAATTGGCCGAAGGCTGCGCTGGCTGGTGCTTTGGCGCTTGTCGCGCTGAGCGGCGTGGCGGCGACCAGTCTCGGGTCCGAGTTCATCCCGGACCTCGACGAAGGCGATATCGCGATGCACGCGATGCGCATTCCGGGGACGAGCCTGACCCAGTCGATCGCGATGCAGGAGGCGCTGGAGAAGAGGATCAGGCATTTCCCCGAAGTCGAACGGGTGTTCGCGAAGATCGGCACGCCCGAAGTCGCCACCGATCCGATGCCGCCGTCGGTCGCCGACAATTTCATCATGCTCAAGGACCGGAAGGAATGGCCAAATCCGAGAAAGACGCGCGACCAGCTCGTTGCCGAACTCAACAAGGCGGTGAACGAGGTGCCGGGGAACAATTATGAGTTCACCCAGCCGGTGAAGATGCGCATGAACGAGCTGATCGCCGGCGTTCGCGCCGACGTGGCGATCAAGCTGTTCGGCGACGATCTCGATCAATTGCTCGAATCGGGGCAGGCGATCGAGGAAGTCGCGGGCGGGATCGCGGGCGCGCAGGACGTGAAGCTCGAACAGGTCACCGGCCTGCCGATGCTCTCGGTCACGCCCGACCGCGACAAGCTCGCGCGCTACGGCGTCAGCATGGAAACGGTGCAGGATGCGGTTTCGACCGCAACCGGCGGCCGTCAGGCGGGCGAGCTTTTCGAGGGTGACCGCCGCTTCGACGTCATCGTCCGGCTTCCCGAGGCCATTCGCACCGATCTCGCGTCGCTCGGCAATCTCCCCGTTGCACTTCCGGCCGGCGGCTTCGTGCCGCTTTCGGAGCTGGCGGAGATATCGCTCGCGGCGGGGCCGAACCAGATCAGCCGCGAAAATGGCAAGCGCCGCGCGGTGATCACTGCCAATGTCCGTGGGCGCGATCTGGGTTCGTTCATCGACGAGCTCACGCAAAAGGTCGAAGCTGAGGTTGTGCTGCCCGATGGCTACTACATCGAATATGGCGGGACGTTCGAGCAGCTTCAGTCTGCGACCGAGCGCCTCCAGATCGTCGTGCCGCTCGTGCTGCTGCTGATCTTCGGCCTGCTGTTCATGCTGTTCGGCACGGTGCGCGATGCTGCGATCGTCTTCTCGGGCGTGCCGCTGGCGCTGACGGGAGGCGTTGCGGCGTTGGCGCTGCGCGACATTCCGCTCTCGATCTCGGCGGGCGTCGGCTTCATCGCGCTCTCGGGGGTCGCGGTGCTGAACGGCGTGGTGATGCTCTCCTTCATCAAGGATCTGCGCGAGCGCGGAAAAGCGCTCGTCGAGGCGATCCGCGAAGGCGCGCTGACCCGCCTCAGACCGGTGATGATGACCGCGCTGGTGGCGTCGCTCGGGTTCGTACCGATGGCGCTCAATGTCGGGGCTGGGTCCGAGGTGCAGCGGCCGCTGGCGACTGTCGTCATCGGCGGGATCATCTCATCGACGATCCTGACTTTGCTGGTGCTGCCTGCGCTCTACCTCTTGGTCCATCGACGGACCGCGAAGGCCGAAGAGGAAGAGCTGGCGCGTCCGAGCGGCGTGCCCAGCCCCGCAGGCTGAGCCCCTCCCGGTCAGCCGCCATTCCCCCCTGTCGGCGGCAACCGGGAGTGCTGACTGAGGCGGAACCCAAGCGGGTTCCGCCTCCTTTTAGGGATGGTGAGGATTGAGGAGCTTGCAATGAATGAAAAAGCATCCGGGAGCGAACGCGAAAAGCGAACGCTCCAGATCGTTCTCGTCCTGAACGCGGCTATCGCGATCGCCTTTCTCGTAACCGGCGGGCTCGGCGATTCGAGCGCGCTCATCGCCAATGGGCTCGACAATCTGTCCGACGCCGCGGTCTATGCCTTGAGCCTCGTTGCGCTCAGCCACGGCCTGAAATGGAAAACCCGTGCTGCCACGGCATCGGGCGTCATGCTGCTGGTCTTCGCGGCCGGCGTCCTGTTCGATGTAGGACGGCGCTATTTCGAAGGCAGCGAACCGATCGGTCCGACGATGATGATCATGTCGGCGGTCGCTGCGGTGGTGAACTATGCTTGCCTGAAGCTCTTGCAACGCATTCAGGATCCGGACGTCAACCTCAGAGCCGCGACAACCTTCAGCTACAACGACTTCATCTCGAACGGCGGCATCCTGATCGCGGGTGTCCTCGTCTGGTGGCTCGGTACGAACTGGCCGGACCTTCTGGTTGGATTTGCGACTGCGCTGATCGCTATCAAGGGCGGGATCGAAATCCTCCGCGACGCCCGCCAAGAGGCTAAACAGCAGAGAGGCTAGAGCATGTGAGGCGTCTCGGATCGGCGGATGAATGTTCGAACCTCTGCGAACAACGTCGCCGATCCTGCCCTAGAGGCACCCGACAGCTCGCTCCCATCATATTACGTCCTTATTACGCGAGGCAAAAATCGAGCCCGCGTAACGACGCATATTACGCCGCCATTCGGCGTAAGTGTCTGAAATTGTTGGGAAAACTGGAGCGGGCGAAGGGATTCGAACCCTCGACCCCAACCTTGGCAACTTGACCTTCAAACTTTTCTATCGTTTCCGAAACTACTCTATCTTCTTATTTTGCTAGTTTTCTTGCGCTTCTCTTTCACCTGCTATATCCTGCAATTGCCTCCGGTTTCCACCAAACGGGAGACATTTTGGAGACACTGGCGATTTTCGAAGTCGTGTCTCCAGCAGGAGTTTTGTATGCCGACCGCAAAGCTGACAAAGCGGGCCATAGACGCCCTCGTTCCGCCAGAAACCAAGCACCTCATTCTATGGGATTCAGAGGTGAAGGGCTTCGGCCTGAGGATCATGGCGTCTGGGCTGAAGACCTTCGTCGTCCAGTATCGAAACGCCGAAGGCACCAAGCGGCGCATGAACCTTGGCCGATTTGGCGTTCTAACCGTCGATCAAGCCCGCGATTTGGCGAAGTTGAAGCTCGCCGAAGTCATTGTCGGAGAAGATCCTGCCGACAAAGTTCGGCAGGATCGCAAAGGCATGACCGTTGCGGAGATGTGCGATTGGTATCTGGTGGAGGCGCGCGCGGGCAATATCCTCGGCCGCAAGAATCTTCCGATCAAGGAATCGTCGCTCGGGATGGATGAGAGCCGCATTCGCACGCACATCGCGCCCCTGCTCGGCAATCGAATCGTCAAACATCTGAAAATCGCCGACGTCGAGCAGATGCAGACAGACGTGAAGAATGGGAAGACCGCCAAGCCTCGAACCGGAGGCCGGGGCGGCATGGCTACCGGCGGACCCGGCGTCGCAGGGCGGTGCGTCGGCACGCTGCAGGCCATCATCGGACATGCGAAGCATAAGGGGCTGCTCGAAACGCATCCGACAGAGGGGGCGAGGAAGCTTGCCAGCAAGAAGAAGACGCGCCGGCTGAGCATTGCCGAAATAGAGATGCTCGGAAAAGCGATCGCCTACGCCAAGGCTATTGGGGAAAACCCTGTCGCGCTTGGCGTGCTGCGCACATTACTGCTCACAGGCTATCGGCGCCAAGAAGGTCAGGCGATGCGCCGCAGCTGGCTACATGCCGAGCGCGGCTACGTCGCCTTTCCCGATACGAAGGGCGGCGCACAGATCCGGGCGATCGGACCCGCCGCCGTTCGTGGGCTCGAAGACCAGACAGAGATAGCGGGTAATCCGCATCTGTTTCCGTCCGCTGTTGGGAATGGTCCGTACACCGCGGTCAGCGACTGCTTGCGGCGCGTGTGCAATTTGGCTGGAATAAAAGGTGTGACGCCTCATACGCTTCGCCATACGTTCGGAAGCGTCGCCGGAGACCTGGGATTTTCGGAGCTCACGATCCGTGCGATGCTCGGGCATGCTTCGCAGAATGTAACGCAAGACTATGTCCATATCGACGAAGCACTGAAACTGGCCGTCCGGCGCACCTCGGACGAAATCGAGCGACTGCTTGCCCTCGGCGCTGCGAAGCTGGAGACGATGCGCCACGCTGCATGATCGGCAGAGACCAGGGAACGTTCGGTGTTAAGCTAGACGGCGTCCGGTCGTGCGCACCGTTGCGCAGGCGGGCGTACCGTCTTTGCCAGTGCCATTGACCGAAATCTCGATCCGGTGCCCACCCTTTGCTGCAGCATCGAGCAGCTGCTGATCGATATCGTGGATGTCGATCTTCATTCGCCGGGTCCAGGGCGACGCCGGGTCGCCGGCCGCTTGCCCGACACGAATATAGACAAACCGGCGCTCGGGACCTTCGCGCCGCACCTGGTCGCCGAAGAATTTCGGGCCGGGGCCGACGCGGATGACAAAATCGAACGGAAGCGCCTCGCCAGTCTTCGAGTATTTCGGATCGAGCGGACGGTCGTCCTTGGCTTGCAAGCTGTGGAGAACGCCCACCACCGGCTGTTCGATGACGATCCGCATGGGGATTTCGATCTGACTTTCGCGTGCCATCTGCAATCTATAGCCTGATTGGCGGATCGCTCAAATTGCGCTGGTCCATCGGATATTCCCGATAGAATTTGACGAATGCCTATTCATCGGATAATCCCGATGCATGAATATGGATTTGGCACTACCCGCCCTTGCCGCGCTGGCGCACCCGACACGCCTCGAAGCCTTTCGCCTTCTTGTCCGGCACGAGCCCGAGGGACTTTCGACCGGTAAGCTCGTCGAAGCATCCGGTCTGTCTCAAAGCACCTTCTCGACCCATCTCGCGGTGCTGGCGAAAGCGGGCCTCGTGCGATCGGAGAAAGATGGGCGCCAGATCATTCAACGCGCCCATATTGACACGTTGCGCGACCTGATGCTCTTTCTTGCCAAAGACTGCTGCCAAGGCCGGGCGGAACTCTGCGAGCCGCTGCTCGCCGAACTCGCCTGCTGCTGAGGGAGACTGGCTCCATGACCGACATCATCATCTACCATAATCCCGAATGCGGGACGTCGCGCAACACGCTCGCGCTGATCCACAACGCTGGCATCGAGCCGCATGTCATAGAGTATCTGAAGACGCCGCCGGCGCGAGCCCTGCTCGAACAATTGATCGAGCGCGCCGGCATCACCGCGCGCGACTTGCTCCGCGAAAAGGGCACACCTTATGCCGAGCTGGGCCTCGGTGACCGGGCCCTTACCGACGAAACGCTGATCGACGCGATGATAGAGCATCCAATCCTCATCAACCGGCCCTTGGTCGTCTCGCCGCTCGGCGTGAAGCTTTGCCGCCCCTCCGAAGAAGTGCTCGCCCTCATCCCGGCGCGCCAGCGCGGCGCCTTCGCGAAGGAAGACGGCGAACAGGTTGTCCGCCGTCAGCACCAATGGCACAGATTTGAGGTTGTGATTTAAGGAGGATCTGGGCTTCGTCGTAGTGACGAAGGAACGAAGATGAAGCCCAGATCCTCCAATGTAAAATCGCCCGCCAAGGCCCCAGCAGAGCGGGTAGTGAAGGACATCCGCCGACAGACCCGGCGCCACTTTTCGGCCGAGGACAAGATCCGCATCGTGCTGGATGGCCTGCGCGGGGAAGACAGCATCGCCGAGCTATGCCGCAAGGAAGGCATTGCCCAGAGCCTGTATTACACCTGGTCGAAGGAGTTCATGGAAGCTGGCAAGCGCCGCCTGGCCGGCGACACCGCCCGTGCCGCGACCACCGGAGAGGTCCAGGACCTGCGCCGCGAAGCCCGGGCCCTGAAGGAATGCGTGGCCGATCTGACACTGGAAAACCGTCTGCTCAAAAAAAGCATGGTCGCGGATGGGGGCAACGACGAATGAGATATCCCGCATCCGAGAAGCTCGAGATCATCAGAACCGTCGAGCAGTCGCACCTGTCGGCCAAGCGCACGCTGGACCAACTCGGCATCCCTCGTCGGACATTCTACCGCTGGTATGATCGCTACCTCGAAGGCGGGCCGGAGGCGTTGGAAGATCGGCCATCGGCGCCGAGCCGGGTGTGGAACCGCATCCCGGCGGGCATCCACGACCAGATCATCGAGCTGGCGCTGGAACAGTCTGAGCTGAGCCCCCGGGAACTGGCCGTGCGCTTCACCGAAGGGCAGCGCTACTTCGTGTCGGAATCCACGGTTTACCGCCTGTTGAAGGCCCACGACCTGATCACCAGCCCGGCCTATGTCGTGATCAAGGCTGCCGATCAGTTCCACACGAAAACCACGCGGCCGAACGAGATGTGGCAGACCGACTTCACCTACTTCAAGATCATCGGGTGGGGCTGGATGTATCTGTCGACCGTGCTCGACGACTTCTCACGCTACATCATCGCCTGGAAGCTGTGCACCAACATGCGAGCCGAGGACGTCACCGACACGCTGGACCTCGCCCTGGCGGCTTCTGGTTGCGACAGCGCCACGGTGCTGCACAAACCCCGGATACTCAGCGATAATGGCCCCAGCTACATCGCGGGTGAGCTGGCGGAATACATCGAGGCCCGGAAGATGAGCCATGTCCGCGGCGCCCCGTGTCATCCCCAAACCCAGGGCAAGATCGAGCGCTGGCACCAGACCCTGAAAAACCGCATCTTGCTGGAAAACTACTTCCTGCCCGGCGACCTCGAAGCCCACATCGAGACCTTCGTCGAGCACTACAATCACCAGCGATACCACGAGAGCCTGGCCAACGTGACGCCTGCCGACGCCTACTTCGGCAGGGCTCCGGCAATCATCAAACTGCGCGAAAGGATCAAGCGACAGACCATCGAACATCGGCGCTTGCAGCACCGCAAGTTCGCCGCCTAACATCAACCCCCTGACGAGGTCCGCACTCCGCTAATCTACGCCGCGAGTTGTGCCGACTGTTCTGACGACGGACACCTATTTAACCGACGGCCTTCCCTGAGTGGAGCGAGAGCCACATAGACCGTCGCGATCATTTGGCACGGAGCGCCGCCGCGATCGATGCGCGAACAGAAGGAAGCCGCGCCCACGGTAAGCCGGTGACGGTTAAGGTGGCGCAACACAAGAGGAGTGAGTCCGACAAGGCTGAGGGGAATGTGATTTTTGCGTATATCAGAGAATGACGATCCGAATGAAGGCGAGTTGCAATCATGCCGCCTGGTGAAAGGCGGTTGAGCTGGAAATCTGACAGGAGCTTCTGACAATGGATCATCAGCATCATGGCCATTTGGCGGAAGGCGCGGTTACCGATCCCGTCTGCGGGATGGCAGTCGATCCGGAGACGAGTATTCACCAGCTCACGCATGCCGGCGTCCATCATTATTTCTGCAGTGCGGGATGTCTGGGCAAGTTCAGAGCGGACCCGGCTCGCTATCACGGCGGCGCGGAGAACTCGGCACCGCCCCCTCCGAAGGGCGCGATCTGGACGTGTCCGATGCATCCCGAGATCCAGCGGCCGGGACCAGGAGCTTGCCCGATCTGCGGAATGGCATTGGAGCCTATCGTTCCCGAAGCCACCGACGGCCCGAGCGAAGAATATCGGGACATGCGCCGACGCTTCTGGATCGGCCTGGTGCTTGCGCTTCCGGTCCTTGCCCTCGAGATGGGCGGGCACATGACCGGACTTCATATGCTGATCTCCCGCCAGGCTAGTAATTGGGTCCAGATGCTGCTTGCGACGCCCGTCGTCCTCTGGGCGGGCTGGCCGTTCTTCGAGCGCGGCTGGCAGTCGCTGCGTACGCGTAACCTCAACATGTTCACGCTGATCGCAATGGGGACAGGCGTTGCCTGGCTTTACAGCATGGTCGCAGCACTCTTGCCCGATATCTTTCCAGATGCTTTCCGCGCCGCGGACGGTTCGGTGGCGGTCTATTTCGAGGCAGCCGCCGTAATCACGGTGTTGGTGCTGCTCGGCCAGCTACTCGAACTGCGCGCCCGCGAGACAACCAGTGGCGCGATCCGGGCGCTTCTCGATCTTTCACCGAAGCTCGCCCGCCGCGTCGCCGCGGACGGCAGCGACGAGGAAATAGACCTTTCCGAGGTTGTGGTAGGCGACGTCCTGCGAGTCCGCCCTGGCGAGAAGGTCCCGGTAGACGGTATCGTCATGGAAGGGCGGAGCACGGTCGATGAATCCATGGTTACCGGGGAATCCATGCCCATCACGAAGGACATCGGGGCCGCGCTGATCGGTGGAACGATCAATCAGACCGGCGGACTTGTGATGCGAAGCGAGAAGGTCGGCCGCGATACGATGCTTGCGCGTATTGTGCAGATGGTGGCCGACGCCCAGCGCAGCCGTGCCCCAATTCAGCGGCTCGCCGATGCGGTATCGGCCTGGTTCGTGCCGACTGTCATTCTGGTCGCACTGGTTGCCTTCGTCGCCTGGTCGCTATTCGGCCCGGCGCCATCGATGGGATATGGACTTGTGGCCGCTGTCGCGGTCCTCATTATCGCCTGCCCCTGCGCGCTCGGTCTCGCGACGCCGATGTCGATCATGGTCGGCGTTGGCCGCGGTGCCGAGGCTGGAGTGCTGATCAAGAACGCCGAGGCCCTGGAGCGCATGGAGAAGGTCGACACTCTGGTCGTCGACAAGACCGGAACGCTGACGGCCGGAAAGCCTTCGGTCGTCGCCATCGAAGTTGCGGAGGGTTTTGCCGAGGAAGAGATTCTGCGCATTGCGGCAAGCCTTGAACGTACAAGCGAACACCCGCTGGCACAGGCGATCGTCCAGGCCGCCGAGCAGCGCGGGATCAAGCTCCTCGAACCGACCGCAGTCGACCAGCCGGTTGGCAAGGGCATAGTCGGCATGGTCGACGGGCAAACCGTGCAGGCGGGCAACGCGAGTTTCCTGGCCGAATATGATATCGGCCCCGGCGACCTCGCGGGTCCGGCCGACCGGCTGCGCGGGGACGGGGCTACCGCCATTTTCCTGGCAATCGGCGGGCGCGCAGCGGGCGTCATCGCCATCGCCGATCCGGTAAAGGAGACAACTCCGGCAGCGCTCAGGGCGCTCAGGGAGGCCGGCATCAAGGTAATCATGCTGACGGGCGACAACCGCACGACCGCGCAGGCGATAGCGCGGCGCCTCGATATTGCCGATGTCGAGGCCGACGTCCTGCCGGACCAGAAGAGTGCCGTGGTAACGCGCCTTCGCGAGGAAGGGAGAATTGTCGCAATGGCCGGCGACGGCGTCAACGACGCGCCCGCGCTCGCTGCTGCCGATGTCGGGATCGCGATGGGATCGGGCACCGATGTCGCGATCGAGAGCGCCGGAGTGACGCTGCTCCATGGCGACCTGATGGGTATCGTCCGGGCGCGGTATCTCAGCCATGCCACGATGCGGAATATTCGCCAGAATCTCTTCTTCGCCTTCGCATATAATGTCGCCGGGATTCCGATCGCGGCTGGCGCCCTCTATCCGGTTTTCGGCTTGCTGCTTTCGCCGATTATCGCCGCCACCGCGATGGCGCTCTCTTCGGTCAGCGTGATCGGCAATTCGTTGCGACTGCGCCTGGTGAAAATCTGATCCGTGCGGCGCTTCGCACATTGCGTATACGGGCGAGGAACAGCGAACAGCATCTCTCGGGCAAGCTCGGTTTGATGAGCGAAACCAAAGTCCCTCTCGGGAATATGCGCGAGGCTCACGAACGCGGGGCGGATCTTCGGGTGTGTCGAGGGGCGGTTGCTGAGAGGGAAACAAGCGAGCCCAACGACAACTTATGACCCGCTTCGCACCCTCGGCGGGCCATTCCCCAACCGGCTGCCTCGGTCGCGACCCGCCGGAGAATCTCGGGCATCCGGACCCGGACTGGTCGGTCAGGATCATGAAACGGCCTGACCTCGGACGAGGATCCAGTCGCATGATCCGTGCGAATACCGGGCCGCTCCAGAGTGGATTCGTAACTTACGTATATTGAAGGGACGGTCGGGACGGCATTGAGGCGATCTAGCTCAAGACAGCTAATGGAGCGCGATCATGTTCGAACAGGCCTTCAGCACCATCAATGCCGCGCCGTCCTTCCGGCATCGCTATGACAATTTCATCGGTGGTCGTTGGAGTCCCCCCGCTGCGGGAGAATATTTCGCCGATACGAGCCCGATCAACGGCGCCCTGATCGCCGAGTTCGCGCTGTCAACACCGGAAGATGTCGAGCGCGCGCTCGATGCGGCGCACGCGGCCAAGGATCAGTGGGCCAAGATATCACCAGCCGAGCGTGCGCGGTTGCTCAACCGGATCGCCGACCGGCTGGAAGACAATCTGGAGCTGCTGGCCTTCGCCGAGACGATCGACAACGGCAAGCCGATCCGCGAGACGCGTACCGCAGACGTGCCTCTGGCGATCGACCACTTCCGCTACTTCGCCGGCTGCATCCGGGCGGAAGAGGGCGCGATCTCGACGATCGATGCCGACACGATCGCCTATCATTTCCGCGAGCCGCTTGGCGTCGTCGGGCAGATCATCCCGTGGAACTTCCCGCTGCTCATGGCAGCCTGGAAAATCGCTCCGGCACTTGCCGCGGGCAATTGCACGGTGATCAAACCTGCGTCCCAGACGCCTTTGACATTGCTGATGTTCGCAGAGCTCACCGCCGATATTCTGCCGCCTGGCGTGTTCAACGTCGTGACGGGACCTGGACGCACCGTTGGCCAGGCGATCGCCGCCAATCCACGGATCGCCAAGGTCTCCTTTACGGGCGAGACGGTCACCGGCAAGCAGATCATGCATGCGGCCGCCGACCATCTCATCCCCCAGACGATGGAACTTGGCGGCAAGTCGCCCAACATCTTCATGGCCGACGTGCTCGACGAGGAGGACGCCTTCTTCGACAAGGCGCTGGAGGGCTTCACGCTCTTCGCGTTCAACAAAGGCGAGGTCTGCACCTGTCCCTCGCGCGCGTTGATCCACGAATCGATCTTCGACCGTTTCATCGAGCGCGCCGTGGCGCGTGTCACAGCGATCCGCCAAGGTGATCCGCTCGACCCTTCGGTCCAGATCGGCGCCCAGGCATCCGAAGATCAACTCCACAAGATCCTCGGCTATATCGACATCGGAAAAACCGAGGGCGCGCAATGCCTGACCGGCGGCGCGCGGGCGCTCCCCGGCGGCGAACTCGATCGGGGCTATTTCGTGCAGCCCACCGTGTTCCTCGGCGAAAATCGGATGCGCATCTTCCAGGAAGAGATCTTCGGGCCGGTGCTGTCGGTGACCACATTCAAGACAGTCGACGAGGCGATCGCGATCGCCAACGATACCGCCTACGGCCTCGGCGCGGGCGTCTGGACCCGCAACGGCAACACGGCCTACCGGCTCGGCCGCGCGATCGAGGCCGGGCGGGTCTGGACCAACTGCTACCATCACTATCCCGCACATGCCGCTTTCGGCGGATATAAGGCGTCGGGTTTCGGACGCGAAAATCACAAGATGATGCTCGACCATTATCAGCAGACCAAGAACCTGCTCGTCTCCTATGACGAGCATGCGCTCGGCCTGTTCTGATCCCTCCCGGAAGGAGAAGCAGACATGGCGAAAACCATGAAGGCGGCGGTCGTCCGCGAATTCGGCAAGCCGCTGGTCATCGAAGAGGCGCCGATCCCGACGGTCGGACCCGGCCAGATCCTGGTAAAGGTCGCGGCGGCCGGCGTATGCCACACCGACCTGCATGCGGCCGAGGGCGACTGGCCGGTCAAGCCCAACCCGCCCTTCATTCCCGGGCATGAAGGCGTCGGACATGTCGCCGCCGTCGGATCGGGCGTCACTCTTGTAAAAGAGGGCGACCGGGTCGGCGTCCCCTGGCTCTACTCCGCCTGCGGGCATTGCGTGCATTGCCTGGGCGGCTGGGAGACGTTGTGCGAGAGCCAGCAGAATACCGGCTATTCGGTGAATGGCAGCTTCGCGGAATATGTCCTCGCCGATCCAAATTATGTCGGGCATCTTCCCGACAATGTCGACTTCCTCGACATTGCGCCGATCCTCTGCGCCGGCGTCACCGTCTATAAAGGGCTGAAGGCCACCGAGGCGAAGCCCGGAGAGTGGGTGGTCGTCTCCGGGATCGGCGGGCTCGGCCACATGGCGGTGCAATATGCCCGCGCGATGGGTCTCAATGTGGCTGCGGTCGACGTCGACGACCGCAAGCTCGATCTCGCGACCCGTCTCGGCGCGGCGCTCACAGTCAACGCGCGTGAAGAGGATCCGTCAGCCGCCATCAAGCAGGCGATCGACGGTGCGCAGGGCGTCCTCGTCACCGCGGTCTCGCCCAAGGCCTTCCAGCAGGCGCTCGGCATGGTCCGGCGCGGTGGTACGGTCGCGCTCAACGGCCTTCCACCGGGCGATTTTCCGCTGTCGATCTTCGACACCGTACTCAACGGCATCACCGTTCGCGGTTCGATCGTCGGCACCCGGCTCGACCTTCTCGAAGCACTGGCCTTCGCCGGCGAAGGCAAGGTGCATGCGACGGTGCACGCCGAAAAGCTGGAGAACATCAACGACGTCTTTGCGCGTATGCGCCGCGGCGACATTGACGGGCGGATCGTTCTCGATCTGGCCTGACCATCTTCTGGCGAAAGAAACATTCAATGCCCCTCCTTCATAGCTTGCCGATCGCACGGCGGCGCTTCGTTCAGGGGCTGGCGATTGGCGGAGCCGTCGCGGGCTTCATCCCGGCACTGCAGGCGAAATCCCTCTCCGCGTCGACGGCTGAGTTGAGCGGGACCGAATTCGACCTCGAGATCGCCGAGATCCCGGTCAACTATACCGGCAAGCGCCGGGTCGCGACGGCAGTGAACGGCGCCGTACCCGCGCCGATCCTGCGCCTGCGCGAGGGCGACACCGTCACGCTGCGCGTTCGCAACAGCCTCAAGGAGATGTCCAGCATCCACTGGCACGGGATCATCCTGCCCGCAGAAATGGACGGCGTGCCCGGCATCAGCTTCGCCGGTATCGCCCCGGGCGAGACCTTCACCTATCGATTCGAAGTGCGCCAAGTGGGCACCTACTGGTATCACGCCCACACGCTCGCCGAGCAGACCGGGCTCTATGGCGCGATCGTCGTCGAGCCGAAGGTGCCGACGGGGCCTGTTCCCCACCGCGACTATACCATCATGCTGAGCGACTGGTCGGACGAACCACCGCTCCAGATCTTCACGAACCTCAAGAAGCTGAGCAGCTATTATAACTTCGCGCAGCCGACCGCCGGCGACTTTCTAGAGGATGTGAGCGAGCTGGGCCTCGCCAAAGCCCTCGAACGGCGGCGGATGTGGAACGGGTCGCGGATGAATCCGACCGACTATAGCGACCTTTCCGCAGCGACCTACACTTATCTTATGAACGGGACGACGCCTGCGGGCAACTGGACCGCCGTCGCCGCGCCCGGCGAGCATGTGCGCCTGCGCTTTGTGGGCGCGGGAACGGCGACCTTCTTCGACGTACGGATCCCCGGTGTGGAGCTGACAATCGTTTCTACCGACGGGCAGCCGGTGGTGCCGGTGACGGTCGAGGAGTTCCGGATCGGCCCGGGGGAAACCTATGATGTCGAGTTCACCATGCCCGACGGCAATGCACGCACGATCTTCGCCCAGGCGATCGATCGGACCGGCTTTGCCCGCGGCACGATCGCGCCTGCTCCCGGCATGTCGGCACCGGTCCCCGCCCTCGATGCGCGGCCCTGGCTCGATCCCGTCGACATGATGGGGGCGATGATGACGATGGGCGGCGGCGAGCACGCCGGGCACGGCCTGACGGAGATGCCGCCGAAGGCCCGGCATGCCCGCACCGAATATGGCGCGAACACCGATATGCGCGTCGACTATCCCCGCGCCAATCTCGATGATCCCGGCGCCGGCCTGCGCGACCGCTCATGGCGTGTCCTGACGCTGGCGGACTTGCGGACACCCAATGGCGATCCCGATCCGCGCGAGCCCGAACGCGAGATCGAGCTCCACCTCAACGGCAATATGGAGCGCTTCATCTGGGCGCTCGACGGAATCAAGCTCAATGACTCGCGGCCGCTCCACTTCAAGCCGAACGAGCGACTGCGCATCATCTTGGTCAACGACACGATGATGTCCCATCCGATGCACCTCCACGGCATGTGGAGCGATGTCGAAGGATCCGATGGCGCCTTCCAGGTCCGCAAGCATACGGTGGTGGTCCAGCCTGCCCAGAGGGTGAGCTTCCGCGTCACCGCCGATGCTATGGGTCGATGGGCGTTTCACTGCCATCTGCTCTACCATATGGCGGCCGGCATGTTCCGGGAGGTCGTCGTCGCATGATCCGCATGGCCCGCCCCCGCCCCGCGCCGTTCCTGGTTGTCCTCCTCTTCTCGACTGCGATTGCATCACCCGCCTCGGCGCAAGAGCCATCTTCCACGGCGCCGGACGCCTTCCAGGCGGGGCAGGTGCCTCCACCGGAGGAGCACATCCATCCCGCGTCTCAAACCCAGGACCATGCGGGAATGGACATGCCTGGCATGGATGTGCCGAGCACCGGTATGAAGATGGACATGGGCCGCATGCAGGGCGGCAAGGCCCCGCCGGACGCGCGCGATTCAAATGACTATTCGGACGGCTACCGCAATTCGACACTGCCCGGCTATGAGATGGCCGACAAGCTCTCGATTCCGAAGGTCCTCGTCGACGAGCTCGAGTTCGTCAGCGGCAATGAGGGCCAGGGGGTGGGCTGGACGGTGCTCGTCACGAAGGGGCAGGACAATGACAAACTATGGCTGCGCAGCCAGGGCCTGAAAAACTCGCGCGATCGTCTTGATGCTGAAAGCAGCGTCGAGGCGCTCTGGTGGCACGGCAAGAGTCCGTTCTGGGGCACGGTGCTGGGAGTTCGCCAGGATCTCGGCAAGGGAGCGACGACATGGCTTGCCGCAGGCGTCGAGGGATTGGCGCCCTATTGGTTCGACGTGCAGTTGACCGCCTATGTGGGCGACGATGGCCGCATCGCGGGGCGCGCCAAGGCCGGCTACGAGGTTCTGTTCACCAATCGGCTGATCTTGACCTCCCAGGTCGAGACCAACCTCTATTCCAAGCGCTCGGTCGACCGCGAGCTTGGTGGCGGGTTCAGCAATGTCGAGCTGAGCGGCCGACTACGCTACGAGTTGTCGCGCAAGTTCGCACCTTATGTCGGCTTTGTCTGGGAACGCGCGCTCGATGGCACCGCCGCCTTCCGGCGCGCGGACCGCGAACTGACAACCGAGCGTCGCGTGGTCGTCGGCCTCAGATTGTGGTGGTGATCCCTGGACCCGAGACGGTAGCGAACGCGCAACGGTACGATGGTGCGACCGGACGGCCATATCAGGCGGCCGGTCATCACCACCCAGGCGACGGTGCATGATGGACAATTGCATGCTTGAACGTGCGATCTTCATCCATTGAGTGCCGGATCGGAAATCTTGGACTGACCTCGCGTCACGGCCTGCTTGCACTGGCTATCGATCCGTAAGGCCTGCGCCATTGGCATGCGAACTCCAAGGATCGGCTTCTGCGACGCTTGCTCGCAATGGCTATCGGTCTCGTGTGTTGGCTGACTCGCAGCATCGGTGCTCGCGGGACGGTTAGCCGCGGCCATATCGACGTCGAGTATCGGTCACGCCAGCCTGGAGCAGCGGCCCGCAAGCAATGGTCTCGAGTGGCGCGGCGGCGAACGATGATCGATCCCGACAAGGCGGCATTACTCCGGAACTCCCACGCCGGTGCAGCGCTCAGGCTGGATCGCGCGAGAAATTTCGAGGGGTATCGCGCCGAGCTGCGTATTTGACTTAGTGCCCGTTCCGATTGGGGGATTCCGACGGCCATGAAACCATTGCCCTGTCGCCTACGCGCCCGGCCTGGACGGCTGGGGATGACATGATCCCCGAAGACAATTCGGTAGCGTGGCGCGACGACGTCCGCGAAATCGAGGCGCTATCGGAGCTCATGCTTCGCGAGGCCAGCGGCTATGTCGTCGTCTTGCTCGATCCCGCCGGCACCATCCGCGCGATCAATGGCGAGACCGAGAGGAAGGGACTTTGGTCGAGCGCCGATCTGTGCGGCCGCTCGCACGAGATTTTCTATCCGCCCGATGAAATGGCGAACGGCCGGCCTGAAGCCGATCTGGCGGCGGCCCTCGCGCAGGGTTCCCTCGAGCGTGAGGCTTGGCGCGTGTGCCGTGATGGAACCGAATATCTCGCCAGGCTGACGATCAATGCCCTGAAAGATCAAGCGGGTGTGATTCGCGGTTTCGGCAGCATCGTGCGCGACATCACCGAGGATGCGGCAATGCGCGGCTCGATCGAAGCCCGCGAGCGACATCTGCAGTCGATTCTCGCGACCGTTCCCGATGCCATGATCGTCATCGACGAGCGGGGGCGCATAACCTCGTTCAGCGCTGCGGCCGAGCGATTGTTCGGTTATGGCGAGAGCGAATTGCTTGGCCGCAATGTGTCCTGCCTCATGCCGCGGGCGGACAGTATCAGGCATGACGAATATATCGGCCATTATCTCGAAACGGGAGAGCGCCGAATCATCGGGATCGGCCGCATCGTGGTCGGGCAGCGCCGGGACGGTTCGACTTTTCCAATGGAATTGTCGGTCGGCGAGGCGGGGGGGCCGGAAGGGCGCATCTTCACCGGCTTCATTCGGGACCTGACGGAAAAGGAACATGATGAGCTGAGGCTCAAGGAATTGCAGGCCGAGCTTGTGCATGTCTCGCGGCTGAGCGCGATGGGAACGATGGCCTCGACCTTGGCCCATGAGCTTAACCAGCCGCTGACTGCCATTGCCAACTATCTGGAGACGACGCGGGATCTTGTTGACGGGGAAGGGGATATACCGCGGGATATCCTGCACGAAGCGCTGACGGAGGCCGCCAATGAGACCCTCAGGGCAGGCTATATTGTTCGCCGCCTCAGGGATTTCGTAGCTCGGGGCGAGGTGGAAAAGACCGTAGAGGATTTGCCGCGCCTGATCGACGAGGCAGGCAAGCTGGCGCTTATCGGTGCCCGGGAACGCGGGGTCCGCAGCTTTTTCACCTTCGACCCGGCCGCGACACCTACGCTCGTGGACCGCGTCCAGATCCAGCAGGTTCTGGTCAACATCATGCGCAATGCCATTGAAGCGATGGCGGACTCCGAAGTGCGGGAACTGCGCGTTTCCACCAGGCTGCGGGCCGACGAGATGATCGAGATTGCGGTAGAGGACAGCGGTCCCGGCATTGCGGAGGACGTGATACCGCGGTTGTTCCAGGCTTTTGTCAGCAGCAAATCGGACGGCATGGGGCTCGGCCTGTCGATCTGTCGGACGATCGTTGAGGCTCATGGCGGACGGATCTGGGTCGAGGACGGTCCAGGCGGTGGAGCCGTGTTCCGATTCACCTTGGTTCACGCAAAGCTGGAGGAAGAACATGCAGGATAAGCGCCTCATTCATCTGGTCGATGACGAAGAGGCCATCCGGAAGTCAGCCGGATTCATGCTGCGGACGGTGGGGTTCGAGGTACGGACCTATGCGAGCGGCGTGGAATTTCTGAAGCTGGCACGCACGGCCGAGACTGGATGTGTGCTTCTCGACGTTCGCATGCCTGAGTTAGATGGGCTTCAGGTCCAGTCGGAAATGGCGCAGCGCGGCATCAATATGCCGGTCGTCGTCCTGACCGGTCATGGCGACGTCACTCTCGCGGTGCAGGCGATGAAGGCGGGCGCAGTGGATTTTATCGAGAAACCCTTCGAGAAGGCATCGCTGCTTGAGGCTATCGACCGCGGATTCGCGCGTATCGACCGGGTCGATGTCCGAGCGACGGAAGAAGCCGAAGCGCAGGTCCGGATCGGCGTCTTGACGCCCCGCGAGAAGGAGGTTCTCGATGGGCTCGCGCGAGGCTATCCCAACAAGACCATCGCCTATGATCTAGGCGTTTCTTCGCGAACCGTCGAAGTCCACCGGGCAAGCCTGATGAGCAAGTTGGCTGTCCGCAGTCTTTCCGATGCGCTCCGGATTGCATTTGCTGCGGGCCTTGGTCGCAGCGAAGCCAAACTGGGATGATTACGTAGCGACTGAGATACGCGGTTCTGGAATGCTGCACTCACGGAGAATCGATTTTCGGATGCTCGCCACTCATGTCTGTGCACATCGGGCAATCGTCCCGTCACCCCTTCACGATATTGGTCTCGGACGACGACCCGGGCGTTCGCCGTTCGACGCAATTGATGCTGCGGGCCCAGGGATTTCGGGTCCGGGCCTATACTAGCGGCAGCGCGCTATTGGCCGACCCGCGATCACTTCATGCCGATTGCCTTGTCGTCGACTTTCGCATGCCGGACATCGACGGCCTGTCACTCCTGAGACGCTTACGCTCGAAGGGCTGGTGCGGTTGCGCGATCATGATCTCGGCCTATCATGACGACGCGCTGGAACGCGAAGCGAGGCGCGTTGGATTCGAGCATGTCATTGCAAAGCCGCTGATCGCGCGCGCACTGCTCGAGGCGATCGCTTGCTCCGCAAGGGATCATGGCTGACTGGACCGATCGCTCGTCCGTTCCCCCTCTTGCCACAGCAAAGGCAGGCTGAGAGCGACGATCAATGCCGCCGCCGCCAGGGTGAACGTGATCACCCACTGCTGCCCCACTCCCGCGAGCGCAAGCCCGATCGGCGCCGCCGCCTGTCCAATACTCGCCGCCGCATGCTGGAGCCCGAGCCGAGCACCCGAAACCCGGGAGCTGCGGTTGCTGATCCAGAAGCTGGTCACGAGGCGAAGGCTGGCCGCGCTCCAGCCGAGAAGGAAAGCGATCCCCGCGAGACCGAGGATCGACCGCGGATTTTGCGAAGCCAACAGTCCGATTGCCAGAACGAGCAGCATAAGACGCGTGAGATCGACCGGCCGGCGGACAAGCCAACCCAAACGGGCCTGCGCGATTTGTGCCGCGAGCATGCCGACGCCGCAAAGGCTCAGCATGAAGGCGATGGCTTCGCGGTCGAGCGGAAGGCCTTGGCCGGTCACCAGCAGACCGATGTGAAGGGCCGCCAGGGCAGCGCCGGCGATAATGGTGATGACGAGGAGTGTCGCAGTCTTCCGGTTGTTGTCGCGGTTGCTGCGGCGCGGGATGGCATGCGAACGAGACCGTTTGGGAAGCTGAGAGGGCGACAGCAGGCAACCGGCGAGCAAGAGTGCCAGGGCGAGAGGGAACAGCGGGGCCGACGGCAGCAGCGGAAAAGACAATTGTGTGAGCAGGGGGCCGGCCAGGTCGCCAAGAAAGACAAAGCTGGTCAGCCATGTGAAGAGACGGGCCCGACCCACCCGGCTCTCGGCCCGGAAGCCCGCAGCAAGGAGCGAGAGAGGAATGATGGCCCCCGACGCCATGCCCGACAGGATGCGCAGAAGATATAAGGTGGCGAGATCGGTACTGCCGAACGCCAGTGTCGTTGCCGCGAGGACCAGAAGCGCGATCCGAAGAAGCACCCGATAGTCCATGCGATCGGCCAACCACCCCCAAATGGGCGCAAGGCCGAGAGCGGCAAGAGGAAAGGAAGCCGAAAGGCTCACTATATGGAAATCGTGGGTTGCGGCAACGGGGATCACCGCGCCGCCCTCGATCAAGGACGGCAGAAAAGCGATGGCGGCCGTTTGCGTGGCCGACGTCGCGGCAACGGCAATCAGGAGGAGCAAGAATCCGAAGCTTGATCCGCCAAAAACTGCGGAGTTCCGGCTGGCTGCCGCAGGACCGAAAATCTTCACGGGAACATTTGAGCTTTTCAGACAAAAAGCCCGCTGCCACGGGGGCAGCGGGCTTCCGGGGGGATGGACCGACCGATGCTCACATATGCTCGTGCTTCATCGGCATGTCTTTCGGTTTGTCCGCAGGCTTGGACGTCCCCATGCCGCCCATGGCAGGCATGGGCTTGTCGTTGCCGCCGCATCCACCGCCGGACTGATCCTGCATCTTTTCCATGCCCTCGCGGTGATCTTTCATCATCTTGTCGTGCATCTGCTGTCCGCCGTGGTCCATGCCGTGGCGATGCTCGTCGCCGGGCTTCTGGGCCGGCGCGGTGGCGGCCGGCTTCTTCGGCGGCCCTTTGCTCTCGTCGGCGAGGACCGGCATCTGGGTCAGGGCGAGGAGGCCAAGGACCGTCAGAACAGGGGAAATCTTGCGCATGATGTGTCTCCATTCGAAATCTTTGCTTTGTATCGACACCAAGTCGGATCGGCGCCGCTGTGCTCGATATGCTGCACCGAACGTCCGGATCGAAATACGTGAAGCCCACATGTTGATCTCTCGCCCGAAGAAAATCGGAACGCCACGTGCTGCTATGAAGACATGACCATCATGCCGCACCCCTCGGCACAGCGGCGGCATAAGTTCGCGCAGCGCAACAGCTGTGCGTCACCCGTGAATGCAGCGCAGTTTTCCGCGCACAATCGGCAGATCTGCTCGCAGGTCTGGCAAAGGATCCCATGAGCCGGAGAATTGCGAAGCAGCGATTGCGCGGTCGTGAGGCAAATCCCGGCGCAATCGGCGAGAATAGCCATGATCCCCGGAGCGGCCTTGTCGCCGCCCTCTTCTAGGCAATGGCGCGCGGCTTCGATGCAGCTTCGATGCGTTTCCAGGCACAACGCCGCGCAATCGGCAAGCGGCATTGCATGGGAGTCGGGCATTCCCCCGCCGGGCGGTGGATCTTCGGCGCGCGCGGCGCCGACGAGCATTGTCAGGGCAAGCCCGGTCCCCAGGATCGATCGCCTCTCAAGCATGAAAATTCTCCCATTGAATCGAGCCATGCGGCCGAAGCCGCCATCCTCTCGGAAAGATGCGCCTGAGCGTGTCGGATGGCATGGTGGTCACCGGTCCGTCGCCGCGTCGAGGCGGGCGCGCTCCATGCGCGTATTCTCCCAAGGCCAATGACCATTGATCTCGACGCCCAGCGAAATGCTCAGGAAGGTACGAACAAACACGAGGCCCGCGAGCACGACGAGGTCGTTAAGCGTAGGGTTGATCACCAGTGATTTCACGATGTCGCCCGCTACGAGAAACTCAAGGCCGAGCAATATGCTGCGACCGAGTGTCGATCGGAACGGACGATAGGCTTCGGCATAGAGGCCTCGACAGGCCTGACGGAGAAACGTCGCGGTCGCCAGCGCGGCACCTGTCAGGATGGTTGCCGTGCCGCTCAGTTCCAGGATAACCACGGCGAGGCGGAACAGGCTCTCGAGCCAGTGACCGCTTCCGCCGTCAATGGTGATCATACCAGCCTCTCCTGCGAATATTGTTGAAACTGTCGGTCGTGTGACAGGCATAGCATTGTTCCACGGTCGCCCGCTCGCCTGCGGCGCGCTGCGAAACCATGCTGAAATGCTCCATATAGTGGCTCGGCGGCGCCCGGTGGCATTCGGAGCAGTTCCGGGAATTGGTCGAGGGATGCCGGTAGCCGTCGATGCGCCAGCTGTCGGTCGCGTGGCAACTCGCGCAGCGCGTTCCGAAGAGGCCCAGATGAGGGTCGCGAATGGAATGGCAACCAGCACAGGCGAGCACGCCTGTCACCGCGCCGCCGGCGGTCGCGGCGGCGGGGCGCTGCGACCATATTCCCGGCTTGAACAGGGCCTTGTGATCCATGCGAATGAGGCTCTGTCTGCCCGCATGCTCGACGTGGCATGAGGTGCATTGCAAGGCCGAGGCATGGAATTGGGTCGATTGCTTGTTTCCGAAGTCGGTCGCGGCATGACAACTCTTGCAAGTCTCCCCCGTCACACCAGCGATGGGGGTGTGGCAGTTTCGGCACGATGCTGCGAGGCTGCGGTGGGCTTCGGACAGGGGGCCCGGCGAAACGAGCTGCGCGACCACGCCGGCCTGAGGCGGCGCGTTCGACCGCGACAGCGCCGGTAGCCCAAGCAGCACGACGAGCAGGCTGGTCGCAAAAAGGGCCGGAAGCAGCCAGTGGCGCATCATGGCCAGCGAAGACCAAAATAGACCGCGGCCGCGATATGGAGAATCACGAGCGCGTAAAGCAGCGAACCGGCCACGATATGAAACCATCGCCAGCGTGCGAAAAGTACTCCCGTTACTTCCTCTGCCCGCACGGCATATTCGGTGTCGGAAATGGCCGCGGCAAGCTTGATCGCATCCTGCGGTGGTGGTTCAGCGGGCTGGTTTGCGCGGGTGAAGACATATCGAAGCCAGCGTGGCGGCTCCTGCGTCTCCCCAATTTCGCCCGGCGCCGCCGGAATGTCCAGAAAGGCCGACTGGAGCGAAGCCAGTTCCGACTTGCGGCCGCGCAAGGCCCTTGCAAGTTCGCCGAGAAGATAGCGCCCGGCAAATCCGCTTGCAACGGTGAGGAGGAGGAGGCCGGTTAGCATGAGGCCCAGCGGACTCGCGAACTTGTGCGCGGTGTGAAGGAGGGCGAAGAAAGCTCCCAGAACGCCAGAATAGATATGAACGGCAAGGAGCGTCGGCTTACGCACATAGCGCGTAATCCGACGATCGAGCGGCGGGATATGTTTGGCCGCCACATAGGGAAGCGTCAGCAGCATGCACAGGGCCGCAAGGATGCCGAGCAGACCGCCGCCGAGGCTACCGGGGAAGCGTGGGGATGCGTGAACGAGAAATCCGGCCGGAAAGACCAGAATGAACCCCACCAGAAGCACCATCAATATGTCGCCGCGTTCGCGCATCAGGCTTCAACCACGATCGGCTTGCCGCTGCCTTTGGCCTGGCAAGCCAATATATAGCCGTTCGCCTTGTCTTCCGGCGCCAGGCCCGCTTCGTTCGCCATCGTGACTTCACCGTCGAGCAGCTTGGTGACGCATAGTCCGCAGTCTCCGGTGCGGCAGGAATAGGGTATCTCGACGCCAACCCCCTCGGCGGCTTCGAGCACGGTCTGATCGCCAGCCAGGGCGGCGGACACACCCGACAGAGCGAACGTCACCGAAGCTTCGGCAATCCTTGTGGAAGGCGCGGACGGAGGCTGTACCGTGCGACTTGCATCGTTGCCGGGCGCGCTGGGCGCGTCGACTGGATCGATGGGCAGCGATGCGGGCCCAAAGGCTTCGGTATGAAGTTGCACTTCCGGCACGCCGAGCTCGGCGAGCTCCGCCTTCATCGCCGCCATCATCGCGGGGGGACCGCACAGGTGGATGCGGCGGCGCGCGATGTCGGGGACGGCCGAAAGCAGCATGTCCCGCGTCAGGGGGCCGACGGCGCCATGCCAGACCGTCCCTGGCGAGCGCTCCATCGCGGCGAAGACATGCAGATTGTCATGAAGCCGCTCGAGTCGCTCGATTTCGTCACGGAAGACGAACTCGTCCGTGGACCGAGCGCCATAAAGGAAGAATATCTCGCCCGGCCAGGCGGTGTCTGTAAGATAGCGCAATACCGACATCATCGGCGTGATCCCGACACCGCCCGCGATGAGCACGATACTATCCGCGGTCGTCCCAGTGAAGGTGAAGGAGCCGAAAGGGCCCGAGGCTCGAACAAGATCCCCGACAATGAGCGTGTCGTGCAGGTGGCGGGACACCGCTCCCTGCTCCTCGCGCTTCACCGTCAGTTCGACATAGGCCCGCTGCGTCGGCGACGAAGCGATAGTGTAGGATCGGCGGGCACGCTTGCCGGGCTCGGGCTCGACCTCGATTTGCAGAAACTGACCGGGCAGGAAATCGAAAGGCAGCCGGTCGGCTGCGGGATCTGCGAGACGGAAGGTCCTGATGGTCGGCGTCTCCCGGATGATCCGCGTCACCCGCAGCGGTCCGGACCAGGGCCGGGGCTTGCGCAGCGAAGCACCGGCCGGGGCGGGCGCGTTGCTTGGCGCGAGCGCTCCGGCCGTAGCGGCCTGCATCTCCGGAGCTGCGGCCGGCGACGGTTGCGTGTTGGCGACCTTCGCGGTTCCTTTCCTGGCTGCGACGATCTGACGGATGCGCTTGAGACGAAGTAGCTGCAACGCGGCGAGGCCGGTACTCAGCAAGAGGAGGAACAGCATCAGCAGCAGGTGGGAGGGAGACAGGCCGAAAGGATGGGCCGCGTGCGTCTCGTCCGGCTCGATCGACAGGCGATCGCGGAACCAGTTCATCGCGGCGCCCGCCGGCTTTCCGGTCCCGGCGAGGGCCATCCGGGCAGCCGCACCGCTATCGAGAAGATCGCTGCCTTCGCGAAGATTGCGCACGGCGGCGATTTGCTCGGTCGCCGTTTCGGCGTGCGCGGCTGCGCGGGCGGCCTCGGAGATCAGCATCAGCCCTCGATGCGACCGTTGCTCGGCTTGCCGCAGCAGGGCTTGCCTCGCCGCGTCATCGAGTGCCGGTAGCGCGAGCAATTGCGAGAAGAAAGGAGACTGGCGGCGGCCGCCATGCTCGCCTTCCATCATTTCGCCCATCATCGATTGCATTTCGCCCGCGGGCTTCATCCCGGATGACGCCATGCTGCCAACCGCCACGCCGCCAGGCGGCGAGGCACTCCCATGATGGGCGGCATGCTCGTCGGCGTCCTCCGCATGGACGATCGATGCCGTCAGAAACGTCATCGCCACGCACAGGCCGAAGCGGAATGATTTCTGCATCTTTGGTCACCCCGCCCGGCGAATCTGCTTACATATGCTTCATCGGCGCCGACTGATCGGTCGTGGTCTGATCCGCGGGCTGCATATTGCCTTGCCCCGCCCCACCCTTGCGCATCTCGTCATGGTCCATTTCCTGACGATGATGGCGCATCATTTCCTCGTCCATCGCGTCATCTTCATGATCCATGGCATCGGGCGCGGCTGGCGCGGCGGATGAGGCATCGGTGGACGGCGTGGAACCAGCGCCACCGGCGGTTGCGTCGGGGGTTGCCGAGGCGGCGTCCGCGGCCTTGTTCTCGGCCTTGTCTCCACAGCCGGCGAGCGCGAGTGCCGCTGCGAGCGCGACACCATATCCAGCCCATTTCAGGTCGATTTTTCGGTTTGTCATGGCATTATCCCTTCCTCGAACTAGTCCGGGTGGCCATCGGCCACCCGGACAAAGTCATTTCGCGTCGCGCAGAATCCGCTGGCAGCGGCCGTGCGACAGGTTCATCGGATTGAAGCCCTGGCGTTTCATCTCGCCATGGTCATGGCGCTGATCGAGCCCCATCTTCTCTTCCATGGCCCGGCAGCTATCGACTTCGGCCTGAGTGGCCCGGGTCGTGACGCAGCCTCCGAGAAGGAGCGCGGGGGTGAGCAACAAAATGGAATATTTCTTCATAAAAATCCCCTATTTTCAATGTTGTAATATGTTCCCCTGCGAACGCTATTTTTTTGGTCTTCGTTTTTCCGCCAAGAATGCGATTATGTTGCAGTCGGAGACCGGCGCCTCTCGCGGGCAATTGTCGGCGAGGTCCTGCAGCACATCCCGAATCTCAGTCAGCTTCCTGACCCGCGTTTCGGCCTCCCGAACCTTGTCGAGCGTGATCGCAAGCACGGCCGCCGCGGTGGCGGTATCCGATGCCTTGAGGGTGAGAAGCTGGCGCGCCTGTTCGAGCGTGAATCCGAGTTCCTGCGACGCGCGAATGAAGTTGAGCCGCTCAAGGTCCCCGTCGCTGTAAAGGCGATAGCCGGCCGCGGTACGGCCCGGGGCCGGTAGCAAGCCCGTCCGCTCATAATAGCGTATCGTATCGCGCCCCACGCCCGCGGCTTCGGCGAGCTTTCCGATCTTGTAGCTTCCCATGACATCCGCTCGCTTGTGCAGGTTGGACCATGGTCCAAGGTCAAGAGACATTCGGCATTGGAGGCGGGCTATTGCCGGTTCATGCCTCCAACGCGGGTCCGACATCCGGGCCACGACGCGGCGTGGTCCTATCCGCGCGCGAGGAGGAGGGGAACATCTCCCCCGGTCCTCGCTCGCGCTACGGAAAGGGCCGGACTCAGTCCTTGCGAAGCTCGACGATATCGTTCTTGGCCAGCTTGCCTTCGGCGATCGTGACATGGGCGAAATGGTCATCGTAAATATGGTCGATGGTCACCTGGCCGACCCGCTTGCGATGGAAGGGAGCAACATTGCCCTTCGATGCCACGGGACCCGGATGCCGGACGTTTCGATAGACTTCGAGCGTCTGGCCGACTTCGGCGCCATCGGCCTTGCCGATGCAGACCACGGTATTGCCCGCGCTGGTCTCGACGATCGAGCCCCGCATGAAGAAACTGTGCCCGATGCCCTGGGCGAACGCCGGGGCGGCCGCGAACATCGAAATGCCTGCCGCCGCGATCATGATGCTTTTCCTGATCATCTTGAACTCCTTCGGGCCGCTGCCCTGACTGCCTGTCGAAGAATCCTGTTCTTCGCCAACAGGACTAGGGTCCCGGGTCCAAGCTCGACATACGTAGTGTTCGCAGTTTCGGAAAATACCTAGATATCGGCCGCTTTATCGATCGAGCTTGGCGAGGAGGCGCTGCACGCCCTGCGCGACGACCGGTTGCAGGCTGATGGCGTTGCTGGAATGAGCGACGGCATCGGTACTGACGATACGCCCCGCCTCGGCGGACAGTGCCGCGAAGGCGCCGCGAGCGAATAATGGGTGCACGATGACGCATTCGGGCGGCGGAAAGCCGGCCTCTCCTATTCCCCGCGCCGCTTCGATCAGCGTCCGGGCCGATGATGCGATATCATCGACCAGAACCGGGGTGCGCCCCGTATGCGCCGCGAGATCGGGTAGCGCGATCCTGACGTCGCGATCGCCCAATCTCAGCTTGCTGCAAACGGCATGAGGGGCACCCGCGCGGCGTGCGATCGCGCTCGCCCATTGCTCGCTTTCGCTGTCGGGACCGATGATGAGCGGTCGCTCGATATGGGTTCTGATCCAGTCGGAAATCGGCGCGGCGGCATGCACGGCCTCTGCCGGAATATCATAGATGTCGCCGAGCGAGGCATATCGATGAAGATGGGGATCCGCCGTGACCAGCCAGTCGACGGCGCCCGAAATGCGGCGCGCGAAACTGCGCGAGCTGATTGCCTCGCCATTCTGAAAGCGCCGGTCCTGGCGCATATAGGCAAGATATGGGGCTACGAGCCCTACGCTGAAGGCGCCGAGCTCGCGGGCCGCGTCGGCTGCGATAAGAAGCGAAACCAGCTTGGTATCGGGGCGATCCAGCGTGCAGACGAGCACGATGTCGCGGCCGGCAACCTCGGAAAGGAGCCGCAGATAGGTCTCACCGTCCGGAAATCTGCGGGTTTCCATCCGTCCGACCTCGCCCCCGAGCAGGCCCGCGAGCCCAACCGCGAACTTGCCGTTACCGGGCAGCGGCAGGAAGATTGGCGGGGTCATCGGTCGGATAGCTCGAGAATGGGGCCAGCGGCCTCGGCATAGGCCAGCGCATAGGCCAGCTCGCCCTGGCTTTCGGCGTGCACTGTGAAGAGGGGCGTTCCTGTTTCGACTGCGGAACCGAGCCGGACGTGCATTTCGAGGCCAGCACTTTTCGCGGCCGGCGCGCCTGCAAGTTTGGCGAGTTTGGCGAGCCTGCGATTGTCGATCGCCGAAACGCGTCCCGGCCTCTGCGCAGTCATCACATGACGATGATTCGACAGGGGCGGTGTCCGCATGCCGCCCTGCGCCTCGCAGATTCGCTGGAACTTGCTCCAAGCCGACCCGTCGGCCAGCACTTGAGCGGCCAGGGCCGCACCGGTGCCGGGGCTGGCGCGGCCCGCGAGTTCGATGAGCGCGCCTGCCAATTCGCAGGCGCGGCGGGCGAGATCAGGGGGCGGATCGCGTCCCTCGAGCACAGCCAGGATGTCGCGCGCCTCGAGGGCAGGGCCGATTCCCCGACCGATAGGTTCGCGACCATCGCCTTGCATCACCTTGAGGATCAGGCCGAACTCCGCTGCAACCTTCTGAAGCGCCCCCGAAAGTGCGGCAGCATCGGCGGGCGAGCGTACCTTTGCCGTCGGTCCGATCGGCATGTCGACGACGAGGTGCGTTGCGCCCGCCGCGAGCTTCTTGGACAGGACCGAGGCGACCAGTTGGCCCGCCGCATCGAGATCGAGCACCCGCTCAACACCGATGATGATGTCATCAGCCGGACTGAGCGAGACGGCGCCGCCCCACACGATGCACCCGCCTTCGTGGTCGACGACACGTCGGATCGCGCCGACGTCGAGATTCACGGGCGCGAGCGTTTCCATGGTGTCGGCCGTGCCTGCCGGAGAGGTGATCGCTCGGGACGATGTCTTTGGCATGATGAGGCCCAGCGCGGCGACAATCGCGACCACGATCGGGGTGGTCCGGTTTCCGGGCAGGCCTCCCACGCTGTGCTTGTCGACGACGACGTCCGAACCCCAGGCCAGCCGCTCGCCGGACGCGACCATGGCACCGGTCAGCGCCACCGTTTCCGCATGATCCAGAGGGAAGGCGGAGCAGGCCGTTACGAAGGCGGACAGATGGACGTCGCTATACCGGCCAGCAACGATATCGTCGACGATCGACCGAAAGGCCGCGCCATCGAGACGATTTCCATACACGCGACCGCGTAATGCTCCGAAGGAATCGATCGGCGGTGCGTGACGCACGCTGACCGCATCGCCGGGCGCGACCCCGAGCGCCGCGGCGGCCGATTCCGAAAGGCCGATCTCCCCCGGCGCGATCATTTCGCCGGACGAATGCAGGAGCGAGGCCAATATCTCCCGCCCCCCTGCCTGGATCAGCACCTGACTGCGCGCCGCAAGACCTTCCGAGCGGCATATGTAGCAATCGGTTCGCATGACGACGGCCGGTTGTTGCTGCGGCAGGAACAGGCCGAGGGGCCGAGCCCGGAGGCGATGGGGTGCCATATTCTCCGACGCGGGTCCGGTATCCGGGACGGGGTGGGTCATTCGAGCACCACTCGATCACCAAGGCCGGGTATCTGGCACGGCCAGCCGAGCTCGTCGCCGATGCGCCGCGCAAGAGCGGCCGCGGCATCGGGCTCACCATGGGTGATGAACGTCATCCGGGGCGCCCGTACGAACTGGCCGAGCCACTTCAGTATCTCGTCGGCATCGGCGTGCGCGGACAGCATCGAAAGATTGCGCACCTCGGCTCGCACGGGAACCTGTTCGCCATGGATCTTGACGCTGGGAGCACCCGCCACCATTGCAGCGCCGCGCGTGCCGGACGCCTGGAAGCCGGCGAACAGAATGAGGTTGCGGCCATCGGGCGCATAACGTTTGAGATGGTGGAGAACGCGGCCACCTGTTGCCATTCCGCTTGCCGAGATAATGACCTTGGGCACCGGACTCATTGTGAGCGCCTTGGACTCTTCGACATCGCGAACATAGCGCGCGACCTTGCAAGCGGCATCGCATTCCGCTTCGGTCAGCCTGTGGTCGCCGGCATGGCGGCAGAAGATGCCGCTCGCGTCGATTGCCATCGGGCTATCGAGATAGACGGGAACATTGCTGATCCGCCCTGCGGCGCGCAGGCGTGATAGATGATAGAGGATGGATTGGGCCCGGCCGACGGCGAAGGCCGGAATGACCACGGTTCCGCCGCGGCGAACACAGCGCTCGATGGCATCGCCAAGGGCCGCTACGGCATCCAGCGCCTCATGGCTCCGGTTGCCATAGGTCGATTCGACGATCAGATAATCCGCTTCCACGGGAGGCGAGGGATCGAGCATGACCGGATCGTTGAAGCGGCCCAGGTCTCCCGAGAAGAGGATCGTGCGGTCACGCCATTTGAGTTCGACGAATGCCGCCCCGAGTATATGTCCGGCACGATGGAAACGAAGTTCGGCGCCCCCTGCCACCGAACGATATGCCCCGAAGCGGACCGGATCGAGATAGTCGAGCGCCACCTCGGCGTCCTTCTTCGTGTAGAGAGGAAGCGCGGGCTTGTGGCGCGAATAGCCGTGGCGATTGGCGAACGCCGCATCATTCTCCTGGAGAAAGCCGCTGTCGGGCAAGAGGAGGCCGCAAAGGTCCGCGGTGGCGTCGGTGCATAGAATCCGGCCGCTCCAGCCTTCCTTCACAAAGCGCGGAATATAGCCTGAATGATCGAGATGCGCATGGGTCAGAACGATGGTGTCGATGGCCCGGTGGTCAGAGAGCGCCGGCTCCCAATTTCGTTCACGAAGCTCACGACCACCCTGAAACAGGCCGCAGTCGATCATGATCTTCGCGCTGCGATCTCCGAGAAGATATCGCGAGCCGGTCACCGTACCCGCCGCCCCGAGAAACGCGATCGAGATTGCCTCGCCGGCGTCCCGTTCGCCCGCGCCGCCGAATGGCGCTCGCCCTTCCCCTGTCTGCATCGTCTCTACCCAGCCTGTTGAACCATGGGCTGAGGAGATCGCCGCAAATGACCGGGCCGGGAATACGCAATAACCGCAAAGACGGACCCAAGCAAACCGGCGGTTCGCCAGCCATCCACCCTTATAATGCGCTTAATCCCTTGCCAGCGCGCCGCGCCGCTAGGCCAGCCGCATCGCGGCGATGATGGCGATGGCAGCGATGGCAACCCAGCACAGCCAATATCCCGCTCGCTGCCACCATGGGGGTTCATAGCCGCCTGCAGCGAGAAGGCGGCGTGTTCCGACCATGGCAAACAGGTGGGCTATGAGGCCGATGGCCAGCAGCGGCCAGGCGATGGACCGTAGGGGCAGAGCCAGGAGCACACCGACGGCAGCGCCAGCGAGGGCCGCTCCGACGACCGAGAGCGTCGCGAGTGCCGACCTAGCCTGTTCGGTCCGTTGATGCGGTTCCTGGCTCATTCATCCGCCCCCTGACACCCAAGGAATGCGTCCGGTCTGCGTCGTTCGGATCGGAAGTGCAAGTCCGGCATATAAAAAGACACGCGCGGCTACGCAGGCTCAGCGCCTCGAACGCAGGCGCGCAAAACCCCGATCGGCTGCGATGAAGCGCTCGACCATGGCAGGGATGAGCCGTTCAGGTGGCAAGGGGGTCGCGAGGCCGGTCTGCGCCGCATGGACGGCGGCATAGTCCGCCACATCGCGCGCCAGCAGCCCGGGCAATTCGAGAGTCAGTTTGACCGGCTTGTCTTCGGCGATCGGACCGAGCCTGAGCCGGGTCACCGTCCGCCTCGATCCAGAGGCTCGAGGATGATGTCCCGCGTCACAATGACGCGGAGGATCGCGCCTGACCGAACCGTGATGGTCGGCTTCACTCCAAGCTGGCGTTCGACGAGTTGCCGTCCCGTCTCGTTGATGCTGTCCTGCGCGCCACGCCGCACCGCCCGAACGAGGCGATCCTCGTCGTCGGCGCCGAGTTCGGCGCCGACGCCCAGCAGCGTCGAAACCAGCGTGGCCTTCAGCATATGGCCCCAATGATAATCGGTCCGGTCGGCAAGCCCGGCCATGCCGGCCGCATCGGCGCCCGGCAGGCGATCGAGAGCAATCGAGCGCCCGCCCGGCAGGATCAGCCGGTCCCATGCGAGAAGGACCCGGCTCTGCCCGTCGGCGATCTCGCTGCCATATTCGCCGATCAGCCGAGCACCCTGCGGAATGAGCAGGATGCGCCCGGTGGGGCTGTCGTAAACATTCTGGGTCACCTGCGCGGTGATCTGGCCCGGCAAGTCGGACCGGATGCCGGTGATGAGTGCCGCCGGAATCACGCTGCCCGCCTGGACCAGATGCGGCGATGAGGGCTGGACGAGCCGCGCCATGCTCTCTGCCGGACCGGCGCCATCACCACTGAGGAAGCCCTTGCGCTTGTCGGCCGCGGTCGGGTTGGCTTGCAGATTGTCGGGCGCCGGTCGCAACACGCCTTCGCCAAGCACCGGCAGCTGCGAGGTGACCGACGCCCCACCGCCGAGGAAGAGCTGGCTGGCGCGCGCGCTTTCGCGTTCCTGGGCCGCACGCGCGCGGGCTTGCTCCGCCGCAGCGGCTCGCGGGTCTGGCGGCGGAGGCGCGCCGATCGGAGGCACCGGGACGGTCTCGCCATTCTCGCGCGCGGCAAGGATCGGCCGCCCGAGATCGCCAGGGAGCGGCTCGCCGAGCTTCGGGATCTTGCCATAATCGCCCGGCGCTCCGGTCACGAGCTCGGACTTGTTCGCACGGTCGCTATCGTAGAGATTCTCGGCCACCTTGAGCTTGGCGGGCTGCAGCGCATAGAGAAGCGCGCCGCCGATAGCGGTCCCCAATGCGGCGCCTAGAATGGCCAGCGCCTTGCGCGACAGGCGCATGACGCTCGGCGGCTCGGCACCAAGCCGAAAGGGCTCGCCGCTTGCGGGAGGGACAGCGACGAGTTCCACCACCTCCTCCTCGTCCCGTTCCGGCGCGCTCACGAGCGCCCCCGCACGCGGCCGACGCGCTCGATAACCACCTCGCGCGCCGCGCGTCCGGCACCCATCCGAAGCTGTCCGCGTTCGAACAGGCGATCGGCGATCATGAAGCGGCCATGGACGCGGTAGTTGACGAGCTCGGCCTCGCCCTTTTCACCGACCGCGAACAGCGGGGGCATATCGCCCGTTGCGACGCCTTCGCCGAACTCGATGAAGAGCTGGCGCCCGTCATCGAAAACGCGCACCGGTCGCCAATCCGGCTTGTCGCCCGACAGCCGGTAACGAAAGTTGAGGGCGCCAAGGTCGAGCCCTGCCGCGACCGGCGCCGCCCGCTCACGCTCCACCTCCGCAGCACGCAGCGCGATCAGCTCGGCTTCCGGATAGGACCAGGACACCGACGCCATATAGGTCGCGGGCGTCGCGCGCAGCTCGATGTGATAGGTCCGGCGGCTCGTGTTGATGACGATATTCGTCATGATGTCGGCCCGCGTTGGCTTCACGAGGATGTGCACGCGGCGACTCGCTCCGCTGCCGCTCACCGTGTCGCCGATGATCCAGCGGACCGTGTCGCCGGCAGCCACCGGCCCCGGGCCGACAAGCTCCTCGCCCTCCTGCAGCACGATGTCAGTGACCTGCCCCGGCGACGCATAGACCTGATACAGCGCGCCCTCGGCCCAGGCATATTTCTGGATCGCGTTGAGGAAGGTCGCGCGATCGGGCTGCACGCGCGCCGCGTCGTTGGCGCGCCCGACATTCTGTTTCGGATCGCGACCTTCAGCCCCGAGGGATGGCGACGCCACGCCGAGCGCAGCGACACCCGCGAGCAGCGAGATACGGGAAAAGGCCTTCATTGGCTGAGCTCCTTCGACCAGGAAAGCGGCATCACAGAATAACCGGCGCTGGTTTCGATAAGGATGATCACGGTCATCATGGTCCGGGCGAGGTTCCAGCCGAGCGATTGGGCGGTGGTAAGCGGCATGGGATGAACTCCTGTCCTTGGGAGCGGGCCATTCCCGCTCGACAGGCGCCCCGCCGGAAGGGGACTGGCCGCAATCATCGCGGCAAAGCCGCGGCCCGAGCGCAGCGTGGGGACCCTTTACGGGTTGATTGGGGGAGGCCAGGCCTCGGCCAAGGGATCAGCGGCAATCGAGAGCGGGGATGGCCCGCGCCCATGCGGCAGCCCCCATGCCGCCCCATCGCCCCCTTGCTTCCGCTTCCCGGCGCCTGACCGAATACTCCCCGACACGCCAAACCAGCGATCCACCACGCCGATCAGATCATAATTTTCGAAGCCCCGCGACATGCGGCCCGTCAGGCAGAACCCCTGCGCAGTTCCCCAGTTGGCCAAGGGCCTGCCGGGCCAAACATGCCGAACGGCGGCCCGAAAACGGCCGTCCATCGACAGAAAGAGAAACCGGCTCCGCCCGAAGGCGGAGCCGGATGGCCGTCAGGCCGGCGGGTTCCAGATGATGACCTTCTTCATCGGATCATCGCCCGGCGCATTGGCGACATTGCCGTAGATGGTACCGAATTCGGGGGCCGACATGGTGACCGACACATATTCGGCGCCGTTGCTCTGCGAGAAACGCTTCCAACCGGCGCCGAGCTCGAAGCCGTTCTTGCGGCTGAGGATGCGGTAATCGGGCTCGTTTTCCTTGGTCTTGCGGCCATTCGGCACGATCGCGATCGGCGCGGTGACATTGAGGGTGGCCAGCGTGCCTTCGAAGCTGCCGTCGGCCTTGACGTTGAGGTTGGCAATGGTGGGCATATCAAATCTCCTTCGCTTGCTCGGGGGACATCCCCGATGGCGCCGGAAGAAGGGGCCGCGAGCTGCCGTCACCGAGCGGCACGCGAGGGCGAACCCCGCATGGGGTTGACGGCCAAAGGCGAGCCGGACCCGCAAACAGGCGAAAGGAGGGGGTGACCTCGGGCAGGCCAGGGAGCGTTGCCCACCGCTGCCCAAAACCAGCCGACGCGCGAAGCTCCGTCTGGTCCCGGCGGGCTCGGTCGCCGAGATCCCGCAAGGGCCTTTCCCCGCGACCCACAAGAGAAAGTGGTGCGACTCACAGTGCGACCGCGGACGGCGGAGAGGGCCGGATGTCTTGGAGCAAAGCAGGGCGACAATTGCCGCCCAGGCCCTGCAATCATTCCACAGGGCCTCGACGCCGGCGCGAAGCGCCCGAGAAGAAGGCGCTCTTGGCGAGCCCGCGGCCGGGCGGCGTGCGCGCGGGCCTGGGGGCCAGCCGCCGCCCGGCAAGGATAGCGAGCCAAGTGCGCCGCGCGGCCCAAAACAACGCGCGGCCCCTGGCGCCGCCCGGCGGCGCCAGAGCACGCCCAATTCAGCCGCGCTCGATTTGGCCGGCCGGATTCCGGACGTTCAACCGTTGTAGCGGATGACCGGCCCTGGCTCTCCGCAGAGGCCGCAGGGGCCTCTCAACCGCTCGAAGCCTCCGGTCCCGCTCGCCGAACTGGTAGCGACACTCGCCTGTGCGATCGACGAAAGGTCGAGCCGGACGGCGATACATTCGTCGCAAAGCGGCGTCCCGTCCATCCTGCGGACCAGTCCTGCCACTCGCTCCGATATGGTGGGCCGCTTTGTCATGAATGCTGCGATAGTCAGGCAAATCGACAAACGGAAGCCCCTGCGAAATTGGCCGTTGCACGAACCGCTCCGCGGATTGGCGCTATTGTCGATGTAAAGCGGCCCAGCGACCACTGCGCCTGATTGAACGTCGGCGGCCATAGGCGGACCCTTTCGACTCCTTTAC
>SCNT01000022.1 GCA_005503165.1 Sphingomonadaceae bacterium 3R27E2-A
CTGGCTACCCCAGCATCAGCGCAAAACAGCTTTCCCCATAGCTCAGACCATGACCACCGCGGTTCGGGCACCGAAGACTTTCTGACGCCTGGCGGCGTCCGAAACTCTCAACGGAAGCGGACGTTCTTAATCCTCCCTGCGGCGTAGCCGTGGGGAGGGGGACCACCCGTAGGGTGGTGGAGGGGCCGATGCCCCAGGCCTAGGTTCCAGGCGGCCGCCCCTCCACCATGCTTCGCATGGTCCCCCTCCCCATCGCTTCGCGACAGGGAGGATTATTACGTCCGCTCCCTACCCCAAAGCCGCCGCCAATCCGCCTCCATTGACAAAGCTGTAAATAGTGGCATTCTGCAACTGAATCGGCCGCGCCAGACGGCCGTGCAGAGGAGCAGCCCATGGCCACCCAGATCCGCGTAGCGCCCGAAATCCCTCATCCGCTCGACGTCTCCCGCGCCGAATTGTGGAGCGAGGATCGCTGGCAGGACCCGATGCGCCAGCTGCGCGCCGAATCGCCGATCTTCTATTGCGAGGATTCGAAATTCGGCCCCTATTGGTCGGTGACCACCTACAAGCCGATCCAGCATATCGAGGCGTTGCCTAAAATCTTCTCCTCCAGCTGGGAATATGGCGGCATCACCGTTGCCGGCGACGGCATCGAACATCTGCAGGAGGGCGAGATCCCGATGCCGATGTTCATCGCGATGGACCCGCCGCAGCATACCGCGCAGCGCCGCACCGTCGCCCCCGCCTTCGGCCCCTCCGAAATCGAGCGCATGCGCGCCGACACCGCCGCGCGCACCGCGGCGATCATCGACACGCTGCCGATCGGCCAGCCCTTCGACTGGGTCGAAAAAGTGTCGATCGAGCTCACCACCGACATGCTCGCGATCCTGTTCGACTTCCCGTGGGCGGATCGCCACAACCTCACCCGCTGGTCCGACGCGCTCGGCGACATCGAAAGCTTCGACACCCTCGAAAAGCGCCAGGCGCGACTCGCGCAGGCGTTCGAAATGGGCGCGGCTTTCAAGGAGCTGTGGGATCACAAGGCTCAGAATCCCGGCACCAACGACCTCATCTCGATCATGCTGCAGTCCGATGCGATGAGCCACATGAGCGAGAATGAGTTCATGGGGAACCTCATCCTGCTGATCGTCGGCGGCAACGACACGACGCGCAATTCGATGTCGGCCTATGCCTATGGCCTGCACAGCTTTCCCGAGGAACGCGCCAAGCTCGAGCGCGACCACAGCCCCGACCTCGCGGTCAATGCGATGCACGAAATCCTGCGCTGGCAGACCCCGCTCGCGCATATGCGCCGCACCGCGACCGAAGATACCGAGCTCTTCGGCCACCAGATCAAGGCGCGCGACAAGATCGCGCTCTGGTACGCCTCGGCAAACCGCGACGAGAGCGTCTTCCCCGACGGCGACCGCATCATCGTCGATCGCGAGAACGCCCGGCGCCATCTCGCCTTCGGTTACGGCATCCATCGCTGCGTCGGCGCGCGCGTCGCCGAGCTCCAGCTCACGACGCTGATCAGCGAAATGCAGAAGCGCCGCCTGCGCGTGAACGTGCTCGCCGAGCCCGAGCGTGTCCACGCCAGCTTCGTCCACGGCTATCGCCACATGCAGGTCGAGCTCGAAAAATATTGAAGCGCGGGTGAAACCGGCCGATCATGGGGGACGAACCGGCATGAGGAGCCCATCATGATCGAACGACGCTATCTCATCGGCGGCCTCGCGCTCGGCGGCGCGCTCATCGGGGCGCCGATGCTCTTCGCCAAAAATTCGCCGCGCCCCAAGGGGCAGCCCGGCTGGCAATTGAGCGAGGCCGAATGGAAGAAGCGCCTGACGCCCTTCCAGTACAAGATCCTGCGCGAGGCGGGGACCGAGCGCCCCTTCTCGCACCCGCTCGACAAGGAAAAGCGCGCCGGCACCTTCCTCTGCGCCGGCTGCGCGCTGCCGCTCTATTCGAGCAAGACCAAATATGACAGCAAGACCGGCTGGCCCAGCTTCTGGGCGCCGCTGAAGGGCGCGATCGGCACCTCGACCGACTACGACCTGGGCTATGCGCGCACCGAGGTGCATTGCCGGCGCTGCGGCGGCCATCTCGGCCATGTCTTCAACGACGGGCCCAAACCGACGGGCAAGCGCTATTGCATGAACGGCGCCGCGCTGACCTTCCAGCCCGCCTGACCCGGATCAGCGCCGGAGGCGATAGACGCGAAACTGGCCGCGCGACAGCTTGGCGTCATATTCGAGCCAGTCGATGCGTTCCCCGCGCGCCAGCCGCGCCGCGAGACCGGTCGGGTTGGCGCGCGCCTCGTTCTGCACTTCGGGCAGCCGCGTACACAGCACGAGGAAGCGCGCACCGCTCGCCGCCACGATCGGCCGCGATACCGCCGGGTCGGACAGGAAGGCGGTGATCACGCGGTTCATCGCGGCGTGGTTGCGATGATGGCCGGTGGCGATCACGCTGTGCCGCGTACGCACGAGGATCGAGGGGCCGATATCGACCGGGGCAAAGACCAGCGAAGCGGGCTCGCGCGCCACGGCGGCGAGCATCGCGGACGAGGGGCAGCTTTCGCCCGACCCGGACCCTGCAGCGCCCGCGACCTGCTTCGCCGGCACGACCAGCCCCGCGGCGCGTGCCGCAAGCAGCGCGTCGACGGACGGGACCGCGGCCAGCACGAGCATGGCACCGCCGACGCGGCCGAGCGCCGATGGCCTCGCGCGGCTCCAGTCCCACAACGCCGCCGCCATCGCGCCGAACGCGGGGATCATATAGGCGTGGGTCGCCGCGCCGGTGCGGAAGACGAGCGCCGACAGCACGACGCTGCACAGGATCACGAACAGCATCCGATCCCAGTTTTCGGCGGTATCGCCGCCGCGCGTGCGCCGCCAGGCCCAGATTGCCGCGCCGAGCCCGACGAGGGTGGGAGTAAAGAAAAGCGCGGCGACATCGGCGTCCTGCCGCCAGACGGGGCGGCCTTCCATCACCTGGTCGTACCAGAAACGCCGCACCAGCGGTTCGAGCTCGCCGAACGGCCCGCCGAGGCACGGCCGACCGAAGACGAGGAAGGCGCCCGCTGCTGCCGCGCCCGCGAACGCGAGCAACAACAGGCGCCGGTGCCGGTTCGCCGACAGCGCCGGCGCGCGAAGCCCGGCGGCGAGCACCAGCCCCGCCGCGGCCACGCCGACGGCATAGGGCAGCGAAAAGGCATCGCAATGGATGGTGACGATCGATGCCGGCCCGCGAAAGATAAGCAGCCAGGCCGCGGGAAGCACGACGAGCCCCGTCGCGAAGCCCGCGAGCCGCGGCGCCTTGGAGGGATCGCGCAGCCACTCGAGCGCGAACAGCGCGCCGAAGATCGCGAGGTAGGGAAAGCCTTCGAGCGAAATCTCGACATGCGCCGCGATCACCAACGCCGACCCGAGCCCGCGCCGAAAGCTCGCCTCGCCCAGCGCAAGCCACAGCATCGCGACCGACAGCAACAGCTGCCAATTGTGATGATCGATGCGCAGCGGCGCAAAATAATGGAGAAAGGTCATGCCGGACGCCGCGATCAGCAGCCCCGCGATCGTCTGCCGCCGGTCGCCGAGCATCGCCAGGATGCGCCCGATCAGCAGCAGGAGCGGCAGGATCAGCAGCAACGGGTATATCGCCACCGCCCAGCGTTCGGCGGTCTGCGGATCGAGGAACAGGCCGAGGAGCCACACCAGCGCCGCGATCTGCATGTCGACGAAGCGCGACCAGTGCATCATCCCGCCGCCCTCGGCGGGGTTGATCCGGTACTGGGTGACGTCGAACCAGCTTTGCCCGCCGAGCAGGTCGCGGACCTGCACCAGCCGCAGATAATCGTCGGCGTCGCGCAGCCCCAGCGTCGCGATCGCATCGCCATAGAAGAACAGCCCGACGGCGAAGACCGCGAGCCATAACAGCATCGCGATACGGTCGACGCTCAGCCTTTGGAGCCAGTCGCGCATCGTCCGCTGCTGTCAGTCAGCCGCGAAAACGAGCGTCTTGCGAAGGACATAGGTCGCGACGAACGACACGCCGATCGCCGCGAGTTTCGCCAGATTGGCGTCCAGTCCCGCGCTGTCGCCCGCCCAGACGATCGCGACGGTCAGCGCCAGTCCGACGAAGGCCGAGCCGAGGAACAATCCCTTCTGCCGCACACGGTCGAACCCCGCGGTGCGCGCGCCCTCGACGAAGACCAGCCGCGAGCTGATCAGCCAGTGGATCACGATTCCCGCGCCATAGCTCGCCGCCGCCGCGGTGACCGGCAGCCAGCCGCCGAGCAGGAACAGGTTGAACAGCCCGACGTCGCCCGCGAGCGCAATCGCGCTCGCGCCGACGTACCGCAGGAAGGTGACCTGCATCAGCTTCTGCACGAAGGCAGGGAGTGGAAGCGCCATCACGGACGTCACGCCGCCTTTGCGACGCGCGCGGGCACGTCGCGCACCGACGCCAGCGCCGCCTGCTCGCCCTCGGTGCCGCTCTCATGATATTCGGCGTCCTCATTGACACCCCAGATGTCGTAGACGCGCTCACCCGCAACGATGTTGCGCACCGTCAGCATCGCCGTCATCATCGCATGATCCTGGTTGTTGTAGCGGTGCATGCCGTTGCGCCCGACCATGTGCAGCGTCGGGTAACGCGCCTCGAGCTCGCTCCGCATCGTCTCGACATGCGCCGCATAATCGTCGTCATAGACCGGATAGGCCTTTTCCTGCCGCACCACCGCGCCGCCGACGACATCCTTCGGGTCGCAAAGCCCCAGGATCGCCATCTCGCGCTTCGCGAGTTCGACCAGCTCGTCGTCGCGCGACGCCCACAGCCCGTCGCCCTCGAAGCAGAAATATTCGAGCCCGACGCAGGCGAGTTCGGGATCGGGCACCATTTCGGGCGACCAGCTGCGGAAATTCTGCACGCGGCCGACCTGCACCTTGCTGTCGTGGATATAGATCCAGTTGTCGGGGAACAGGTCCGCCGAGCGGATCTTGAGCGCGACGGTCAAAAAGTCGCGATATTTGAGCGACGGTGCCGCGGAGAGCGCGCACGCCGGCAGCGGATGGATACGCGCCGCGAGCTCGCGCATCGGCGCCGAGCTGATCACATGCGCCGCATCGATCACGACGTCGCCGTCGGGCCCGCTCGCGGTCAGCCGCCAGCGGCCGCTCACCTGATCCTGCGTCAGCTGCTTGAAGCTGTGCCCCATCAGCACATGGTTGCCGCCCGCTTCGACCTTGTCGCGCGCCGCGTCCCACATCATGCCCGGCCCCAGCCGCGGATAGCGGAAGGTTTCGAGCAGGGTCTTGGTCGCCATGCCGTCATTGGGCCGCTTGTTGAGCCCCAGGCTCCGTTTCAGCCCGTCGAGCACCGCAGCGCCGAGGCTGAGCCCCTTGATGCGCTGCGCCGCCCAGTCGGCCGACATTTCGTCGCACGGCATGCCCCACACCTTCTCGGTATAGGTTTTGAAGAAGATCGAATAGAGCTTCCGCCCGAACTGGTTGATCGTCCAGTCCTCGAAGCTGCGGACCTTGCGATTCGGGAAGAGTTTCGCCTGCGCATAGCTGATCATGCACAAAGTCGAACGCAAAACGCCCAGGTTCCACAGCGCCTCGAAGGCGCGCAGCGGATAGGAATAGAATTTGCCCTCATAATAGATGCGGCTCATCCGCGGGCGCTGGATGAAATCGTCGGGCAGAATCTCGTTCCACAGATCGACGACTTCCTGGCTCTTCGAAAAGAAGCGGTGCCCGCCGATGTCGAAACGGAAGCCTTCATGCTCGACCGTGCGGCTGATCCCGCCGACATAGACGGGGTCCTTCTCGATCACCGTGACCTTATAGCCTTCTTTGGTCAGCAGATAGGCGGCGGTCAGCCCCGCCGGCCCCGCCCCGATGATCGCGACATCGACGCTGGTCGGGCGGTTCTCCGAACCGGACACATTCGACATTTCGGACTCCCCACAGGCAAAATATTGCTCGGCCTCCGCTGTGGGCAAATATGGATAAGGAAAGGTTAACGCTGCCCGCTTTCCTGTTTGGTGCTCGCTTGGGAGCGCGCCTCTTCTGTGATAGCCTGCCCCGGCTGTTCCGCGCCTTGGGGAGGGTTTGCGATGCACCCTGGTTGCAAAGCCGCCGCGATCGCCTTGATGGGCATTACGCTCGCCAGCCTGCCCGCCCGGCCCGGCTTTTCCGCCGCGGCGCTCGACGCGCTCGATCCCACGCGCCTCGCCCAGGCCTTTTGCGGCGACCGCCGCGCCGGCGCCAGCCTCGCGAGCGAACTGCTGATCGCCAGCGCTCATGCGGCCCCGGCGAGTATGGGCACCAGCATCCCGCTCTACCCCGACCTCGCCGCCTCGCCCTTCCCCGTTTCGGCACAGGACGCAGAGGCGCGCGCCTATTTCAGCCAGGGCCTCCTCCTCACCTATGGCTTCAACCACGCCGGCGCGGTGCGCTCGTTCCGCGAGGCGCAGCGGCGCGAGCCCGGCTGCGCGTCCTGCTGGTGGGGCGAAGCGCTCGCGCTCGGCCCCAATATCAACGCGCCGATGGATGACCGCGACCGCGATGCCGCGCTCGCCGCCATGGACCGCGCGATGGCACTGCGCACAACCGCGACCCCGCTCGAGCGCGCGCTGATCGAGGCGGTGGCGCGCCGCTATTCGCGCGACCCCGCCGCCGACCGCGCCGCGCTCGACGCCGCCTATGCCGACGCGATGCTCAATGTCGCGCGCCGCTTCCCCGCGGACGACGATGTCGCGGTGCTCGCGGCCGAGGCGGCGATGAACACCAGCCCGTGGAATTATTGGAAAGGCGACAAGAAGACCCCGGTGGGGCGCAGCGGCGAGGCGGTACGCCTCGTCGAGACCGTGCTCGCACGCAACCCCGCGCACGTCCAGGCGAACCATCTCTACATCCACCTCATGGAATCGGTCGATCCGGCGCGCGCCGAGGCCGCCGCCGACCGGCTCGCCGACCCGCGCGCGCCCAGCGCCGCGCATCTCGTCCATATGCCCGGCCATATCTACCAGCTGCGCGGCCGCCACGCCGATTCGATCCGCGTCAACATCGCCGCGGCGCGTGCCGACGAGGCCTATATCCTCGGCGCCGGTGACCAGGGGCTCGTGCGCTACGGCTATTATCCGCACAATATCCATTTCATCGTCACGTCGGCGCAAATGGCAGGCGACATGCAGACCGCCGTGCGCGAGGCGAAGCGCCTCGGCGCGGTGCTCGACCCCGCAACCTCGGCGCGCATCGCGTGGATTCAGTCGATCGACGCCGCGCCCTATTTCGCGATGGCGCAATTCGCCGATCCGAAGGCGATCCTTGCCATGCCCGCCCCCGACGCGCGCCTGCCCTACCCCACCGCGATGCGCCACTATGCGCGCGCGATCGCGCAGGCGCAGCGCGGCGATCGCGCCGCTTTCGACCGCGAACTCGCCGCGATGGAAGCGCTGCGCACGTCCGATGCCTTCGCCGACATGGTCGCGCAAGGCGTCCCCGGCCCCGATCTCGTCAGACTCGCCGAGCTCGTCGCGCGCGGCCGCCTCGCCGCGCGGCAGCGCCGCTATGACGACGCGATCGCCTTCTACCGACAGGCGATCGAGGTCGAGGCCGCACTCCCCTATCAGGAACCGACCTACTGGTATTACCCCGTGCGCCAGTCGCTCGGCGCGGCGCTGTTCCAGGCCGGCCGGCACGCCGAGGCCAGCGACGCCTTCCGCGCCGCGCTGACGCAGGCGCCGAACAACGGCTGGGCGCTCTACGGCCTCAGCCGCAGCGAAACCGCCCAAGGCAAGAAACTCGAAGCCGCCGCCGCGCGCCGCGCGCTGGACAGGGCGTGGCTCGGCAAGGAGAGCTGGCTGCGGATGGACCGGCTATAGCCCCCCACCGCCACCGCCCGGCGGCCCCCGCGGATCATTGCCCTCGCCCGTCACCCCTTCGCCGCCCTCCGCCAGCGCGCGCGCCACCGGCTTCAGCGCCAGCGTGCCCAGCCGGACGCGCGGGGTCACCTTGCCCGGCGACGCGCTTACCGCAAAGGTCGCATCGAGCCGCAGCAGCTGCGCCGACGCCTTCGCCGGGCGCACCGTGTAGCGCCCATAAGCCACGCTTTCGAAAAGGAAATATCCGTCGAATTCGCTCAGCGTCGTTGCGCGCACGCGCCCTTCGGCGTCGACCAGTTCGAGCCCCAGCCCCTCGATCGCATTGCCCCCGTCGCGCATGACGACTCCTTCGATCTCGCCCGCGGCGGTCATCGGGATCATCACCCGCGTCGCCACCCCCGGCCGCGGCGTGACCACGACGCCGGGCAAGGCCGGCTGGATATAGGGATCGGGCAGGCTGCCGGCGTCGACCCCGATCATCACCGGGCGATAGGGTTCGAGCCCGTCGATCACCGCCGCGCCCGCCTTGTCGGTCGCCGCCTCGATAAAGGCATTGCCCGCGGTCAGCGGCACATCGGGCAGCGCCGCCTCGCCGGCCTGGCGGATGCCGTCGCCATTGTCGTCCATCCACACTTCGGCGCTCACCTGCCCGCGCCCGCCGAGCTTTTCGCTCGACAGCCGCCAGCCGCCCTCCGTGCCCGCGCTCGTCCGCGGTTTGGGTCCCAAGCTGAAGGCGAGCGACAGCGACGCCGCGACCGAGCCGTCGGTCGCCACCTCGCCGAAACCGGTGAGCTGCAACGCCTTGAAACGGCGGGTATATCCGATGCCCGCGCGCCCGCGATCGAGCCCCTTGTCATAGCCCAGCTCGGCGCGCCATTCGGCGTCGTGCTTGCCTGCCCATTCGGCGATCACCGTCGCGCGCGAATCGGCATTGGCGCCCGACAGCGCAAAGCGCGCCTCGCCGCGGAGACGCACGCGCCCGATGCGCGCATTGGCCAGCAGGGTCGCGGCGACATTGTCGGGCGGATCGGGGCCGATCGGCACTTTGGTCCGCGTCCAGTCGAGCTGCCCGGTGAAGGTCAGCGCGCGAAAGCTGGCCGACGCGCGCGCCGAGGCCTCGAGGCTCTGGATCCCCGAGTTGCGGTCGACGTGCCGCAGATCGAAATGCAGCGGCAATATCGTCCGCCCCAGCTTGACCGACTGGTCGACCGAAAGCTGGTACAGCCCGTTGATATTGCCGACGAACCGGTCCGACGTGAAGCCGCCCCAGCCGCGCATCGCCTCGGCGCGGACATAGGTCTCCCCGAATGCCGCAAGCCACCCCGCACGTACCGCCCCGCCCCCGTCATCGGCATAGCTCCCGGCAACTTCGAGCAAGGTCGGCCCGATCGAACGCCGCAGCGCGACTTCGCCATAGTTGCGCCTGACATTTTCGATCACCAGGCTGTGCGCATAGGCCGCGACCGACGTCCGCGCGTCGAGCCCGCGCTCGATCCCCAGCGTCCCGCGCCAGCCCCTCCGGAACGGCCCGCGCCGGCGGTTGCCGAACTCGATCAGGTCGGCATTTTCCTGCGCGAAGCCCGCCCAATACCAGGTCTGCTGCGGCGGGATCGAATCGAGGCCGACCTGCAACTGCTTGATCTCGCGCCGGATCTGCCCCTGCGGGCCATAGAGCACGATCTCGAAGCGGTTCGAGCCATATTGCAGCGGCACGTCGAGAAATTCGTAGCGCCCCGAGGTATCGGGGCTGGTGAAGGCGAGCAATTGTCCGTTGCGATAGAGCTCGGCGTCCCAGCCCGCGGGCAAATCGCCACGAAAGCTGGTCTTGTCGAAGGCGTCGGGGCGCTCGACCGGGCGATTGGTCAGCACTGCGCCGCGTCCCGGCGCCGATTGCGCGACCAGCCCCGTCGACAGCAGGCTGACATCGCCCACGGCATAATGCGTCGCCTTCAACGGACCGAGCAGATTGCCCTGCGGATCGGTGCGATAGAGCCGCATGCGCAAACTGTCTGGCGCGCCTTCATTGTCCGACGACAAGCGCGCGTCGAAGCTGTGCTTGAGCACCTCGCCCGCCGCGAAGACTTCGTAGCGCGCCTGGACATAGTCGCCGCCGCGCTTGTCCGACACCGCGCCGAGCGAGGCGACGACGTCGACCGAGGGCGTCGCCCACATGCTGTACGGCCGCGACGCCTGCGGCAGGCTCGCGAGGTCGAACTGCGCCGCCGGCTTGATCCCCGCCGCGCGCGCGCGCCGTTCGGCGGCGAGCTGGAAGGGCAGTTTCTCCTTCGACTCGATGCGCAGCACCGCGTTCGACAGGTCGGGGACGAGCGGCAGGTCGAGCCAGGCCGAGAGCTGCTTCGCATCGACGCACCAGCCCGCCGCGGTGTCGCGGATCGCGCTGGCGCCGATCGGGAAACTGCGGCTGCCGCTGCGCACCTCACCTGCGTCGCGGTCGATCGTCAGGCTACGGCGCTCGTCGAACACCCAGCCGGTTGCGCGGCGCAACTTCTTGTCGACGCGCACCGGCAGGTCGAGCGCCAGCACGACATCGGCCAGGTCGACGCACACCCCCGACGGGGTCTGGTAGCCGCGCACCCCGTCACCGAGGCGATATTGCCCCGATCGGACGTCGAACAGCCAGCTGTCGTCCTCATTGGGTTTCCACCCGTCGAAAACGTCCGCTTTTTCATCGGCATGGGCGCTGGTCGGGACGAGCCCGGCCAGCGCCAGCCCGGCCAGGACGGCCGGGAGAAATCCTTTCAGAAGCGCGCGCAGCATCGCGGCGCCCTTATGATCGCCTACCCTTGGCTCATTTCACCACCCTGTCGGCCTCGTCGATCGTGCCGCCGCCGACCTCGCGGTCCTCGCTGTAGCGGATTTTCACCGGCCCCTTCAGCTGCGCCGCCAGCTCGGCGGGGACACGCAGCGACACCTTGCGCTGCCCGACCTCGGGATAGACCGCGATGCCGCGCGCGAGCAGCAACGGCTCGGCGAGCCCCGGCCGTGTCACCTCGATATCGCCATAGACCGAACGATTGCCCGAGCGCGTAAGGTCGAAGGCGAAGGCGGGGCCATCGACCGTCTCCTCGACGCGCGCCTCGCCGATCTGCGCGCTCGCGCCGAGTTCGCCCACCCGCACGATCACGGGGATGGTGATGCCATAGATCGGGGTCAGCGCGATCGACACGCCGCTCGTCACCGGCTTGGCCGGATCGGTCGCCGGCGCGGCATCGGGCACCGCGCGGAACAGCATGTGCGCGCGATATTCGCCCGCCGGCGTGCCCTCGGGCACGCGCACCCCGACGCGGATCACCTGCGGCTGGTTCGGCGGCAGGGTAACGCGGCGCGGGTTGAAGCTGATCATCGCCAGCGCGGCCTTTTCTGCCGCGTTCGCGTCGGCCTCTTCGATCTCGTCGAGCCCGCCCAAGGCGGTCATGCGCTTGATCTCGAGACTGATGCGATAGGTCGCGGGCGCGCTGCCGATATTGTTCAGTACCACCTCGGTCCCGCGCGATCCGTCGAGCACGACGCGCGTCGGCGCGACGAGCAGGTCGCCCGCGGCATTGGCAGGCGAAGCGGCGGCCCCGAGCACGGCCGCCGAAAACAGGCCGAAGCCCTTCAGAAATCGCAACATGAAATGGTCCCCACCATTTAGGAAACCGGTCGGCCCACACCGCCCGGCAGTCCCCTCCCTGTTGCGCCAACATGGTTGATATTTCGCTAACCATGCGGTGCCGGTTCGTTCCCCCTCCTGGTCGCCCTCCGCGAATATCCTATGGGAAGCCGGGACGGGGCGGGCCGGCACCGCCTTCCGGCGTCAGCCGGAACAAGAAAAAGGGCCGCCGGGGGCTGGTACCCCGACGACCCTTTTTTTTGGCCGGCGAACGCGAACGCTCGCCGGACCCCCCACCCAATAAGGGCTTACTGGTAGTTGGCGGTGACGTTGAACGTCCCCGAATAGTCGCCCGCCGTCTGGTTGGCGCCGACGCTCAGCGTGCCGCCGACCTGGAAGCTACCGCCGGTCGCGGTCAGCGTCACGTTGCTCGCCGAATAGGTCAGCGTCGACGACATCGTGCCGCCGAGCGAACCGTTGAGCGTCACCGACGAATCGCCGCCGACCAGCACCACCGCACCCGAAGTGCCGGCGATGTTGAAATTGGCCGCACTCGTCGTGCCAGTGCAGGTCAGGCCCGCGCCGCAGGTCGCGGCACCCGAGGTCGACACCGCGACGGTCGAGGCCGTCGCGCCGCTGATGACCGTGGCGTACTGCAGGTCGCTGGTGTTGGTGAGCGTGATCTGGCGCAGGATCTTCGCCTTCGCCGTACCCGTGGCCGACGCCGCATGCGCCGCCGAGGCGTTCATGGCGAGGGCAGCAATCGCGGCGCCCAGCAGGGCGCGCTTCATTCCAATGGTGCGCATATGATTTGGTCCCTTGAACAGTCAGAAGGCAAATGGAAATCCCACCCCATTCGCTGACGCCCTTCTACGGCGCACCCGTTCAGCCTTTGCCCAACAACCATGGTTAACGGCACATTAGGAATTGGCCCGCATTTCCCATGGAAAGCAGGCGAAATCAGCGCCTTGGCGCTGTTTCTGGGTGACGGCGGGGACCGTCTTGTCTCTTTAACGGCCCGAAGCGGCACAGATTAAGTCCGCGATTCGCGCACCCATGGGCGCCGAATCAGATCGATTCGCCGGACAATCGCTGGCAGATCATGTCGAGCTGGTCGAGCGAGGCGAATTTGAGCGTCAGCGCGCCCTTGCCCCCGCCGGCGTACTGGATCGCGACCCCGATGCCGAGCAGTTCGGACAAATGGCGCTCGACCGCGACGATGTCGGGATCGCGCCCGCCGTCGATGCTCTTATACTCGATCGGCGCCTTGCGCCCGCCGCCCTTCTCCGCGCGGACCAGCGCCTCGACCGCGCGCACCGACAGGCCTTCCTTGACCACCTTGCGCGCGATCGCCTCGGCCCCGTCGGCGCCGATTAGCGCGCGCGCATGCCCCATCGCCAGCGACCCGTCGCCGACCAGCGCCTGGACGCTGGCGGGCAGGTCGAGCAGCCGCATCAGATTCGCGACATGGCTGCGCGACTTGCCGACCAGCTTGGCGAGCGCCTCCTGGCTGTGCCCGAAATCCTCGATCAGCTTGCGATAGGCGCCCGCCTCTTCGATCGCGTTGAGGTCCTGCCGCTGGATATTCTCGACCAGCGCGATCTCATAGGTCGCCGCATCGTCGAGCGCGCGCACCAGCGCGGGGATCGCGTGCAGGCCGGCCCGCTGCGCCGCGCGCCAGCGCCGCTCGCCCGCGACGAGCTGATAGCCATCGCCATCCGGCGCCGCACGCACGATGATCGGCTGGAGCAGTCCCCTTGCGGCAATCGAATCGGCGAGCTCGGCGATCGCGCCTTCGTCGAAATGGCGCCGCGGCTGGCCCGGCAGCGGGCGAATCGCCCCCACCGGCACATGCTGCACCGCGTCGCCCGAAGCCGGCGCCGATACCTTCGCCGCGCCGCCCGGGCTCGCGAGCACCGGCGCCTCGACCGCCGCATCGCCGAACAGCGCGTTCAGCCCGCGCCCCAGCCCCGACGGCCGCTTTTTCGCGGGGGCTGCCGGAGAAACGCCAGTTTCATCTTTATTATCAGCCATTTATGCAGCCTTACGCACATTCGGGAGCCGATCGATCAGTTCGCGCGCCAGCGCGATATAGGCCATCGATCCGGGGCAGCGATGATCGTAGATCAGCGCCGGCAGCCCATGGCTCGGCGCTTCGGACAGCCGGACGTTGCGCGGGATCACCGTCTCGAACACCACCGGGCCCAGCACCTCGCGGACATCGTCCGACACCTGGTCGGTCAGCCGGTTGCGCCGGTCGAACATGGTGAGCGCGACCCCCAGGATCGACAACTTCTGGTTGAAGCGCTCGCGCACGCGCTCGACCGTGGTGAGCAACTGGCTGAGCCCCTCGAGCGCGAAAAATTCACACTGCAGCGGCACGATCAGCGATTCGGCGGCGATGAGCGCGTTCAGGGTCAGCATGCCCAGCGACGGCGGACAGTCGATCAGGCAGATGTCCCACTGCCCCGCCTCGGCGTCCGACAGCGCCTGCTGCAGCCGCTGCAGCCGGTCCTGAAACTCGATCAGCTCGATCTCGGCGCCCGACAGGTCGACCGTCGCCGCGACGATGTCGAGCCGCGGCACCGCGGTCGGGATCGCGCATTCGGCGACCGTCGCGTCGCCGCGCAACAATTCATAACTCGACAGCTCGCGCTGCGCCTGTTTGATCCCGAGCCCGGTCGAGGCATTGCCCTGCGGATCGAGGTCGATGATCAGCGTGCGCCAGCCCGTCGCCGCGAGCGCGGTGGCCAGGTTGATCGCGGTCGTCGTCTTGCCGACCCCGCCCTTCTGGTTCGCCACGGCGATGCGGATCATCATTTTCCTCGCTGTTTTGTCACGATTTTTCCGATTCCGACCAAAATCTGGCTGTCGGCGTCGGTGCGGCTCTGTTCCACGTGAAACATTGTCTGCCACGGCGGCGGCAGCAACGCCAGTTCCTTAACCGCGTTTCGCCCTTTTGGCAGCAGCCAGCGCGTCGATTCGGTGGAAAAACGCGCGGATAAGTCGATCAGCTTGTCAAGCGGCGCAAAGGCGCGCGCGCTGATCGTCCCCGCGCGCCGCGTTTCGACGCGCTCGAGCGGCGCCTCGGCGACTTCGACATGGCCGAGCTCCAGCTCATCCGCGACGGCGCGCAGAAACTCGCACCGCCGCTTGCGCGATTCGACGAGCAGCATCGGCCGCCCGGACAGGATCGCGACGACCAGCCCCGGCAACCCCGGCCCGCTACCCAGATCGACCCAAAAGCCCTCGCCGTCGGGATCGAGCGCAAGCAGCTGCGCGCTATCGGCGATGTGCCGCACCCAAAGCGTCGGGATCGTCGACGCCGCGATCAGATTCTGCCGCGCATTCTCGGCCACCAACATCGCCGCAAAACGCTCGAGCCGCACCCATTGCGCGGCGGTCGGCGCAAACGCCTGCTCCAGCCAGTCGCGCGCAGCGCCTTCATTGTCCAATAGCCCGCCGTCCGCCACGTCGCTCTTTCACCTTCCCCGCACCGCGGGCTTATCCTTCTTTGTGCCTTTGCGCCTTTGCGAGAAATTTTGAAAGCCTCACGCAGCGGCGCAAGGTCACGAAGAGATGGGGGACATCCCGGAATTTTCAGAAAGACACAAAGAGCGCAGAGCCGCACCGCTATTGAAGTCGGGAACTCGGCAGCAGCTACTTTCTGCTTGCCGGATATATGGCCTGACCGTCGCCATGCCACTCAAACAGATATTCGTAAGGCTCGTCCTTGTCGCCAACGCGAAACTCCCTCGCGAGGGTCCAGCCTAGCGCCTGAAACTGGTCTGCCACCCCCGACGAATGTGCTCTTCCTAACTGAGGTGCCCATACCTCAATTGCGATATTGCTACCCAACGAGACATCTACCTTCCGCAGCCCTCGTAACAGAAAGGCTTCGGAGTCCGGCGGCGTGTGATCACGCCGTAACAGCCACTCCTTGAAGGCATCTGCTGAAATTGTCGTGCCATCTTCCCGAGTGACAACAGCCTTCAGTCGTTTCCTAACCGGCAGATCGGTACACACATCGACAGCGATGATTAGTCCACGCTGAACCTCGAATGTTTCAACAACCCGCATGCGAAGCAAAGTGACACGACGATAAGTTCCTCGCCAGCCCAAAAGCTGGATCGCTTCCTCGCGGATTCGTCAGCTAAGCCGCCCGCCGCTTGCTGTGCACCAATATTGCGGTCAGCGCCGCCGGGGTCACGCCATCGATGCGCCCCGCCTGTCCCAGCGTCTCGGGCCGCGCCCTGGTCAGCCGTTCGACCATCTCGCGCGACAGCCCGCCGATCGCGGCATAATCGAGCGCCGGGTCGAGCAATATCGCTTCGTTCGCCGCCAGCGAGCGCAACTCGGCCTCCTGCCGCGCGATATAGGGCGCATAATGCGCATCCTCGGCCAGCTCGGCGAGAATGGTCGCGTCGATCGCATCCAGCTCGGGCGCGAGCAAAGCCAGCTCGACCATAGTGACTTCGGGAAAGCGCAACAGGTCAATCCGCCGCCGCGCTGCGCCATCGCCGGGCAGAGGGAGCCCGATCGCCGTATAATCCCCGGTCTTGACCGGCGCCTCGAGCAACGCCGCCGCCCGCGCCCGCTCGGCCATGCGCGCTTCGAACAGCGCCGCGGTCGCCGGCCGCACCAGCCGCTGCGCGATGCCCTTGGGCGTCAGCCGCGTCGCCGCATTGTCAGCCCGCAGCCGGAGCCGATATTCGGCGCGCGCGGTGAGCATGCGGTACGGCTCGGTCACCCCTTGCAACACCAGGTCGTCGACCATCACCCCGATATAGGATATGGAGCGGTCGAGGATCAGCGGCTCGCGCCCCTGCACCGCGAGCGCCGCATTGGCCCCCGCGACCAGCCCCTGCGCCGCCGCTTCCTCATAACCGGTGGTGCCGTTGATCTGCCCGGCGCAATAAAGTCCCCCGATCGCGCGCACCTGCAACGTCCGGTCGAGCGCGCGCGGGTCGATATGGTCATATTCGACGGCATAGCCCGGAACGGTCATCTCGACCGCCTCGAGCCCTTCCATGGTGCGCAGCATCGCGAGTTGCACATCGGCGGGGAGCGAGGTGGAAATGCCGTTCGGGTAGACGAGCTGCGAATCGAGCCCCTCGGGCTCCAGAAACACCTGATGCCCGTCGCGGTCCGCGAAGCGGTGGATCTTGTCCTCGATCGACGGGCAGTAACGCGGCCCCGCCGCGGCGATCGCCCCGGTGAACAAGGGCGAGCGGTGGAGATTCGCCGCGATTATCGCGTGGCTCTCGGCGTTGGTGCGCGTGATAGCGCAGAAAATCTGCGGCACCGTCCGGCGATTGTTCCACGTGGAACAGGTCCAGTTCGCGCCCTCGGCGCTGTCCGACGGCTGTTCGGCCAGCCGCGCCCAGTCGATCGTCCGTCCGTCGAGCCGCGGCGGCGTTCCGGTCTTGAGCCGCGCCATCGGCAGGTCGGCACTGCGGAGCTGCTGCGCGAGCCGATGCGCCCCGGCTTCGCCGATACGCCCACCCTCCATCCGCTCCTCGCCGCGGAACAGCCGCCCGCCAAGGAAGGTCCCCGTCGCGAGCACGACTGCCCCGGCCGCCAGCCTTGTCCCGTCACCCAGTTCGAGACCCGCGACACGCGAACCATCCTCGGACAGGATCAGCGCCGCCGCCTCGCCCTCAACAACGGTGATCGCCTCTTCGGCGGCGAGCAGATGCTGGATCGCCCGCCGATAGAGCTTGCGGTCGGCCTGGACACGCGGCCCCTGCACCGCTGCGCCCTTCGACGCGTTGAGCATGCGGTAATGAATCGCCGCCGCGTCGGCGGCGCGCGCCATCCAGCCGTCGAGCGCATCGACCTCGCGCATCAGATGCCCCTTGCCGAGACCCCCGATCGCCGGGTTGCACGACATCGTCCCGATCAGCGCGGGATCGAAACTGACGAGCGCGACCCGTGCGCCGAGCCGAGCCGCAGCGGCGGCGGCCTCGGTCCCGGCGTGCCCACCGCCGACGACGATGACATCATATATTGTGCTGCTGTGCATGATTGTGGCGGCGTTTACACAGCCCACACAGAAGCGTCAAAACGTTGCTGATGTTCCACGTGAAACGCTCATGTACTTCAACGGGGGAAAGCGATCGCCTTCCCCCGTCGCCACGCTAGTGTGCGAACTGCGCGTTCAACCGGCCCTTGAGCCAAGTCGAAACGTCTTCGCCGTAGCCCGTCCAAGCGGCTTCACCCGAAAGACGAGCAACAATAAGTTTGTCGTTTGCATCCAAACAGGGTGTGAGACCGTCACGCACCTGAACGGCAGTCTGCGTGGTTTCAATAAACCACACCGATCCCTGCGCATGCCAGTGAACGGGATATGACTTGAGCTTCTTCGTCAAACAGGCATAATTCTGACCCTGTTTGTGAAGGTCGTACGTAACTACATATACTGACATGACTCGCCCTTTCTATGGCAAGCTAGAAAAAAGCCGAGCTTGACAGCGAGTCGACGGAGATTCATTATCCCCGAGTCAATACGACTACGATTTCCGCACTCGGCTTGAGAACGCGGAAGCCGGAATCAGAAGCCGTCGTGGGTGGCCGCCCGCGGCGGCTTCTTCGATTCAGACGTCATCGTTAAGGCTGAATTAAGCGGTTGGCGGAGTCAAGGCGATTCTTCATGTAGGGGGTCGGCTAGGACAGACCACCTACATATCGTGGCTACCGCTTTTGTTCTCATACATCATTTTCCGATGCAGAAACGTCCGAACAGGGCGTCGAGCATCTCCTCGACCCCCGCCCTTCCGGTGATCCGGTCGAGTGCGCGCCCTGCCAGCCGCAGCCGTTCGGCGAGGAGAATCAGGTCGCCCGCCTCGCGCGATCGGGGCTCGACCTCGAGCCACGCCTTTGCCTCGGCGAGCGCGTCGCGCTGTCGCCGGCGCAGCGCCGCCTCGCCCTCGCGCGGCAGTAAGGTGCGCGCCATCCCGACGATCATGCGGTGGAGCTTATCCATCCCCTCGCCCGTCGCCGCCGAAAGCGCCAGGTCGCAATGCGCCGCCTCGGCTTCGGCCGCGGCATCGCCCTTCCAGCGATCGGCCTGCGCCGCAATCAGGATCGTCCGTGGATGATCGGGCGCTTCCCTCCGCGGCCCCAGCCACAGCAAGATATCCGCCGTCTCGACCGCCGCCTTCGCGCGGTCGATCCCGATCATCTCGATCGCATCGACACTTTCGGCGCGCAGCCCGGCCGTATCCGAAAAGCGCATCGCGATCCCGTCGAGCGCCAGCGCGGTCTCGATCACGTCGCGCGTCGTCCCCCCCACCGGCGACACGATCGCGAGTTCTCGCTTCGCTAAGGCATTGATAAGGGTAGATTTACCAGCATTCGGTGGCCCCGCGATCACCACCGACAGCCCCTCGGCGATCACCTCGGCCGCGGGCCGCGCCAGCCATTCGCCGAGCTCGACCGCCAAACCAGCCATGCCCGAGCGCAACCGCTGCGCGACGGCTTCGCCGACTTCGACATCATCCTCGTCGGCGAAATTGAGCTCGGCCTCGGCCCCCGCCATCGACCCCAGCAGCCGGTCCTGCCACGCCTCAACCGCGCGCGACACATGCCCGCTCGCCATCGCCATCGCCTGCACACGCTGGCTTTCGGTCTCGGCCGCGAGCAGATCGGCGAGCCCCTCGGCCTCGGCAAGGTCGATCCTCCCATTGTCGAAGGCGCGCCGCGTGAACTCCCCCGCCTCCGCTCGCCGCAATCCGGGCAGCGCCGCGAGCGCCGCCTCGACCGCCGCCACGACGGCACGCCCGCCATGGAGGTGCAGCTCGGCCAGATCCTCGCCCGTCGCCGTTGCCGGCCCCGGAAACCACAGCAGCAGCGCCCGGTCCAGCGGTGCGCCGTCCGCATCCTTGAGCTCGGCCAGCGACGCCCGCCGCGGCGCGGGCAGTCTCCCCGCCAGGGCTTCCAGCGCCGCGCCGGCGCGCCGGCCGCTCACGCGCACGACGCCGATCGCCGCCGGCGGCATTCCGCTCGACAGCGCAAAGATCGTGTCGTTCGCCTCGCCTGGGTTCAGCTCTTGCGTCCCTTCGCGGACTTGTCGTCGGCATCGGCCGCCTTGCCCGCGCTGCTCATCAGTCCGCCGCCGAACTGGCTCATCAGCGACTGGATGAGCCCCAGCCCGCTTTCGCCCATCGGCACCCAGCTCTTGACCATCGTCTGGACCATGTCGGGGGTGATGCCCTTCGCCATCAACTCCTTGACGCGGCTCAAATAGATCTCGTGCAGCGGCTCGAGGTCGGGCAGCCCGACCAGCCGCCGTGCTTCCTCGGGGGTGCAATCGATCTCGATATTGAATTTCATCGCCGGTCTCCGCCCCGCAAAAAGCCTCACGCGCGCGCTTGAGCCGCGCCGCCGTGGCCGCTAGCTTCGCGCTTTCACCGCCAAGAAGCAAGAGTCAGGAGAGCCTCCGAATGTCCGCGACCAACACGACCATCCCCGCGCTCGACGGCGAAGGGGAAATCCCCGCTTATGTCGCGCGCCCCGAGGCCGACAGCTCGCGCGCGATCATCGTCATTCCCGAGATTTTCGGGGTGAATGCGGGCATCCGCAAGAAATGCGACGATTGGGCGGCCGAAGGCTATCTCGCGATCGCGCCCGACATCTTCTGGCGCTTCGCCCCGGGGGTCGAGCTCAATCCCGACGTCGAAGCCGAACTGCAGGAAGCCTTCGGCTATTTCGGCCAGTACGACGCCGACGACGGGGTCAGGGACATCGAAGCGGCGATCAAATGGCTGCACGGCCAGGGCGCGGCGAAGGTCGGCTGCGTCGGCTTCTGCCTCGGCGGGCGCCTCGCCTATTTGGCCGCGGCGCGCACCGACGTGAACGCCTCGGTCGGCTATTATGGCGTCATGATCGACCAGATGCTGAACGAAAGCCACGCCATCGCGCATCCGCTGATGCTCCATATCCCGACCGCGGACCATCTGGTCGACCATGATGCCCAAAAGCGCATCCATGACGGCCTCGACCCGCACCCGAAGGTCACGCTTCACGACTATGCCGGCCTCGACCATGGGTTCGCCGCCACGACGGGCAATCGCCGCAACGAGGAAGGCGCGCAGCTCGCCGACGGCCGCACCCGCGCCTTCTTCGCGGAGCATCTGGCATGACCGCTCATTCCGGCCTCGCCGCCTGGCACGCCTATATGGCAGGCGGCGGCGATCCGCAGGCCTTGCGCGAGCAGCTCGCCGAGGATGCGGTCTTCCATTCGCCCGTCGTCCACACGCCGCAGGCGGGTCGCGACAAGGTCTTCGCCTATCTACACGCCGCCAGCCATGTGCTCGGCGGCGAGAATTTCCGCTATCTGCGCGAAATCGTCGACGGCGACCAGGCGATGATCGAGTTCCAGAGCGAGCTCGACGGCATCCAGATCAACGGCGTCGACATCATCCGCTGGAATGAGGACGGAAAGATAAGCGATTTCAAAGTGATGGTACGCCCGCTCAAGGCGATCAACAAGGTCTGGGAGAAAATGGGCGAGATGCTCGCTGCCCAGGCAAGCTAGATCAGCATCAGCTCGGCGAGTTCGCGATACAGCTCGGGCGGCAGTGCGCCGATCCCGCTGCTATCCTCGACCCCCTTGGGCGCGTCGGCATCGGCCAGATAGCGCCAGCCCTGGTGCGCGCGCTTGGGCTGCGGATGGATGCGCTCGAGCGTCGCGGCACAGACGATGTCGATCCGCCCGTCGTCGCGGTCATCGAAGCGCAATATCTCGACGCGCCCGACGAGCATATGCTTGACGATGAAATGCAGCTTGCCGCCGACCAGCTCGTCGGCGCGCTTCGGCTTGAACCGCGTCGTGAAGCGCACCTCGCCGCTTTCGGCGCGCGACGCGATACGTGCGGCGAGCGCGGCATAATCGGAACAGCCGACCGCGACGCGGGTCATGTGGAGAGCGGGCATGATATCCAGATGGGGACGCCCGGGCGGGGTTCAATCGACTGGCGCGGCGGCCAGATAATAATCGCCGCGCCCCTGCGGCGACGCCGGCGTCGTCATCGGCGCCATCAAGCCCATTACCATGGCCACGACGCCGTTCCCGGCCTGCATGTTGATGAAGGCCAGAGGCACGCCGATGGTGAGCCACACAATGGCCAGGACCTTGATAGTCCGGCGCCGCAAATCCTCGACAAATTCGCCCGGCTCGGCGGCAAATTCGCGCAGGACCGCGCTCGCGTCGCCATGTTGCGACGCTGGAACCGTCAGTCGAAAGCCACCTATGGCCACGATGTTGAGGGTGGTGCCCGCATAATATTCGCCGCCGACATGAACGATGATCCCCGCGGCATCGAGCATAGCGGCGACGGTCAGCGCCTCGCCGCGGCTCAGGAGATCGGCGATCGGAACCATCGCATCATCGGACATGCGCCAGAGATGCGATGGCCACCGCCTCTTGTCCAGCGACCTTACTGGTTCATGCTGTCGAAGAAATCCTCGTTGGTCTTCGAATCCTTGATCTTGTCGAGCAGGAATTCCATCGCGTCGACGGTGCCCATCTGCATGAGGATGCGGCGCAGCACCCACATTTTCGACAGCTTGTCCTTCTCGACAAGCAGTTCTTCCTTGCGCGTGCCCGACTTGCCGACGTCGAGGCTCGGGAAGATGCGCTTGTCGGCGACCTTGCGGTCGAGCACGATTTCGGAGTTACCCGTGCCCTTGAATTCTTCGAAGATGACCTCGTCCATTCGGCTGCCGGTGTCGATCAGCGCGGTGGCGATGATCGAGAGCGAGCCGCCTTCCTCGATGTTGCGCGCGGCGCCGAAGAAGCGCTTCGGGCGCTGCAGCGCGTTGGCGTCGACACCGCCGGTCAGCACCTTGCCCGACGAGGGGACGACGGTGTTGTAGGCGCGGCCGAGGCGCGTGATCGAGTCGAGCAGGATGACGACATCCTTCTTGTGCTCGACCAGGCGCTTGGCCTTTTCGATCACCATCTCGGCGACCTGGACATGGCGCGTCGCGGGTTCGTCGAAGGTCGAGGAAACGACCTCGCCCTTCACGCTGCGCTGCATGTCGGTGACTTCCTCTGGCCGCTCGTCGACCAGCAGGACGATGAGGTACACTTCGGGATGATTGTCGGTGATCGCCTTGGCGATATTCTGCAGCAGCACGGTCTTGCCGGTGCGCGGCGGCGCGACGATCAGCGCGCGCTGGCCCTTGCCCTGCGGGCTGACGAGGTCGATGACGCGCGCCGACTTGTCCTTGACCGTCGGGTCGACGGTGTCGAGCGAAAGCTTCTGGTTCGGATAGAGCGGCGTCAAATTGTCGAAATTGACGCGATGACGCACGACGTCGGGATCGTCGAAATTGACGCTGATCAGCCGCGTGAGCGCAAAATAACGCTCGCCGTCGCGCGGCGCGCGGATCTCGCCCTCGACGGTGTCGCCGGTGCGCAGGCCATATTTGCGGACCTGGTTCGGCGAGACATAGATGTCGTCGGGACCCGCGAGATAATTGGCGTCGGGCGAGCGCAGGAAACCGAACGAATCCGGGAGAACCTCGATCGTGCCCGACCCGATGATTTCCTCGCCCTCTTCGGCGAGTTCCTTCAGGATCGAGAACATCAGGTCCTGCTTGCGCAGCGTCGACGCGCCCTCGACGCCCAGTTCCTCGGCCATTTCGACGAGTTGCGCGGGCGACTTGGTTTTGAGTTCTTTGAGATGCATGGATAGATTCCGGGTATGAATTCAGGGAGATATCGGGACTAAGTTCGTTGCACCGGCTGGTGCCTATCCGGCCGTGGGACGACCGTTACTGATAGCTCGACGCGAAGGCGCGCCGCCCGCCCGGAAGCGGGATTGATCGGCCCCTATAACCGGCGGTCAGCCAAGTCAATCGCGGCTGCGCCCGGCAGAGGGGTCAGAAGGGGCGGACGACCGCGAGGATCACGATGATCGCCGCGGCGACCCCGGGGACCTCGTTCAGCAAGCGCAGCCGCGTTTCGGCCATCGGGCGCTCGCCCCTGGCGAGTTTCTTGGCATAGCCGGCCATCCAGCCATGATAGCCCGACAGGCCGAACACGAGCAGGAATTTGATCAGGAACCAGGGCTCGCTCCAATAACCGCCGTTGAAGGCGAGCATGAGCCCGAGGATCCAGACGATCGTCAGCGAAGGATCGAGAATGATGCGGAGCAACCGCCGCTCGCGATCGATCCACTTCTTGTCCTCGTCGGACCCGACCGCGCATTGATGATGATAGACGAAAAAGCGCGGCAACATGAACAGGCCGGCCATCAGGAAAATCACGAAGATCACATGGGCCGCTTTGACCCACAGGGTCGCCGATCCCAAAAAGCCCGCCAAGTCCATGCCTATCCCCGCACGCGTTTGATCAATCGCTCGACATGCGCAATCGGCGTGTCGGGCACGATGCCATGGCCGAGATTGAAAATATGGGGACGCGAGGGGAAGGCTGCAAGGATGCGGTCGATCGCATTATCGAGCGCTTCGCCCCCCGCGACGAGCGCGAGCGGGTCGAGATTGCCCTGCACCGGCAGATGCGCCGGCAGATTGGCATCGGCCCAGGCCGGATCGACCGTCTCGTCGAGCCCGATCGCGTCGGCGCCGGCCTCCTTTGCATAGGCGGGCAGCTTGCTCCCCGCGCCCTTCGGAAAGCCGATCACCGGCGTGTCGGGATGCAGGGCCTTCAGCCGGCGGATCACCTCGACGTTGGGCGCGATCACCCAGCGTTCGAACTGCGCGGGGCTGAGGCTGCCCGCCCAGCTGTCGAACAATTGCACCGCCTCGACGCCCTGTTCGATCTGGCCCGACAAATAGGTGACGCTGAGGTCGATGATCGCGTCGACGATCGCCTGGAAGCCTTGGGGATCGCCGAACGCCATACGCCGCGCGGCGGCCTGGTCCTTCGACCCCTGCCCCGCCACCATATAGGTCGCAACGGTCCAGGGGCTCCCCGCAAAGCCGAGGAAGGTCGTCTCGGGGGGCAGCGCCGCGGCGACGCGCGCGACGGTCGCATAGACGGGATCGAGCCGCTGGTGCGCCGCCTCGAGCGAGGCGAGCGCGCTGTCGACCAGCGGCGGCGCGAGCCGCGGCCCCTCGCCTGCCTCGAACCACAGATGCTGGCCGAGCGCGTGCGGGACGACGAGGATGTCCGAAAAGAGGATCGAGCCGTCGAAGCCGAAGCGCCGGATCGGCTGCAGCGTCACTTCGGCCGCGGCCTCGGGATCGTAGCAGAGCTCGAGGAAGCCACCCTTGGTCTCCCGCAGCGCGCGATATTCGGGCAGGTACCGCCCCGCCTGGCGCATCAGCCACAGCGGCGGGCGATCCTGCCGCACCCCGCGCAGCGTCGCGAGCAAGGCTTTGTGTGACGCCATCGGTGGTCCCTCTTTCTCTTCCATAATAATATATAAGAATATGGTGGTGGTTTGTTGGCGGGCGAAGAAGGCGGCTTTAGGCAGCGCCGCCGCCTTTGCCAACAGCTTGACTCGGCCAGGCTCCTTCTTCGACGCGGAGTCGGACAGGCCCGTCCCCACTATTCACAGCCTGTGGATAAGAAACCCATGCTGTGGACAAGCCTTGGGGCGGAATCGACGCGGCCGGGGATGAATACACCGTCCCGATTCTACCCCTGCGCTTGTCCGGAAACTTATCCACAGATGGAGTTTGGGCATCGTATCCTCCCCACCGCTTTGCCGCAGCGAGGATCAAACGGTCGCAACCCCAACCCCTACCTTCCCCGCTTGCCTTTCCCCGCGCCTTTGCCCCAAGTGCCATCATGGGCCGGCTCCACTTGCACCTCATATCCGATTCCACGGGCGAAACGCTCGAAAATATCGCCAAGGCCGCGATCGCGCAGTTCGACGATGTCGAGGTGGTGCGCCACTTCTGGCCGATGGTGCGCTCGGAATCGCATCTCGACCGCATCATGGCCGAGGTCGAGGCCAGCCCCGGCATGATCCTCTTCACCCTCGTCAACGGCGATCTGCGCGTCAGCCTCGAGCGGCGCGCCCGCGCGCGCGACCTGCCGCTCGTCGCGGCGCTCGACGCGGTCACCGACGCGCTGTCGCAGATGCTCGGCCAGGAGGCGAAGGCGCGGCCGGGACGTCAGCACCAGCTCGACGCCGCTTATTTCGCGCGCGTCGAGGCGATCCAGTTCACCGTCGCGCACGACGACGGCATCGGCTGGGAAAATTGGGAACAGGCCGACATCGTGCTCGCGGGCGTGTCGCGCACCTCGAAGACCCCGACGAGCATCTATCTCGCCAACCGCGGCTTCAAGACCGCGAATATCCCGATCGTCCCCGAATCGCCGCCGCCGGACGCGCTCTACAATCTCAAAAAGCCGCTCGTCGTCGGGCTGACCACGGGGCTCGACCGGCTGGTGCAGGTGCGCCGCAACCGGCTGCTCGCGCTCAACCAGGCGCCCGAAACGCCTTATGTGGACGACGAACGGGTCAAGGCCGAGCTGGCTTTTGCCCGCCGGATGTTCGCCGACAATGGCTGGCCGGTGATCGACGTGACGCGCCGCTCGATCGAGGAAACCGCCGCGGCGGTGATCAAGCTGGTCGAGGACCGTAGCGCGGCATGACGCTCCTGCTCGCTTCGCAAAGCAGCGGCCGCGCCGCGATGCTCCGCGCCGCCGGGCTGGTCTTCGAAACCACGGCCGCGCATGTCGACGAGGAGGGTCTCACCGCCGCGCTCCGCGCCGAGGGCCAGAGCGCGCGCAACATCGCCGACGCGCTCGCCGAAGCGAAAGCGGTTAAGATCGCGTCGCGCCTCCCCGGCGTCACCGTGCTCGGCGCCGACTCGACGCTCGCGCTCGACGACGGGGCGATGCTCTCGAAGCCGGCCGACCCCGACGAGGCCGCGTCGCATCTTCGCCGCATGGCGGGCACCCGCCACCGGCTGTTCAGCGCCGTCGTCGCCGCGCGCGACGGCGCGCCGGTGTGGCGCGCGGTCGGCGAGGCGAAGCTCTGGATGCGCCCCTTGTCGGACGCGTTCATCGCCGACTATGTCGCGCGCGAATGGGACAGCATCCGCTGGACCGTCGGCTGTTACGAGATCGAGGGAGCGGGCGTGCAACTCTTCGAACGGGTCGAGGGCGACCCCTGGACCATCATCGGCATGCCGATGCTGCGGCTTCTCGCCTGGTTGCGCGAGACCGGGATTGCGGCGTCATGAGCACGCCCTACGCAGAGGTGATCGGTGACCCGATCGCGCAATCGAAATCGCCGCTGATCCACGGCTTCTGGCTCAAAGCGCTCGGCCTCGAAGGCGATTACCGCCGCGCGCATGTGAAGCCCGGCGATCTCGCGGCCTATATCGCCGAACGCCGCACCGATCCCGACTGGCGCGGCTGCAACGTCACCATCCCGCACAAGCTCGCGGTGATGGAGTTCGTCGACGACCCCGGCGACGTGCGTGGCACGATCGGCGCGATGAATACGGTCGTCCGCCAGAAGGACGGATCGCTGATCGGCACCAACACCGACGCCGCGGGTTTCTACGCGCCGCTCGCCGAGCTCGACCTTGCGGGCGCGCCGGTCGTCGTTATCGGTGCCGGCGGCGCGGCGCGCGCGGTGCTCTTCGCGCTGGCACGCGCCAAGGCCGGGCATGTCACGATCCTCAATCGCTCGCCGCTCAAAGCGATGGGCCTGCTCGCGACCTTCGGGCTCAAGGGCGAGGTGCTCGCGCTCGACGCCGCACTGCCCCCGGCGGCGCTGCTCGTGAACAGCAGCAGCCTCGGCATGAAGGGCCAGCCGCCGCTCGCGCTCGATCTCTCGCCCTTGCCCGCGGACGCGATCGTCTACGACCTCGTCTATGCGCCGCTCCGCACCGGGCTGCTCGCCGCTGCCGAGTCGCGCGGACTCGACACCGTCGACGGCCTCGACATGCTGATCGGCCAGGCCGCGCTTGCCTTCGAGCTCTTCTTCGGCAAGCCGCCGCCCGAGGGACGCGACGAGGAATTGCGCGCGCTGCTGACGGCATGAGCCATTTCAAGCGCCCCGCCTCGCGGCTCCGCCGTCCCTTCCTCCTCGGGCTTACCGGCTCGATCGGCATGGGCAAGTCGACCGCGGCGAAGATGTTCGAGGCCGAAGGCATTCCCGTGTTCGACGCCGATGCCGAGGTCCACCGGTTGCAGGGTCCCGGCGGCGCGCTCGTCGCCGCGATCGAGGCGCGCTTTCCGGGCACGACCGGGCCGAAGGGCGTCGACCGGCAGAAGCTGGGCGCACAAGTGCTTGGCAACACGCACGAACTCGCCGCCCTGGAAGCGATTGTCCATCCCGCGGTCGGCCGCGCGCAGAAGCGCTTCCTCGCACGCCACCGCGCGCGCGACCTTGTCATCCTCGACATTCCCCTGCTCTTCGAAAAGGGCGGGTGGCGCCGCGTCGGCGCGATCGCCGTCGTCTCGGCGCCCGCCTGGATGCAGCGGAGGCGCGTGATGCGCCGGCCGGGGATGACGCTCGCCAAGCTGCGCGCGATCCGCCGCCTCCAGGTTCCCGACCGCGTCAAGCGCGCGCGCGCCGATTTCATCATCGAAACGGGCCGCCCCAAAAGCGCGACGCATCGCCAGATTCGCGCCATCGCCTCTTGTTTCCGCGCCCGATAGGGTCCAGATTGAGGCTTCGATGCGCGAGATTATATTCGATACGGAGACCACGGGATTCGATCCCAGAACCGGGGACAGGCTGGTCGAAATCGGGTGCATCGAACTGATCGACCGTCGCGAAACCGGGCGGAATTTCCACGCCTATTTCAACCCCGAGCGCGACATGCCCGCCGCGGCCGAGGCGGTGCATGGCCTGTCGATCGCCTTTCTCTCGGACAAGCCGCTCTTCGCGACCCGCGTCGACGAACTGCTCGAGTTTCTGGGCGACGCGCCGCTGATCGCGCACAACGCGGCGTTCGATTTCGGCTTCGTCAACGCCGAGCTCGCGCGCGCAGGGCGCCCCGCGCTCGATATGGCGCGCATGCTCTGCACGGTGCAAATGGCGCGCAAGCTTCACCCGGGCGCGAAGCACAGCCTCGACGCCCTTTGCACCCGCTACGGCATCGACCGCAGCCACCGCGTCAAGCACGGCGCGCTGCTCGACGCCGAACTGCTCGCGCACCTCTATATCGAGATGACCGGCGGCCGCCAGATCGGCCTCGGCCTTGGCCTCGCCGCCGAAGCCCGCGCCGCGATGAGCGCGCCCACCTTCACACCCATCGCCACGCCGCAGGCGTTCCGCGAACCCCGTCCGCATGCCGCAACTCCCGCCGAACTGGCGCGTCATGCAGAGTTCGTTGCCAAGCTGACCCAACCGCTGTGGCACGATAGCCCGTGACGGCGGCTCAGGCCGCCGCCATCGAGACCCTGGAAGGAGAAGAAAAATGGAAATCCGCGTCTCTGGCCACCAGATCGAAACCGGCGAAGCGCTGCAGTCGCACGTCTCGGATCGAATGAACGCGATTGCCGACAAATATTTCTCCCGCGCGATCGGCGCGCACGCGACCTTCGGCAAGGGGCCGCACGACAGTTTCCAGTGCGACATCGTCGCGCATGTGATGCAGGGGCTGGTGCTCAAGGGGCACGGCCAGGCACAGGACGCGCATGTCGCCTTCGAGGGCGCGGCGGAACGCATCGAGAAGCAGCTTCGCCGCTATATGCGCCGCCTCAAGGACCGCAACAACGGCCCCGGCGCGCCGTCGCCGACGATCGACGAGATCCAGGACAACGCCAGCTACACCGTGTTCGACGCGGGCAGCGAGGAAGAGGATGCAGGGGATGCGCCCGCGATCATCGCCGAAACGCGCGTCGACATTCCGAACAGCAGCGTGTCCGATGCGGTGATGATGCTCGACCTTCGCAACACCAACGCCCTGCTCTTCGTGAACAGCAAGACCGGCGCGCATAATATGGTCTATCGGCGGGCCGACGGCACGATCGGCTGGGTCGAACCGCAATAGGACTGGATTTTCTCTGCCATCCGGCCTAAGGGCCGCGCCCAACGATACCAGCATGGTACCCGGGGCCGCGATGGCGGGGGCCGTCACGACGATATGGATCGCACGCCAATTGGGGCGACCTCGGCCTTTGCCGGGTTGATTGAGATTTGACCAGACGCATGAACCTTTCTTCCCTTCTCTATCCGGCGACCGTGCGCGCGCACGTCCAGCTTGATTCGAAAAAGGCCCTTTTCCCGTTCGTCGGCGACCTCGCTGCGCGCTCGCTCGGGCTCGATTCGGGCGAGGTCAGCGAGGCTTTGCTCGAGCGCGAGCGCCTCGGCTCGACCGGCTTCGGGCGCGGAATCGCGCTGCCGCACGCCAAGATGGCCGATCTGACCGGGGTGCGCGGGCTGTTTCTCCAGCTCGCGCGGCCGATCGATTTCCAGGCGGTCGACGGTCTGCCCGTCGACCTGCTCTTCGTCCTGTTGTCGCCGCTCGACGCCGGTGCCGATCATCTGAAGGCGCTCGCGGGGGTCTCGCGCATGCTTCGCAACGAAGCCATCGCCGACCGCCTGCGCGGCGCCAAGAGCGACGAGGCCCTTTATGCGCTGCTCGCCGACGGCGAAACGCGTGACGCGGCCTAGGCCTTTTCCCACCGACGTGGAGTGGGCCGGTGCCGCTTCGTTTCAGCGTGGCTGAAACCGGCAACCGACTGCCATGACGCGGCTCACCAGCCGTTTCCTCATCGACCTGCTTTGTCGCCGCACCGAAGCCGCGGGCGGTTTCGCGACCGTCCTCGCCCCGGGCGATGACCAGGCCGGGGCGATCCTGATCCAGTGCAGCGAGCGTGGCGTCGCCGGTCCGCTGCTCGAACGCCGCTTCGCCATGGCGGCTGGCTATGTCTGGGAAGAAGTGGGGGCCGCCGCGGGAAGCGGCGAAGCGGCGCGCGCCGCCTATCGCGACCGGCGCAAAAAGGCCGATCCCGACCTCTGGATTGTCGAACTGGACATCGCGGATGCACCACGGCTCATCGCCGAGTGGGCGGCTTTGACTTGACATTGTTGCGCCGCACAATAAGTGGCGCCCTCAGATTAACGCGTAGGTCGTCCCGCGGGTTGCATCGGCTCTGAGTCGAGACGCCCGGTGAAACGGTTCGGACACGCAGTCGGATGACAGCCGCAGGCGGGTACAGAAATAAATCCCCCGCCTGTTTTTATTGGCCAGTCAGCCGCCCTTTTGACGGATTGTATGAGTCGCATTTTGAACGTCGCCAGCGTGGCTGCCGTCGGCATGACCGTCGCCACCATGCTGGTCATGGCGGAACCCGGTTTCGCCAATGATCTGGCCGCCGAGGCCAGCCTGCCCCTCGCGGCCTCGTCGAGCACCGTGCCCGCGCTGCTAGAGCGGGCGGATCTTTCGACTGATACCACGGCCGAAACCCCCAAGATCGACGAGGATCGGCCGACCGAGCCTGCCAGGGCGCCGGCGAGCGCCGAATCGCTCGCCGCGCTCGTCGCCGCGACGCCGGTTCCGGATACGCTCGATCCCGAACTGCGCTGCCTTGCCGGCGCAGTCTATTTCGAATCGCGCGGCGAATCGCTCTCGGGCCAGCTCGCGGTCGCGCATGTCGTGATCAACCGCGCCGAATCGGGGCGTTTCCCGACCAGCCTTTGCGGCGTCGTCCACCAGCCGAGCCAGTTCAGCTTCGTGCGCGGCGGCAAGATGCCCGCGATCCGCGAATCCTCGACTTTGTGGTCGAACGCCGTTGCCATCGCGCAGATCGCGCGCAGCGGCAGCTGGAAGAATCAGGCGCCCGGCGCGCTCTTCTTCCACGCGCGCCATGTCTCGCCCGGCTGGCGCAAGACGCGCATCGCGCAGATCGACAATCATATCTTCTACCGCTGACGATGGCCGGGATGCGCCCCCTTCGCCGGGCCGCATCCCGTTCATTGCCAAGCCATGATCGCTCGCGCATGATGCAGCCATGAAGCTTCATCACAACGTCGCCCTGCTCGCCGCAGCGGCGCTGGCGCTCGGCGGTTGCGCAACCGCCGTCCCCCCGGTCGAAGTCACGCGCTTCCACAATGCCGTCCCCGGCTGGGCTCCCGGCACGCGCTACGCCATCGCGACCGCACCGCTCGACGGCCCCGCCGCCGCCATGCCGTCGATCGAATGGAACAGCTACCGCGCCGCGGTCGACCAGCAATTGCAGCGCCAGGGCCTCGTCGCCGCGGGCGCGGGCGAGCGCGCGCCCTTGCTCGTGCGCATCGACTTCGCGCGCAGCGAACGTGAGCGTGGCGGCGGCAGCTCGCCGGTGTCGGTGGGTGTCGGCGGCTCGACCGGCGGTTACCGCTCGGGGGTGGGGCTCGGCATCGGCTTCAGCCTCGGCGGCGGACCGCGCCGCATCACCGATATAGAACTCGCGGTGCGCATCGACGATGCGGCTTCGGGTAACGCGCTGTGGGAAGGCCGCGCGGTCGCGGCGATCCCGGCGAAGGCGCCCGCGGCGCAGCCGTCGCTCGCCGCGGCAAAATTGGCCGAGGCCCTATTCAAGGACTTCCCCGGCGAATCGGGACGCACTATCAGCGTCCCATGACCATCAGCATCGACGCCGCTTTCGACAGCGGCAATATCGTCGTGGAGTCGCTCGCCGGCACCACCGCCCGGCTTTCGATCCGCAAGGACCGCGAATCCGACTTCTTCCAATGGTTCCACTTCCGTGTCGGCTGCGCCGTCGGGGACGCGCTGGAGCTGGCGATCACCGGCCTCGCGTCCTCGGCCTATCCCGACGGCTGGCCCGACTATGCCGTTTGCGCCAGCACCGACCGCGAACATTGGTTCCGCCTCGACACGCGCTACGACGCTGATGCGGACGGAGGCTCGCTGATCGTCACCCACACCGCCGAAAGCCCGATCCTCTGGGTCGCCTATTTTGCGCCCTATTCGATGGAGCGCCACCACGACCTCGTCGCCTCGGTCGCCGAATGCGAGGGCGTGACCTATCGCTGCCTCGGCCACAGCCTCGAGGGCCAGCCGATCGACTGCCTCGAAATGGGCAGCGGTGACACCCAGGTCTGGCTCTACGCGCGCCAGCATCCCGGCGAGAGCATGGCCGAATGGTGGATGGAGGGTGCGCTCGAAAAGCTCACCGACCCCGCCGACCCGCACGCGCGCTCGCTGCGGCAGAAGTGCCGCTTCCATATCGTGCCCAACATGAATCCCGACGGCTCGCGCCGCGGTCACCTCCGCACCAACTTCGCCGGGGTGAACCTCAACCGCGAATGGCACGAACCCACGCCCGAACGCAGCCCCGAAGTCCTCTGCGTCCGCAATGCGATGGACGCGACGGGCGTCGACTGGGCGATGGACGTCCATGGCGATGAGGCCATACCTGCGGTCTTCTTCGCGGGCTTCGAGGGCATTCCCTCGCTCAAGGCCGAGCAGATGGACAAATATAAGGCGTTCCAGGCCGCGCTCGCCGCGGCGACGCCCGATTTCCAGGTCGACCTCGGCTATGTCGAATCGGCGCCGGGGCAGGCCAATCTGACGATGTCGACCACCCAGCTCGCCGAACGCTACGGCGCGGTGTCGATGACGCTCGAAATGCCTTTCAAGGACAATCGCGACCTGCCCGACCCGGTGCAGGGCTGGTCGCCCGAACGCGCGAAGCTGCTCGCGCATGCGTGCCTCTCGACCCTGGACGGCATTTTGTGAACGCGGACGGCGGCGCCTGGCATATCGTCGAGGACGATCTGTCGGGCGCCGCCATCCGCGCGCTGCTCGAACAGCATTTCGCGGGCATGCTCGCGAATTCGCCCGCAGGCAGCTGCCATTTCCTCGATTTCGACGGGCTGCGCGCGGGCGACGTGACCTTCTGGTCGATTCACCGCGGCAGCGACCTCGCGGGCTGCGGCGCGCTCAAGATGCTCGATGCGTCGCATGGCGAGATCAAGTCGATGCGCACCCATGACGCCTTCCTGCGCCAGGGCGTCGCGGCGCGCATGCTCGACCATATCCTCGTCGAAGCCCGCAGCCGCGGCGCTCTGCGCCTCAGCCTCGAAACCGGATCGAGCCGCGCCTTCGCGTCCGCGCTCGCGCTCTACCGGCGGTACGGTTTCGCCGACTGCGAGCCCTTCGCCGACTATAAGCCCGACCCTTTCAGCCGCTTCATGACGCGCGCGCTCTAGCAACGGAAACGGGGTCCGGAAGCGACTCCGGACCCCGCATTGTCAGGCGGCCGAAGCCGCCGGGCCTGTTACGCGGCCTTCTTGTCCTCGATCGCCGGCTGCGCGCCGCCGATCGCGATCTTGTGCGGCTTCATCGCCTCGGGCACTTCGCGCACCAGGTCGATGGTCAGCAGCCCGTCTGCCAGATCGGCGCCATCGACCCGCACGAAGTCGGCGAGCTGGAAGCGGCGTTCGAACGCGCGCGTCGCGATGCCGCTATAGAGGAGCTGGCGCCCCTCGCCTTCGGCCACCGGCGCCTTGCGGCCGCTCACGGTCAGCATGTTCTGCTGCGCGGTGATGTCGATTTCGTCCGGCTTGAAACCCGCGACCGCGACGGTGATGCGGAAATGGTCGTCGGCGATCTTTTCGATATCGAAGGGCGGGTAATTTTCCGCGCCCGAACCGCCGGTTTCGAGGAAATCGAACAATCGGTCGAAACCGACGGTCGAACGGCGATAGGGGGTCCAGTCAAAGCTGTTACGCATGGGTCATTCCTTCCTTTTTCAAAGCGAAGCAAAGGGACCGCGGGCTCGGCCGCGATCGCCACCCGGCCCCGTGTCGGCGGCCGGATGATCCAAATCTGGTATCCCGCGAAACCATTTCAAGAGGGGCGTTGGCCTTTGCGTAAAAGCCGCGCTATGGCGCGCGCGATCACCCTCTCCGGAAGGACCGAAAATGCCGCAGCTCATCCTCATCCGTCACGGCCAGTCGCAGTGGAACCTCGAAAACCGCTTCACCGGCTGGTGGGATGTCGATGTCACCGAAAAGGGCGCGGCCGAAGCCTTCGCGGCGGGCGAACTGATGAAGGCCAAGGGCATCGCCCCCGACACCTGCTTCACCTCGGTCCAGACGCGCGCGATCAAGACGCTCAACCTCGCGCTCGAGGCGATGGGGCGGCTGTGGCTGCCGGTGACCAAGGACTGGCGCCTCAACGAGCGCCACTATGGCGGGCTTACCGGGCTCGACAAGGCCGAGACCGCGGCGAAGCACGGCGAAGACCAGGTCAAGATCTGGCGCCGCAGCTTCGACATCCCGCCGCCGCCGCTCGAAGCCGGCTCGCCTTGGGACCTCGCGAACGACCCCCGCTACGCCGGCATCGCGATCCCCAGCGCCGAGAGCCTCAAGGACACGATCGCGCGCGTGCTGCCCTATTATCAGGCGGCGATCGAACCCCAACTCGCGGCGGGCAAGACGGTGCTGATCTCGGCGCACGGCAACAGCCTGCGCGCGCTGGTCAAGCATCTGTCGGGCATTTCGGATGCCGACATCACCGGGCTCGAAATCCCGACCGGCCAGCCGATCGTCTACGAGCTGGGCGACGATCTGACGGCGCGCGAGCGCTATTATCTGAGCGAACGCTGAGTAGCCGCTCCCCGGCGAAAGCCGGGGTCCATCGAGCGAAGGCTGCCTGGCCATCTGGGCCCCGGCCTTCGCCGGGGAACAGATTTAGAGCGTCCCCGTCACCGTCAGCTGGACATATTGCCCGAACTTGCGCCGGCGGCTTTCGCTGAACGCAATCGGCCCGTCGCGCCGGTCGACGAAGACGGTGCGGTCGAACCCGTCCCTCATCCCCGCCAGGTTGCGGTACGACAGCTTCACCGTGAAGCCTGCGACATTCTTGTGCTCGACGAAGGCGGTGACGAAGGGCCCCACCGTATATTCCTTCTCGATCGCGTCGAGGCGCAGGCCGGGCGAATAACGCTCGTCGAAATAGCCGCCGCCCCAGGCGAAATTGCTCCCCGGCACGTCGTGGCGCAGGCTGAGGTCGGCGATATATTCCTGCCCGAAGCTCTGGTCGCGCCACGCGTCGGTCAACGGATCGCGCACGCGGTTGCGCCGCCAGGTGACGTCGGCGTTGATTCGCGCGCCCTTCCACCCCAGCGGGTCGAGCAGCAGCGTCCCCTTGGTGGTGACGCGATAGAGATGCGCGGGCGGCAGGTTGCCGCGCCCTTCCTCGGTCGGCGACAGCGGGATCTGGTCGACCAGGTCCTGCGCATAACCATAGGCAAAGGCGATCGAGGCATTGCCCCACTTGCCCATGTCCTGCACCAGCTCCAGCTCGCTGCGGTTGACGACGGGCGGGACGAGCCGGCCGTTGCCGCCATTGCCCTGCCCGTTCGCGACATCGACCGAGCTCGCGAAATCGAAGAAGTCGAGCTGGTCGACGCGGCGCTGGACGAACCAGTTGATCGTCGTCTTCGCCCCCACCTTCCACGCCAGTGCGAACTTGCCCTTCGGCCGGATGAAGCGCCGCGTCAGCCCGCCGGGTCCCGACGAGCCGAGCGCGCTATATTCGGCGGCGAGATTGAGCTGCGCAGTCAAATTGGGCGCCAGCGCGCGCCCCCAGGTCAGCGACGCCTCGCCGCGCTTTTCCTCGACCCGGGTGCGTTCGCCGCCGAAGACCACGGGCAGGAAATTGCCGTCCGGCTGCAGCACCGCATATTCGGCATCGACGTCGAGCGTGTTGTACGCGCCTTCGAGCGCAACCTGCCAGTCGGTGCCGCCCGCGGTCCGCCAGCTATATTCGCCGCGCAGGATCGCTTCGCTCTCGTCGGCGGTCTGGCTGAAGCGCTCGCCGCTGCGCCCGCCGATTTCGCGGTCGACGACGAAGGTGTCGACGAAGGGGCTGTGCTCGAAACGGTAGAGCGAGATGAGCTTCAGCCGCCCCTTGCCCAGCCCCATCTCGTAATCGCCGCCGATATCGAAATTATGCTCGTCCTCGGTGAAACGGAATTCCTCGGTGACCCGGCCAAAGACGGGCTGCACCGACGTGCCCGATACGCGTTCGCGAAGATTTTGCAGCTGTCCGCCGAGGTTCAGATTCCACTTATCGCCATTCGCGGTGGTGCGCGCGAGCGCCGCCGACAGCCGCGGCCGGTCGCCCTCATAGGCGCCGAACTCGTCGCGCACGAACAGCAGCGCGCCACTGCCGTCGAAACGCCGCTCGGGCCCCCAATGGCCGTTGCGGTTCGCCTCGTTCTTCAGGCTCAGCGTGACCTGCGTCCCGCCCAGTTTGCCGGTGGTCGAAATCTCGCCGTTCAGCCAATTGTCGTCGATCCGCGGCCGCCATTCGGGCTGCCAGCGCAGCGTCGTCTTGAATCCGCCGTCGGCGTTCGCGCCCGCGACCAGCACGACATTGGCGACCTGGCCCGTCAGACCGGGCACGTTCAGGCTCGCGCCGTCGACGATGTCGATATAGGCGACTTGCGCCGCAGTGATCCGTGCCAGCGCGGTGCGCGCGTCGGTCGATTTGTTCGCGATGCGCTCGCCCCCGATCAGGACATTCTCGGTCGCCTGCCCCAGACCGCGCGCGCCGCCGTTGGTGCCGGTGATGATCAGGAAGCCCGGCACCTTTTCGACCATGTCGAGCGCGGTGCGCGGCGCAAAGCGCGCGAAGTCGGCGGGGGTATAGCGCTCGGCGCCGTTCACCGGTGCGGGAATGGCGGGGGGTGCGTCGCCGCTCGGCGACTGCGCCCACAGCGGCGCCGCCGACGCCAGCAAGGTCGCCGCGAAGGGCGCCCGGAAAACAAAGGCCGACATGCTTCCCCCTCATCGCGCCGCGATTCGAGATGCAGCCCGTCCCCTGTGCGAATAGTTCGCGATATTGAATTTTCGTTACAATGTCTACCAACGCCCGGCGTGGTTCGACGAGCGTCACGCGACGCCGCGCGCGATGCGGTCTTGCCTCCGGCGAAATTTGCGACATGATGTCAGCAGATTGCGGGGGTGACGGTGCGGACTATCGGGTCGATCATGCTGGTGGCTGCGCTCGCGCAGGCGCCGGTCCATGCCGAGGACGAACAGGTTCGGCGCGGGCCGGTGCCCGACTGGGTCGTTCCGTCCGCGTTGATGCCCGTCCCCGAGGATGCGAGCGGGCTGCTCTTCGTCCGGCGGCAGGATATTCTCGTGCATCTCGATGCCCAGGGACAGGCGCATTATCTCGGCTATCGGACCCGAATCCTCCATTCCAATGCACTGCCGATCGGCAATATCTCGATCGCCTGGAATCCCGTCTCGGGTCCGCCGGTGGTGCATATGATCAGGGTGCATCGCGGCGGCGAGACGATCGACGTCCTCGAAAAGGCGTCGTTCGAGATCTTGCGCCGCGAGGATCAGCTCGAAGCCGCCATGCTCGACGGCGTGCTGACCGCGGTCCTGCGCGTGCCCGATCTGCGCGTCGGGGACGAGATCGAGGTCGCCCTGACCACGCGCGCCAACGACCCCACGCTCGCGAAAAATGATTCGGGCCTTCTTTTCCTCGTGGCCAGCCCGCCGCCCGGGCGTTTCCGGCTCGGCCTCAGCTGGGACGAGGGGTTGAAGCCCCATATCCGGATGACTCCGGATATGACGACCGTCGCGCGCCCCGGCGCCGGCGGCATCGATTTTCCGTTCGACAATCCCGCGATCATGACCCCGCCGAAGGATGCGCCGCCGCGTCTCCAGTGGCAGCGCGTCGTCGAATATAGCGATTTCGCCGACTGGTCCGCGGTATCGCGGCACTTCGCGCCGCTGTTCGCCAAGGCGGCGCAGCTTCCCGGTGAATCGCCGCTCAAGGAAGAGGCGCGCCGCATCGCCGCCGCGCATCCTCGCCCGCTCGACCGCGCCGCCGCGGCGCTCAAGCTGGTTCAGCAGGACGTCCGTTACATCTATGTCGGCCTCGGTACCGGAAACCTCGCCCCCGCCAGCGCCGAGGAAACCTGGCAGCGGCGCTATGGCGACTGCAAGGGCAAGACCGCGCTGCTGCTCGCGCTGCTCGCCGAACTGGGGATCGCAGCCGAGCCGGTCCTCGTCAACAACCAGGGCGCCGACGACGGCCTCGATGCGCGGCTCGCCAATCCAGGCCTGTTCGACCATGTCCTCGTGCGGGCGCGGATCGACGGCGCGCTCTATTGGCTCGACGGCACGCTCCCGCCGGTTGCTATCCCGGCGGCCGAGCCCGCCGTTCCCTACCGCTGGGTCCTGCCGCTCAGCGCGCAGGGCAGCGCGATCGAACAGCGTGTCTGGAAACCGGCCGCGACCCCCGACGACATCGCCCTCTACGAGATCGACGCGCGCGCGGGTTTCGACGTCCCGGCGCGGGTGACCAACACCAGCATCAAGCGCGGCATCGCCGGGCTGCAGCAGCAGGTGCAGTTGTCCGGTCTGACCCCCGACCAGATGCTCGCGGGGCTCCGGCAGGAAATCGTCGGCAGCCTCTGGCAGTCGGTCGACGAGGTGAAATGGCGCTACGATCAAAAGGCCGGCGCCAGCATCCTGACGATCCGCGGCACTTGGGACATCGATTGGGACAAGGATACGCGTTTCGGGCGAAGCTATTCGCTGCCCGGCGGGGGTTTCGTTGCGCCCGCCAAGCGGATCCGGCCACCCGACCAGGATCAGACCCTGCCCTTCTACAGCAAGCCCGAATTCGACTGCAGCGTGACGACGGTGCGGCTGCCCTCCGCAACCGACCCCGCGGACTGGACGCACAAATCGGGTTTCGACACCCAAATCTTCGGCAAGAATTATTACCGCGCCTTCGATATTCGCGACGGCGCGGTGCGGATGATCCGCGGCCTGCGCGTCGACAGTCCCGAAATCGACGCGGCCAGCGCGCGGCAGGACAATGCCCGCGTCGCCGCGTTCGACAACAGCATGGCGTGGATATTCTACAGCCCCGATGGCGGTGCCAGGCCGAACCCGGGGCGGAAGGCCGTTCCCGCGACCTACGATATCGACTGGACCGCCGACGCCGTTCCCTGCCTGTCGCCCGCCGCGATCAGTCGCGCAGCAGCTCGTTGATCCCTGTCTTGGCCCGGGTCTTGGCGTCGACGCGCTTGACGATCACCGCGCAATAGAGCGACGGTCCCGGCGTCCCGTCGGGCAGCGGCTTGCCGGGCAGCGAGCCCGGCACGACGACCGAATAGGCCGGCACCTCGCCCATGAAGACGTCGCCCGTCGCGCGGTCGATAATCTTGGTCGATGCGCCCAGATAGACCCCCATCGACAGCACCGCCCCCTCGCGCACGATCACGCCCTCGGCGACCTCGGCGCGCGCGCCGATGAAGGCGCCGTCCTCGATCACGACCGGGCCGGCCTGCAGCGGTTCGAGCACGCCGCCGATCCCCGCGCCGCCCGAGAGGTGCACGTTCGCGCCGATCTGCGCGCAGCTTCCCACGGTGGCCCAGGCGTCGACCATCGACCCCTCGCCGACATAGGCGCCGATATTGACGAAGCTCGGCATCAGCACCGCGCCCTTGCTGATAAAGGCGCCGCGGCGGACGATCGAGCCGGGGACCGCGCGGAAACCCGCGTCGCGGAAACGGTTCTCGCCCCAGCCGGCAAATTTCGACGGCACCTTGTCCCACCAGGTCGCGCCGCCGGCGCCGCCCTCGATGATCTCCATGTCGTTGAGCCGGAAGGACAGCAGCACGGCTTTCTTCAGCCACTGGTTGACCTGCCAGGTGCCGCCCGCGTCGCGCTCGGCGACGCGGAAGCTGCCGTCGTCGAGCCCCGCGAGCACACTCTCGACCGCGTCGCGCACCGCCCCCTGCGTCGTCAGCCCCAGATTGTCGCGGTCGTCCCACGCGGCTTCTATCGTCGATTGCAGGTCGGTCGTCATGAAATCCCCCAGGGTGTCGGCCCCCAAATTTCTGGAAGCGTATCGAGCCAGTCCGATATGTCGTTTGCGTGGAAATCGACATGCTCCGGCAGGTGGTCGCGATGGCCGCTTTCGCTGCCATTGTCCAGCCACACGGTGGTCATGCCCAGCGCCTTCGCCGGGGTCAGGTTGCGCGCCATATCCTCGACGAACAGGCTCTTCGCCGGATCGACGCCCAGATGCTCGACCATCATCCGATAGGCCTCGGGATCGGGCTTGGGCGTATAGCGCGTGGTGCGGATGTCGCAGATGCCGTCGAACAGGTCGGCGATGCCGCGCGCGTCGAGAACGCGCGCGGCATAATCGGCGTCGGCGTTGGTGAAGACCAGCCGCCGGCCGGGCAATCGTTCGAGTCCCGCGCGCAGCCGCGGATCAGGTGCGATGCGGTCGAGCGCGATGGCGTGGACATCGACCAGGAAATCCTCCGCCGCGACGCCATGATGGCGCATCAGCCCTGCCATCGTCGTGCCATGGTCGTGGAAATAGCGCTTCTGCACCCGCCGCGCCTCGGCGGCGTCGACGTCCAGCAGCCGCATGATGAAGGCGCCCATGCGTTCGTCGATCAGGTCGAACAATTGCGCCGACGGCGGATAGAGCGTGTTGTCGAGATCGAAGATCCACGTATCGATATCGGCCAGGCGCTGGGGCATGCGGGCGCGCTTACCGGGCGCGCGGTGGATGGGCAAGTTGCATACATATTGCGCGTCGTCACCCCGGGCTTGACCCGGGGTCCCGCTTGCACTTCAAACAGCGGAACCCCGGATGGACTCCGGATCGAAAATACAGGGGACGCCTTTTCATGAAACCGACGACCTTCCTCCCGCTCCTGCTGGTGGGCGCCGCGCTCGCGACGCCCGCCGCGGCGCAGACCGCCCGCACCGTGATCCACGCTGGCCACCTGCTCGCCGAACCCGGCAAGCCCGTCAAAGGCCCCTCGACGATCGTCGTCGAAGGCGGAAAGATCGTCTCGGTCACCGACGGCCACCAGCCCGCCGACCCGGGCGCGACGCTGATCGACCTCAAGGACAAATATGTCCTCCCCGGCCTCATCGACAGCCATGTCCACCTCACCAGCGACGCGGGCGGCCTCGCCGGCCAGCTCGAGGAAGTGACATTGAGCCCCGCGGCGCAGGCCTTCAATGCCGAGGTCAACGGCATGAAGACGCTGCGCGCGGGCTTCACCACGGTGCGCAACCTCGGCGACGGCGACGGTGCGACGCTGGCCCTCAGGGACGCCATCCTCGCGGGCAAGGTGCAGGGGCCGCGCATCGTCGATGCGGGCGCCAGCATCTCGGGCAGTGCGGGGCATATGGACGGCTCCTTGGGCTATCGCGACGAGCTCCGGCCTTTCTTCGCGGGCGCGGGCAACACCTGCAACGGCGCCGACGATTGCCGCCGCGCGGTGCGGCTGCAGATCGGCCGCGGCGCCGACGTGATCAAATTCGCCTCGACCGGCGGGGTCAACAGCCGGATCGGCGCCGGGCTGGGTAAGCAGATGTTCGACGACGAGGCGCAGGCGATCGTCGATACCGCGCATCTCTTCGGCAAGAAGGTCGCGGTCCACGCGCACGGCGCCGACGGCATCCGCCTCGCGCTCGCGGCGGGCGCCGATTCGATCGAGCATGGCACGATCTTCGACGAGGCGACGATCGCCGCCTGGGCCAAGTCGAAAACCTATTATGTCCCGACGCTCTCGACCGTGAACGGCTACAAGGAACGCATCGCCGCCAACGCTGCGGCGTACGAGCCCGACGTGCTCGCGAAGATCCAGTGGCGCATCGGCATCACCGGCAAGAGCCTCGAGGCGCTAGTCCCGCGCGGCGTGCGCATCGCCTTCGGCACCGACGCCGGCGTCTCGAAGCACGGCCGCAACGCCGACGAGTTCGAACTGCTGGTCCAGCACGGCATGACCCCGGTCGAAGCGCTCAAGGCCGCGACGGTGAACGCCGCCGACCTGCTCGGCCTGTCCGACCAGATCGGCACCATCGCGCCCGGCAAGAGCGCCGACATCATCGCGGTCGCCAGCGACCCGATCGCCGATGTGACGGTGCTCAAGAAGGTCGATTTTGTGATGGCGCGGGGGAGCGTGGTCGAGTGACCGTTCTCAATCCTCCCATCGCTACGCGACAGGGAGGATTAGTCGTTGACCAGCGCTTGACGAAGTTGCCGCCACCGCTCCAGCTTCGCCGCATAGCCGATCGTATTCGCCGCGCTGCTCGACGGCAGGTCGATGACATCGACGCGATCCAGCCCCGGCAACTGCCGCCGCCCGATCGCCGCGGCCTTGCCGCCGTTGAACGCGATCATCCGCAAATCGGGAAGTTCCGCGACCAGCGCCGCCAGATCCTGCGCTTCGGCATCGCGAATCTCGCTGTCGCTGCTCGACCGACGCTCGGCGGTGCGGATCACGTCCCACAGCCCGACCTTCGCCGCGCGCAGCGCCGCGAGGCGGGCGTCATAATCCATCGCCGCCAGCGGCCGGTCGATCACCGCCCCCACCAGCCGCCAGAACTGGTTCGTCGGATGCGCATAATAGCGTCGTTCCGCCAGCGAGCGCACGCCGGGCAGGCTGCCCAGGATCAGCAGCCGTGTGTCGGGATGGACGTGCGGGGCGAAACTGGCGTGGCGGACGGCGGGCATGGCCGACCGATAGCGCGCCCGCGCCGGCGCAACAATCTTGCTCGCCCCTTGACCGGCGGGGGAATCGGGGGTAGGGGCGCGACCGTTCGAAAGCGGCGGACTTCTGCCGTCTTCGGATACAACAGCGCTTGAACATTGCTGGCGCGGATGGAGCCTCCGGAAGATCTTGCAGGTCTGCCGGGGTCTTTTGCTGTTACAAGGTCGCCCCTGTTTCGCGGTTTTCCGCGGGGTTCGGATCGATGCTTCATCCACCGCGGTACAGTAACCGTTCGCTTTGATGGGCGGACATTTAAAGGTGAAGCATTCATGCCCACGATCAACCAGCTGGTCCGCAAGGGCCGGACTCCCCAGAAGGTGAAGTCCAAGGTCCCGGCGATGGACGCAAACCCGCAGAAGCGCGGCGTTTGCACCCGTGTCTATACGACGACCCCCAAAAAGCCGAACTCGGCGCTCCGCAAGGTTGCGAAGGTCCGCCTGACCAACAGCCGCGAAGTCATCACCTACATCCCCGGCGAAGGCCACAACCTCCAGGAACACAGCGTCGTGCTGATCCGCGGCGGCCGTGTGCGCGACCTTCCCGGCGTGCGTTACCACGTCCTGCGCGGCGTGCTCGATACGCAGGGTGTGAAGGACCGCAAGCAGAGCCGTTCGAAATACGGCGCGAAGCGTCCGAAATAAGGACCGCTTTTTCGGCTTTTGATCATTCCGTGCGCGCTGCGCCGGGATGCTGTTGTTAAAAGGAATTACCCATGGCTCGTCGTCGTCGTCCTGAACGCCGCGAAATCCTGCCCGATCCCCGTTTCGGGGATGTCGTGCTGTCGAAATTCATGAACAGCGTCATGCTGGACGGGAAGAAGTCGGTCGCCGAAAGCATCGTTTATGGTGCTCTGGAATCGGTCGAAGCCCGCGCCAAGAAGGAACCGCTCGGCGTGTTCCACGAAGCGCTGGCGAACATCCGCCCGAACATCGAAGTCCGCAGCCGCCGCGTCGGCGGTGCGACCTACCAGGTCCCGGTCGAAGTCCGTCCGGACCGCGCGCAGGCGCTCGCGATCCGCTGGCTGATCACCGCCGCGCGCAACCGCAGCGAGACCACGATGGCCGCGCGCCTGTCGGGCGAGCTGCTCGACGCGTCGAACAACCGCGGCAACGCGGTCAAGAAGCGCGAAGACACGCACCGCATGGCGGAAGCGAACCGCGCCTTCAGCCACTACCGCTGGTAATTTGCCGGACGCTCTCCGTGTTACGGGGGCGTCTCGCAATCGCAACAAAACTTCCTATATCGGGGGCGGCTCCAAAGGCCTCCCCCAAAAACCAAGGAAAAGATTATGGCACGCAGCCATCCGCTCGAACGCTATCGCAATTTCGGTATCATGGCGCACATCGACGCCGGCAAGACCACGACGACCGAGCGCATCCTCTATTACACCGGCAAGTCCTACAAGATCGGCGAAGTCCACGACGGCGCCGCCACCATGGACTGGATGGAACAGGAACAGGAACGCGGCATTACGATCACGTCGGCTGCGACCACCTGCCTCTGGAAAGCTGACGAGGGCCAGGGCCCCGAGCATCGCCTGAACATCATCGACACCCCCGGGCACGTCGACTTCACCATCGAAGTCGAGCGCAGTTTGCGCGTCCTCGACGGCGCGGTCGCCGCGTTCGACGGCGTTGCCGGCGTCGAGCCGCAGTCGGAAACCGTGTGGCGCCAGGCGGACAAGTACAAGGTTCCGCGGATGTGCTTCATCAACAAGCTCGACCGCACCGGCGCGAACTTCTATTATTGCGTCCAGACGATCATCGATCGCCTGGGTGCGACCCCGGCCGTCCTGTATCTGCCCATCGGGGCGGAATCGGACTTCAAGGGCCTCGTCGATCTCGTCAACGAGCGCGCGATCATCTGGAAGGACGAAAGCCTCGGCGCCGAATTCTTCTATGAGCCGATCCCCGACGACCTGAAGGACAAGGCCGCCGAATATCGCGAAAAGCTCGTCGAGCTCGCCGTCGAACAGGACGACGAGGCGATGGAAGCCTATCTCGAAGGCACGCTGCCCGACGTCGCGACGCTGAAGGCGCTGCTCCGCAAGGGCACGCTGAACCAGTCGTTCGTCCCCGTGCTGTGCGGCTCGGCGTTCAAGAACAAGGGCGTCCAGACGCTGCTCGACGCGGTCGTCGACTATCTGCCGTCGCCGCTCGACATCGAGGACGTCCAGGGCGTCAACCCCGACACCGACGCGCCCGATTCGCGCGCGACGTCGGACTCGGCGCCGCTGTCGATGCTCGCCTTCAAGATCATGAACGACCCGTTCGTCGGTTCGCTCACCTTCGCCCGCATCTATTCGGGCACCCTGACCAAGGGCAGCTATCTGAACTCGGTCAAGGACAAGAAGGAAAAGATCGGCCGTATGCTCCTCATGCACGCCAACTCGCGCGAGGACATCGACGAGGCGTTCGCGGGCGACATCGTCGCGCTCGCCGGGCTGAAGGAAACCACCACCGGGGACACGCTCTGCGCGACCAACGCGCCGATCATCCTCGAACGGATGGAATTCCCCGAGCCGGTCATCGAGCTGTCGGTGGAACCGAAGACCAAGGCCGACCAGGAAAAGATGGGCATCGCATTGAGCCGCCTGGCCGCCGAGGATCCCTCGTTCCGCGTGTCGACCGACCATGAATCGGGCCAGACGATCATCAAGGGCATGGGCGAGCTTCACCTCGACATCCTCGTCGATCGCATGAAGCGCGAGTTCAAGGTCGAGGCGAACGTCGGCGCGCCGCAGGTGGCGTACCGCGAATCGCTCGCGAAGCCGGTCGACGTCGACTATACCCACAAGAAGCAGTCGGGCGGCTCGGGCCAGTTCGGCCGCGTCAAGGTCAGCGTCGCCCCCGGCGAGCGCGGGTCGGGCATCACCTTCATCGACGAGATCAAGGGCGGCAACATTCCGCGCGAATATATCCCGTCGGTCGAAAAGGGCATGCGCGAGTCGGCTGAAAACGGTCACATGATCGGCTTCCCGATCATCGACTTCGAAATCAAGCTCACCGACGGCGCGTATCACGACGTCGACTCCTCGGCGCTGGCGTTCGAAATCGCGGGCCGTGCGGCGATGCGCGAAGTGGCGGCCAAGGCCGGCATCAAGCTGCTCGAGCCGGTGATGAAGGTCGAAGTCGTGACTCCCGAGGAGTTCATGGGCGACGTCATCGGCGACCTCAACAGCCGCCGCGGCCAGATCCAGGGCACCGACAGCCGGGGCAACGCCCAGGTCGTCGAGGCCATGGTCCCGCTGGCCAATATGTTCGGTTACGTCAACCAGCTGCGGTCCTTCACCCAGGGCCGTGCGCAATACTCCATGCAGTTCTCGCACTATGAAGAAGTGCCGAACAATGTGGCGGAAGAAGTGAAGGCCAAGATGGCCTGACAGGGCTCGGGCCGCGCGGGCTTGCACCGCGCGGCAAGACCCTCTAAGGGCGGCGCCTGATTCAGCAGGCTCGTCCGGGACTGATCAACGGAAACACCTAAGAAGAAGGTTCTTAAATCATGGCTAAGGCTAAATTTGAGCGGACGAAGCCGCACTGCAACATCGGCACCATCGGTCACGTCGACCATGGCAAGACCTCGCTGACCGCCGCGATCACCAAGGTGCTCGCCGAGAACGTCGCCGGCAACGCCGCCGTCGACTTCGCGAACATCGACAAGGCTCCCGAGGAGCGCGAGCGCGGCATCACCATTTCGACCGCGCACGTCGAATATGAAACCGAAGGCCGCCACTATGCGCACGTCGACTGCCCGGGCCACGCCGACTATGTGAAGAACATGATCACCGGTGCCGCCCAGATGGACGGCGCGATCCTCGTCGTGTCGGCCGCTGACGGCCCGATGCCGCAGACCAAGGAGCACATCCTGCTCGCGAAGCAGGTCGGCGTTCCGACCATGGTCGTCTTCCTCAACAAGGTCGACCAGCTCGACGATCCCGAGCTGCTCGAACTCGTCGAACTCGAAATCCGCGAAGAACTTTCGAAGCGCGACTTCGACGGCGACAATATTCCGATCATCGCCGGTTCGGCGCTCGCCGCACTGGAAGGCCGCGACGACAACATCGGCAAGGACGCGATCCTGAAGCTGATGGCCGCCGTCGACGAGTGGATCCCGCAGCCCGAACGTCCGCTCGACAAGCCCTTCCTGATGCCGATCGAAGACGTGTTCTCGATCTCGGGTCGCGGCACGGTCGTCACCGGCCGCGTCGAAACCGGCATCGTCAAGGTTGGTGAAGAAGTCGAGATCGTCGGCATCAAGGACACCAAGAAGACCGTCGTCACCGGCGTCGAAATGTTCCGCAAGCTGCTCGACCAGGGCCAGGCCGGCGACAATATCGGTGCGCTGATCCGCGGCGTCGGCCGTGAAGAAGTCGAGCGTGGCCAGGTTCTGGCGAAGCCCGGCTCGATCACGCCGCACACCGAGTTCACTTCGGAAGTGTATGTCCTGTCGAAGGACGAAGGCGGCCGTCACACGCCGTTCTTCGCGAACTATCGTCCGCAGTTCTACTTCCGCACCACCGACGTCACCGGCGAGGTCATCCTCCCCGAGGGCACCGAGATGGTCATGCCGGGCGACAACGTCCAGCTGTCGGTCAAGCTGATCGCCCCGATCGCCATGGACCCGGGTCTGCGCTTCGCGATTCGCGAAGGCGGCCGCACGGTCGGCGCAGGGGTTGTCGCGACGATCACAAAGTAATATAGGGCCGCGAGCCGCGCGATTCGGACCGATTCGCGCGGCTCGTAGCTTAAAGGTTTTTGATGGCCGGACCGGCTTCCTCGTGGGGGCCGGTGCAGGCCATTTCGGCTCTTTCGCATCGTTAGACGGGATTCGACTGGAACAGTCATGGAAACGCAGAATATTCGCATTCGCCTGAAGGCCTTTGATCACCGCGTGCTCGATCAGGCCACCACCGACATTGCCGACACGGCACGTCGTACGGGCGCACTCATTCGCGGTCCGATCCCGCTTCCGACGCGTATTGAAAAATTCACCGTGAACCGCGGCCCGCATGTCGACAAGAAGTCGCGCGAGCAGTTCGAGGTGCGTACCCACAAGCGGCTGCTCGACATCGTGCAGCCCACCCCGCAGACGGTCGACGCGCTGATGAAGCTCGACCTCGCCGCGGGCGTGAATGTCGAGATCAAGCTGGCCTAGGGCCAGCGAAGCCCCGGACTTGATCCGGGGTCTCTATCGGCCGGCCGCTTCGGCGGTGGCACAAGTCCGGAGCGATCCGGACCGACGATAGGGTGGATACCGCCGGACCGCTTCGCTGAAGCATCATCGTCCGGGCTGCGTCCCCCGTCTCGCCGCTCTCCTTCGGGAAAGCGGCACCTCAGCCCGGACGGGGCGATGCATCGAAATTCTGGGCTGGGAGGGTTCCGGGGGGGCTTGCCTCATCGGGTCCCGCAAGCCGTGCGGAATGGTCCGCCCGGCCTCTGTTGAGGAGTATTGATCATGCGGACTGGCGTGATCGCGAAGAAAATGGGGATGACCCGCCTGTTTCAGGACGACGGCCGCCACGTGCCCGTCACCGTCCTGAGCCTCGAAGGCTGCCAGGTCGTCTCCGTGCGCGAACAGGAACGTGACGGCTATGTCGCCGTGCAGCTCGGTGCCGGCTCGGCGAAGGCGAAGAACGTCGCCAAGCCGCAGCGCGGCGCCTTCGGCAAGGCCGAAGTCGAACCCAAGGCGAAGGTCGTCGAATTCCGCGTCGCCGACGACGCGACGCTCGACGTCGGTGCCGAACTGTCGGCCGATCATTTCGTCGCCGGCCAGATCGTCGACATCCAGGGCGTCACGCAGGGCAAGGGCTTTGCCGGTGCGATGAAGCGCTGGGGTTTCGGGGGCATGCGCGCCACGCACGGCGTGTCGATCAGCCACCGCGCCCATGGTTCGACCGGTAACCGCCAGGATCCGGGCCGCGTCTTCAAGAACAAGAAGATGGCCGGCCACATGGGCGCGCGCAACCGCACCCAGCAGAATCTCGAAATCGTCCGCACCGACGCCGAGCGCGGCCTTCTCTTCGTCAAGGGCTCGGTCCCTGGCTCGAAGGGCGGCTGGCTGCTCGTCCGCGACGCGGTGAAACTGCCCCGCCACCCCGAGGCCCCCTATCCGGCGGGCATCAAGAGCGCGGCCAACAGCAACACTGCCCCGGCTGACGCGCCGGTCGAAACGCCGGCCGAGGAAGCCGTCGTCGTCGACACCGCGGCCACCGACGGCGCACAGGAGTCCTGATCATGAAGGTCAAGGTTCAGACCCTCGACGGCAAGGCCGGCAGCGACATCGACCTCAACGACGAGGTCTTCGGCGTCGATCCGCGCGCCGACATCCTGCACCGCGTCGTTGCCTGGCAGCTCGAAAAGCGCCGCGGTCCCGCGCGCGCCGCCCGCGAACGCAGCGACGTCGCCCGCACCGGCAAGAAGTTCGGTCGCCAGAAGGGCGGCGGTACCGCGCGTCACGGCGATCGCAAGGCGCCGATCTTCATCGGCGGCGGCAAGGCGCACGGCCCCCGCGCCCGCACCTTCGGCCACTCGCTGAACAAGAAGATCCGCGCGCTCGGCCTCAAGATGGCATTGAGCGACAAGGCGAAGGGCGGCAAGATCGTCGTTCTCGACACGCTCGAGCTCCAGGACGCCAAGACCAAGGCGCTCGCCGGCAAGCTCGGCAAGCTCGAGCTCGGCAACCGCGCGCTCTTCATCGACGGCGATGCGGTCCATGAAAGCTTCGCCATGGCGTCGGCCAACCTGATCGGCATCGACTCGATGCCGGCGGCGGGCGCCAACGTCTATGACATCATCCGTGCCGACACGCTGGTCCTGACCCGCGCGGCGGTCGAAAAGCTGGAGGCCCGTTTCCATGGCTAAGGCAAAAACTGTCGACGCGCGTCACTATGACGTGATCCTCGCTCCGGTGATCACCGAAAAGTCGACCCTGCTGAGCGAAAACAACGCGGTGGTGTTCAAGGTCGCGAACGACGCGACCAAGCCCGCCATCAAGGCCGCCGTCGAGGCGCTGTTCGATGTCAAGGTGATCGGCGTCAACACGCTCGTCACCAAGGGCAAGACCAAGCGCTGGAAGGGCAAGCCCTACACCCGCAGCGACGTGAAGAAGGCGATCGTCCGCCTGGCCGAAGGCCAGTCGATCGACGTCACCACGGGCGTCTGATTGTAGGAAGAGGCAGGAACAATGGCACTTAAATCCTATAATCCGACCAGCCCCGCGCAGCGCGGCCTGATCCTCGTCGACAAGTCGTCGCTGTGGAAGGGCAAGCCCGTCAAGGCGCTGACCGAAGGCAAGCGCAAGACCGGTGGCCGCAACAACAAGGGTCATGTGACCTCGCGCGGCATCGCCGGCGGCCACAAGCAGAAGTACCGCTTCATCGACTTCAAGCGTCGCAAGTGGGACATGCCGGCCACCGTCGAGCGCCTGGAATATGACCCCAACCGCACGGCCTTCATCGCGCTGATCAAGTACGAAGACGGCGAGCTGACCTATATCCTCGCGCCGCAGCGCCTCGCGGTCGGCGACACCGTCGTCGCGGGCAAGAAGACCGACGTGAAGCCGGGCAATGCGATGGAATTGTCGCAGATGCCGGTCGGCACGATCGTCCACAATATCGAGATGAAGCCGGGCAAGGGCGGCCAGATCGCCCGTTCGGCCGGCACTTACGCGCAGGTCGTCGGTCGTGACCGCGGTCTCGTCATCGTGCGTCTCGGTTCGGGCGAGCAGCGTTATATCCGCGGCGAGTGCATGGGCACGGTGGGTGCGGTGTCGAACCCCGACAACCAGAACACCAACCTGGGCAAGGCCGGCCGCAACCGCTGGCTCGGCAAGCGTCCGCTGACCCGCGGCGTCGCCAAGAACCCGGTCGATCACCCGCACGGCGGCGGCGAAGGCCGCACCTCGGGCGGCCGCCACCCGGTCACTCCGTGGGGCAAGCCGACCAAGGGCGCCCGTACCCGTCACAACAAGTCGACCGACAAGATGATCATCCGGTCGCGTCACGCGAAGAAGAAGAGGTAAGCCATGGCTCGCTCGGTCTGGAAGGGTCCGTTCGTGGACCTTCATCTCCTCAAGAAAGCCGAAACGGCCCAGGACGGCGGCAGCTCTGCCCCGATCAAGACCTGGTCGCGCCGGTCCACCATCCTGCCGCAGTTCGTCGGGCTGACCTTCAACGTCTACAACGGCCGCAAGTTCGTGCCGGTGTCGGTGAACGAAGACATGGTCGGCATGAAGCTGGGTGAATTTGCGCCGACGCGCTTCTTCCCCGGCCACGCGGCCGACAAGAAGGGCAAACGCTAATGGGCAAGGAAAAGTCCCCCCGCCGCGTTGCGGACAATGAGGCTCTCTCGGTCGGCACGCAGATTCGCGGCTCGGCGCAGAAGCTGAACCTCGTTGCCGCGCTGATCCGCGGCCGCAAGGTCGAAGACGCGATGAACGTCCTCGCTTTCTCGAAGAAGGCGATGGCCGTCGACGTGCGCAAGGTTCTCGCCAGCGCCGTCGCCAATGCGGAAAACAACCACAACCTCGACGTTGACGCGCTCGTCGTCAAGGAAGCCAGCGTCGGCAAGTCGATCTCGATGAAGCGCTGGCACGCGCGTGGCCGCGGCAAGTCGACCCGGATCGTCAAGCCGTTCAGCCGCATCCGCATCGTCGTGCGCGAACAGGAAGAAGAGGCGTAAGATGGGCCAGAAGAGCAATCCGATCGGCCTGCGCCTGCAGGTCAACCGCACCTGGGACAGCCGCTGGTTCGCCGAAGGCCAGGACTATGGCCGCATGCTCGTTGAGGATCTCAAGATCCGCAACTTCATCTTCAAGACGCTGCCGCAGGCCGCGATCTCGAAGGTGGTGATCGAGCGTCCGGCGAAGCTGTGCCGCGTGTCGATCTATGCCGCCCGTCCCGGCGTCATCATCGGCAAGAAGGGCGCCGACATCGAAAAGCTGCGCAAGCAGCTCGGCGAACTGACGGGCAGCGACGTGTCGCTGAACATCGTCGAAATCCGCAAGCCCGAAGTCGACGCCAAGCTCGTCGGTCAGGGCATCGCCGACCAGCTCGAGCGCCGCGTGGCCTTCCGCCGTGCGATGAAGCGCGCGGTGCAGTCGGCGATGCGTCTCGGCGCCGAAGGCATCCGCATCAACTGCGCCGGCCGTCTGGGCGGCGCGGAAATCGCGCGCACCGAATGGTATCGCGAAGGCCGCGTGCCGCTGCACACCCTTCGTGCCAACGTCGACTATGCCGAAGCCGAAGCCCACACCGCCTATGGCGTGTGCGGGATCAAGGTGTGGATCTTCAAGGGCGAAATCCTGGGTCACGACCCGATGGCGACCGACCGGTTGATGCTCGACGCGCAGACGTCGGGCGTGCGCCCGGCGCGCGATGATCGCCGCTAAGGACTGCTGACATGCTGCAACCGAAAAAAACCAAGTTCCGCAAGGCGTTCAAGGGCCGTATCCACGGCAACGCCAAGGGCGGCACCGCGCTGAACTTCGGCTCCTACGGGCTGAAGGCGATGGAACCCGAGCGCATCACCGCGCGCCAGATCGAAGCGGCCCGCCGCGCGATCAGCCGTGCGATCAAGCGCCAGGGCCGCCTCTGGATCCGCGTGTTCCCCGACGTCCCCGTGTCGTCGAAGCCCGCCGAAGTCCGCATGGGCAAGGGCAAGGGTTCGCCGGAATTCTGGGCCGCCCGCGTCAAGCCGGGCCGCATCCTGTTCGAACTCGACGGCGTTCCGGGCCCCGTGGCCGCGCTGGCGTTTGAGCGTGCGGCGATGAAGCTGCCGATCAAGACCAAGGTCGTTGCCCGCCTCGGCGACACGACCCACCTGGAGGGTTAAGGACATGGCCAAGACCGACGATTTCAAGGCCAAGACCGACGACCAGCTCGCCGTCGAACTCGGCGAACTGAAGCGCGAGGCCTTCAACCTCCGCTTCCAGGCGGCCACCGGCCAGCTGGAAAAGCCCTCGCGCGTCAAGGAAGTGCGGCGTTCGATCGCCCGCATCAAGACGCAGCAGACCGAGCGTTCGCGCTCGGCCGCGAAGTAAGGAGACGAAACGATGCCGAAGCGCATTCTGACCGGCACCGTGGTGTCCGACAAGGGCGACAAGACCGTCGTGGTGAAAGTGGAGCGCAAGGTGAAGCACCCGCTCTACGGCAAGATCATCCGCCGTTCGAAGAAATATCACGCCCATGATGAGGACAATGCCATCAAGGCTGGCGAGACCGTCCGCATCGAGGAAACGAAGCCGATTTCGAAGCTGAAGACGTGGAAGGTGCTCGACAAGGTCGACACCCACAGCAAGCCGAAGGGTTCGACCCCGGCTGCTCCCGCCGCGGCCGAAGGCTGACACCAGTTCACGGAACCGCCGGGGCATCCCGGTAGGCCAAACAAGAAGGAAATGCATCGATGATCCAGATGCAGTCACAATTGGAAGTCGCCGACAACAGCGGCGCCAAGCGCGTCCAGTGCATCAAGGTGCTGGGCGGGTCGAAGCGTCGCACCGCCGGCGTGGGCGACGTCATCGTCGTGTCGATCAAGGAAGCCCAGCCGCGCGGCAAGGTGAAGAAGGGCGACGTGCATCGCGCCGTCATCGTCCGCACCGCGAAGGATGTGCGCCGCGCCGACGGTTCGGTGATCCGTTTCGACAGCAACGCCGCCGTGCTCGTCAACAAGAACGAAGAGCCGATCGGCACCCGCATCTTCGGCCCCGTCGTCCGCGAACTGCGCGGCCGCGGCTATATGAAGATCATCAGCCTGGCGCCGGAGGTGCTCTGACCATGGCGAACAAGATCAAGAAGGGTGACACCGTCGTCGTCCTGTCCGGCAAGGACAAGGGCAAGACCGGCGAAGTGACGCAGAGCCTGCCCAAGGGCGGCAAGGTCGTCGTCGCGGGCGTCAACGTCATCACCCGTCACCGCAAGCCGACCCAGACCAACCCGCAGGGCGGTCTGGAGCGCAAGGAAGCGCCGCTCTTCGCGAGCAAGGTCGCGCTCGCCGATCCCAAGACCGGCAAGCCGACGCGCGTCCGCTTTGAAACCAAGGACGGCAAGAAGGTCCGCGTGGCCGTGAAGTCCGGGGAGACGATCAATGGCTGACAATTACACCCCGCGCATGCGCAAGCTCTATGACGACAAGATCGTCAAGGCGATGACCGAGAAATTCGGTTACAAGAATGCGATGGAAGTGCCGAAGATCGAGAAGATCACGCTCAACATGGGCGTGGGCGACGCGGTCCAGGACAAGAAGAAGGTCGAAATCGCGGCCGCCGAAATGGAACTGATCGCGGGCCAGAAGCCCGTGGTGACCAAGGCCAAGAAGTCGATCGCCCAGTTCAAGCTGCGCGAAGGCATGCCGATCGGTTGCAAGGTCACCCTGCGCCGCGAACGCATGTACGAGTTCCTCGATCGCCTGATCACGATCGCGATGCCCCGCATCCGCGACTTCCGCGGCGTGTCGGCGACCAGCTTCGACGGCCGTGGCAACTATGCCATGGGCCTGAAGGAACAGATCATCTTCCCCGAGATCAACTATGACCGCATCGACACGGTGCGCGGCATGGACGTGATCGTCACCACCACCGCCCGGTCGGACGAAGAAGCCCGCGAACTGCTCAAGCTGTTCGGCTTCCCCTTCCCGATCGAAGCGCAGGAAAAGGAAGCCGCCTGATCCCGCACGGGACCAGGCAGGCTCTTTCAAGAGGAAAGAGAACTTAAGTCATGGCGAAACTGAGTTCAGTGAACAAGAATGAGCGTCGCAAGAAGCTGGTGAAGAAATATGCCGGTCGCTATGCGAAGCTGAAGGCGATCGCGGCGGACACGTCGCTCGACGAAGGCGAGCGACTGATCGCGCGCCTCAAGATGGCGGAAGTTCCGCGCAACGGCAATCCGACCCGCATCCGCAACCGCTGCGAGATGACCGGCCGCCCGCGCGCCTATTATCGCAAGTTCCGGCTGTGCCGTATTCAGCTCCGCGATCTGGCCAACAAGGGCCTGATCCCCGGCGTTGTGAAGTCGAGCTGGTAAGGAAGACGCAAGATGGCAATGACCGATCCTCTGGGTGATATGCTCACCCGCATCCGCAACGGCCAGCAGGCGAAGAAGGACAGCGTCCTCACGCCCGCCTCGACCCTGCGCGTCCGCGTTCTCGATGTGCTCCAGCGCGAAGGCTATATCCGCGGCTACAGCGAAGAATCGCTGGGCGCCAAGGGCCAGCACAAGGGCATCCGCATCGAGCTCAAATATTTCGAAGGCCAGCCGGCGATCCGCCACGTGGCCCGCGTGTCCAAGCCGGGCCGCCGCGTCTATTCGGGGTCGAAGGACCTGCCGATCGTGCGCAACGGCCTTGGCATCACCATCGTGTCGACCCCGCGCGGCGTTCTTTCGGACGCCGAAGCCCGCGAGCATAATGTCGGCGGCGAAGTGCTGGCGGAGGTGTTCTGATGTCGCGCATTGGTAAAAAGGCAGTCCCGATTCCCGGCGGTGTCACCGCTGCGATCGACGGCGGCCAGCTGTCGGTGAAGGGTCCGAAGGGCACGCTCGCGATGCCGCTGTCCGACCTCATCACCTATGAAGTCGGCGAAGGCAGCATCTCGGTACAGCCCGCGAACGCCACCCGCGAAGCGCGCGCCTTCTGGGGCATGCAGCGCACGCTGGTGCAGAACCTGATCACGGGCGTGACCGAAGGCTTCACCAAGGTCCTCGAGATCACCGGCGTCGGCTATCGCGCCAATTCGCAGGGCAAGACGCTGAAGCTGCAGCTCGGCTACAGTCATGATGTCGATTTTGCGGTGCCCGAGGGCATCGAGATCAAGACGCCGGACAACACGACGATCGAGATCAGCGGCATCGACAAGCAGAAGGTCGGCCAGGTCGCGGCGGAAATCCGCCGCTGGCGCAAGCCCGAACCCTATAAGGGCAAGGGCATCAAATATCGCGGCGAGTACATCTTCCGCAAAGAAGGCAAGAAGAAGTAAGCCATGGCACATCTCACCTCTTTCCAGAAGCGCCGTCAGCGCGTTCGTACCGCCCTTCGCCAGCGCGCCGCCGGGCGTCCGCGCCTGTCGGTGCACCGTTCGGGCCGCCACATCTATGCGCAGCTCATCGATGACGCCGCCGGCAAGACGCTGGCTGCGGCCTCGACGCTCGACAAGGATGTCCGCGGCAAGACCGGCGCCACCACGGCAGCCGCTGCCGACGTCGGCAAGCGCCTCGCCGACGCCGCCAAGAAGGCCGGCGTGACCCAGGTCGTGTTCGACCGCGGCGGTTTCCTGTTCCACGGGCGCATCAAGGCGCTGGCCGACGCGGCGCGCGAAGGCGGATTGGAGTTCTAATCATGGCAGACGAAATTCAGAACGCCGAGGGCGCTCCCGAAGCAGCCCCCACCGATGGCCAGGCTCCGCGCCGCGGCCGTGGCGGCGGCCGCGATGGCGGTCGTGGCGGACGTGACGGGGGCCGTGGCCGCCGCGACGACCGTCGTCCGCGCGACGAGGACGGCGGCGAAGAGCTGATCGAAAAGCTCGTCCACATCAACCGCGTCTCGAAGACCGTGAAGGGCGGCAAGCGCTTCGGTTTCGCCGCGCTCGTCGTCGTCGGCGACGGCAAGGGCCGCGCCGGTTTCGGTCATGGCAAGGCGCGCGAAGTGCCCGAAGCCATTTCGAAGGCGACCGCTGCCGCGAAGAAGGCGATGATCCGCGTTCCACTGCGCGACGGCCGCACGCTGCACCACGATGGCCGCGGCCATTTCGGCGCGGGCAATGTGACGCTGCGTTCGGCGCCCGCCGGTACCGGCATCATCGCCGGCGGCCCGATGCGCGCGGTGTTCGAATCGCTGGGCGTTGCCGATGTGGTGACCAAGTCGGTCGGCACCTCGAACCCCTATAACATGATCCGCGCGACCTTCGAGGCGCTCGGCGAACAGACCAGCCCGAAGTCGGTCGCGCAGCGCCGCGGCAAGAAGGTTTCGGACCTGATCAAGCGCGGCGGCGCGTCCGACCGCGCAGCCGAGGCCGAAGCCGCGGCGGTGACGGAGTAAGACGATGGCCGACAAGAAGATCAAGATCCGCCAGATCGGCTCGCCGATCCGTCGTCCCAAGGGCCAGCGCGCCATCCTGACCGGCCTCGGCCTGGGCAAGATGAACCGCGAGGTCGAACTGGTCGACACCCCGGAAGTGCGCGGCATGATTCGCAAGCTTCCGCACATGGTGGAAGTCGTCGAGGGCTGAGCTTCCATGAAGCTCTACCGCCTGTTGACCGGTCCCGACGACAGCGCCTTCTGCGCCCGCGTCGAAGGCTTGCTCAACCGGGGGTGGCAGCTTCACGGCAGTCCTTCGATTACCAATGTCGATGGCCGCGGCTATGTCGCCCAGGCCATCGTGATGGAGAAAGCCGGGCCCTATCCCGGCTTTCAGCCTTCGAGTGAAATCGAACCCGACTGAACAGCGGGTTCCCAGCGCGAACATAGCGAAAGCGAGTGCAATATGACGATCAAGCTTAACGACCTTCGTGACAATGCCGGCGCCCGCAAGGGCCGGATGCGTGTCGGCCGCGGTATCGGCTCGGGCAAGGGCAAGACCGCCGGTCGCGGCCAGAAGGGCCAGAAGGCGCGCAGCGGCGTCGCGATCAACGGCTTCGAGGGCGGCCAGATGCCGCTCCACATGCGCATCCCGAAGCGCGGCTTCAACAACATCTTCGCCAAGGATTTCGCGATCGTGAACCTCGGCATGATCCAGAAGCTGGTCGACGCCAAGAAGCTCGATGCCAAGGCCGTGATCGACCATGACGCGCTCAAGGCCGCGGGCGTCGCGCGCGGCGGCAAGGACGGCGTCCGCCTCCTCGCCAAGGGCGAGCTGACCGCGAAGCTCGATTTCAAGGTCGCCGGCGCGTCGAAGGGCGCGATCGAGGCGGTCGAAAAGGCCGGCGGCAAGGTCGAACTGCCCGAGGCCGCGCCCGCGGGCGACGGCAAGCGCGCCACGCGCAAGGCCGAAGCGGCCGCCAGGAAGGCCTGATGAATTTCCGGGGGCGGCGCGGCACCAGGCCGCGCCGCCCCCGACGCATTTGAATCGGGCCTTTCCCCTTGCGCTTCACGACCACCGACCGCACATAGGCGCCGGGTCGCGGGGGGCGCGGTCCGGAAATCCGAGGATGAATACCCATGGCCTCTCGCGCCGACCAGCTTGCTTCCAACCTGAACTTCTCGAAGTTCGGCCAGGCGACCGAACTCAAGAACCGCATCTGGTTCACGATCGGCGCGCTGATCGTCTTCCGCTTCCTGTCGTTCGTCCCGCTGCCGGGCGTCGATCCCGTCGCGCTGGCGCAGGCCTATAAGCAGGCGGCCTCGGGCGGCGTCCTCGACATCTTCAACACCTTCTCGGGCGGCAGCCTCGAGCGCCTCAGCATCATCGCGCTCGGCGTCATGCCCTATATCACCGCGTCGATCGTGGTGCAGCTCGCCGCCGCGCTGGCCCCCAGCCTCGCCGCGCTCAAGAAAGAGGGCGAGAGCGGGCGCAAGAAGCTCAATCAATATACGCGCTACGGCACCGTCGCGCTGACCGCGATCCAGGCCTATTTCCTCGCGCTCACCGCCGAGGCGTCGACCGGGGCGCAGGGCATCACCGTCGTCCTCGATCCGGGCATGATGTTCCGCATCACCACCGTGATCAGCGTTGTCGGCGGCACGCTGTTCCTGATGTGGCTGGGTGAGCAGATCACCAGCCGCGGCATCGGCAACGGCGTCTCGCTGATCATCATGGCGGGCATTCTGGCGCAGCTGCCGCGCAGCTTCGGCCAGATGTTCAGCCAGGTCCGCGAAGGCTCGATGGGCGGCGGCACCGTCTTCGCCGTGATCCTCGGCGCAGTCGCGATCATCGCCTTCATCAGCTTCATGGAACGCGCCCAGCGCCGCGTGCTCGTCCAATATCCCAAGCGCGCCACCCAGCGCGGCGTGATGCAGGCCGACCGCAGCCACCTGCCGCTCAAGGTCAACACCGCGGGCGTGATCCCGCCGATCTTCGCCTCGTCGCTGCTGCTGATGCCGCTGACCATCACCCAGTTCATGGGCAACAACGTCACCAGCGACAGCGCGTCGGGCGATTTCCTGATCACGCTCAACCAGTATCTCGCGCACGGCCAGCCGCTCTACATGCTGCTCTACGCCGCAGGCATCATCTTCTTCTGCTTCTTCTACGTCGCGGTCGTCTTCAACCCGGAGGAAACCGCCGACAATCTGAAGCGCCAGAACGGCTTCATCCCCGGCATCCGCCCCGGCAAGAACACCGCCGCCTATCTCGACCATGTGCTCACGCGCATCACCGTGATCGGCGCGGCCTATCTGGCGCTGATCTGCCTCGTGCCCGAATATTTCATCGCGCGGTCGGGCCTGCCCTTCCAGCTCGGCGGCACCAGCCTGCTGATCATCGTCAACGTGACGATCGACACCATCACCCAGATCCAGAGCCACATGCTCGCGCATCAATATGGCGACCTCATCAAGAAGGCCAAATTGAAAGGCGGCGTTGCGCGCCGCTGATCGGCCCGCTACGCGAATCACCAACGGGGCAGGGAAACAGGGGCCTTCATGACGCTCAACATCATACTTCTGGGTCCGCCGGGAGCGGGCAAGGGAACGCAGGCCTCGCGGCTCGAGGACGAGCATGGCATGATCCAGCTCTCGACCGGCGACATGCTGCGCGCCGCGGTCAAGACGGGCACGCCGATCGGCGTCCAGGCCAAGGCGGTGATGGATGCGGGCGAGCTGGTCTCGGATGAGATCGTCTCGGGCCTGATCGGCGAGCGGCTCGACGAACTCGGCCCCGACGTCTCGGTGATCTTCGACGGCTATCCGCGCACCGCCGCACAGGCTGCATCGCTCGACCAGATCCTCAGCGACCGCGGCCGCAAGCTCGACCATGTGATCGAGCTGGTGGTCGAGGAGGACGCGCTCGTCGATCGCATCACCGGTCGCTTCAGCTGCGCCAAATGCGGCGAGGGCTACCACGACCGTTACAAGCTGCCGAAGGTCGCCGATACCTGCGACGTTTGCGGCTCGAACGAATTCAAGCGCCGCCCCGACGATAACGAGGAAACGGTGCGCACGCGCATGGCGGAATATCGCGCCAAGACCGCGCCCATCCTGCCGATCTACGACGCCCGCGGCATCGTGACGCGCGTCGACGGCATGGCCGACATCGACGTCGTCAACGACGCGATCGAAACCATCCTCAATACCGCGACGGCCTAGCCCAACTCACATCGTCATTGCGAGGGCCGAAGGCCCGTGGCAATCCAGAGCGCGCAAGGCTGCCCTGGATTGCTTCGCTTCGCTCGCAATGACGAAGCCCTGTGGCGGTGGGGGATGAGCGATGAATCTGAAAATCATGCTGGCGACGGCGCTCCTGCCGATTGCCGGAATTGGCGCTGTGCCGGCAGCGGCCAAGGTCATCGACCAGGGCGATGCCGGCTTCACCGTCGCGCATACGGCGCAGGTCGCGGCGACCCCCGAAGATGTCTGGAAGATGCTCAAGATGCCCCAGAAATGGTGGTCGAAGGAGCATAGCTGGTCGGGCGACGCCGCGAATTTCTGGCTCGATTCGCAGGCCGGCGGCTGTTTCTGCGAAAAATTGCCCGACACCGGCAAGGGCCTCGGCAGCGTCCAGCACGCGCGTATCCTCTTCGCCAGGCCGAACGAGATCCTCCGCCTCTCGGGCGCTTTCGGCCCGCTGCAGGGCGAGGCGCTCAACGCCACGCTGACGATCCAGATCAAGGAAACGCCGACCGGCGCCGCGATCCGCTTCGACTATGTCGTCGGCGGCTATATGCGCTTCAAGGTTCCCGAGATCGCCCCCGCGGTCGATGGCGTGATCGGCGAACAGCTCGTCGGCCTCGCCAAGGCGCTCGGCGGCAGCCTGCCCCCGACGCGCGACGAAAAGGCCGCCGCCGAAGCCGCGGGCGAAAAACCCGCGCCCGCCGCAAAAAAGCTCGTGCCTGCCGCGAAGGGGAACGAGGCGCCCGCAGAGAAGGAATCGGGCCTCGACGACGCGGTCGCCGACCTGCTCGCCGACCCGCCCAAGGCCGATGCGGAAGAACCGAAGGACGAGGACGCCCCCGAATAGTCGCGGTCCGCGGAGCGGGGCGTCGGCTTTGAGGTGGGAAGCGGACGTAATAATCCTTCCCGTCGCGCAGCGATGGGGAGGGGGACCATGCGAAGCATGGTGGAGGGGCCGAGGCCTTGAGCGTCGGTTTCGGGCCGCCGCCCCTCCACCACCGCTTCGCGGCGGTCCCCCTCCCCACGGCTACGCCGCAGGGAGGATTAAGAATGCCCCCTCCCGCCCGCAACCAGCCGTTCGCAGCAAGGGGTCCGCCGTCTCTACGATCCCGGCCGCTTGACGTTACGCGCCCGTCTTGCCCTTGAGCGCCGCGAGCGCGCCGAACGGGCCCGCCTGCTCCTCGCTCAGCACGCCTTTTTCGGCGAGGATGCGGTCGGCGTCTGCATGCCGCGGATAGGGGTCGAGCGCGAGCGACAGCGTCTGCACCGCGACCTCGCCCAGGTCGACGCGATCATGCTCGAGCGGCAGCACATCGATGTCTTCGGCGCCGAGCTCGATTTCCTCATCCCCGGCGCCCGCGGCCATGTCGCGGAGATATTTGAGGTCGAAGGGTTCGGCGATCGTCGCGGGCACCGGCAGCCCGCTCGCGGCGCAGCTTTGTACCAGCTCGGCCTTCACCTCGCCGCGCACCGCCATCCCGCCCGCGACCGCGCGCACCGCGGCGGTCAGCTCGAAGGATGAAATTTCGACCAGGTCGAGCCGCTTGGCGATCCGTCCGCGCGCGGCTTCGTCGGCGGTCAGTTCGACGTCGCGCCCCTGCCCGGCTTCGGTCAGCGTCACGACGTGCGAAAATTCGGGCGCGGTCATGCGGCGGCCGGCAGGCGGTCGGCGACGATCAGCGCTTCGACCGGCGTTGCAGCCAGTGCGGCGCGCAATTTAGCCGCTTCGTCCGCCACATGCGCCAGATGCGCCGCATCGGGTTCCTGCCCGCGCCACAGATTGCGGACCAGCGCCGCCCGCATCTCCTCCGACCCGTCCGGAACGCGATAGGCGCCCAGGCGCCCGCCGAGCGCGCCGACCATCCGCCCGATCTGCTTGCCGACGACCATGTCGCCGAAACCGATCTGGCGCATCTGCCCGTCCATGTCGGTGACGAACAATTCGGTGAGCTGGACGCCCGCGAGCGCCTGCTCGGGATCCTCGTCGATGCGGTGGAGCACCAGCGCGAGCACCAGGCTGATCATGTCGAAGCGCCCGTCGAGCGTGTCGGGCACCCCGCCCTCGACATACCAGTGCGGCGCGCGCGCGGCGGCGACCACGGCGTTCCACAGCGGGCGGCGCGCCTCGCGCGGGTCGGCGGCGGGCTTGAACAGGTTGCGAAGCGAAATCATCTGCCCCGCTTAGGCCTATTTGTTCGCGCCGAAAAGGCCCGCCGGTCAGGCTCCAGCAAGCTTCGCCGAGCCACAAGCGGCGTGCCATAGGCCTTGTGCGCCGCGCCCGCTTGGCGCTAAGAGGCCCCACATAAGCGCAGTCGCGGGGGCGAGCGGCAAGGCATGCGCAACGGAGACCATTGATGCCGCATTTCACCACCCTTCTTTCGGCCCGCCGGGCGCCCCTGCTGCTGGGCGCCGTTGCGCTCGCGCTCGCCAGCGGCGGCTGCGCGCAGCTCAAGGGCCGCCAGGGCTATGTCGTCGACCCCGTGCTGACCGAGGCGATTTCGCCTGGGGTCGACAACCGCGAATCGGTTGAAAAGACGCTCGGCCGCCCGACCTTCGTCGGCCAGTTCAGCGACAATGAATATTATTATGTCTCGCGCGAGACGCGCCAGCTAGCCTTCGCCAATCCGCGCCCGGTGGCGCAGCAGGTGCTGCGGGTGCGCTTCGACCCCGCGGGCAATGTCGTCGCGGTCGACCGCACCGGGCTCGAACTGGTGAGCAAGATCAGCCCCGAAGGCGACAAGACCCCGACGCTGGGCCGCGAGCGCAGCTTCTTCGAGGATATCTTCGGCAACATCGGCGCGGTCGGCGCGCCCGGCATGGGCGGCGCCCCCGGCGGCAATACCGGGCCGTAATATCTGCTTCAGCTTCGCTGAAGCGCGCGGCACCGGCCCGCTCCCGGCGTTAGCCGGAAAAGGACGCTATTCCGCGATTCCCCCCGCGGCGAGCACCGCCAGCGTGACCAGGTCCGATGCGGTCGACGCCATCGTCGCGACCTGCACCGGCTTTTCCATGCCGACCAGCATCGGGCCGATCACCGCGCTGCCGCCCAGTTCGCGCAGCAGCTTCGCCGACAGATTGCCCGACTGCAGCCCCGGCATCACCAGCACATTCGCGGGCCCCGACAGACGGCAGAAGGGATAGTTCGCCATCACCCTGGGGTTCAGCGCGACGTCGGGCGACATTTCGCCCTCATATTCGAAGCCGGGCTTGCGTTCGTCGAGGATTGCGACCGCGTCGCGAATATTGTCGAGCCACGATCCCGGCGGGTTGCCGAAGGTCGAATAGGAGAGGAAGGCGACGCGCGGCTCGTGCCCCATGCGCCGCGCGACCTGCGCGGTGCGCTCGGCGATGTCGGCCAGCTGCTGCGCGCTCGGGCGCTCGTTGACCGTGGTGTCGGACATGAACACCGTGTGGTGCTGGCCGACGAGGACGTGGATACCGAAATTGGTCTGGCCTTCGGCGGGGTCGATCACGCGGCGGACCTCGCGCATCGTCTGCGCATAGGTGCGCGTCGTGCCGGTGATCATCGCATCGCCCAGGCCGAGCTTGAGCAGCAGCGAGCCGAAAATGTTGCGGTCGCGGTTGACCATCCGCTCGACGTCGCGGCGGAGGTAGCCGCGCCGCTGCAGCCGTTCGTAGAGCATGTCGACCATCTGCGGCACATGCGGCGAATTGACGCTGTTGTGCACTTCGAAGCTTTCGGGATCGGCGACGCCCATCTCCTTGAGCTTGTCGTGCAGCCCCTCGCGTCCGACCAGCACCGGGATGCCGTAACCGCCGTCGCGGAACTGGATCGCCGCGCGCAGCACCACTTCCTCTTCGCCCTCGGCGAACACGACGCGCTTCGGATTGGCGCGCGCCGCCTCATAGGCGAGTGTCAGCACCGAGGTCGTCGGGTTGAGCCGCGCCTTCAGGCTGTTGCGATAGGCGGCCATGTCCTCGATCGGCCGCTGCGCGACGCCGGTGTCCATCGCCGCCTTCGCCACCGCCGCGGGCACGATTTCCATCAGCCGCGGGTCGAAAGGCGAGGGGATGATATATTCGGGGCCGAAGCTCGACGCGCGTCCGCCATAGGCCGCCGCCACTTCCTCGGGGACCTGCTGGCGCGCGAGGTCGGCGATGGCATAGGCGGCAGCGATCTTCATCTCCTCGTTGATCGCGGTCGCGCGCACGTCGAGCGCGCCGCGGAAGATGAAGGGGAAGCACAGGACGTTGTTGACCTGGTTCGGGTAATCGGACCGCCCCGTCGCGATGATCGCGTCGGGCCGCGCCGCGCGCGCGTCGGGGGGCGAGATTTCGGGATCGGGGTTCGCCATCGCGAAGATGATCGGTGCGGGCGCCATCGCCTTGACCATCTCGGGCTTGAGCGCGCCCGCCGCCGACAGCCCCAGGAACACGTCGGCGCCGACCAGTGCCTCGGTCAGGTCGCGCGCCTCGGTCGGCACCGCATGCGCCGACTTCCACTGGTCCATGCCCTCGGTGCGGCCCTGCCAGATCGTGCCCTTGCGGTCGCACATGATGACATTCTCGTGCCGCACACCCATCGACTTCATCAGCGCCGTACAAGCAATCGCCGCCGCGCCGGCACCGTTGACCACGACCTTGACCGTCGCTAGATCGCGCCCGGTCAAATGGCAGGCGTTGATCAGGCCCGCGGCGGTGATGATCGCGGTGCCATGCTGGTCGTCATGGAACACCGGGATATTCATCTTCTCTTTCAGCGCCGCCTCGATGATGAAGCAGTTGGGCGCCGCGATATCTTCCAGGTTGATCCCGCCGAAAGTCGGCTCGAGCAGCTCGACCGCCTCGATGAAACGCTGCGGATCCTCGGTGGCGACCTCAAGGTCGATCGAATCGACGTCGGCGAAGCGCTTGAACAGCACCGCCTTGCCTTCCATCACCGGCTTGGAGGCCAGCGCGCCGAGATTGCCGAGCCCCAGGATCGCGGTGCCGTTTGAGATCACCGCGACCAGATTGCCCTTGATCGTATAGTCATAGGCGGTCGCGGGATCCTCGGCGATTGCCTTCACTGGCACCGCGACGCCGGGCGAATAGGCGAGGCTCAAATCGCGCTGCGTCGCCATCGGCTTCGACGCCACGATCTCGATTTTCCCCGGGCGCCCATATTCGTGGTAGAGCAGGGCCTCGCGATCCGAAAATTGCACTTTGCTGCCGCCGTCCATCGCTTCTTCCCCTAATTTTGATTCTCGAGACATGCGCGCCCAGTGCCCATTCCCTAGCGTCGCCCGATTGCAATTGGTACCGTCAATGTTGCGCCCCGACGCCAGCCGTGCGCCCGATGGCGGCGAGCGAGGCGGGCCTTCGGCCTTAAGGCCACAAAAGCCCCGCATGGACGCGTCGAAAATGAGACCTTTGTGGCTTTAAGCCGGGAGCGTGGGCAGCGCGGGCGGGGCCGGCGAAGGCGATCTGCGGGGCAGAGGGCGCGGTCATCTGCAAGGGTAGATCATGGTGGGATTTATTAGGAAAGCCTTTTTTTGATGCCGAGGGTGCGGCCGGTTTCGGGCGGGAACGGGGAAACCAGCCTATAAATCCCGTTCGTGTCGAGCGTAGTCGAGACACGCGAAGACATGCCCTCCCCATGCGTGTCTCGACTTCGCTCGACACAAGCGGAAATAGAGGGCGGTTTGGAAACCACCCCCCAAACCGACACTGGCTTGCCATGCCGCCCCCAATCACTAAGCAGGACGCGATGTCCGCCACCGCCGCCCAGCCTGCCGCTTCCGCCTTTCCCGCCGCCACGCCGATGATGGCGCAATATTGGTCGCTCAAGGAAAAGGCCGGCGATTGCCTGCTCTTCTACCGGATGGGCGACTTTTTCGAGCTGTTCTTCGATGACGCCAAGGCCGCGGCGACGACGCTCGACATCGCGCTCACCTCGCGCGGAGAGCATGGCGGCGAGCCGGTGCCGATGTGCGGTGTCCCGGTCCACGCCGCCGAATCCTATCTCGCGCGGCTGATCAAGGCGGGGCACCGCGTCGCGATCGCCGAACAGGTCGAAAGCCCCGCCGAGGCCAAGGCGCGCGGCGGGTCGAAGGCGCTCGTCGCGCGCGCCATCGTCCGCTTCGTCACCGCGGGCACGCTGACCGAGGAAAGCCTGCTCGAAGGGCGCAGCGCCAATCGCCTCGCCGCACTGGCCGAAGTCGGCAGCGAAGGCGAGGTCGCGATTGCCGCCGCCGATATCTCGACCGGGCGCTTCGAGGTCGTCGCGGTGCCGCGCGCGGCGGTCGATGCCGAAATCGCGCGCCTCGCACCGTCCGAACTGCTGATGAGCGAGAGCGTCGGCGAACTTCCCGCGTGGAGCGTGCGCCAGGTCGTGCGCCGTCCGGCGTCCGATTTTTCCAGCAACGCCGGCCAGAAACGGCTCGAAGCGCTGTTCGGCGTCCAGACGCTCGACGGTTTCGGCCAGTTCAGCCGCGGCGAGCTCGCCGCGATGGGCGCGATTGCCGCCTATCTGGACCATGTCGGTACCGGCGCGTCGGTCTTCCTCCAGCCGCCCGTGCGCCATCTCGCCTCGGGGCGCATGGCGATCGACGGCGCGACGCGCGAAAGCCTCGAACTCGTCCGCACCATGGCGGGGTCGCGCGAGGGTAGCCTGCTCGGCACGATCGACCGCACGGTCACCGCCGCGGGCGCGCGCCTCCTCGCCGATGATCTCGCGAGCCCGCTCACCGATCGCGACGCGATCGTCGACCGGCTCGACCTCGTCGACGCGCTCGCGCGCGACGCCCTGTGGCGCGGCGACCTGCGCAGCGCGCTGCGCGCGCTCCCCGACGCCGGCCGCGCGCTCGGTCGCCTCGTCGCCGGTCGCGGCGGCCCGCGCGACCTCGCGCAGTTGCGCGACGCGCTCGGCGGCGCGCGGATCCTGCGCGAGCGGCTCGGGCGCCGCCCCGACCTGCCACCGCTTCTCGCGCGCCGGCTTCCCGGGCTCGACGGCCACGGCGCGCTCGTCGACGAACTCTCGCGCGCTCTGATCGAAACCCCGCCGGTCGACGCCGCACAGGGCGGCTATATCGCCGAGGGTTACGACCATGCGCTCGACGCGCTACGCGAAACCGCGCGCGACGGGCGCAAGGCGATCGCCGCGCTCGAGGCGGGCTATCGTGACCGCACGGGCATCGCCTCGCTCAAGATTCGCCACAACGGCGTGCTCGGCTATCATGTCGAGGTGCCCGCGAAGCACGCCGACGCGCTGATGCTGCCCGATTCGGGTTTCACCCACCGCCAGACGCTCGCGGGCGTCGTCCGCTTCAATTCGTCGGACCTGCACGAGGCCGCGAGCCGCGTCACGCAGGCAGGCGTCCACGCCGTCGCCGCCGAAGCGGCGCATCTCGAATCGCTCACCGAGGCGGCGGTCGCGCGCCGCGAGGCGATCGCCGCGTCGTGCGACGTGCTCGCGCGGCTCGACGTCGCCGCGGCGCTCGCCGACCATGCGATGAGCCACAATTGGTGCCGCCCCGACCTCGCCGATACACCGTGCCTCGACGTGACCGGCGGCCGCCACCCGGTGGTCGAGGCGGCGCTCGCGAAATCGGGCGAGCGTTTCGTCCCCAACGACGTTTCGCTGTCGCCCGCCGACCGGCTCTGGCTCGTCACCGGCCCCAACATGGGCGGCAAGTCGACCTTCCTGCGCCAGAATGCGCTGATTATTGTGCTCGCGCAGGCGGGCGGGTTCGTCCCCGCCTCGGCGGCGAAGCTCGGCATCGTCGACCGCCTCTTCAGCCGCGTCGGCGCATCGGACAATCTCGCGCGCGGGCGCTCGACCTTCATGGTCGAAATGGTCGAGACCGCCGCGATCCTCGCGCAGGCGACCGAACATAGCTTCGTGATCCTCGACGAGGTCGGGCGCGGCACCTCGACCTACGACGGGCTCGCGCTCGCCTGGGCGGTGGTCGAGGCGGTGCACGAGGTCAACCGCTGCCGCTGCCTCTTCGCGACCCATTATCACGAACTCACACGGCTCGCCGAAAGCCTCGACGCGCTCTCGCTCCATCATGTCCGCGCGCGCGAATGGCAGGGCGACCTCGTCCTCCTCCACGAACTTGCCGATGGCCCCGCCGACCGCAGCTACGGCCTCGCGGTCGCACGCCTCGCGGGCGTGTCGCCCAAGGTGGTGAAGCGCGCCGAAGCGGTGCTCGCGAAGCTCGAGGCGGGGCGCGAGAAGACCGGTGGCCTGGCTGCCGGGCTCGACGACCTGCCGCTCTTCGCCGCGACGCTCGCCGCCGAACCCTCGCCGGTCAGGGATGCGCTGCGCGAAGCGCTCGCTGCCATCGACCCCGACGCGCTCACCCCGCGCGAGGCGCTCGACGCGCTCTATCGGCTCAAGGCCGCCGAGACCGAGCAATGAGCGAACTTTTCGCCAACCTCGCCGACCGCCGCGCGATCATTGACCGCCGCGCGCTCGCCGAACGGCTCGATGCGGTGGCCGCCGAGACCAATGACAGCGGCAAGCGCCGCCGCGCGATGGTCGAGCTGCTGAAGGCCGCGCTCGACGAGGGCAGGGCGGAGATCGCGCGCCGCCTGCTGATCAATCCGTCGGCGGGCCTCGTCGCGGCGCAGGCGACGGCCTTCCTGATCGACCAGATCGTCCGCCTCTCCTATGATTTCACCACCGGCCATCTCTACCCCGCGGGCAATCGTTCAGCGGGCGAAAGGATCACGATCATCGCGGTCGGCGGCTATGGACGCGCCGAAATGGCGCCGTTCAGCGACATCGACATCGGCTTCCTCACTCCGTTCAAGCAGACGAGCTGGACCGAACAGGTGATCGAGGCGCAGCTCTATACGCTGTGGGACCTCGGGCTGAAGGTCGGCCACAGTTCGCGCTCGCTCGACGAGATGGTGCGCGCCGCGAAGGACGATCTCACCATCCGCACCGCGCTGCTCGAAGGTCGTTTCATCTGGGGCGACCGCGATCTGTACGACCAGGCGTCGGCGCGCTTCGACGCCGAGGTCGTCGCGGGCAATGCCCGTTCCTTCGTCGCCGAAAAGCTCGCCGAGCGCGACGAGCGGCACAGGAAGATGGGCGATTCGCGCTACGTCGTCGAACCCAATGTGAAGGAAGGGAAGGGGGGGCTGCGCGACCTCCACACGCTCTTCTGGATCGGCAAGTTCATCCACCGCGTGCGCACCGTGCCCGAACTCGTCGACGCCGGGCTGCTCAGCCCGCGCGAGCTGCGCCAGTTCGCGCGCGCCGAAAATTTCCTGCTCGCGGTGCGCTGTCACCTCCACACGCTCGCGGGGCGCGCCGAGGACCGCCTCACCTTCGACTTCCAGCGCGAGATCGCGGCGCGCATGCATTTCGCCGACCGTCCGGGCAAAAGCTCGGTCGAGCGTTTCATGCAGCTCTATTTCCTCCACGCGAAGAGCGTCGGCGACGTCACCGGCACCTTTCTCGCGCATCTCGACGACCAGATGGCGGCGCGCGGCCGGCGCTTCCTGCCGACGATCCGGCGGCGGCCGGGCAAGCTCCACGGCTTCGTGCTCGACCGCGGCCGCCTCGCGCTGCCCTCGGACGATTTTTTCCAGGCGGACCCGGTGCGGCTGGTCGAGATCTTCGCGCTCGCCGACAAGCATGGCCTCGAAATCCACCCGCTCGCGATGCGCCAGGCGCGCCACGACGCCAAGCTGATCGAGACGCAGGGTATCCGCCGCGTGGCGCGCGCGAACGAGCTGTTCCTCGACGTACTCACCTCGCCGCGCGACCCGGAAACGGTGCTGCGCTGGATGAACGAGGCGGGGGTATTCGGCCGCTTCGTGCCCGATTTCGGCCGCGTCGTCGCGCAGATGCAGTTCGACATGTACCACCACTACACCGTCGACGAGCATACGATCCGCGCGATCGGCCTCCTCTCGGACATCGAGCAGGGCAGGCTGAAAGACGACCATCCGCTCTCGACCGCGATCATGGGGCAAATCCATTCGCGCCGCGTGATTTACGTCGCGGTGCTGCTCCACGACATCGCGAAGGGCCGCGGCGGCGACCATAGCGTGCTCGGCGCCGAACTCGCCTTGCGCGTCTGCCCGCGGCTCGGGCTCAGCGAGGCCGAGACCGAGACGGTCTCGTGGCTCGTGCGCTACCACCTGCTCATGTCGGCGACCGCCTTCAAGCGCGACCTCGCCGATTTCAAGACGATCCTCGACTTCGCACAGGTCGTGCAAAGCCCCGAGCGCCTCCGCCTCCTCCTCGTGCTCACCGTCGTCGACATCCGCGCGGTCGGCCCCGGGGTGTGGAACAGCTGGAAGCGCCAGCTGCTCACCGAGCTGTTCGACGCCGCAGAAGAAGTCCTCCGCCTCGGCCACAAGCAGAAGGGCCGCGAGGCGCGCATCGCCGCGAAGAAGGAGGATGCGCAGGCGCTGCTCGGCCTCGACGACAAGGGCTTTGCCAGGCTCGCGAAGCGCCTTCCCGAAAGCTACTGGATCGCCGAGGCGGTCGAGGTCATCGCCGCCAACCTCACGCATATGCAGGCCGCGGGCGGCGCCCCGCTCCACATCGCCGCGGTGCCCGACCAGGATCGCGGCGCGACGCTCGTGATGGTGCTCGCCGCCGACCATCCGGGGCTCTTCTACCGCATCGCGGGGGGCATCCACCTCGCCGGCGGCAATATCATCGACGCCCGCATCCATACGACGCGCGACGGCCTTGCGCTCGACAATTTCCTCGTCCAGGACCCGCTCGGCCGGCCCTTCGCCGAGGCCGGGCAGATCGGCCGGCTGACGCGGGCGATCGAGGACGCGCTCGCCAACCGCCACAAATTGCTGCCCAAACTCGAGGCCCGCGCGCTCCCGCGTACCCGCGCCGAGGCGTTCCGCATCGCCCCCAATGTCTTCATCGACAATAAGGCCTCCAACCGCTTCACCGTGATCGAGGTCAATGCGCAGGACCGCCCCGCGCTCTTGAACCAGCTCGCCTATGCGCTCTTCCAATCGAAGGTCACGGTGCACAGCGCGCATGTCGCGACCTATGGCGAGCGCGCGGTCGACACCTTCTATGTCACCGACCTGATCGGCGACAAGATCGACAGCGCCGCGCGCGTGAAAGCGCTCGAAAAACGCCTGCTCGAAGCCGCGACGAGCCAGAGCGAAGAGGCCGTCGCCGCCTGACCGGCACGCCCCGTCGCGGCGTCATGGCGTCGTTCCTCGCCTCGTCCCCCGAAAGCCACCGCTGATCGCACCCCGGCAGGCCGCACGAAACATGCGGCACCGCGGCGGGTTTCGATTCCCGGTCGCGCCCCTCCGGGCGCTTCGTCCAAGGGAGTGAACCATGCGAAACCAGATGCTCTTGATGGCCGGCGCCACCGCGCTCTTGCTGTCGGCCTGCGCGAAGAATGACGAGGTCGCCTACGCCCCGCCGCCGCCGCCGGCCCCCGCGGGCGCGGTCCCCGGCAGCGTCGCCGCCGACCGCGACGGCGACGGCATCATCGACGGCTATTACACCTCCGACGGCGTCTATCATCCCAACGCCGTCTACGCC
>SCNT01000023.1 GCA_005503165.1 Sphingomonadaceae bacterium 3R27E2-A
CCTCCCCCCGCCCCGCCTCCCGCAAAAACCCTTGCCCAACAAATGCCGCTGTGCTTCGACCTTGAAACAGCCGCGCGCGGTCTGGCGGCCGCTGTTCTCGACACATGGGGCGCGGAGGGATCGGCTTTCCTACCCCTTTCGCAGTTGCAGCATTTCGGCTAATCGGGCCGCCGATCCTGTTTCCCCTACGGAGTCTTTTGCCATGACCGCCACCGATCCCGTTGTTTTCCTCTCCTATGCTCGCACGCCGATGGGCGGCATGCAGGGCGCCTTGTCGGACGCGAGCGCGACCGATCTCGGTGCGACCGCGGTCAAGGCGGCGGTCGAGCGCGCTGGCGTTTCAGGCGACGATATCGAGCGTATCTATATGGGCTGTGTGCTCCCGGCCGGGCTCGGCCAGGCGCCGGCGCGCCAGGCCGCGATCAAGGCCGGCCTGCCCAAGTCGGTGCAGGCAACGACCGTCAACAAGGTGTGCGGCTCGGGCATGCAGACGGTGATTATGGGCGCCGAAGCGCTCGCCGCGGGCAGCATCGACCTGGTCGTCGCCGGCGGTATGGAGTCGATGACCAACGCGCCCTACCTGCTGAAAAAGCATCGCTCGGGCGCGCGGATTGGGCACGACACCGCCTATGACCATATGTTTCTCGACGGGCTGGAAGACGCCTATGAGGCCGGCCGTGCGATGGGCACTTTCGCGCAGGATACCGCCGACGCCTATCAGCTCAGCCGCCAGGCGCAGGACGATTATACGCTCGAATCGCTGAGCCGCGCCAAGGCCGCGATCGCCGACGGCGCCTTCGCGGCCGAGATCGCGCCGGTGACCATCGCGGGTCGCAAGGGCGACGTCGTCGTCGACACCGACGAAGCGCCGGGCAAGGCAATGCCCGACAAGATCCCGACGCTCAAGCCCGCCTTTGCCAAGGACGGCACGATCACCGCCGCGACCAGCAGCTCGATCTCCGACGGCGCCGCCGCGGTGGTGCTGACGCGCCAGTCGGTCGCCGACGCCAGGGGCGCCAAGCCCGTCGCGCGCCTCGTCGCGCACGCCGCGCATGCGCAGGAGCCCAAGGATTTCACCGTCGCCCCGGTCGGCGCGATCAACAAATTGCTCGCCAAGACCGGCTGGTCTATCGGCGACGTCGACCTGTTCGAGGTCAATGAAGCGTTCGCGTGCGTAGCGATGTTCGCGATGCACGACCTCGGCATCCCGCGCGAGAAGATCAACGTCCATGGCGGCGCGACCGCGCTCGGCCATCCGATCGGCGCCAGCGGCACGCGCATCATCACGACGCTGATTGCCGCGCTCCAGCGCCACGGCAAAACGCGCGGCATCGCAAGCCTGTGTATCGGCGGCGGCGAAGCGACCGCGGTGGCGATCGAACTCGTCTGATTACGCTTTTCGGCGAAAGTTCCGGGGCGTCGTCGCAAGACGGCGCCCTTTCGTCGTTAGGGTACGACAAATTGCGACACTAATGTCCTGAAAATAAACGTCGCGTTCCGGAACAATTCAAAACGACTCGCGTAGATCACTACTTGTCATCGGGCAGATCCCCCTCCCCCTGACGGATGAACAAGGAATGGCACAATGAAGAAGACCAAATTTCTCACCGCCGGCCTGATCGCCGCGATGATGGTTCCTGCAACCATGCCCGTCGCCGCGCAGGCCCAGACCCGCGAAATCCGCAAGGATCGCCAGGAAGTCCGCGAAGAGCGGCGCGAACTGCGCGATGCGAAACGTTATGGCGACCGCGGCGACGTCCGCGAGGAGCGCCGCGAACTGCGCGACGCGAAGGGCGATCTGCGCGACAGCAAGCGCGACTGGCGCCGCGACACGCGCTACCAGAATTACCGCGCGCCCTTCCGCTATCAACAATTCCGGGTCGGCGCGACGCTCCGTTCGAACTATTACGCGCCCGGCTATCGCCCGACCTGGGACAGCCGCTGGGGCGTGCCGCGCGCGGGCCGCAACCTGGTGTATGTCCGCCATTATAACGACCTGCTGCTCGTGAACGAACGCAACGGCCGGGTCGTGAAGGTCTACCGCAACCACTTCCGCTGGCGCTGAACCGGCGGGTCATGGGGAGGGCCGGACGGGCGACCGTCCGGCCCTTTTCTGTGGGTTTTTGAAAAGACCGCTTCCGGGCGAAACACGACATTTATAGCATCGTCATCCTGAACTTGTTTCAGGATCCATGGTCTGCCGTTCCCTTCAGCGCCGCCTTATATTCGAGCGCGGGCCATGGATGCTGAAACAAGTTCAGCATGACGAGCTTTGAGAGGCAGCTCCCCACCCCGGAACGGCCATTGCTCCAGGATTTCGCGGCACTAAGCGGCCCCGTGATACCACCACACCCCGTCACGGTCCTCGCGTTTGATCCGCCCCTCGACCTCGAGCCGCTTCAGATGCGCGAGGGCCTCGCCGGTCGCCATGCCCAGTTGCTCCGGCCCGATCGTCCGGTTGAACAGCAGGGGAAAGCTGTCGACCGCGCGCATCGGCGCCTTGGCGATCGCTTCGGACAGGTTGTAGAGCCGCATGCGATGCTCGTCGCGGAGCGCCATGAGGCGGACGTGGAGCCCCTTGAACGGCTGGCCGTGCGCGGGGCAGGTGATCACGTCGGCGGGCACGGTCGCGATCAGCTTGTCGATCGACGCGAGCCATTCGCCCAAGGGGTCGGCGTCGGGTTCGGTGATGTTGACCGACACGTTCGAGCTGATTCGCGGCAGCACCTGGTCGCCCGACACCAGCACGCCCTCGCGCTCGTTCCACAGGCACGCATGTTCGGGGCTGTGCCCCGACCCGACGACGACGCGCCATTTATGCACGCCCATGTCGAGCACATCGCCGTCCTTTATCCGGCGATAGCTACGCGGCAGCGGGTACATCACCATCGCAAAGCGGCCCCAGCCACCGTTCCTCTGCGCCTCGATCTGCTCCTCCTCCCAGCCCGCGGCGCGCGACTGGACCAGCGCCTCTTCGGGCACCGTCTCGCCGGTGTCGCCGACGATCATCCGCGCGGTCAGCATCTCGCCGCGCGTCATCCACAGCTGGACGCCCTTCTTCTTCGCGATCCAGCCCGCGAGGCCGATATGGTCGGGGTGGAGGTGCGTGCCGATGACGCGGGTGACCGGCACATCCTTGAGCGCGCCCGCATAGAGCGCCTTCCATGCGTCCGAACAGATGGTCAGGCACACGCCGGTGTCGACCACCGCGACGCCATCATGGTCGTCCAATACCCAGCTGTTGATATGGCCGAGCGAGCCCGGCATCGGGATGCGCGCCCAGCTGATTCCCGGCGCAATGCGGATCGTCTCGCCCGCCCCCGGCGCGGCGTCGCCCCAGGGATAGGTCAGCCCGGCGTGGCTCGTCGCGGTGAAGCTGTCGTCCTGCGTCAGCGAGGCGTCCGGCGAGCCGCTGGCTGCCGGGATGCCCTCGTCGTCGCTGACCGACGCCACGCCTTACGCGGCCGTTTCGTCGTTCGCCGCTTCGGCGGCTTCCTCGGCGGCGCGCGCTTCGGCAGCGGCGGTGCGCTCGGCGCGCAGTTCCTCGAGCAGCGCCTCGCGGTCACCCTCGAAACGGCTGTCCTCGGGCGCCTTGATGCCGGCCTTCTTCGCCGCCTTGGCAACCAGCGCGTCGAGCTCGCGCTGCGAGCAGAGGCCGAGCGTCACCGGATCCTTGGGCACGATATTGGCGCTGTTCCAGTGGCTGCGATCGCGGATCGCGCCGATCGTGTTGCGCGTCGTGCCGATCAGCTTGCCGATCGCGCCGTCCGACACCTCGGGGTGGTTCTTGAGGATCCAGGCGATGCCGTCGGGCTTGTCCTGGCGCTTGCTGACGGGGGTGTAACGCGGGCCGCGGGTGCGGCGGATCGTATCCTGCGCCTGCTTGCTCATCTTGAGCTTGTAATTCGGGTCGTTCTGGCCCTTCTCGATCTCTTCCATCGACAGTTCGTGCGCGCGCACCGGGTCGCGGCCGGTATATTTGGTCGCCGCGGTCTCGTCGGCGATCGCCTGGACCTCGAGGATGTGGATGCCGCAATATTCGGCGATCTGGACGAAGGTGAGGCCGGTATTGTCGACCAGCCAGGCGGCGGTCGCGTGCGGCATCAACGGGGTGGCATCGGCATTGGCCATGACTGCTCTCCAAAAGCGCAAATAATAAGGGCCGCCCCTCGCGGGGCGGCCGGACATTGGGTGGGGCTATATGCCGGTTTCGAAAAAGGGGCAAGTGCGGGATACAGCGGCCGCTTAGCGGTGGGGGTTGCCGTGAGCCCTCCCCCCCTTGAGGGGAGAGAGAGAGCGGGTTCAGCCAATGTCCCTCCCGCCCGAAAACCGAAGCTCGTCAGAACCACATATCCCTCACGACGCGACCGTCGGGCGGCAGATCCTCGAAACTCTCGAGCCCTTCGAAATGATCGATCGGCAGGTCGGCGACCGCGTCGGGATCGGCCAGCCGGATGTTCACCGCCATGCGCCGCCGACCGTCCTCCTCAAGCCGCAGTCCGCGCCAGGCGAGCAAGCAGCCGCAGGTCGGGCAGAAATGGATTTCGAGCGCCGGGTCGGCCTTGCCGACGCGGGTAAAGGTGCGCGTCACGCCGTTGAGGACGATCCGCCCGCCCTCATAATCATAGGCCCAGAGCGCCCCGTAGCGACGGCAGAGCGTGCAGTTGCATGCGGTGACCGAGCCCGGATCACCGGTAAGCGCCCAGCCTGCCTCGCCGCAGAGGCAGCTGCCCTCGAGCGCGGTCAATTTACCATCCGCTCATAACCCTCCCAATAGGGGGCGCGGAGGTCCTTGCGCAGGATCTTGCCGCTGGCGTTGCGCGGCAGCGCCTCGATCACGTCGATGCTGCGCGGGCATTTGAAGGGCGCGATGCGCTCGCGGGTCCAGGCGATGATGTCGTCCGCATCGACGCTCATCCCGGGCCTGGGGACGACCACCGCCTTCACTGTCTCGCCCCATTTGGCATCGGGGATGCCGATCACCGCCACCTCCTGCACCGCCGGGTGCCCGAAGATCGCGCTCTCGACCTCGGCCGGATAGACATTCTCACCGCCCGAGATGATCATGTCCTTCACCCGGTCGTGGATATAGAGATAACCGTCGGCGTCGAGATAGCCCGCATCGCCGGTGTGGATCCAGCCGTCGGCGGTCATCGTCTTCGCCGTCGCCTCGGGCAGGTTCCAGTAACCGAGCATATTGTTCGACGAGCGGGTGACCACCTCGCCGACCTCGCCCACCGGCAGCTCCCGGCCGTCGTCGCCGAGGATGCGGATTTCGACGCCGGGGAGCGGCTTGCCCGCCGAGCGCATGCGCTGGTTGCCCTCGGGATCGTGATCCTCGGGCGGCAGCATGCAGATGGTGCCCGTCGTCTCGGTCATGCCATAGGCCTGAATGAAATCCGCGCCGAACATCTTGATGCACTGACGGAGCAGCTCGAGCGGGATCGGCGCGGCGCCGTAGAGGATATATTTGAGGCGGCCGAAATCGGTCTCGGCGCAGCGCGGATGCATCAGCAGCATCTGGAGCGCCGCGGGGACGATGAAGAAGCGCGTCACCCCATGGTGCTCGACCGCGTCGAACACGCCGTCGGGGTTGAACTCGGCGAGGATGACGCCGGGGAGCCCCGCGGCGAGCGCCATGATGCCGAGACCGGTTCCGCCGATATGCGCGCAAGGCATGGCGACGAGCACCGCCTCGTCATCCTCCCATTCGGTATAAGGCATGTCGAGGTCGCTCGAATTGCGGCGCAGCGCGAAGAGGTTGCGGTTCGACAGCACCGCGCCCTTGGGATTGCCGGTCGTGCCCGAGGTGTAAAGCTGGAGCACCGCATCGTCGGGGCCGGCCGCATCGAAAGCCGCGCGCGGGGTAGCGGCGATCAGCGCGCGCGCCTCGCCATCGGTCAGGATTTTCGGGTCCTGCTCGAGCTTGTCTGCGAGCTGCTGCGACACGGCCTCGAACCCCGGGCCGGTGAAGAGCATCTTCGCCCCGGTGTCATTCAGAACATAGGCCCATTCGGTCGGCGACAGGCGCCAGCCGATCGGCGCCATCACGATGCCCGCGCGCGCGGCCCCGAAGAAGAGCTGGAAATAGAGGTCGCTGTTCTTGCCGATCCACGCGATGCGGTCGCCCTTCACGAGCCCCGCGTCGAACAGCGCGCTGGCGATCTTCGCGGTCAGTTCGTCCAGTTCGCCATAGGTGTAGACGCGGTCCTCCTCACGCAGCGCGATCCGGTCCGGCCGGTCGGCCGCCCAATGGGCGATGAACTCGTCGAAGGTCAGAAGGTCCGCCAGATCTTTCATTCAAAACTCTCCCGCATGCCGTTCGCGGCAATTCTCAAACCTGATAACAAACGCGCGGTCGGTTTGACAAGCGGCGCGCGCGCCGTGCTTCGCCGCGCATCTTGGAGTCAGTTTGAAGTCCGGGCAATCCCGAGCGGCGGCCGGGCTTCGTCGAATGCTGTCGCGCATTCGGCGGGCGGCGATTGTGCCCGGAGCGCCGCAACTTATTGCGAGACTTGGGCAATCCCTCTATGGTGGATTATCGAAATAACACAGCCGGGCCGGGGCCCGTACGGAGATTCATGTGATCAAGACCCGCTTGCCGATCCTGTTGCTCGCTTCGGCGCTGACGCTTCCGGCCGCCGCGCAGACGAACGGCGATTCCGAGATCGTCGTCACCGGCCGATCGCTGAAGGAAACCGCCGACGACCTGGCCGCGTGCCTCGCGCGCAACTGCCCGCCCGACGAGGATATCGCCGCCAGCCTCGCGCATGCCGAAAACCAGCTGCTGCAGGGCGATTACAAGGATTCGCGGACCACCCTCCTCAAGTCGATCGGCCGCAACCGCAAGCATGGCGACAAATTTCCGGTCGAGGTGTCGGACCTGTTCCGCGCCAACAGCCGCGTCGCCGAACATGTGGGCGAAGCCAAAAATTTCCAGCTGTCGGTACTCGACATGCGCAACACGCTGAAGGCCGGACTGGGAGAGAAGGACCCGCGCGTGATGGTCGCGCAAATCGAGGTCGGCGACAGCCGCGCCAAGCTGGGTTTCCCCGACGAGGCCGAGCGCATCTATCAGGACGTCGAGAAGCAGGCGCTGGCCAACGGCCAGAACCGCGTCGCGATGTTCGCACGCGTGCGCCAGGCGTTGCTGGCCCAGACGCGCGCCGAAGCGTCGAACCTGGACAGCGACCGCAAGGATGCGCGCAAATTGCTGGACGACATCATCAGCAACCCGCTGCCCGGCGCCGAGGAGTTTGCGATGGCGGCGCAGGTGATGCGTGCGCGCAACGACCGCAAAAAGGGCGATGCAAGTTCGACCGAGGCAATCCTGCGCGAATTCGCCGAGCGTGGCGGGACGACCCGGCCAGTGTTGTTGTTCAGCGAGCCGATCAAGCGCATCGACCTGTCGCAGGACTTTGGCAACGAACAGCCGCCGGCCAATACGCTGCAAAGACTGACGGCGCTCAACAGTGTCGGCAAATGGGCCGATGTCGGCTTCTGGATCAACGCTGACGGGCGGGTCAGCGATGTCGAGGTGCTGCGCGCCGAAGGCACCAAGCAGTGGCTGAAACCGGTGTTCGACCAGATCAAGACCCGCGTCTACGCCCCGCTGCGCCGCAGCGACAATGATGCGAGCCCGGGCTTTTACATGATCGAGCGCTACACGTTGACCGCGCGCTGGACCGACGACGCGACGGGCACCAACATGCGCCGCCGCGAGGCGACGCCTCGCATCGAGCGGCTGGACATCACCCCGCATAACTACCAGCGTCCGGTCGTCGAAAGCGGGGCCACCGGCTGACCCGCATGGCTTGACGCTACGGCGCCTTCGTGAGACCTTTCGCGCTCAAAATAGCGTGAAGGGAGAAGGTTGATGCTTCGCCTTGTTTTTCTCGCCCCGCTCGCCGCGACGCTCGGTGTCGCGCCAGCGCTTGCCGCCGATGGCGACGGCCCCATCATCGTCACCGCACAGCCTCTCGCCGAGACCGCCGCGGCGCTCGCGGCCTGCCTCGCGCGAAATTGCCCGCCCGACCAGGATATCGCGGCGACGCTCGCCCACGCCGAGAACCAGTTCGTCGCCGGCAGCTACAAGGCGGCGCGGACCACCCTGCTCAAATCGATCGACCGCAACGAGGCCCATGGCCGCGCCTTTCCTATCCCGGTTTCCGATCTGTACCGCGCCAACGGGCGCGTCGCCGAACATATCGGCGAGCCGCGCAGTTTCCAATCGTCGGTGCTCGAGATGCGCGACACGCTGCGCGAGGGGCTAGGCCGCGACGATCCGCGCGTGCTGGGCGCGCAGGTCGAGGTCGGCGACAGCCGTGCCAAGCTGGGTTTTCCCGCCGAGGCTGCACGCATCTATGCCGATGTGGAGAAGGAGGCGCTCGGCAAGGGCCATAATCGCATCGCGATGTTTGCGCGGCTGCGGCAGGCGGTGCTTGCGCAGGTCGCCGCCGAGGACAGCAACCTCTCTGCCGAGCGCAAGCGCGCCCGCGCCATGCTGGAGGCGATCGTCGCCGATCCGCTGCCCGGCACCGACGACCTGCGAATGGTGGCGCAGGTGTCGCTGACGCGGATGGACCGCAAGGCGGGCCGCGAGGAATCGACCGCGGCGCTGATGCGGCAATTCGCCGAGCAGGGCGGCGCCACCCGCCCGATCCTGATCGCCGCATCGCCGATCAAGTCGCCCGGCATCGACACCGTCCGCAACGCCGCGAACCAGAGCCTGGCCGACAGCAGCACCAGCGCTGCTTTCCTCACCATCGCGTCGGGGGACACGTCGCGGCGGCTGGCGGCGTTGAACTCGATCGGCAAATGGGCCGACCTCGGCTTCTGGGTGACGCCGTCGGGAAAGGTATCCGAAGTCGAGGTTCTGCGATCGAGCGGTGGGACAGGCTGGCTCGCCCCGGTCGTCGCGCATCTGGAGGGCCGCGTCTATGCACCGCTGAAAGCCAACACGGACGGGGTGAATCCGGGCTTCTACATGATCGAGCGCTATTCGCTGACCGCCCGCTGGACCGACGATGCGACGGGCACCAACATGCGGCGGCGCGAGTTCACACCGCGGATCGAGCGGCTGGACATCACACCCGAAAATTATGGACGGCCGATGACCGACGGCGCCTAAGCGCGGCGGAAGAGCAGCATGAGATTGTTCGCGGGCATCGCGCGCCGCTCGGCGAAGGCGAAGCGAGCGGCCGTCGCGGCGGCCTTGACCGCATCGGTGTGGCGAAGTCCCCAGGCGGGGTCACGGGCGCGCAGGCTGGCGTCGAAGGCCTGGTTGCTTTCGGCGGTAGGCACGCCGGGCTCGACATAGGGGCCGTAGAGGATCAGCGGCGCGCCAGGCGCGAGCAGGCGCGCGGCGCCGGTGAATAGCCCGAGCGTCGCATCCCACGGGCTGATATGCACCATGTTGATGCAGAGGATCGCGCCGGCGTGCTCGACCGGCCAGCCGGGTGCCGCGGCGTCCAGAGGAAGGGGCGGCGCGACGTTGGGCAATCCGGCCTCGGTCCGCCACGCGGCGATCGACGCGAGCCCCGCCGGGTCGGGGTCGCTTGGCTGCCAGCAGAGGTGCGGAAAGGAAGCGGCGAAATGGACCGCATGCTCGCCCGACCCGCTCGCCACTTCGAGGATCGTTCCCGACGGCGGCAGCCAGTCGGCGAGCACGGCGGCGATCGCTTCGCGATTGCGCGCGGTAGCGGGGGCGTGGCGCTTCGCCGCTGCCTCGCCCGTGTCGCCCGGCATCCACGGCTGCGAGGTCACGCCTTCGCCTGCGCCCGTGCGCGGCGTTCGCGGACGACCAGCCAGGACAGGAGGCCGACCGGGCCGACCATCAGTGTCAGGAACAGGAAGGGGACCTGCGCGATGCGGCCGAACCCCTTGTTGTCGGCATCGCGCGCGATCCAGAGCCCGGTGAACAGGTCGAAGGCGAGATAATGGATCCAGCCGAGGGTCGTGCCGCCGGGGGTCGCGAACAGCTTCATGACCCCGGCGAGCGTGGTGAAGCTGCCGCCGCCGGGGCCGCCCTGGTCGATCGAGCCGGTCAGGAAACCGATCAGCAGCACGGCATAGGCGAGGCAGAGCAGGAATACCCCGGCATAGAGGATGAGCGCCAGGATTTTCGGGCTGCGCGGTAGCGCCACGAGCGCGATCCAGCCCGCGATCGCCCAGTAATTTGCCAGCAGAAACAGCGTGTGCCAGTTCATGCTTCACTTCCTCGTTCGGCGGGTTCGGCCCAGCGGTAGCGCCCCGCGAAAAGTCCGGTGGTCAGCGGCAGCGTCGCATAGATCATCGGCGCGAAAGGCACGGTGGCGCGAAAAAAGGTCAGCGCCGTCGACACGACCCCGGTCGCGGCGAGGATCGCCCAGATGATGACCTGGCCATAGGCTTCGCGATGCCCCTGCGCATCGAGGGCGGGGTTGCGCCGCGCGGTGTGGAACAGGCCCGCGGTCAGCACCGACATCAGCACGAAACCCGCGCCGTAGAGCGCGAACATCTGCCCCAGCCGGCCGCCATAATCGTCGGCATTGCCGGAGATGAAGGCCGCGAAGCTCGACGCCATCGCGCGCAGCGGATGGACGTAGAGCAGCACGGTGAAGACGAGCGCGAGCGTCAGCAGCAGGAAACGCCAGTCGCCGTCGCCCGCCATCCGCCGCGCGCGGACATGCGCGAGCCAGAACATTGCGATGATCGCGAAGGCGATGACGAAGCTCGGCGCCCCCGCGAGCGCCGCCTCGAGCTGGCGATAGTCGGGCGCCATGCCGCCGGTGCCCGCGACCATCAACGTGACCGCAAAGGCAAAGGCCGCATCGGTGAACGCGTCGAGCCGTTCCTGTCCGCTGGTCATGCGCCTTCCCCCTCGCGCGCTTCTTGCCAGCGCTAGAGCAGCGCGCCAAGCCCGAAGAACAGTAGCGCTCCGAACAGCGCGACCAGTCCGGCGGCGAGGATCAGCAGGGTGAGGCGTGCCGTCGCATAGCGCCGCGTCGCGAGGAAAGCGGCGGCGAAGCCCAGCGCCAGCGCGATCAGCGGCGCCCAGAGGAAGGCCCACTCATAGCTGAACTCGCGGCGGACGCGCACCAGTTCCCACTGCTCGACGACAAGGCCGTAGAGCATGATCGCGGCGAGCCAAACGGCCACGAAGACCGCGGCGAACAGCGCGCCGCCGATGAGGCACCCCATCCCGGCGCGCGGCGGGCGTCCATCGGCCGGTTCGTTCAACTGCCGCCGATCTCGCTCAGCGACGGAGTGCCCGGCGCGACTGCAGGTTCGCTCCATGCCAGCACGGGCTTGCGCGCCGCCGCGGTCTCGTCGAGCCGCGCGCGCGGCGCGAAATGCGGCGCCGACTTGAGCGCCGGATCGCCATTCTTCGCGCGCAGCGCAACGCTGCGCAGCGCCCCGATGAACTGGTCCAGCACCGCCTTGCTCTCTGTCTCGGTCGGTTCAATCAGCATCGCTCCATGGACGACGAGCGGGAAATAGACGGTCATCGGGTGATACCCCTCGTCGATGATCCCCTTGGCGATATCGAGCGTCGAGAAACCCTCGGCGAGGCCGTTGTCGGTGAACAAGGCCTCATGCATGCACGGACCCGAGCCGCAGAAGGGCGCCTCGAGCACGTCGTCGAGGCTGCGCAGGATATAGTTGGCGTTGAGCACCGCATCCTCGGCGACCTGCTTGAGCCCGTCCGCGCCATGGCTGAGCATGTAGGTCAGCGCGCGGGTGAACATGCCCATCTGGCCGTGGAAGGCGGTCATGCGGCCGAAGGTTTCGGGATGCTCCACGTGCGCGCTTTCCTCCTCGACCAGCTTGAACGAGCCGTCGGCGTAGCGCGCCGCATAGGGGATCGGGCCATAGGACGACAGCGCCTCCGACAGCACCACCGGGCCCGAGCCGGGGCCCCCGCCACCGTGCGGGGTCGAGAAGGTCTTGTGCAGGTTGATGTGCATCGCATCGACGCCGAGGTCGCCGGGGCGCACCTTGCCGACGATCGCGTTGAAGTTCGCGCCGTCGCAATAGACGTAGCCGCCCGCGGCGTGGACCGCGTCCGAGATCGCCTTCATGTCGCGCTCGAACAGGCCGCAGGTGTTGGGGTTGGTGATCATCACGCCCGCAACATCGGGGCCGAGCCGCGCCTTCAGCGCCTCGAGATCGACGCGGCCCTCCGGGGTCGCGGGAATATCCTCGACGGTGAACCCAGCGAAGGCGGCGGTCGCGGGGTTGGTGCCGTGCGCGCTTTCTGGAACGAGCAGCACGCGCCGGTCCTCGCCGCGCGCCTCGAGCGCCGCCTTGATGCAGAGGATGCCGCACAGCTCGCCATGCGCGCCGGCCTTCGGCGTCATCGCGACCCCGTGCATGCCGGTGAGCTTGATCAGCCACATCGCGAGTTCGTTGATGACGGCGAGCGCGCCCTGCACCGTTTCCTGCGGCTGGAGCGGGTGGATGTCGGCAAAGCCCGGCATCCGCGCGACCTTTTCGTTCAGGCGCGGGTTGTGCTTCATCGTGCACGAACCGAGCGGGAAGAGGCCGAGGTCGATGGCGTAATTCTGGCGCGACAGGCGGGTGTAGTGGCGGATGGTCTCGCTTTCGCTGAGGCCCGGGAGGCCGATCGCATCGGTACGATAGAGATTTCCGATCTGCGGCCGGCCGATCACTACCGAGTCAAAATCGACCCCGGTGGTCTCGGTCGAGCCGATCTCGAAGATCAGCGGCTCTTCGAGCATCAGCGCGCGGTTGCCGGTAAAGGTCGTGCTGTCGTCGGCGCCGCCCGCATTCATTTCGGGGCGCCAGCCGGATGCGTTGGGCGTGCTCATGCGAGTACCTCCTTCAGCGCCGCGGCAAAGGCGGCGATGTCCTCCGCGGTGCAGGTTTCGGTGACCGCGACGACGAGGCCGTTTTCGAGCCCTTCATTGTCGGGATAGAGGCGGCCGAGCGACACGCCGCCGAGGATGTCGCGCTCGGCGAGCTGGTGGACGACCGGGCGCGCCGCGGTGGGCAGCAGCAGCGTGAACTCGTTGAAGAAGGCGCTGTTCAGCACCGACACGCCCGGCACTTTCGCGAGTTGCTCGGCGGCCGCGAGCGCGCGGCCGTGGTTGATCGACGCGAGCTGGCGCAGGCCGGCCTCGCCAAGCAGGGTCATGTGGATGCTGAACGCCAGCGCGCAAAGCCCCGAGTTGGTGCAGATATTGCTCGTCGCCTTTTCGCGGCGGATATGCTGCTCGCGCGTCGAGAGCGTCAGCACGAAGCCGCGCTTGCCATTGGCATCGACGGTCTCACCGCACAGGCGCCCGGGCATCTGGCGGACATATTTCGCCTTGCACGCGAAGAGGCCCACATAGGGACCACCGAACTGGAGGCCGACGCCGATCGACTGCCCCTCGCCTACGACGATGTCGGCGCCCATCTCGCCGGGCGACTTGATCAGGCCGAGTGCGACGGGTTCGGTTACGACCGCGATCAGCAGCGCGCCCGATGCCTGGCAGGCCGCGGCGAGCGCCGCCATGTCGTCGATACGGCCGAGGATGTCGGGATATTGGACGACGACGCAGCTCACTTCCTTATCGACCGCCGCGGCGAGCGCCGCCCAGTCGGTGCCGGGGACGAGCTCGGGATCGGCCTCGACCAGCACATCGCCGGTATATTTGGCCATCGTGCGCGCGACGCTGCGGTAGTGCGGGTGGACGCCGGTCGAGAAGAGCGCCTTCGCGCGCTTGGTGATGCGGCGCGCCATCACGACCGCCTCCCAGCAGGCAGTCGAGCCATCGTACATCGACGCGTTGGCGACGTCGGTGCCGAGCAGGCGCGCGACCTGGCTCTGGAACTCGAACAGCATCTGCAGCGTGCCCTGCGCGATTTCGGGCTGGTAGGGCGTGTAGGCGGTGAGAAACTCGCCGCGCTGGATCAGATGGTCGACGCTCGCCGGGACATGGTGGCGATAGGCCCCCGCGCCGAGGAAGAAGGGTCCGTCGCCGGCCGCGCGGTTGCGCCGCGCGAGCGCGCCCATGTGGCGCTCGACCGCGAGTTCGCTGGCCTGGTTCGGCAGATCGGGAATCGGGCCGTCGAGCCGCGCTTCGGCGGGAACGTCGACGAACAGGTCGTCGATCGACGCGGCGCCGATGACGCCGAGCATGGCCGAACGGTCGTCGGCGGTGAGCGGGAGGTAACGCATTTCACTATCTCCCCCCTCCCGCTTGCGGGAGGGGTCGGGGGAGGGAATGTTCGAAGGAAAGTCCGTCCCCTGACAGACCCTCCCCTAACCCCTCCCGCAAGCGGGAGGGGGACCGAAGTCAAAGATTGTCGCAAAAGGCTTTGTACTCGGTCGCGTTCATCAGCGCGTCGAGCTGGCCCTTGTCGCCGAGCGTCATACGGAAGAACCAGCCTTCGCCCTCGGGATCGCTGTTGACGAGCGCGGGGTCTTCCTCGAGCTGGCCATTGCCTTCGGTGACGGTGCCGTCGACCGGGGCATAGACGTCGCTCGCGGCCTTGACCGATTCGACCACTGCGGCGTCGCCGCCCTGGCTGAGTTCGGCACCGGTGTCGGGGACCTCGACGAAGACGATGTCGCCGAGCTGGCCCTGCGCGAAGTCGGTGATGCCCACCGTCGCGACGTCGCCATCGACGTCGATCCATTCATGCTCTTCGGTATAATAACGCGGCATCGGTCAGCCTCCCTGTTTGCGGACATAGCGGTGTGGAACGAAGGGCATCGCGGTCACGGTGCAGGGCACGCGCTTGCCGCGGACCTCGGCGGCGACCGCCTTGCCGGGGACGGCGTGGCCCGCCGGGACATAACCCATGGCGATGGGGGCGCCGACGCTGGGGGCGAAGCCGCCCGAGGTCACGACGCCGATCTCGTCCTCGCCGTCGAACAATTTGGCGCCTTCGCGCACCGGCAGCTTGCCGTCGACGGTGAGGCCGACGCGCTTGCGCGGCGGTCCGTCTTCGAGATGACCGAGGATGCGGGCAGCGCCGGGGAAGCCACCCTCTTCGCGGCGGCGTTTGCTGATCGCAAAGCCGAGATCGGCCTCGACCGGATCGGTCGCCGGGTCGAGATCGTGGCCGTAAAGCGGCAGGCCCGCTTCGAGCCGCAGGCTGTCGCGCGCGCCGAGGCCGATGGGCTTTACTTCGTCCATCGCGCAAAGCGCATCGGCGAACGCTTCCAGCGCCTCGTTCGGCAGCGAGATTTCGAAGCCGTCTTCACCGGTATAACCCGAGCGGCTGATGCCGATCGGATGGCCCCGCCATTCGGCCGGGATTGCCTGCATGAAGACGAGGCCCGCGGCCTCGGGCACAAGCCGCGCGAGTGCGGCGACTGCCTTTGGCCCCTGCAGCGCGAGCAGGCCGTAGTCCTCATTATGGTTGAGGGTAACATCGTCAGGAAGGTTTTCGCGCAGGTGGCCGATATCTTCCCATTTCACCGCGCCGTTGACAACGACGCCGAATTGGTCACCTTCGTTGGTGATCATGAGGTCGTCGAGGATACCGCCATCCTCGGCGAGGAGCAGCGAATAGCGCATCCGGCCGGGCTTGAGCGCCGAAATGTCGCCGGGGACCAGCGCTTCGAGCGCTTCGGCGACGCCTGCACCCGAAATAAGCAACTGGCCCATGTGACTGACGTCGAACAGCCCCGCATTTTCGCGGGTCCAGAGGTGCTCGGCCATGATGCCTTCATACTGGATCGGCATCCAGTAGCCGGCGAACTCGACCATGCGGCCGCCCTTGGCGCGGTGCCAGGCGTCGAGCGGCAGCGTCGCGGTGGGGGCCGCTTCCTCGCCCGTCTGTTCCGTTTCGGTCATGTCAGTCTCCCGCGGTTGCACGGCGAACGCGCGGCGGGGTGCCGCAGTTTCGACCATGCCCCCTCTGTCACGGGAACCTGAGAGTTTTCCCCCACGAGCCGACGCGGCGCGCGAGGTTACCCCTTCGGTGGTCCCGGCAAATCGCCGAAACGCTTTCCAGAGTGTCCGTTCCAGCCGGCGCGGTCCGCTTGACCTGAGAGTTTCCGGGGCGGTTGCTCCTTCGGTGGCGAGGCGCGGGTTGCCCCGCCCTCGCGCTCTCCCGCGCGGCCGGTCGAATCCCTTGGCGGAACCCGACAGACGCCCGAGCCTTGGCGGGGCCCTTTCGCAGAGTCAATCGGCGAGCCGCCGCATCGCGTCATTTTCATGGATTCGCACACCCGGCTGCGCGATTCCGATCAGCGCGACGATCGCGCGCGCGACCGCATCGCCGCGGATCGAGCGATAGCGGCGCAGGCTGCCGTGGAGCAAAGCGTCGGCGAAGGGCGCCGCTGCCATGGCCAACCCCTCGCCCAGCCGCTTCGGTCCGACGCGCTCGCCCACCAGCAGGCCGGGGCGCAGGATGTCGAGCCGTTCGAAGCCGAGCGCGCGGAGGCCGTCCTCGGTCTCGCCCTTGGTCTTCAAGTAGAAGTTACGGCTCTTCACCGCGGCGCCGACCGAACTCACGACGATCATCTGCCGCGCGCCCGCCATTCGCGCGGCGCGCGCCGCCGACAGGATCAGGTCGTGGTCGACCGCGCGGAACGCCGCCTCCGAACCCGCCTGGCGGATCGTCGTGCCCAGACACGAGATGAGCGTCGCGGGCGCCTCGACCGCGACGATGTCCGCCCAGCGCTCGGGCGGCGCGACGAGTAGCGCATGTTGCTCCGGCAGATCGCTTATCTCGCGCCGCGCGAGGATGGTGAGCGGACGCTCCCCCGCATTGGCGATGACCGCCTGCCCGACCATGCCGGTCGCGCCGAGGAGCAGGGTGCCGGGCTTCGTCACGCCGCCAGTCTAATGGGTTTTCAGGCGTGCGCCAGCGCTTCCGGCACTTCGCCGCGCCCGAAAATCTCGGCATAGCGGTCGATGGCGAAGCGGTCGGTCATGCCGGCGATATAGTCGCCGATATGGCGTACCGTGTCGCGCGGGTCGTGCGGCAGGCGGGCGGACCAGTCGGCGCCCATCAGGCGCGGGTCGGCGGCATAGGCGGCGAAGAGGCGCGCGATGACCTGGTTCGCGGCCTCGGCGGCGGCGAGCTGTTCGGGGTGGTGGTAGAGATTGGCGTACATGAAGCGCTTGAGGTCGCGCTCGGCCGCCGCGAGTTCGGGCGAGAAGGTGCCGAGCGTGCGGCCCGCCATGCGCACCTCGTCGGCGCTGGTGACTCCGGCCTCGGCGACATTGGCGGTCGTCGCGGCGATGACGTCGTTGACCATCACCCCGATCTGGTCGCGGACCAGTTCGCGCAGCAGCCGCTCGCGCGGGGCGCCGGGAAAGCGCTCCTCGACGCCCGCGAAATTGGCGGCGACGAAGGGCTGCGCCATCAACTGGTCGAAATCGAGCAGCCCGGCGCGCAGCCCGTCGTCAATGTCGTGATTGTCATAGGCGATGTCGTCGGCGACCGCGGCGATCTGCGCCTCGAGGCTGGCGTGGCTGTCGAGATCGAGCGCGAAGCGCGCGTCGATCTCGGCAAGCGCCCAGCCGGGATTCCTCACCGGGCCATTGTGCTTGGCGAGCCCCTCGAGCGTTTCCCAGGTCAGGTTGAGCCCGTCGAAACGCGGATAGGGGCATTCGAGGCAGGCGAGCGTGCGCAGCGTGTGGCCGTTGTGATCGAAGCCGCCGTACGCCGCCATCGCCGCCTTGAGCGCATCTTCGCCGGCATGGCCGAAGGGCGGATGGCCGATGTCGTGCGCGAGGCAGAGCGCCTCGGTCAGATCCTCGTTGAGTCCGAGCGCGCGCGCGATGCCGCGGCCGATCTGCGCCACCTCGATACTGTGGGTCAGGCGGACGCGATAATGGTCGCCGTCGGGCGCGACGAAGACCTGCGTCTTGTGACGGAGGCGGCGGAAGGCGATCGAATGGATGATCCGGTCGCGGTCGCGCTGGAAATCGTCGCGTGGCCCGCGCACGACGCGGCCCGCCTCCTCGTGCAGGCGCCCGCGGCTCTGTTCGGGACGGCTGGCGCAGTCGGCGACCGAAGGCATTTATATCCTCCCTGTCGCGGAGCGATGGGGAGGCGGCAGCGGCTTTAGCCGCTGACGGAGGGGCGAAAGAGCCAGCGTCGCGGCCCCTCCACCACTCGCTTCGCGAGCGGTCCCCCTCCCCATGGCTTCGCCACAGGGAGGATATATGCGGGCATCGCCCACACTCATTTGACCGGATCGACTTCCTGGCCCGCCTCGCTGTTGAAGAGGAAGCCGTCGCCGCCGGCCTTCTTGTAATCGGCGAGCCAGGCGTCCGCGCCCTTCTTGTTCGGGAAGGGCCCGACGAGCAGGCGGCGGGTGCGGCCCCATTCGGTGCTGCCGCCCGACTTGCCCTTGAACAGCGCCGGGTTCTTCTTCGCAAATCGGTTAAAGTCGAACGCCAGCGCCTTGGCATTGGCGCCGGTCGCAATCTGGACCCAGATGCGTGCGGGGTTGGCTTTCTTTTCAGCGGCTTCGGCCTTGGCCTTCGCATCAGCTTCCGCCTTGGCCTTGGCGGCGGCATCGTCCTTGATCCGCTTCGCCTCGGCGGCGGCCTCGGCCCTGCGCTTGTCGTCGCGGAGCTTTGCGAGGGTTGCGGCGTCGACGGCGTCGGTAGCGGCGGCCATTTCCTCCGCCGGAATTTCGATCGAGCCGACGACATCGGCGAGCGAGGCCAGCGGTGCGGCGGGGGTCGGCGCGAAGGTTGGCGCCGCCGAGACCGTGGAGGTCGGCGGGGGCGCGGCTTCGGCGGCGGCGAGCTCGACTGGCTGCGGCGTCGCGGCGGCGGGCGGGCTCGCGGGCGCCGGGGCTGCGACGGTCGCGGGCTGGCCGATGTCGGAGATCGAGAAGCCGGGACCGACGGGGCCGCTGTCGCGGATCGCAACGCCGATGGGGGCAGCAGCGGGCGGCGCTGCGACGGGCGGCGGTGCGGGTGTCGGTGCGGGTGTCGGTGTCGGTGTCGGCAGGATCGCGGCTGGCAGCGTCGAGGTCCCGGCCACGGTCGCCGGCGGGGCGGCCGCCGGAGCGGGTGTCGGGGCGGGGCGCAGCGTCGGCGCGGGCGTCGGTGCCGGGCGCGCCGGGGTCGCGGCGGCGACCTGCACAGTGGGTGGCTGGCGCGGCGGGACCGCGGCGGGAGGCGGCGGGTCGGGCTGACGGCGCACGCTCACCGCCGGCGGGGTCACGGTGGCGGGGGTCAGCGTGCCGCGCGCACGTTCGCGCTCGCTCGGGCGGCGGCGGTCGGACCTGGCGCCGGCCGGAGCGGGGGCGGCGGCGGGCGGCGGAGTCGCGGCAGCGACCTGCACCGGCTTGCGCGGTGGACCGAGATTGCCCGAGGGGAAGCGCCCGAAATGCGCCGCCGCAGCCTGCTGCGCCGGGTTGAGGCGGTTCATCTGGGTCAGGTAGGGCAGGATATTCTGCGCAAGCTGCGGCGGCATTGTCGCGTTGACGATTTCGGTCGCCTCGCCGTTGCGGCCGGCGATCGCGAGGATCATCGCGCGCATGCGCCAGGCGCCGCGATCCTGCGCGCGGAGCTGGCCCGCGAGCAGTTGCACGCCGCGGTCGGCCTCGCCCGCGATACCCAGCGAAAGCGCATAGCGGCGCAACGTCTCGTCATTGGGGGCGAGCGATAGCGCGAGCTGGTAATCGCGCTGCGCGGCATCCTGCTGACCCAGCAGGTCGCGTGCGAGACCGCGGTCGGCGAGGAACAGCCGCTCGGGCGCGCCGAGCAATTGCGCCTCGCCGAAATAGTCGAGCGCGCGCGTCGGATTCTCCATATGAACCATCGCCGAGCCCATCGCCGCCTTGACCGCGCCATCGCGCGGGTTCGCCTGTTCGGCGCGGGTCAGGAAACCCAAAGCGGCGCGATAATCCTCGAGCTCGACCGAGGCGCGCCCAGCGTCGAGCAGTGCGGCGCCGTCGGTGCTGTTCGCGGCGATACGCGCGAGCGCCGAGGAGAGCAGCGTCCGCGCGGCGGTGCGCTTTTCCATCGCCGCACGCGTCGCGGCGTCGGGGGGCGTGACCTGCGCCTGCGCCGCGGACACGAGCGCGGTCGCGCCGAGCAGCAAGGCTGCGAACGTCGCGGCGCTACGCCGTACGCGTCCCGGCCCCGTCTTCATCGATCGCCGCATGGGCAAGGTCATCCCGATTTCCGGGCCGCCATGCCCTGGCGGCGGCCTGTTACGCCCTGTTACTGGTTGTTCTGGCGGCCAAGGAAGCGCGGGATGTCGACCCCGCCTTCCTTGCCCTCTTCCTCGCCCTCGGCCGGCGCCGCACCCCGCGACAGGCGCGACATGCGCTCGAACAAGGTACCGCCGCCGATATTGCGCGACGGGGTTTCCTCGACGGGCGCCGCCACAGGCGCGGGCTCGGCGGCCGCGGGCCGCTGCCACGGATCGGGGGTCGCTTCGGGCGCGTCGAGGACGAGTTCGTCCGCGGTGTCGTCGTAGGTGGCGGCGACGTCGGACAGTTCCATCGGCTCGTCGTCGTAGCTCGCCGCGGGCGCGGCGGGCTCTTCGACCGGGGCCGCGTCGCCGAGCGAGAAGCCCGGCGCCGGATCGGGCTCGGACGGCGCCTCATAGGCGGCTTCCTCGACCGGTTCTTCCACGATCGGCGCGGCGGTGGGTGCCGCGCTGCGCGCCGGGGCAAAAGAGAAGCTGCGCGTCGCGGCGGGCGCTGGCGCAGCCTCGCCGGTGCCGTCGATGCCGGTCGCGACGACCGAGACGCGGATCTTGCCGTCGAGCGCGTCGTTGAAGGCGCTGCCCCAGATGATGTTGGCGTCGGGGTCGACCAACTCGCGGATATGGTTCGCGGCCTCGTCGACTTCCATCAGGCGCATGTCCTCGCCGCCGGTGATCGAGATGATGACGCCCTTGGCGCCCGCCATCGAAACGCCGTCGAGCAAGGGGTTGGCGATCGCCTTTTGCGCGGCTTCCAATGCGCGGCCGTCGCCTTCGGCCTCGCCGGTGCCCATCATCGCCTTGCCCATTTCGCGCATCACGCTGCGCACGTCGGCGAAGTCGAGGTTGATGAGGCCGGGCATGACCATCAGGTCGGTGATGCCGCGCACGCCTTGCTGCAGCACTTCGTCGGCCATGGTGAACGCTTCCTTGAAGGTCGTGTTCGGGTTGGCGACGAGGAAGAGATTCTGGTTCGGGATGACGATCAGCGTGTCGACATGGTCCTGCAACTCGGCGATGCCGGCCTCGGCCGAGCGCATGCGCCGCGCGCCTTCGAACATGAAGGGCTTGGTCACGACGCCCACCGTCAAGATGCCGCGGTCGCGCGCCGCCTTGGCGATGACGGGCGCCGCGCCGGTGCCCGTGCCGCCGCCCATGCCGGCGGCGATGAAGCACATATGCGCGCCGTCGAGTGCGTCCTCGACCTGCGCGATGCTTTCCTCGGCCGCAGCGCGACCGACCTCGGGCCGCGAGCCCGCGCCCAGACCCTGGGTGATCTGCGTCCCCAGCTGGATGCGCCGTTCGGCGGGCGAGGCGTTGAGCGCCTGCGCGTCGGTGTTGGCGACGACGAAGTCGACGCCTTCGACGCGGGCCGCGATCATGTTGGCGATGGCATTGCCCCCTGCGCCGCCGACGCCGATCACCGCGATCCGCGGCTTCAGCTCATCGACCTGCGGCGGGCCAATATTGATGCTCATCAAACAATCTCCCTGCAGCGGCGAACCTTTGCCGCTTCCTCACCTTGCGACCCATGGGCGGTGGTCCGGCCGCCCCCATATCCAGTAACGCATTGCACTATTGTGACGCTAGAATCACCCAAAAAATTAACCCTTTCGGCACTTCTGCAACTAAAAACTGCTTTTCAATGCGGCCATGAGGCGGTTGATTATCCCCGTGCTTCGGGGCCGATAGACGTCCTGCGCCATCATCGGCAGGTCGCGGAGGTCGACGGGGTCCGACGCGGCATATTGGACAAGCCCTGCGAGCGTCGCGAAGGCGGGTCCCGAATGCGCATCGGGCAGCCCGATCAGCCCTTTCGGCCGGCCGACGCGCGACGCGCGGCCGAGCGCGCTTTGCGTATAATCGGCGATGCCTTTGAGGTCGGCGCCGCCGCCGACGAGCACCACCTGGCGCCCGATGGGACCGACGAAATGCAGGTCTTTCAGCGTCCTGCCGATCTCTCCCATCATCGCGTCGAGGCGCTGGCGGATGACCGAGACGAGCTGGGCACGGTTGATGCGTGGCGATTCCGATCCCGAGGGCGCGCCGGGTTCGAGGTCGATGACCTCGTTATTGTCGCGCGGGGACGCCGAGGCCGAGCCGTAAAAATGCTGGAGGCGCTGCGCCTGGCTGCGGCGGATGCCGAAGGCCGAGGCGATGTCGTCGGTGATGTCGCTGGCGCCGAAGGGCAAGGACACCATCTCGACCAGCATGCCGCCGGCGTAGAGCGAGACGGTGGTGACCGCGGCGCCGAGTTCGACGAGCGCGACGCCGAGGTCGCGTTCCTCGTCCGACAGGCACGAGAGGCCCGCGGCGATCGGTGACGCCACGACCGCGTTGACGTCGAGATGCGCTTGCCGAACAGCAGCCTCCAAGTTCCGCACCGGGGCGCCGTCGGCCATGATGATGTGGATGTCGACGCCGAGGCGGTCGGCGTGGAGGCCGATCGGGTTCTTGACCCCGGTGAGGCCGTCGAGCGTGTAGAGCGCAGGCTGGGCATGGAGGATCATGCGCCCCTCGGGGTCGATGCCGGCGCGGCCCGCGGCGAGGAGGTCGTCGACATCCTCCTGTTCGATGCGGTGGCCGCCGAGCTCGCTCTCGATCGGCGCAACGTCGCTGAGCAGGCTGCCCGCCGAGAAGGCGACCCAGACGTCGTCGATGTTGAGCCCCGCGATCCGTTCGGCCTGTTCGATCGCCTCGCGCACGACATGCTCGGTCTGTTCCATGTCGGCGACGTAGCCGCGCTGGACCCCGCGACTCTCGCGCTGGCCGGTGCCGAGGACATGGAGCGCGCCGTCGGCGGTCTGCCCCGCGATCAAGGCGCACACCTTCCACGACCCGACGTCGAGCGCGGTGATGATCTTCTCGATCCGCGGCGGGGCCATGGCTCCTATCCTTCCTCGGCCGCGGTCGCCGCGGCCAGCGCGTCGGCGGCGGCGCGCGCACCCTCGAGCTTGGCGGGCGCCACCTGCCCTTCGTGCGGCAAGCGTAGCACGAAACGTTCGGGGTCGCGCATGTCGAAACGCAATATACCGCGCCCGAGCAACCGGTTGGCGCCGTCCATATGCGCGAATTTGGCGAGCGCCTTCTTCGCCTCGCCTTCGCCCTCGGGCAGCGACAGCGTCTCGCCGCTGCGGAAGCGGAGGTCCCAGCGGCGGTCGCCGACCCAGGTCGCGCCCGCGAGCAGTTCCTTGAGGCTGCTGGCTTCGGCGAGCAGGCGGTCGAGGTCCTGCGCACGGGTGTTGGCGCGCGGGCCGATGACGAGCGGCAGGTCGGGCATGGTCGCGATGGTGACGGGTTCGAGCACGACGCCCTTTTCGTCGATCAGCGACAGCTTGCCGGAGTGCTGCCAGATCGCGGCGGGGGCGCGCTCGACGATGTCGACGACGAGCGTGTCGGGCAGGCGGCGGGAAACGCGCGCGTCCTTGATCCAGCCATATTTCATCAGGTCGGCGCGCACCCCTTCGAGGTCGAGCGCCGCCATCGAGCGGTCCTTCTGCGCGAGGGCGATGTCATAGACCTTGAGGCGGTCGATGCGGTCGGCGCCGACGACCTCGACCTTCCTGACCTGGAAGCCCGCGCGGCCGACCGCCTGGGCATATTCCTCCTGCACCTTCGCCGTGACGCCCGTCGCGTGCGCGGCGAGGCCGACGGCCGCGAACAGGCCGAGGCCGATCGTCCAGTTGGCGACCTGCTGCAGCCGCTGCGGGCTGATCGGCAGCGCGTTGATCAGCGCGTCGATGCGAGACGTCCGGATCGTCTTGCGCTTCTTGGGCGCGCGCGCCGGGCGGCGCGGGGCCGAGGTCGGCCGCTTGATCTTCTGGCTCATAATGCTTCCCCCACGATGCGTTCGACCAGTTCCGCATAGTCCATGCCGATCGCGCGTGCCTGTTCGGGCACGAGGCTGAGCGGCGTCATCCCCGGCTGCGTGTTGACCTCGAGCAGGAAGATGCCCGCGAGGCCATGTTCGTCGTCCCAGCGAAAATCGGAGCGCGAGGCGCCCTTGCAGCCGAGCAGGCGGTGCGACTGGACCGCGAGGTCCTTCATCCGCTGCGCGACGTCGTCGGGGACTTCCGCCGGGCAGACATGCTCGGTCAGCCCGTCGGTATATTTGGCGTCATAGTCGTAGAAGCCCGACTTGACGCGAAGTTCGGTGACCCCGAGCGCCTGGTCGCCGAGCACCGCGACGGTGAGCTCGCGCCCCTTGATGAAGGGTTCGGCGAGCAGGCGGTCGAATTCCTGCCAGGGGCCGACGGCGTCGCGCGCGATCGGGTTGCCGTAATTGCTGTCGTCCTTGACGATCGCCACACCGACCGACGAGCCTTCGTTCACGGGTTTCAGCACATAGGGGCGCGGCAGCGGGTCGACCGTAAACAGGCTTTCGCTGTCGACCATGGCGCCCGTCGGCATCGGGATGCCGTGCGGGACGAGCGCCTGCTTGGTCAGCTCCTTGTCGATCGCGATCACCGAGGTGACGAGCCCGCTGTGGGTGTATTTGAGCCCCATCAGGTCGAGCATGCCCTGCACCGTGCCGTCCTCGCCGGGGACGCCGTGCAGCGCGTTGAAAACGACGTCGGGGTTGGCGTCGGCGAGCTTGCGGGCGACGTCGCGGTCCATGTCGATGCGGGTGACTTTATGGCCGCGGCTTTCGAGCGCGTCGGCCACGCCCGCGCCGCTCATCAGCGACACTTCGCGCTCGGCGGACCAGCCGCCCATCAGGACGGCGACATGCCACGGACCCCGGCTCACTTCTTCACTCCCACATTCTTGGCTGGCGCTCCGGCAAAAATGCCGACGCGCTGAATTTCCCATTGCAGTTCGATGCCGCTCTTGTCCTTGACGCGGCGGCGGACTTCCTCGCCGAGCGCTTCGATGTCGGCGCTCGTCGCGTCGCCGGTGTTAATCAGGAAATTGGTGTGCTTCTCGCTGACCTGCGCGCCGCCGACGGCGAAGCCGCGGCAACCGGCCTCATCGACGAGCTTCCACGCCTTGTGGCCGTCGGGGTTCTTGAAGGTCGAACCGCCGGTCTTCGAGCGCAGCGGTTGCGACGCCTCGCGGCTCGCCGAGATGCGGTCCATTTCGGCCTGGATCGCTTGCGCCTCGCCGGGGCGGCCGCGAAAGGTCGCGCCGACGACGACCGCGCCTTCGGGCAGTTCGCTGTGGCGATAGGTGTAGCCGAGGTCGGCAAGCGCGAGCGTGCGGCGCTCGCCCGAGCGCAGGACGGTATCGGCATCGACGAGGATATCCTTGACCTCGCCGCCATAGGCGCCGCCGTTCATGCGCACGAAGCCGCCGACGGTGCCGGGGATCGAGCGCAGGAACTCCATGCCCGCGATGCCCGCGTCGCGCGCGGTCGAGGAGACGAGGATGCCCGACGCGCCGCCGCCGCAGCGCAATGTGGTGGCGTCGATGGCTTCGACCTTGGCAAAGGCCTTGCCGAGCCGGACGACAACGCCGGGGAAGCCGCCGTCGCGGATGATGAGGTTCGAGCCGAGGCCGAGCGCCATCACGGGGATCGCGGGGTCGAGATCGCGCAGGAAGTCGGCGAGGTCGTCCGCGTCCCTGGGTTCGAACAGCCAGTCGGCGGGACCGCCCGACTTGAACCAGACGAGCTGCGCGAGCGGGGCCTTGGCCGTCAGCTTGCCGCGAACGGCCGGGAGGGTGGCGGTGGTCATATTCCACCGCCCAAATATTCATCGTCACCCTGAACTTGCTTCAGGGTCCATGGCCGGACATCGAAACAAACGCTGCGGTGACCGAGAAGACCGGCCATGGATGCTGAAACAAGTTCAGCATGACGAGTGATGGAGAGGGTCATTTCAGCCCCCCCACCGCGCTCGCCAAGCTCGCCGCCATCTTGGTGATGTCGCCCGCACCGAGGCAGATGATCTTGTCGCCCGCGCCGATGTCGCCCGCGGTAATCGACTGCGCGATGGCGGCGGCGAGCGCATCGGCGTCGGCGACGGTCGAGGCCTGGCGGTGGCCGCGGTCGCGGAGGCCCTGGACGAGCGCTTCGGACGACACGCCCTCGATCGGCGCCTCGCCCGCGGTGTAGACCGGCAAGGCGAGCACAATGTCGGCGTCGTTAAACGCCTGCTGGAAATCGTCCATATGATCGCGCAGCCGCGTGAAGCGGTGCGGCTGCACCACCGCGACGACGCGTCCGGCGCCGACGCCCTCGCGCGCCGCCGACAGCACCGCGCGGATTTCGACCGGGTGGTGGGCGTAATCGTCGATGACGGTCACACTCCCCTCGCCCGCCGCGATCTCGCCGACCTTGGTGAAGCGGCGCTTGACGCCGGCGAAGCCGTTGAAGCCCGAGGCGATCTTTTCGTCGGTCACGCCCATGTGCAGCGCGACGGCAATCGCGGCGAGCGCATTCTGGACATTGTGGCGCCCCGACATCGGCAAATGGATGCCCTCGATCGTGCGGCTGTTCCCGTCGCGGTCGCGCACGACGACGTCGAAGCGGTTGCCGTCGGAGCCGGGCGTCACATTGGTGCCGCGCACGTCCGCTTGGGCTGAAAAGCCATAGGTGACGATGCGGCGGTCGCGGATGCGCGGGATAATCGCCTGCACCTCGGGATGGTCGAGGCAGAGCATCGCAGCGCCGTAGAAGGGCACATTCTCGATGAACTCGACGAAGGCGTCCTTGATCGCGTCGAAGCTGCCATAGTGATCGAGATGCTCGGGATCGATGTTGGTGACGACCGCGATTGTGCCATCGAGACGCAGGAAGCTGCCGTCGCTCTCGTCGGCCTCGACCACCATCCAGTCCGACGCACCGAGGCGCGCGTTCGATCCATAATTGTTGATGATGCCGCCGTTGATCACCGTCGGGTCGATCCCGCCCGCGTCGAGCAGCGCCGCGACGAGGCTGGTCGTCGTCGTCTTGCCATGCGTGCCCGCGATGGCGACGGTCGATTTCAGCCGCATCAGCTCGGCGAGCATTTCGGCGCGACGGACGATCGGGATACGGCTTGCCAGCGCGGCTTCGACTTCGGGGTTGCCGCGCTTGACCGCAGTCGAGGTGACGACCACCGCGACGCCGTCGACGTTCGAGGCCTCATGGCCGATGCTGACCTTGATCCCGCGCTTGCGGAGGCCCTCGATCACATAGCCGTCGGCGATGTCGCTGCCCTGCACCTGATAGCCGAGATTGTGCATCACCTCGGCGATGCCCGACATGCCGATGCCGCCGATGCCGATAAAGTGGATGGTCCCGATGTCGGTCGCGACGCCGCGCATCATTTATCTCCCGAGCGAGTGGCGGCTACGCCGGCGGCGACCGCGGCGCTGCGCGATTTCGCACCGACGCGGATGACGTCCATCATCGGCGGCGCGGCGAGCGATTCGACGAGGTCGGCGAGGTCGCGGGTCGCATCGGGCAGGCCGCAGCTCGCGGCGCGGTTCGCGGCTTCCTCGAGCGCGCCGGGTTCGAGCGCCATTCGCTGGATCTGCTTGGCGAGCGCCGCGGGGGTGAAGTCGGGCTGCGCGAAGGAGACCGCCCCGCCCGCTTCGACGAGGTCGGCGACATTATAGGTCTGATGATTGTCCATCGCGTGCGGATAGGGAATGAACACCGCAGGGCGCCCCGCGCAGGCGAGTTCGGCGACGGTCGAGGCGCCCGCGCGCGCGATCACCAGATGCGCCCAGCGCATGCGATCGGGGATGTCGGCAAAATAAGGCGCGCATTCGGCGGCAACGCCGAGCTCGGCATATTTGGCGCGCACGCCGTCGAGGTCGGCCTCGCGCGCCTGCTGGACGATCTGCAGCCGGTCGAGCAGCGCGCGCGGCAGCATCGCGATGGCGGCGGGGACGACTTCGCTGAGCACGGTCGCGCCGAGGCTGCCGCCCACGACGAGGAGGCGCAGGATGCCGTCCTCGGGGAGCGGCGGATAGCCTTCCTCGCGGATCGCGATGACTTCCTCGCGCACCGGATTGCCGGTGAGGTGGCGCTTCGCCTCGCAGCTGGCGGGGAAGCGATGGATGTTGCGATAGGCAACCGCGATGGCGTTGACGCCCCCCGCCATCAGCCGGTTGGTGCGGCCGAGCACGGCATTTTGTTCGTGGATGACGCTCGGGCGCCTGGTCGCCTTGGCGGCGAGCAGGCTGGGAAGCGAGGGATAGCCGCCGAAGCCGACGACGACCGCGGGGTCGAATTCGTCGATGAGGTCGATGGCCATGCGGCGGCCCTTGCGGATCGCGAGCGCGGCCTTCACCCAGCCGATGGGGCCGCCCGCGACGCGGCCAGCGGGCAGGACATGCGCTTCGAGCTCGTCGGGCTTGCCCGGAATCTTGAGGCCGCGGTCGTCGCTGACCAGCGCCACGCGGTGCCCGCGCGCGATCAGCTCGCCCGCAAGGGCGTAGGCGGGCAGCATATGTCCCCCCGTCCCGCCGGCGGCGAGAAGGAAGTGGCGGGTTGCGGTCATTTCTTGTTCCAGTTGCGGGTGAGCGACACCCGCGCGGCATAGGGGTTCCGCCGGGTCAGCGACAAGAGCAAACCCATGCCAATCGACAGCGCGATCATCGACGAACCGCCGTAGGAGATGAAGGGCAAGGTCATGCCCTTCGACGGGAAGAGCTGGGTGTTCACCGCCATGTTGATGATCGCCTGACCGCCGAATTGCGCGACGAGACCGGCGACGGCGAGGATCAGGAAGCTGTCCTCCTCGTCAAGCAGGCGGACGAGGACGCGCACGATGATCGCGAGATAGAGGATCGCGATCGCCATGCACGCGATCATGCCGAACTCCTCGCCGATGACCGAAAAGATATAGTCGGTATGCGCCTCGGGCAGCTGGAACTTGGCGAGGCCCGCGCCGGGGCCGGTGCCGATGAGGCCGCCCGCGGTGAGCGTCGCATGCGCCTTGTCGACCTGGAAGCTGTCGCCCTCGGCAAACAGCCAGATATTGATGCGCTGCTGCGCGACCGGGTAGAAGAAATAGGCGAGGACGATGCCCGCGAGGCCGCCGCCCGCGAGCATGCCCATGATCCGCATCGAGAGGCCCGCGACGAGCACGAGCACCAGCAGGGTGGCGACGAAGATGATCGTCTGGCCGAGGTCGGGCTGGCCCATGAGCAGCAAAGCGATGATGCCGGTGAGCACGAAGGCGAGCGGCACCACGGGCAGGCTCTGGTCGTGGAGGCGAAGCGAGAGGATCCAGGCGAGCGAGACCGCGAAGAAGGGTTTCAGAAACTCCGACGGCTGGAGGCGGAAGACGCCGCTGCCGAGCCAGCGCTGCGCGCCGTTCACCTCGGTGCCGATCAGCGGCACGAGGAAGAGCAGGACCATGAAAACGATCGTGCCATAGATGGCGAAGCGCCGCGCCTGCGCCTTGGGCAGCATCGACACGCCGAGCATCACGGGCACGCCGAGGATCACCCACATCAGCTGGCGATAGAAATAATAGAGCGGGTCGAGGCTGGCGGTCGAGGTCGAGAGCTTCTGCGCCGCGACGGGCGAGGCGGCGGTGACCGCGACGAGGCCGATCGCGATGAGCATCGACACGAGCAGCAGCAGCACGCGGTCGATTTCCCAGAACCACAGGCCGAGCGGGGTGCGGTCGGCGCGGCTGAGACGCGGGCCGCGACGTTTCACCGTGCGTGTCGTGGTGGCGATGACCGGCTTTTCCCCCGTCGCGTCCATATTGTCGAAACCCCCGCTCATGCCCCGAACGCCCTGACGATGCTGCGGAAGCGGTCGCCGCGTTCCTCATAGCTTTTGAACTGGTCGAACGATGCACAGGCCGGCGACAGCAGCACGATGTCGCCGCGCTCCGCTGCCGCGGCCGCGCGCGCGACCGCGGTCGCGAGGTCGCCCGAGCGGTCGACCGGGATCGCGTCGCCGATCTCTGCCGCGAAAGCCTCCATCGCCTCGCCGATCAGATAGGCGCGCTTGACGTGACCGAACCAGGGCGCGCAAGCCGAGAGCCCGTCACCCTTCGCCTGCCCCCCGGCGATCCAGTGGAGGCGCTGGTCCGGCGCCGGCGGAAAGGCCGCCAGCGCCGGTGCAGCGGAAGCCGCGTTGGTCGCCTTGCTGTCGTTGTACCAGCACACGCCCGCGACTTCGCCGACCCATTCCATGCGATGCGGCAGCGCGCTGTAGGTCGCGAGACCGCGTTCGATCTGTTCGTCGTTCAATCCCAGCACGCGGCACACAGCGATCGCGCAGACGGCGTTCTGGGCGTTGTGCGGGCCCTGCAGCGCGGGCCAGCGCGCCTGGTCGGCAGGATCGATATCCTTCGCCGAGACGCGGTGGAGACGGTGGTTGATGCGGCCCGCGATCATCTTCGACGGGTCGTCGTCCGTGGCGACGATCGCGACCTGATCGCGGTGCTGGAGGCTGAACAGCCGCGCCTTCGAGGCGGCATAGCCGGCGAAACCGTCGTAGCGGTCAAGATGGTCGGGGCTGATGTTGGTCAGCACCGCGATATCGCAGGCGAGGCTGTGCGAGAGATCGATCTGGTAGCTCGACAGTTCGAGCACATAGACACCGCCTTCGGGGAGCGGGTCGCGGCTGAGGATCGGCAGGCCAATATTGCCGCCCATCAGCGCGGGGATGCCCGCGCTTTCGAGCATGTGGGTGACGAGCGCGGTGACAGTCGACTTGCCGTTGGTGCCGGTGATGCCGACGACCTTGTGCGCGGGCAGTTCGGCTCGGGCTTCGGCGAAGAGCTCGATATCGCCGATGATCGGCACATGCGCCTCGCGCGCGTGCGCGGCGATCGGGTGGCGGTTGAGCGGCACGCCGGGCGAGACGACGACGCCCGCGAAGCCGATCAGGTCGATGTCGAGCGGGTTGCCGATGTCGGCGCCGAGCGCCATCCCCTCGTCGCGCGCCTCTTCCTTGTCGTCCCACGCGGTGACGCCCGCGCCGCTGGCGACGAGCGCCTCGACCGTCGCGAGCCCCGAGCGCGCCAGCCCCAGCACCGCATAACGGCGGCCGGCAAAGGCGCGGCTGGTGATCACCGGAGCTTCAGCGTCGCGAGCCCCGCGAGCGCGAGCACGATCGAGACGATCCAGAAGCGGATCACGACCGTGGATTCGGGCCAGCCGAGCTGCTCGAAATGATGGTGGATGGGCGCCATGCGGAAAACGCGTTTTCCGGTGCGCTTGTACCAGAAGACCTGGATGATCACCGACAGCGCCTCGACCACGAACAGCCCGCCGATGATCACGAGCACCAGCTCGTGCTGCGCGGTGACCGCGATGGTCGCGAGCGCGCCGCCCAAGGCAAGGCTGCCCGTATCGCCCATGAACACCGCCGCGGGCGGCGCATTGAACCACAGAAAAGCGAGGCATGCGCCGATGATCGCCGCGGCGAAGATCGCGAGCTCGCCCGCCCCGGGCACGTGCGGAATGCCGAGATATTCGGCGAATTTCACGTTGCCCGACAGATAGACGATGACGAGAAGCGTGAGGCTGGCAATGACCACCGGGAAGGTCGCGAGGCCGTCGAGCCCGTCGGTGAGGTTCACCGCATTGCCGAAGCCGACGATCATCACCATCGCGAAGACATAATAGAAGGGCCCGAGTTCGAGCACGAGGCCGCTGAAGAAGGGCAGATACAGGTCGGTGCCGGTACGCGAGACGATCAGGGTCACCGCGACCCCCGCGATGACGAACTCGATCAGCAGCCGGATGCGCCCCGGAATGCCGCGGTGGCTGGCCTTGGTGACCTTGTCGAGGTCGTCGAGGAAACCGACCACGGCGAAGCCGCCGGTGACGAACAGGCACGCCCAGACGAAACGGTTCGAAAGGTCCATCCACAAAAGCGCCGAGATCATCAGCGAGATGAGGATCATCAGCCCGCCCATCGTCGGCGTGCCCTTTTTCGCGAGATGGCTTTGCGGGCCGTCGTCGCGGATCGGCTGGCCCTTGCCCTGCCGCATGCGCAGCATCAGGATGAAGCGCGGCCCGATCCACAGGCCGATGATCAGCGCGGTCGCGACCGCGGCGCCCGAGCGGAAGCTCAAATAGCGGATGAGGTTCAGGACCCCCGGAAAGCCAAGCCATTCCGCCAGCCAGTACAGCATCAGTAATCCCCGTTGGTCAGCGCCGTCACCAGATGCGACAGGCCAACGCTGTTCGACCCCTTGACCAGCACGGCGTCGCCGGCGCGGATCAAGTTCTTCAGCCGCTCCCTGGCGGCCGCGTGGTCGGGCACATGCGCGAAATCGATACGCCCCTCAAGCGCTTTGGCGAGCGGCGCCATCTCGGCGCCGACGAGCAAGGCGAAATGCACGCCTGCTGCGACGAGCGGAGCCGCGAGACTCGCATGATAGGCCTCGCCGCCGGGGCCGAGCTCCTTCATCGCGCCGAGAATCGCGACCTTGCGCTCCGCGGATTCGGTGCCGAGCTGGCCGATGGTCGCCGCCATCGAGGCCGGGTTGGCATTGTAGCTTTCGTCGATCAGCAGAATATGTCCGCCCGGAACCGCCAGCCGGTGGCGCGCCCCGCGCCCGGCGAGCCCGGCCATTTCGGCGAAGGCGAGCCCTGCGGCGGGGAGGTCGCCGCCGACCGCCTTGACCGCGGCGAGCACCGCCATCGCGTTCAACACCCAATGCGCCCCCGCCTGCGCTATGGTGAAGCAGAGCAGCGCATCCTGCACCTGCGCAGTGACGAGCGAGCCGCCGCGCCCGTCGGACAGCCAGTCGACCGCGCGCACGTCGGCGCCCGCACCGAGCCCGAAGCTGACGACATGCGCCGCGTGCTGGTCGGCCTTGGCGCGGAGGCGCTCGTAATGCGGGCTGTCGAAGGGGATGATCGCGGTGCCGCCGGGCTCGAGCCCTTCGAAAATTTCGCCCTTCGCGTCGGCGATCGCCTCTTCGCTGCCGAAGAACTCCATATGCGCGGGGGCGATGGTGGTGACGATGGCGACGTGCGGGCGCACCATGCGGGTCAGCGCAGCGAGTTCGCCCGCGTGGTTCATCCCCATTTCGAACACGCCATAATCGGCGGTCGAGGGCATGCGCGCGAGGCTCAAAGGCACGCCGACATGGTTGTTGTAGCTCTTGACCGAACGATGCGCCTTGCCGGGGCGGAAGCGGTCCAGCGCCGCGAAGAGCGCTTCCTTGGTGCCCGTCTTGCCCGCCGAACCGGTGACGCCGATGATGCGGCCATGGCAGCGCGCGCGCGACGCGGTGCCGAGCGCATTGAGTGCTGCGATGCTGTCGGCGACACGGACGTGGGGGTGGTCGATAGCGGTTTCGCAGACGATGCCCGACGCCCCCGCGGCGATCGCCTTGTCGATGAAGTGGTGGCCGTCGGTCGCCTCGCCCTTCATCGCGATGAAGAGGTCGCCCTTGCCCACTTCGCGCGAGTCGAAGGCGACGCCGTTGACGGTGAAGTCGCCGCTGGCGGTGCCGTTGGTCGCAGCAGCGATGGCGCGGGCGGTCCAGAGCGGGTTCATGCCGCCGCCTCGCGCGCGACGCTGACGTCATCGAAGGGGATGACGCGCATCGCGTCGCCGCGGCCGATAACCTGACCCTGTTCGTGCCCCTTGCCCGCGATGCAGACGATATCCTCGGCGCGCGCTTCGGCGATGGCGGCGGCGATCGCAGCGCGCCGGTCGCCGATGATTTGCGCGCCGGGCGCGCCCAGGGCGATGGCGGCGCGGATGTCGGCGGGGTCCTCGCCGCGCGGATTGTCGTCGGTGATGATCGCGACATCGGCCTTGGCGGCGGCGACCTTGCCCATTTCGGGACGCTTGTCCTTGTCGCGGTCGCCGCCGGCGCCGAAGACGAGGATCAGGCGCCCCGCCGCATGCGGGCGCAGCGCGTCGAGCGCCGCCTCGAGACCGTCGGGGGTATGCGCATAATCGACGTAGACCGGCGCGCCGGCCCTGGTGATTGCGGCGCGTTCGAGGCGGCCGCGCACCGGCTGCAGGCGACCGAGATTGGCGAGCGTCTGGCCGGCATCGCCGCCGGTCGCGATGACGAGCCCTGCGGCGACGAGCGCATTGGCGACCTGATAGGCGCCGATCAGCGGCAGCGTGACCTTGTGCGCCAGCGGACCGGCCTGGATCAGAAGCGACTGGCCCAGCTGGGTCGGCTCGCGGCTGACGAGGCGGAGGTCCTCGCCATGCTGGCCCACGGTCAGAACATGCAACCCGCGCTGCTTCGCCTCATGTTCGGCGGCGGCTGACCAGATGTCGTCGTTCCAGATCACCGCTGCGCCCGCGGGATCGACGACCTCGCGGAACAGCCGCATCTTGGCGGCCATATAGCGGTCCATATCGCCGTGATAGTCGAGATGATCGTGGCTGAGATTGGTGAAGGCGGCCGCCTTTACCGGCAACCCTTCGGTGCGATACTGGTCGAGACCGTGACTCGACGCCTCGAATGCCGCGTGGGTGACTCCCTCGGCGGCGAGGCCCGACATGTTCGAGAGGAAAGTGACGATATCCGGAGTGGTCAGCCCGGTCACGACGCGGTCGTCGCCGGTGGTAACGCCGAGCGTGCCGATCGAGGCGGCGTGGAAACCCGCCATGCGCCACAGCTGGCGCGTCATCTCGACGGTCGAGGTCTTGCCGTTGGTGCCGGTGACCGCGACACAGGTCGCAGGGAATTTGTGAAAGAAGCGCGCGGCGATGTGCGCAAAGGCACGGCGCGGATTGGCATCGGCGATATGCACTGCCCCTTCGACCTTCGCCCCGGGCCGCGCGACGATGGCGATGGCGCCGGCTTCGATGGCGGCGGCGATGAAATCCTCGCCGTTGAACTTTTCGCCCACGAAGGCGCCGAAGATCGTGCCCGGCGCGACCTTGCGATGGTCGATCGCGAGGCCGGTGACGACGGGGTCGCCCCCCCTGATATCCTGATGTTCAAGCAGCGCCGCCAGACGCATTATTCCTCTTCCCCGTTTCTCCAGAGCAGCGGGGTCAGTTCGGACACGTCGACGTCGCGGCTTTCGTCGGGGAAGACGCCGAGCATCGGGCCCGCGCGCATCACCACCTTCTTGACCACCGGCGCCGCCGTCCAGCCCGCGGTGCGCTGGCCCGAACTGTACGCATTGCCCTTGGGCTCGTCGATCATGACGAGGACGACGTAGCGCGGATTGTCCATGGGGAAAGCGGCCGCAAAGGTCGCCACGACCGAGCTGCGGTTGTAGCCGCCGATGCCGGGCTTTTCGGCGCTGCCCGTCTTGCCGCCGACGCGGAAGCCCGGGGCGTTGGCCTGCTTGCCGGTGCCGTCGGACACGATCAGGCGGAGCAGCTGGCGCATGCGCGCGCTGGTCGCGGCCTTGAACACACGATGGCCCTGCGGCGGCGCCTTGTCACCGAGCTTGAGCATCGTCGCGGGGCGATAGATGCCGCCGTTGACGAGCGCGGCATAGGCGTTGGCGAGGTGGAGCGGGGTCACCGCGATGCCGTGACCATAGCTGGTCGTCATCGTCGTGAGGCGTCCCCAGTCGCGCGGCCACAGCGGATGCGCGCGTTCGCGCATCTCGATGTCGGGACGGCGGTCGAAATGCAGCTCGCGATAGAGATGCTCGAGCTTTTCGCGGCCGAGTTCGTCGGCGATGCGCGCGGTGACGATGTTCGAGCTGTGGATCAGCGTTTCCGGCACATTCAGCCAGCGGCGCGACGGATGGCTGTCGCGGATGCGGAACCCCGCGATCGCGAGCGGCTCGGTCGCGTCGTAGCGGCGCGCCATGCTGGTCACCGAGCCATTGTCGATGGCGGCGGCGATCGACAATGGCTTGAAGGTCGAGCCTAGCTCGTAGAGATTATAGGTCACCGCGTTGCGGCGCGTCGCGGGGTCGCTGCCGGTCAGCTTGTTCGGGTTGAAGGTCGGCAGCGAGGTCATCGCCATGACTTCGCCGCTGTGGACGTCGAGGATGATCCCCGCGCCGCCGATCGCCTCCAGATTGGTCACCGCCGAGCCGAGTTCGCTTTCGAGCACGCCCTGTACGCGCGCGTCGATCGACAGCTGGAGCGGCTGGCCGCGTGTGGCGGCGTCGGTAAGCCGGTCGTTGAAGGCGCCCTCCATGCCGGTGACGCCCTGCCCCTCGGCATTGAGGAAGCCCAGGACGTGCGCGGCGAGCGAAGTCTGCGGGTAAAGCCGCTCCTTCTCGCGCGGGAAGTCGAAGCCGATCTCGCCGATCGCATTCACCGCCGCGACCTGGTCGGGCAACGCGCGGCGGCGGATATAGGTCGCGCGCGGGCCGCTCAATTTGGCGAGGAATTCCTCGCGCGTCGTGTCGGGGAAGATCTTGACCAGCTCGTCGGCCAGATACTGCCGGTCGTTGAGCAGCTTCGACGGCACGACGCGGATCGAATAGCCGTCGATCGTGCGCGCGAGCGGCACGCCGTTGCGGTCGACGATGTCGGCGCGCGCGGGGACGAAGGCGTTCGACGCGGCACGCTGCGGCCCGGTGTCGAAGGCGACGAACCACAGGAGGCGCAGTGACACGAGGAAGATCGCCGCCATGAACAGCAGCATCAGGATCATCAGCCGCTGCTGCGCGGTCAGCAGCAGTTGCTGACGGACCCCGGCGGTACGGACGCGCGTCGGACGGACGACTACCGTGTTCATCGGGCCTTGCCATCCCCTGCTTCGGCGGCGGCGGCGCGCTTGAGATCGGCGAGCGTCGCTTCGGAGAGGAGCTGGTCCTCGATCATCTTCAATTGCTCGCGGCGGCGCGTGGGCGCCATGCGGGGGGCGACGTCGGACTGTACCGCGGCGACCTTGACCGGCGCGGGCTTCGCGGCCGCGGCGGGCGCGTCGGTGGTGGCCGCGGGCTTCGCCTTGTCGGGGATCGCGACGGGCGAGACCATCGCCATCAGCACCGGCGCGACCTCGTTGGCGCCGCGCGCGCGGGGCACGCGCCCGAGCGAGGCGAGCTGGCGCTCATTCTCGAGATACTGGCTCGCCGAAGGGGCAGAATATCCGAAGGTATCGGCATTCCACTGTTCGAGCTGGCGCATCGAGGCGCGCACCGCGAGTTCGGATTCGAGGTAGCGGATGTTGCTCTCGGTCCGGTCGATCTGCTGCTCGATGCGTGCGAGTTCGCTGCGCGTCGCCGCGACCTTGAGCGACACCGGGTAGAGCATCATCGCAAAGACCAGCACCAAGAGGACCAGCCCGATCCCCTGAAGCTTGCGCGCGGCCATCAGCATGACAGGGCCTCCTTTGTCGTCGGACTTTCGGACCAGGCGGGAGCGCCGGTGCGCACCGCGCTGCGAAGCGTCGCCGAGCGCGCGCGCGGATTGCGTGCTTCCTCGGCCTTGCCCGGGCGGACCTTGCGCGCCGGGGTCAGGAAAGTTGCGGCCCGCGCCGGAGGGGCTAGCGCGGGCCGGTGGCGCGAAGCGCGGACATCGCCACCGCTGCGTTCGCGCAGGAAATTCTTCACGATGCGATCCTCGGTGCTGTGGAAAGACACGACCGCGAGCCGGCCGCCGGGACGCAGCAGCCGCTCGGCGGCGTCGAGCCCCGCGGCGAGTTCGTCGAGCTCCGCGTTGATGTGGATCCGGATGGCCTGAAAACTGCGGGTCGCGGGATCCTTGGGCGCGCCGGGGGGATGGCGCAGCGCCTTGCGGATCGTGGCCGCGAGCTCGGCGGTGCGCGTAAAGGGGCGGTCGGCGACGATCGCGCGCGCGACGCGGCGCGACTGACGCTCGTCGCCATAATGGAAAAGTACGTCGGCAATCGCGCTCTCGTCGGCGCGGTTGATCCAGTCAGCCGCGGTCTCGCCGTCCTGCGACATGGTCATGTCCAGCGGGCCGTCATTCTGGAACGAGAAGCCGCGCTCGGCGCGGTCGAGCTGCATCGACGAGACGCCGATGTCGAAGACGATGCCGTCGACCGCGGCAATTCCCCGCTCGGCGAGCAGCCGGTCGATCTCGCCGAAACGGCCGTGGATCAGCGTAAGCCTGCCGCCGGCTTCGGCGACGAGCGCCTGGCCCTCGGCGATCGCGTCGGGGTCGCGGTCGCATGCGATGACGTTCGCCTCGGCCGCGAGCAGCGCGCGCGAATAGCCGCCGGCGCCGAAGGTCGCATCGACATGGGTTTCGCCGGGCACGATGGCGAGCGCCGCAACAACCTCGTCGCGGAGCACGGGGTCATGGCGCGGATCGCGAGGGACGTCGCTCATTTGCGTCCCTTCCCTTTGTTGGCATCCCAAGCGGCGGCGACGCGGCGGAGGCGCGGGTCGACCTCGTCGCACTGCGCGATGAAGGGTAGCCACCAGATTTCGAAGCGGCGCCCGGCGCCGACGAAGGCGCAGGCGCCGCCGTCGAACGCGAGTTCCGCCTCGTCATAGGGATTGTCGCGGTGCGAGAAGGTGGGCAGGAAGCGGCCGCTATCGTCGAGCGTATAGGGCTTGGTGAAGTCGTAACGGGCCTTGTAGGCAGCGTCTTCTGCGAAATCGCCGCCGCGATCTTCGACCACCTTGCGGCCATGCTCGATCTCGCCCGCAAGACGGTCGAACTGGTCCTGGCCGTAGGCGACGAGGCACGGCAGCACCTCGTGATAGCCGACCCAGAGCACGCGCTGATTTTCCGCATTGAGGGGCACATTGTTGCGGAATTCGGAAGGTACGGCGATGCGCCCCTTGCCATCGATCGCGGCGAATTCGGTGCCCGAATAGTTGCCGGGCGTCACAACCGCCATCGATCCGCCCCTTCCTGACACCCCGGGCAAAACTTCCCCGATCCCGGAATCGCGAAATTCCGAATCCAATGGCTCAGGCGGAGATTGCCCCTCTCCGATTCCTGCCTATCAGCAAGCCGCTGGGGAGAAAAGGGGAAAATTCGGGCTGAAGCGGGGAAATCTTGCACTGAAACGGGGTGAAATCGGGTGCAGGCGGTCGAAAAGGGTGGCACGCGTGCGCCGGCGCCCCGCGGCGGCGACGCTGTGGAAAACTGCCGGCAATTCGCAAGAGGCGCAGATTAGCGCCGGTTTTGGGCGATCCAGACGGGCCGGAGAAGCGGCGCACGATAGTCGGGACCATCGAGGCGCGCGCCGATCCACTCGATCGTGTCGGCGCGGCGCAGATGCGCCAGATCGCCGACGAGCGGTTGCCAGAGCGGGGCGAAGAGCAGGTCGGCGTCGCCGACCAGCCACGCCTCGCCAGCGCCGAGTCGGCAAAGGAGGATCCGCGCCCCGGCTTGCGGCGTGCAGCCAGCCGGCAGCGCCTCGAAGCGTCCCGCGCTGAACAGGCGCAGGCGGTGGCCGTCGACGTCGAGCGTCTGCGCCGCGGTCGCGCCCGAGGGCGCGGCGCCGAGGGTAATACCCCAATGGTCGAGCAAAGGTGTGAGCAGGCTGGTGACCGGCGGGTTGCGGCTGTCCCCGGTCGGATGCGGCGCGGGCCAGCCCGAGAGCGCGTCGGCGAGGATCACGGCGCGCCCGCCGCCGCGGACGAAGGCGTCGATCGCGACCAGGTCCTGCGGCGCCAGGGCGCGCGGGTGCGCGAGCAGGAGCACCGCCCCCGCGCGCGGGACATGGTCGGCAAGGCTGTCGACCAGCGCGATGCGATGGGTGCGTTGGAGGCGGACGAGCGCCGGATCGTCGGCGGCGCCGCGCTGGAGCATCTCCGCAAGGTCGCCCTCCCCCGCCCAGCGCAGCGGCAGGCCGCTGAGCATCGTCACCGGGGTATCGGACGCGGGTTCCTCATAGAGCGCGGCGAGCGCGGCATGGCCGGCGGCGAACCAGAGGATGGCCGCGAGCTTGGCGATAAGCGCCTTGGCGACGAGGCGCCTGGCGGCGCGCTGGACGATCCAGTCCGCGAGCGTCGCCGCCACGAGGCCCGCCAGCGCGGTCACGCCAAGTTGCGGCCAGGGCAAATATCCCGCGAGCGCAACGCTTAGCACGCCTTGCCCGACCAGAAGGATCGCCAGCGCGGTCAGATTGGCGCGGAGACGCGTGCGCGGCGCATCGGCGCGACCGAACCAAGCGAGCGGCAGCAGGGCGGGCAAAAGCCAGGGGACGACCAGCGCCGGATCGATCCGCCCGAGCGCCATCTGCCCGCCGAGCGCCCACGCCAGCGCGAGCGCGAGGAGCGCGGCGCCGGGCGGCCGCCAGCGCGTCGCCGGACGCCCTGGCTTCACTGGCCGGTCTTGTTCCGCGCGCGCTGGAGTTCGGGATCGGGTTCGAGGTCGGGCACCTTCGCCGTGGTGGGCGGCAACGGCACCGCCTTCGCCGGTGCATCCACGACGGCGGCCGGCGCCTGTTCGTCGATCGGAGTCGTTTTCGGCTGGACGCCCAATTCCTCGAGCGGCGCGCCGGTGCCCGCATCGGCCTGTCCCGCCGCGGCGGCATTGGCGGTCGCGGCGGCCTCGCCCGCGACCTGCTCGCGCGCGCGATCGCCGATCAGCCCGGCGAGGCCGACGAGCAGCAGCACCGCCATCACGCCGGCGATGCCGATCTGCAGCCGCCGCATCGAATCGCTCGGCCCCCACGCCTCGGGCGGCGGGGCGGAGGTCGGGGGTTTCTTCATGTTCATGCCGCCAGCCCCTTCGAAGCAAGCCACGCGGGATTGTAGAGCGTCGAGAGATAGCGGAAGCCGCTATCGCAGAGGATCGTCGCGATGCGCTTGCCGGGGCCGAGCCGTCGCGCGAGCGCCATCGCCCCCGCGACATTGATTCCCGACGACAGGCCGAGGCACAGACCCTCCTCGTCGAGCAGCTGGCGCACCACGTCCAGCCCTTCGGCGTCGGAGATGCGGAACTGCGTGTCGATCGGCGCGCCTTCGAGGTTCGCGGTGATGCGGTTCTGACCGATGCCCTCGGCGACGCTCGACCCCTCGGGCTTCAGCTCGCCGCACTGGTAATAATTATAGAGCCCCGCGCCGTGGGGATCGGTGAGCGCGACGGTGATCTTCTCATCCTTGGCCTTGAGGCCCAGCCCGGTGCCCGCGATCGTGCCGCCGGTGCCCGCGGCGCAGGTGAAGCCGTCGATGCGGCCCTCCATCTGCGCCCAGATCTCCTCGGCGGTGCCGAAGATATGCGCCTTGCGGTTGGCGATATTGTCGAACTGGTTCGCCCAGATCGCATTGTCGGTTTCCTCGGCGATGCGGCGCGAGGTGTGGACGAAATGACCGGGGTTGGCGAAGGGCGCGGGCGGGACGAGCACCAGCTCGGCGCCGAGCGCGCGGATCGTCGCCATCTTCTCGGCGCTCTGGTTGTCGGGCATGACGATGATCGTCTTGTAGCCCAGCGCATTGGCGACGAGCGCGAGCCCGATGCCGGTGTTGCCCGCGGTGCCCTCGACGATCGTGCCGCCGGGCTTCAGGCTGCCGTTCGCCTCGGCATCGCGGACGATATAGAGCGCGGCGCGGTCCTTCACCGATCCGCCGGGGTTGGCATATTCGCACTTGCCCCAGATTTCGCAGCCGGTCGCTTCGCTGGGGCCTTTGAGCAGGACAAGCGGCGTGTTGCCGATCAGCTCGAGGCTGGTTTGCGCAATGGTCATGGCGCCTGATCTAGGGCGGCGGTCGGCGCGTCGCAAGACAGCTTCTGTTGGGTGGGCGATGACAGGGCTTCATCGACGGACGGCACCCTGTTGACGACGAACGCCGGGAACTGGCCCTTGTCATTGTAACAGTATATCATTACTGACGCCGCAACAGTCGCCAACCAGAACAGGAACAACCTCCCCATGCGCTTGCTTGCCTCCGCCGCCTTTTCCCTGGGGCTGGTCCTCGCCGCCCCCGCTTTCGCGCAGGAGCGCGGCGCCGCCGGCAGCGACGACGACATCCACACCGGCGACCCGATCATCGTCACCGCGCCCTATGTCCGCAGCCTCGACATCCTCGGCAATGTCTCGGTGCTCGAGGGCGAGGAGCTGGCGCGCGACATCCGCGGGCAGATCGGCGACACGCTGACCCGCCAGCCGGGCGTGTCGGCGACGAGCTTCGCCCCCGGCGCCTCGCGCCCCGTGCTGCGCGGCTTTTCGGGCGAGCGCGTGCGCGTGCTGACCGACGGCATCGGGTCGATCGACGTGTCGAACACGTCTGCCGACCACGCGGTGACGATCGACCCGCTGACCGTCGAGCGCATCGAGATATTGCGCGGCCCCGCGGTGCTGCTGTTCGGCAGCCAGGCGATCGGCGGCGCGGTCAATTTGTTCGACCGGCGTATCCCCCGGAAAGTGCCAACCGACCATGTCCATGTCGACGCGATCGGCGGCTATGCGACCAACGCGAACGACCGCAACATCGGCAGCTCGGTCGACGTCGCGCTGGCGCCGAACATCGTCGCGCATGTCGACGGCAGCTGGCGCAAGACCGGCGACGCGCGCGCCGGCGGCTATGTCTATGCGCCGGGTATCCGCGGCGACCTGCTCCACCTCGCCGAGCATGAGATCGAGGAAGGCCATGCCGACGAGGCCGCCGAACTGACCGCCCAGGCGAACAGCCGCGGCAAGATTCCCAACACCGCCAGCGAGACCTGGACGGCGGCGGGCGGGCTGTCGCTGATCAACGACGGCGGCCAACTTGGCGTCTCGGTCAGCTATTACGACAGCAATTATGGCGTCCCCGACCGCCCGAACACCGCGCACGAGCATGAGGGCGAAGAGGAAGGCGACGACCATGGTCACGAGCATGGCGAAGGCCCGGTGACCATCGGACTGAAGCAATGGCGCGCCGACCTGCGCGGCGAGGTCGAGATGGGCGACGGCTTCTTCGACAAATTGCGCGTCCGCGCGGGCTATGCCGATTATCAGCACACCGAGTTCGAGGGCGACGAGGTCGGCACAATCTTTTACAACAAGGGCGTCGAGGGCCGGCTCGAGCTGGCGCAGAACGACCGCGGCGGCTGGCGCGGCGCGAGCGGCGTGCAGTACAGCCACCGCGATTTCGACGCCGTGGGCGCCGAAGCCTTCGTGCCGCGGAACCTGACCGACCAGTTCGCGGTCTTCACCCTGCAGGAATTCGAGGCCGGCCCGCTCGGCCTCGAAGCCGCGGGCCGCTTCGAGACCACTAGTGTCCGCGCTCCGGCGCTGGGGATCGAGCGCAAGTTCGACAGCTTCTCGGGCGCGCTCGGTGCGACCTATGACGTCACCGAAAGCGCGAAATTCGGCGTCTCGGTCGCGCGCGCGGTGCGCGCACCGTCGGCCGAGGAGCTGTTCTCGAACGGCCCGCATGTCGCGACGCAGAGCTTCGAGCTCGGCAACCCCAATTTGAAGCGCGAGGCGAGCTGGGGCGCCGAGGCGTCGTTCAAGCTCAAGACCGATGCGTTCAACCTGTCGCTCACCGGCTATTCGAACTGGTTCGACGACTTCATCTATTCGGCCGCGACCGGCGCCGAAGAGGACGAGCTGCCCGTCTTCCAATATTTCCAGCGCGACGCAAAGGTCTATGGCTTCGAGGCCGAGGCGAGCGCGCGGCTGGCGCAGATCGGCGGCTTCAACATCGTCGGCGACGTCACCGCCGACATGACGCGCGCGACGATCAAGGGCGCCGGCGCCGACCGCAATGTCCCGCGCATCCCGCCGCTGCGCATCCTCGGCGGGCTGGAAGCGCAGGGCGAGCGCATCGACGCGCGCGCCGAGGTCGAATGGACCGACGACCAGAACCGCGTCGCGCAGTTCGAAACCCCGACCAAGGGCTTCACGCTAGTTAATGCGTCGATCACCTGGCGCCCGCTGCCCGACACCAGGCATCTGTCGCTGAGCCTCGCCGCGAACAATATCTTCGACGTCGACGCACGGCGCCACGCGAGCTTTACCAAGGATTATGTGCCGCTCGCCGGCCGCGACATCCGCCTGACCGCCCGCGCGAGCTTCTGACCCCTCTCCGATGGGTCGCTCGGGAGGGAGGCCGGGCCCGGCACCGCCGCCGGGCCCGGCCAATCCCTGTGGCGTTTACGACAGCATCGCCATGCCGCCGTTCACGTGCAGCGTCTGGCCGGTGACATAGCCGGCTTCCTTCGAAGCGAGGTAGACGACCGCGGCGGCGATATCTTCGCCAGCGCCCATGCGACCCGCGGGGATGCGCGTGTTGAGCGCCTCCTTCTGCGCGTCGGGCAGGTCGGCGGTCATCGCGGTGGCGATGAAGCCCGGCGCGACGCAGTTCACGGTGATGCCGCGGCTCGCCAGTTCCTGCGCCAGCGCCTTGGTCATGCCGGTGACGCCCGCCTTCGACGCGGCATAGTTCGCCTGCCCCGGATTGCCCGTCGCGCCGACGACGCTGGTGATCGAGATAAAGCGCCCGAAGCGCGCCTTCATCATCGGCTTTGCCGCGGCGCGCGCGAGGCGGAAATTCGCCTCGAGGTTGATGCGGATGACCTCGGACCATTCGTCGTCCTTCATCCGCATGATGAGGTTGTCGCGCGTGACGCCGGCATTGTTGACCAGGATGTCGAGCTTGCCGAGCGCCTCGACCGCCGCGGGAACGAGCGCATCGACTTCGGCGCCGTCGCCGAGGTTGCACGGCAGCGCGACATGATCGCCGCCGAGGCTATCGCGAAACGCATTCAGCTTGTCGGCATTGGACCCCGAAACCGCAAGCCGCGCGCCCTGCGCCGCGAGCGCCTGTGCAATCGCCGAGCCGATACCGCCCGAAGCGCCGGTAACCAGGGCAGTCATGCCGGTGAGATCGAACATTTAACTTGGCTCCTAACGAGCGCCCGGCCGTGGGCGCAATAAATTCCAACGAATCAGGTCGCGTCGAATAGCTCTTTGAAACGGGCGCACAATATGGTTGCGCCGATCCAGCCGCCGGCTGCCGGCGCCAACTCCGCCGGAACGCCCGACCGCATGATAAGCCTGCCAACGAACATGTCAGGCGATTCCGCCGGCATCGCGGTACCTTTACTATAGGCTTCCGCCATCTGTTCGAACACGATCTTACCCTTGCGAATGTCTTCCGGCGTAATGGATTTTCGCAGCCCGGCAATGTGGCTGTCGTTCAACGTGCCATTATGCTCCGAACCCGCAAGGCCGATGCGCCCCAGTTTGAATAACGTGGCATAGCGTGCCGCGTCGTCGGACCAACCGTGCAGCCTTGCGCAGGCACCCACGCGTGTGGAGACCATTTGCATGATGTCGGCGGGCGGCCCTTGCGTGCCCCATGCCGCGAGGTCGAAACCAGCCGCGAAACTGTCGAACCGCGCCTGCTCCGCAGCGCTATAGCCGCTATCGACGCAATCGAGATTCTCCGCGGCGGTCGCCTCCGTGGAAATCGAAGCCAGTGCTGCCGCAACCAGCACCGTCCAGTCGAATTTCATCGGCCGCCCTTTTCGTCACGTCGAAATGTCTTCACCAACGTCTCAATGTCGTCCATCGAAAGCACGCCCGTCACCTCGACCTCGCCATTCTCTGCGCCTCTTCGCAAAAATCTTCTACCCCGACCGACCACCACCACGCGGGGTGAAGTCGATGCGCGTTTTTTCGCGCACCTTCCCGTCCTGCCAGCGGCCTTCGACAAGCTCATAGCCCATCAGCGCGAAGATGCGATCGCCAAAAAACACCGGCCGCGCGTTGCCGTACCAGTCGACGCACGAGGCGAGGCAATGGTCGTCGCGCTGCCCCGGGCGCGCGTCGAGCGTGCCCGCGAGCGACAATTCGCGCGCCGCGCGGCGGAGATAGAGGATCGACGCAGCGCTGCCGAGGAATTTCGTGCCGTCGTCACTGCCGCGCATCACCGGCAGGCCGAGCAGCCCGTCGTCGCCGTCGCTGCCCGGATCGGGGCGATAGAAGAAGGCGTGGCTGCGATTCTCGCCCTCGGCCGCCGCGGGGAAGGCGTAACGACTGGCGAGGCGCGGGCTGCCGTCGAGCGCGACGGTGGTAAAAGTGAGCGCGCCGCCATCGCTCGAGCCGACGATGATCGCGTCGCGGCCCATGACGTCGATACGCCCAACCTGATGCCCCGGATCGAGCGGCACGACCTTGCCGCCCTTGACCGGCACCGCATAGAGTGCGGCCTGTTCGCTGCCCTCCTTGCGGAGATCGCGGCGGACGCGGCCGCCGGCGTAGAGCAACCAGTCCCCAACGAAGCGGTTCTGGCGCTCCCAGTCCTTGACGCCGGGCAACGCGCGGAAGTCGGCGGGCTTCGCTTTCTCGCCGCCGTCGCCGAAGCGGCTTGCGGCGAGGTGGAGCAGCGCCATGTCGCCCTCGTCGTCGCGCTCGGGCTCCCACATGGCGTCGCCGCCCCCCTCCGCCATCGTCAGGACGTTGAGCGAGCCGTCGCCCTCTTCGCGGAAGGAGAATTGGTCGAGCGGCATGCCCGCGACCTCGACCGCCTGCGGCGCGGTGCCGTCGAGCGGAATGCGGTAGAGCATCGCGCGATTGTCGCTGTCGTAGCTCATGCCGAGCCCCGCCCAGACATAGACCGCCTTCTGCGAGACGTAGAAGCTGCGCGACCAGCTGCCGAGGACATTGGTGCCGTCGCAGTCCATGTCCTCGCCGCCCAGGTCGCAGATCATCACGCTGTGCAGCATGTCGCCCGCGAGCTCGGGGTCGCCCCACGACGGCAGCGGCATGTAGATGTCGCGCGCGCCGGTGAAGGGCTTGAAGGCGCCGACCTTGCCCTTCCGCCACTCGGCTAGCGCGGGCATCGCCTCGTCGATTTCGCCCCAGATCGGCAGCGGAGCGTAGAAGATCAGCTTGTCGCCGATCAGCCGCGAGGCATAGTTGCGCGACGAATAATAATCGCCCGAGCGCAGATAATGGGTGTCGCGCCAGCTGAGCTTGCCGTCGGCGGAAAGGTCGAAGCGGTTCACCTCGGTGCCGTCGCGCGCATAGCTGTAGCCGAGCACGACGACGGTATCGCCGCTCGCCAGCATCTCGTCGTACCAGGTGCCGTCGGGCTCGCCGGCCTTGCCCGGGAAGACGTCGGTCGCGGCGATCGGCCGCATGCCGCCGCCCGACGCGTCGATCGTGAACAGTCGTCCGCGGCGCAGCACGATGAGCAAATCGCCCTGCTTCTTGACAATCCCACCCTCGTCGACCCCGGCGGTCTGGACGTTGGTGATGCCGTCGGGATCGACCTTGGCGGCGGTTACCGGCGCGGGCTCCTCGACATCGAGCGCCATGGCGGGCGGCGGCTCGGCGGGGGCCGCTGCGGCGTCGGCCGACTCGGCGACGGCGAGGTTCTGGACCGACTGGCGCTTGGCAAGGAAGGCCTTGAGCTCGGCCTCGCTGGCGAAGGCGCGCATATGGCTGGAACCGCCGGTGGCTGCTGCGATCTGCCGGGCCACGGGCGCCACCGCGCCCGCCCATAAAGGCGACGCGATCAGTGCGCCGACGACAGCCCATTGGCCGAAAGCCCAAATGCGTGTGAAACCGTCCATCGCCCTCTCCCTTGGCTTGAACCGATGGAGGAATGATACCTTATTACCTTGGTAGAGAAAAGCGGTTTATCTTCGAGGGCAAGCTGCGTCGAGAGTGGGCCTATTATGGTTCACGCGGAGACGCGGAGGCGCGGAGGCGCGGAGAAAGGAAGAAGAAAAAAGGGATTCGCGCAGAGGTGCAGAGATCGCCGAGGAAGAGATATGAAGGAAACCGTTCGCCCTGAGCTTGTCGAAGGGCCGTTCTTTCTTCTCACGCCGTCAAGGAAGAACGGTGCTTCGACAAGCTCAGCACGAACGGCGTTGGAACGATCTCCGCGTCTCCGCGTCTCCGCGTGAACAAATTCACTGCGTCCTCTGCGCCTCGGCGCGAATCCTCTAGAGCGCCTTCAGCAGCGCTTCGATATCGTCCATCGAGATCAGGCTCGTCACCTCGACCTCGCCCGACGCGCTGCGCTTGACCATCGGGCCGAGCACCTTGCCGCCGAATTCGACGAACTGGCCGACGCCGATATCCTCCATCGCGCCGACGCTTTCGCGCCAGCGGACGCGGCCGGTGACTTGGCTGACGAGCAGGTCGCGGATCGTGTCGGCATCGCTCACCGCGCTCGCCGTCACGTTCGCGACGACGGCGACCAGCGGCGCGGCTGGCGGGTTCGCGCCGAGCGCCTCGGCCATCGCGTCGGCCGCGGGCTGCATCAGCGGGCAATGGAAGGGCGCCGACACCGGCAGCAGCACGCCGCGCTTGATCCCATAATCCTTGACCAGCGCGACCGCGCGCTCGACCGCGCCCTTGTGGCCCGAGATCACGACCTGCGACGGGTCGTTGTCGTTGGCGACGGTGCAGACCTCGCCCTCGGCGGCGGCGTCGGCGAGCTTCTGCGCGGTCTCGATGTCGGCGCCGAGCAGCGCCGCCATCGCGCCGACCTCGACGGGCACCGCCGCCTGCATCGCCTGCCCGCGCGTCTTGAGCAGCCGCGCGGTGGTCGCGAGGTCGAAGGCGCTCGCGGCGCAGAGCGCGCTATATTCGCCGAGGCTGTGGCCCGCGACATAGTCGGCTTTGGCGGCGAGCGTCACGCCGCCTTCCTTTTCGAGCACGCGCAGTGTCGCGATGGCGTTGGCCATGATCGCGGGCTGGGCATTTTCGGTAAGGGTCAGCTGGTCCTCGGGGCCTTCGGTCATCAGCTGGAACAGTTTCTGGCCGAGCGCGTCGTCGACCTCCTGGAACACCTCGCGCGCCGCCGGCGACGCATCGGCGAGCGCCTTGCCCATGCCGACCGACTGGCTGCCCTGACCCGGAAAGATGAATGCGCGCATGACCCTGTCCCTATATCGTCGCCCCCGCGGAGGCGGGGGCCGCTGGAGGTTTATACTTCGCCGTCGGGCTAGGCCGACAACGGCCCCCGCCTTCGCGGGGGCGACGAGTGGGCGCCTATTCCTTCACCCCGCGCGATGCAAGCCGAAGGGCACGATCTTGTTCGCCCCGTCGTGGCCGATGTCGGCCCGGCCGAGCCAGGGGATTTCGCAGCGTACGCACCAGTGGCGCGCGACCTCCTCGGCATCGGCGCCGAAGGGCCGGTCGTTGTCGGGAATATCGCTCACCCGCCCGAGCCTGAGCCCGGCGAGCCCGCGGGGGCCGAGGTAGCTCGCGACGTGGAAAAAGGCCCTGTCGAAGGCGTAAAGATATTCGCTGACCTCCTCTATCAGCAGGATATGGCCGCCGAGATCGGGCTCGAGCGGGGTGCCGAGCAGCATCGACAGCGTCATCAGGTTGAACGCGGCATGGCGCGCGCCATGCTCGAGCCCCGGCTCGCACGCCGCAGGATCGCGCGCGACGAGCCAGTCGAGCGCGCGCAGCACCGCACCGTCGCCGCCCTCGCGGCGGATGTCGGCGACCATCGGGCCGTGCGCGACATGGTCGAAGCCGTCGCGATAGAGCGCGCCAAGCAGATTGCCCTGGTCCGAATAGCCGAGGAACGCCTTGCCGCGCGCGACGTCGGTCATCGCCGCGACCGCTTCCCCGGCGATGCGGCACGCGCCATAACCGCCGCGCGCGAACCACAGCGCGTCGATGTCGGGCCGGTTCGCCATCTCGACCAGCGCCGCGAAACGATGCCCGTCCTCGCCCGCGAAATGGCCGTGGACCGCGAAACATTGGGGATCGAAGACCAGCTCGACGTCGGGATAGCCGAGGCTGGCGAGCGCGCGCACCGCCTCGGCATCGTCGGGCAATATCGGCGTCGAGGGAGCAACTATCCCGATGCGCATCACGTCCTTCTCCCCATGGGAGAAGTATACGCAGCCTTGCCGGCTCGCCGGCTAGGCAGAGTTGGATGAGGGCGTCCGCCGCCGATCCTGCACGCCACGTCCGATCCCCTCCCCCAGCTTCGACTAGACGCTTCGCGCCAAGTCTGCGCACCCTCTCCCGACGGGAGAGCGAATAGTTGCCTTCAATCAAGCAAGGCCATAACGCCGCGCCATGGCGGAAAACAAATCCTATTTCTTTTGCGGCATCGGCGGGTCGGGCATGCTGCCGCTGGCGATGATAGTCGCGGCGCGCGGAGCCAAGGTTGCGGGCTCGGACCGCAGCCGCGACCAAGGCCGCAGCCCCGGGAAATTCGCGTGGATCGAGGACCAGGACATCGCGCTGTTCCCGCAGGACGGCAGCGGCGTCGCCGCCGGCCAGACGCTGGTTGCCTCGGCGGCGGTCGAGGACAACGTGCCCGACATCGCCGCCGCGAACGCGCTCGGCCTGCCGCGCATGACGCGCGCCGACCTCAACGCCGCGCTGTTCAATTCGGCTGGCCAGGCGGTCGGCGTCGGCGGCACCAGCGGCAAATCGACCGTCACCGGCATGATCGGCTGGATCCTCGAAAGCGTCGGGCGCAAGCCGACGGTGATGAACGGCGCGGTGATGCGCAATTTCGCGAGCGACGACATGCCCTTCGCGAGCGCGCTGGTCGGCGGCGACGCCGTCTATGTCAGCGAGGTCGACGAGAGCGACGGCTCGATCGCGCTCTACCGGCCCGACGTCGCGGTGGTCACCAACATCAGCCTCGATCACAAGAGCCTGGCCGAGTTGCACCAGTTGTTCGGCGATTTCGCCGGCAAGGCGCGGGTCGCGGTGGTCAATGCCGACGACCCCGAATCGCGTCCCCTGATGAGCGGCGAGAATGTCATGCGCTTCGGCTTCAGCCCGCTCGCGGGCATGCGCGGCAGCGACTTCGAGGCGCTGCCCGATGGCAGCCGCTTCACCGCCCATTTCAACGTCACGCAATGCGAGGTCCGGCTGCGCATGCCCGGGCGCCACAACGCCTCCAATGCGCTGGCCGCGATGGCCGCCGCGCGCGCACTCGGCATCTCGATCAAGGATTCGGCCGCCGCGCTCGCCGATTTCACCGGCCTCGCGCGGCGTTACGAGGTGCTGGGGCAAGCAGGCGGGATTACCGTTATCGACGACTTCGCGCACAACCCCGACAAGGTCGCCGCGACGCTCGCGGCCGTCGCCGAACTGCCGGGCCGCGCCCTGCTCTTCTTCCAGCCGCACGGTTACGGCCCGCTGCGCCAAATGGGCAAGGAACTCGCCGCGAGCTTCGCCAAGGGCATGCGCGACGGCGACAAGCTTTACGTCTGCGACCCCGTCTATTTCGGCGGCACCGTCGACCGCAGCATCGGCAGCGAGGCGCTGGTCGCCGACATCGTCGCGGGCGGAGCCCACGCAGTCCACCTGACGACGCGCGCCAACTGCGGCGCGGCGATACTCGACGAAGCGAAGGCGGGCGACCGCATCCTGATCCTTGGCGCGCGCGACGACACGCTGACGGAATTCGGGCGCGAACTGCTGGAAAAACTCGCCGCCGGCTTGATTTCCGACCGCGAATCTGTATAGGCGCGCTCATCCGGGGCGAGGCCTTGTGCCGTTCGCCCCGTTTGCTTTGCACGGATACGCAAAGCCGGACGACAGCCGGAGGGGCCTGCGATTGGCGCAGGTCAGCGATCGGCCAAATGAAGGAAGCGCGACCATGCCGTTCTACGAGCATGTCTTTATCGCGCGTCAGGACCTGAGCCAGGCTCAGGTCGACGCGCTGGCGGAAAACGTCACCAATATCTTCGGCGAGTATAAGGGCCAGGTCCACAAGACCGAGACCTGGGGCCTGAAGCAGCTTGCCTACAAGATCCAGAAGAACCGCAAGGGTCATTATGTGATGCTGTCGGCCGAAGCGCCGGGCGAAGCCGTCGCCGAAGTCGAGCGTCAGGCCGCGATCAACGAAGACATCATCCGCTGGATGACCATCCGCGTCGACGAACTCGAAAAGGGCCCGTCGGTGATGATGCGCAAGCAGGAACGTCGGGGCGGCCGTGGCGGCCGTGACCGCGACGGCGAAGAATAAGGAACACGACCATGGCACGACCCTTTTTCCGTCGCCGCAAGACCTGCCCCTTCAGCCAGAAGGACGCACCGGTCATCGATTACAAGGACGTCCGCCTGCTCCAGGGTTACCTGTCGGAGCGCGGCAAGATCGTCCCGTCGCGGATCACCGCGGTGTCCACCAAGAAGCAGCGCGAGCTGGCGAAGGCGATCAAGCGCTCGCGCCACATCGGCCTGCTCCCCTACATCGTGAAGTAAGGAGGGCGGACCGATGGAAATCATCCTGCTCGAACGTATCGAGAAACTGGGCGGTATCGGCGACGTCGTCACCGTCAAGAACGGCTTTGCCCGTAACTATCTGCTGCCGAACAACAAGGCGCTCCGTGCGAACGAAGCCAACCGCAAGCTGTTCGAAGCCAATCGCTCGAAGATCGAGGCCGACAACGCCGAACGTCGCACCGACGCCGAAGGCCGCGCCAAGGACATCGACGGCAAGCAGGTCGTCCTGATCCGCCAGGCGTCGAACACCGGCCAGCTCTACGGCTCGGTTTCGGTGCGCGACATCGTCGACGCGCTCGCCGAGGACGGCGTGACCGGCGTCACCAAGGCGATGGTCGAGCTGGAACGCCCGATCAAGTCGCTCGGCCTGTTCGAGGTCAAGGTCAAGCTGCACCCTGAGGTCGCAGTGACCGTGGGCGTCAACGTCGCACGCTCGCCTGACGAAGCCGAAATGCAGAAGCAGGGCATCGACGTCATCGCCGCGATGTTCGAGGAAGAGCAGGCCGAAGCCGTCGCTTCGGCGCTGGAACCCGACAGCGAAGACGAGTTCGAAGACGCCACGCCGCCTTCGGAACGCGCCGCCGGGGAAGCTCCGGCTGCGGACGACGCCGAAGAAGCCTGAACGCTTCCGGCACAAGCGATTTGAGAGGGCCGCGTTTCCGATGGAAACGCGGCCCTTTCTGCTTGGGCGATCATATCGATCGCAAAGGCGCGTGACCGCTTCCGGGCGGGAGGGGACGTTCTTAATCCTCCCTGCGGCGTAGCCGTGGGGAGGGGGACCACCCGTAGGGTGGTGGAGGGGCCGATGCCCCAGGCCCAGTTTCCAGGCGGCCGCCCCTCCACCATGCTTCGCATGGTCCCCCTCCCCATCGCTTCGCGACAGGGAGGATTATTACGTCCGCTTTCCACCCCAATGCAGACTCTGGCCAAGCCCCCTCGCCTTTCCTATGGCGGCAGCGATGGCCGACGATCCCTTTCAGCGCCGCTTTGCCGCCGATGCCGCGCTGCTGCCGCATATGGCCGACCTCGCGAACGATCGGGTGCTCGTCGCATTGGTGACCGAGGCCGACTATCGCGGCGCGAGCTTTCTCGACCAGCGGCTGCTCACCGATCGGATCGGGCGCGAGTGGAAGGCGTGGGACGCGCTGCCGGGCCTCGGCCCGGACGCCGCGCGGCCCGACTATATCTTCCATATCGGCCATGTCGGCTCGACGCTCGTCTCGCGCCTGCTCGCCGAGACGGGCGACGTGCTGCCGCTGCGCGAGCCGATGCTGCTGCGCACGCTGGCGCAGGTCGCCGAGCGGATCGACCGCCCCGAATCGCTCTGGTCGCCCGAGCTTTACCGCGCGCGGCTGGCGCAGGTCGGCGGCTGGCTTGGCCGCTCTTTCCGCCCCGGGCAGCGCGCGACGGTCAAGGCGTCGAGCGTCATTACCGCGATCGCGGGCGACCTGACCGGCCCGGAAGGCCGCGCGCTGTTCCTCCATGTCCCGCTCGCGCGCTATATCGAGACCATACTCGCCGGCGAGGCGTCGACGGCCGAGACGCTGGCGCAGGCGCCCGCGCGCATCGCGCGGCTCGCGGCGCTGGTCCCCGACTTCCCCTTCCAGCTGTGGCAATTGCCGCCGGTAACCCGCGTCGCAATGAGCTGGCTCTGCGAAATGGCGAGCGCCGCGCGGACGCTACCGCCCGCCGATCCGCGCCATTTGTGGGTCGATTTCGAGGCGATGCTCGCCCATCCCGCCGCCGCTCTCGCGGCGCAGGCGGCGCATTTCGGTCTCGCCCCCGACGCGGCGCGGATCGACGCGCTGCTCGCGGGGCCGATCATGCGCCAATATTCGAAGGCGCCCGAGCATGGCTACAGCCCCGACCTGCGCCGCGAATTGCAGGCGCAGGCCGCGGCCGAACATGGCCGCGAAATCGCCGAGGCAATCGCATGGGTTGAAGCGCTCGCGGCGCGCGATACAAGCTTGGCCGCGCTGCCGATCCACGGCCGATAGGAAAACCGATGTTCAAGCTTGTCCCGCTGCTCGACGAACAGGAAGTGCGCACCTTGCGCGAAATCGCCGCGGCGGGGAAATTCGTCGACGGCAAGATCAGCAACCCGCATTCGAAGATCAAGAACAACCTGCAGCTCCACGACGCGCAGGCCTATGAACGGTCCTCGAAAATCCTGCTCGACGCGATGGTGTCGAATCCCGATTTCATGGAATTCAGCTTTCCCGCGCGCATCGCGCCGCCGCTGCTGACGCGCTACACGCCGGGCATGCATTATGGGCTGCATCCCGATGCCGCCTATATCCCGCTGCCCGACGGCCAGTTGCGCACCGACATCAGCTGCACGGTGTTTCTGGGCGACCCTGCCGACTACGACGGCGGTGCGCTGCACGTCACGCTGGGCGGCGCCGATCTGCGCTTCAAGGAAGCCCCCGGGGTCGCGATCGTCTATCCCTCCCATACGCTGCACGAGGTCGAGCCGGTGACGCGCGGCGAGCGGCTGGTCGCCATCACCTTCATCCAGAGCCTGATCCCCGACGTCCAGCAACGCAATCTGATGTACGAGCTCAACGACGTCGCGGGGCTCGAGGGCGCGAAGATGGACCCGGAAAATTATACCCGGCTACAGGCGGTGCAGTACCAACTGCTCCGTATGTGGCGGCGCTAGTTCAGAGCATCTTCGCCGCGAGGATCCACCCCCACACCACGAGCGTCAGCGCGCCGCCGGCGATCGTCCAGCGCACCGCGGCGGTCAGCAGCCGTGCCTGCGCGTCGATCGAATAGGTGAAGGCGGCGAACAGCCGCTGGCGCAGCCCGTCGGCCTTTTCCAGCCCGTCGCTGTCGAATTCCTCGCCGAGCAGCAGCGCGCGCAGGCAGAGGAAGCTCGACAGGATTAACGGCGCGATGCCGACGATGCTGGCGATCGTCAGCGCCGGCTGCGTCACGGCGTCGAGGCTGAGCGGGGCGCCCGGGCTCGCCGAGATGGGGTGCGTGCCGATGGTGATCGCGAGCGCGTTGAACGCGAGCAGCCCGCCGAGCCGCACCGACAGGTCGAGGTCGCGGTTCTCGAGGAACTCAAGGTCGGCGATAAACCCCGGATCAGGGTTTTCGCCGCGCATCTCCTGAAACGCGCGGAGGCGGGTGCGAAAGCTGCGGTTGCGCCGCCCCCGCCAGCGCATCGTCAATAGCCCATCAGCGCGAGCACTTCCTTGCGGCTGCGCTCGTCGTCGAGGAAGCAGCCAAGCAGGCGGCTGGTGACCATGCCGACACCGGGGGTGCGCACGCCGCGGCCGGTCATGCAGCCATGCTGCGCGTCGATCACCACCGCGACGCCGTGCGGCTGGAGATTGTCCCAGATGCATCTGGCCACTTCCGCGGTCAGACGCTCCTGCACCTGCAGCCGGCGGGCGTAACCATTCAGGACGCGCGCAAGTTTCGAGATGCCGACGACGCGGTCCTTCGGGAGGTAGGCGATCGACGCCTTGCCGGTGATCGGCGCCATATGATGTTCACAATGTGACTGGAACGGGATGTCGCGCAGCATGACGATCTCGTCATAGCCACCCACTTCCTCGAAGGTGCGCGACAAATGGATCGCGGGATCCTCGGCATAGCCCTGGCAATATTCAAGCCATGCCCGCGCGACGCGCTTTGGCGTGTCGACCAGCCCCTCGCGCGTGACGTCGTCGCCGGCCCAGGTGATGAGCGTGCGGACCGCCTCTAGCACATGTTCGGGCACCACCGGCTTGCCGTCCGCGCCCACTTCCACCTTGGTCATCCGCCCGCTTTCACTGTTGCATTCATGTCGCACATTTCGGCGCGATTGTGCCAATACGCAACCCCGGCTTGGGAAGAATTTCCTGTCGCAAAACAAGTTTACGTTGCGGAATCGGACCTTTTTCCTTCGCAAGCGAAGCAAGAAAATTTCCCCTGCCCTTCGCCGAACAAGTGGCTTGACGCTCGCGTCAACTGAGCGCAACTTTATGAGATTACAGAACCTGCCGAAGCGGGTCGTGATCGGAGATGCCGGTATCAGTCCCCGGGTGCCGGTGGGAGAGGACGATGCCCAGCACAGCTGGCTACACCAATTTGCGCGCGCGCCTGCGCCGGATCGACGAGGTCCGGCGCCCGTAGTCACGTCTGGACATATCCCCTCCCGGTTGAGCGATGCAATTGGGCGGCCCGTGGGTGCGGGCTGAAAAAGGGAGGCACAATATGAAGTTCAAGGCACTGATCGGTACCTCGATCCTCGCGATGTCGTTGGCGACTCCGGCGTTCGCGCAGGATGCCGCGGACGAGAACGAGCGCGACGCCTTTGGCGGCGAAATCGTCGTCACCGCGCAGCGGCAATCGGAACGCCTGCAGGACGTCCCCATCGCGGTCAGCGCCTTTTCGTCCGAAGCCCTTGAGGCGCAGCAGATCAAGACCCCGTCCGACCTGCAGCTGACCCTGCCCAACGTCACCTTCACCAAGACCAACTTCACCGGGGCCAGCTTCACCATACGCGGCATCGGCGACCTTTGCGTCGGCACGACCTGCGACAGCGCCACTGCGATCCACCTCAACGGCGATCCGCTCTTCTCGACCCGCCTGTTCGAAACCGAATTCTTCGACCTCGAACGCATCGAGGTGCTGCGCGGGCCGCAGGGCACGCTGTTCGGCCGCAACGCGACCTCGGGCGTCGTCAACGTCATCACCGCCAAGCCCAAGCTCGGCGCATTCGAAGCCGCCGCCGAAGCCGAATATGGCAATTATGACTCGATGAAGGGCAAGGCGATGGTGAATATCCCCATCGGGGACACCCTCGCTCTGCGCGTCGCAGGCATCTACCTCAACCGCGACGGGTATACGAAGAACCTCTTCCTCGGCAATCGCATCGACGACCGCGACCTTTATTCGGTGCGCGGCTCGATCCGCTGGGAACCCACCGAAAACACCACGGTCGACTTCCTTGCCTCCTATTTCCACGAGCGCGACAATCGCACTCGCATCCAGAAGCAGCAGTGCCAGCGTGACCCGACCGGCATCCTCGGGTGCCTGAACACGCGCCGCGACAATTCGCCCTTCAACGGCAACGCGACCTTCACCGCCGCGCTGACCTCGCGCGAGTTTCTGGCGATCCAGGGCATTCCCGCGGCTTTCGCGCTGGGCAGCCTCTACGGCCCCGACGTGTACGCCAATACGACGATCCCCAGCGATCCGCGTGTCGTGAACACGGCGTTCACACCGCAATATTTCACCAGTGAGCTGACGCTGCAGGGCGAGATCGAGCACAATTTCGGGCCGGTCTCGCTACAAATTTCGGGCCAGTACCAGAAGGTGAAGCTCGACTCGATGCAGGATTACAACAGCAATGTCGGCAACCGCGCGCTTTATGCGGGGGGGCTGAACACGCTGGCCTTCTTTGCCGCGAACGGTATCCCGACCGGGCTGCCCGCGCCGGCCCCCGCGTTCGTTCCGGGCTCGGCGGCCTATTTCGCGCCGATCGCCGCCGCGATCATCCCGCAGGGCCCGAACGGCCCGCTCTGTACCTCGCTGCCCGAAGAAACCGGCTTCGGTTCGTTCGGCGGCAACCGCATCTGCGACGCCACCTCGCTCCAGTTCGACCGCTCGAACCAGAATAACAGCAGCTGGTCGACCGAAGCGATCCTGACCAGTGACTTCGACGGACCCTTCAACTTCCTGCTCGGCGGCATCTATGCCGACTACCACCTGACCGAGAACAGCTATTATGTGAACGCTTTCCCGATCGACTATCTGACCGGCGTGCTCGGCGCGTTCAACAGCTTCGCCAATGGCTTGCCGCCTTCCTTCCTCGCCACACCTTTCTTTCGCAACAACACCGACGACCTCAAGATCACCTCCTATGGCATCTTCGGCGAAGCCTATTTCGAGTTCAGCGACCGGGTGAAGCTCACTGCCGGCCTGCGCTACAACAACGACAAGAAGAGTGTGCTGGCGCGGTCGACGCTGGCCAGCTTCCTGACGCCGATCGGGCTGAACAGCGACACCGTCTTCGGCTCGCCCTTCGTCGGGTCGTTCGACGCCGATCCGGGCACGCCGGGCAACCAGATCATCCAGGCGCGCAGCGTGAAGTTCAACAAGCTGACGGGCCGCGCGGTGCTCGACTTCAAGGTCACCGACGACAATCTGCTCTATGTCTCCTATTCGCGCGGCTACAAGTCCGGCGGTATCAACCCGCCGCTGCAACCGATCTTCGCGGTGCCGGAGAGCTTCAAGCCCGAGCAGGTCGACGCCTTTGAAATCGGTTCGAAAAACACCTTCGGCAACGGCGAGCTGCAGCTGAACCTCACGGCTTTTTATTACAAATACAAGGACCTGCAGCTCAGCAAGATCGTTGCCCGTACGGCGGTCAACGACAACATCAACGCCAACATCTGGGGTTTCGAGGCCGAGGCGATCGTCCGTCCCGTCCCGGAATTCGTCGTCAACCTCGGCTTCAGCTACCTGAACACCGAAGTCGCCGGCGACGAGTTCAGCAGCAACCCGCGCGATTTCGGCGGCGGCCGCGCCGATGCGGTGATCATCAAGGATATCACCAACGCAGCAAACTGCGCCGTCGCCTCGACCTCGGGCAGCGTCGCGGGGGTCAACGGCTATGTCAACCAGATCAACTCGCTGATCAATGCAGGCGCCTTTGCAGCAAACGGCGTGCGCGGCGGCGCGGGCCTCCAGGGAACAACCCCCTTCCCGTCCGATGGCGGCATCGCGTCGACCGGCGCGTTCAGCATCTGCGGTATCCTGCAGGCCGCCGCGGCGACCGTCGGCCCCGCCTTCGGGGGGGGTTGAGGTGTTTTCGGCGGGTATCCCCGTCAACCTGAAGGGCAACAAGCTGCCGCAGGCGCCGAACTATAAATTCTCGGCGGGTGCGCAATATACGATTGGCTTCGACAACGGCATGTCGCTCGTACCGCGCTTCGACCTGGCCTATACCGGCGACAGCTATGGCAGCATCTTCAACGGCAACGTCAACAAGATCAAAGGCTATGCGCAGGTCAACGCCCAGGTCCAGCTGAACGGCACCGACGACAAATGGTATGTAAAGGGGTTCATCCAGAACATCTTCGACGCCAACAGCGTGACCGGCCTTTATGTCACCGACCAGTCGTCGGGTAACTACACCAACATCTTCACCCTCGAACCGCGCCGCTACGGCATCGCGGCGGGCGTGAAATTCTAGGCCTACCCTGGCGGCAACGCCGAAAGAAAACCCGGCCTCTCGGCGGAGAGGCCGGGTTTTTCTTACCCGGAGGTCGGGAGCCGAAAGCAAGGAGCGGACGCGCCGCCCCTCACCGTTTCCCGGCCATCAGAATTTGTAGCGGACCACGCCGCCATAGGTGCGCAGCTGGCTGGGATAGCCCGACACGCTGCCCGACTGCGCCACGGCAGGGAAGATCGTCGTCAGATATTGCGCATTGGTGAGGTTGCGGCCCCACACGCCGACTTCGAGGCCGTTGGTCAGCGCGACAGTGAACGACGCGTTGAGCTGGTTGACCTCGCGCTTCAGATTCTGCGCGACACTCGCCGGGAAGCCGGTCAGGCCCTCGACGATCTGCACCGGGCTCTCATAATGATAATCGACGTGCAGGATCGCGCGCGTGCCGCCCGCGAACTCGTGCGTGTAGGTACCGCCCGCCGCCATCGTCAGCTCGGGAATGCCTGCCGGCGTGGTGCCCGAGATGTCGCCGAACGCCGAGTTGACGAAGCTGTCGTACTTCGGATCGAGGTAGGTCACCGCCAGCGTCAGGTTGAGGCCGTCGACGGGGCGGACCGAGCCGTCGAACTCGATCCCGAAGGTCGACTGCTTGCCCGCATTGGCGAGCGCGAAGCCGGTGCCGGTGAAGATGTTCGACTGGAACCCCTTGATGGACTGCTTGAACACCGCGAGGTTCAGCGCCGCGACCGACCAGTTCGCCTTCAGGCCGAACTCGTAGACCGTCGATTCCTCGGGGTCGGCGAAGCGCGAACCCGAGACCAGGTTCGGGGTCGCGAGCCCGCCCGAGATGATCGCCGGCAGGTCCGACGCGAGCGGCCGGCTGTCGCGCGACAGGTTGACCGAGCTCGCCTTGAAGCCCGTCGCATAGGTCGCATAGACGTTGACCGTGTCGGTCAGCTCGTACGAGGCCCGGACGCTATACGCCAAGTCGCTGTCGCTGGTCTTGCCGTCCTCGACCGCGTTGGGGACGTTCAGGAACGGCGGGAGGAACTGGAACGGGCGCAGCGCGAGCAGCGGGTTGACCTGCGGGTTATTCTGGTTCGCCGCGGCAAAGGCCGCCGCGCCGGCGCTGATCTGGCCGAAGAGAGCCGGCTGCGCCTGCGCGAAGGCCTGAATCTGCGCGGCATTCGCGAGGCCCGGAAGACCCAGCGCCTGGCCGACGGTCGTCGCGATGCCCTGCTGGGTGATCGCGGTGCGGCCGATCGTCGTGAGATTGAGGCCCGAGAAAACGTCGCTGCTCGCCACATTGGTGGCGAAGCGCTTGCGGTCCTTGGTGTAGTTGAAGCCGCCGGTCAGCGTGAGCCGGTCGGTGACGTCGAAATCGACGGTGCCGAAGATCGAGAAGGCCTCGTCCTTCAGGCGATAGGCTTCGTCGAGACCGTCGCCGGCGCGGAAGAACTGGCCCGCAAACTGCGCGGGATTGCCGAGGATGCCACCGATCTGCTGCTCGAGACCCGAAACCACGGCGTTGCCTGCGGCGTTGGGATTGGGCGAGGTCAGCACCGCGGTCGGGTTGATCAGCCCGCCGGCATAGGCGCGGAACTGGGTGCCGAAGCGGATGTCGTTCTTCTGCTTGATCTTTTCGTTGAAATAATAGCCGCCGAGCAGGAAGTTGAAGGGGCCGTCGAAGTCCGAGGTCAGGCGGACTTCCTGCGTCCAGGTGTCGATGCCGAGATTCTGGCTGTTCTCGCCGATCAGGTCGGCGCCGGTGAAGTCCGAATCCTGATTGGTGAGCGCGCGCACTTCGCGATAGGCGGTGATCGAGGTCAGCGCGAGCGCGCCGAGGTCGTAGTCGATCTGCGCCGACCCGCCGTAATTCTTGATCCTGTTCGACGACAGGAAGTTGTTGTAGACGTCGTACGAGAAGGGATCATTCGCGTCGACGCTGGGACCGCCGGCGAGTGCGTTGGTGATCGCGACGGTCGGGCCGGCGATGACATTACCGGCGATGCAGCAATTCTCGTCGATCTTGTCGTAATCGCCGATCAGGCGGATCGACAGCGCGTCGGTCGGTTCGAACAGAAGCTGGCCGCGGACGCCGTAGCGGTTGCGGTCGTTGACGTCGGTCCCGAGCTGCAAGTCTTGCGCGTAGCCGTCGCGGCGGTTGTAGTTGCCGCCGATCGAGAAGGCGACCGTGTCGCTGATCGGGCCGGTGACGTTGCCCTTCACCGTGACCGCGTCGTAATTGCCATAGGTGACTTCGGCGGTGCCGCCGAACTCATATTGCGGCTTCTGCGTCACGATGCTGATGACGCCCGCCGAGGCGTTCTTGCCGAACAGGGTCGATTGCGGACCGCGCAGCACTTCGATGCGCTCGACCGAGGGAAGGTCGCCGATCTGCGCGGCCGAACGCGAACGATAGACGCCGTCGATGAAGACGCCGACCGAGGGTTCGATGCCGGCGTTGTTCGCGCCGTTGCCGAAGCCGCGGATGATGAAGTTGGTGTTCGCGCTCGACTGGAGCTGCGAGACGCGCAAGCTCGGCACCGCCGACTGCAGGTCGATGAGGTCGCGGATCTGCGAGCGTTCAAGGTCGGCGGCCGAGGTTACCGAGACCGCGACCGGCGTGTCCTGCAGCGTCTGCGAGCGCTTGGTCGCGGTGACGATGATCTCGTTGCCGTAATCGGTCGTGTCTTCGGCGGGCGCGGCGGCGTCGTCGGCCGGGGCGGCATCCTGGGCATAAGCGAAAGCGGGGGTGGTCGCGGCGCACAGCATGGTGGCGCCCAACAAAATGTTGCGCAAGGTCATCGGGTGTCTCTCTCCAACCCAGCGAAGCGCGGCCTTGCGGCCAAAGGAGGGGATGCTCCGGCGGGAACTCGCCGCTCTAATCGCCCGGCCCGCCGCGTCAACGCGGCGCGGCGCGGCCCTAAAGTTTTTCGAGCGATTAGTGACCAAAAAGCAACAGTTTGCGCCGCAACATAACAACGCACTTCCGTGGCGCATTGCAGGCATAGCGCCCTCCCAATCGCGGACGCCGGTTTTCATACATCGAGCCGTGTCGGTGCGGGACACCCCGGATATGCTCGGCAACCAAGCAGGAGATGACGGCGTTTTCGCGTCATCTTTTGCAAAAGGATAAACGCATGCGCACCCTCATTCTTCTGGCCGCTTCGGCGACCTTGCTGGCAGCCTGCACGGATTCGGACAATGCGACCGAAGCCCGGATCGAAAAGACCGCCGAAACCAGTGCTACGGTCGCGGGCCCCGTCCCCGCCGCCTTCGGGCTCAGCGAAGCGCAATTGCTCAACGTCGATATCGTCGGCGCCGACGGGAAGGAGGTCGGAGATGTCGCGCAGGTGTTGCGGACGCGCGACGGCAAGGTCGATCGATTGCTGGTCGAACTCGAGGGAAGCAACCCCGACCGTTATGTCGAACTGCCCGTTCTCGGACTCACCGCCGTCGTCCGCGACAATGAAACCGATCTCGCCACCTCGATGACCAAGGACGAGCTGGGTGCGTTGCCCGAAGCCAAATTACCGCTGCCCTGAAATAGTGGTGCCTGGGGACGGGATCGAACCGCCGACACTGCGATTTTCAGTCGCATGCTCTACCAACTGAGCTACCCAGGCACGGGCCTTGCGGACCTACCGGCCCGCTGGCGAGCGGCGGCTATAGGCAGGGCTTGGCGTCCTGTCCAGCATCTTTGTTGCACATATTCTGCGCCTATTCGTCGGTGAAATTATCGGCGTCGGCGGTGCCGTCGGGCGGCTGGTCGGCGGGCACGCGATAATCCTCGCCGAACCAGTTCAGGAGGTCGCGGTCGCGGCAGCCGCGGCTGCAGAAAGGCTTGAACTCGTCGGCGCGCGGCGCGCCGCAGAGCGGGCAGGCGCGCGATCGGGCGGGGGCGTTACTGGGCATGGCCCGGTCCTTTGATGGCTAAATCGGCGGCGACCGCGACGGGGCGTCCGGTGCGCGCCTGCAGCATATGGGTCCAGCCGGGGTGCGCCGCAAGCCGTTCGGCCACCGCCGGGCGTGCGGTGAGCGTCAGCCCCCCCGTCCCGACCGCGCGCTCGGCGTGGCGCAGCAGCAGCGCAGCATCGGTCGCGACGGGGTCGAAGCGTATCTGCTCGATCAGCGACGGGCGCTCGCGGCGGCGGATGATCTGCATCAGGCCAAAGCCGTTGGTGCCAGTCCGCTCGAAAGGCGGCGGCAGGCATTCGTCGACCAGGGCATCGACCGCCAGCCGCTCGGCCCGGCTGCGCAGCGACGGAAAATCGATCCCGATCGACCCGCCGATGCCGCAGCAGCGGATGACCCGCGCCGCGGCAACGGCGCCGGCTTTCGCAAGCGCAAAGGAATCGCCCTCGCCATCGATATCGATCAGCGTCATCGCGGGGGTGGCATCGACCCAAAGCGCGCCGCCGGGAAAGGGCCAATGGCCGGTGCGCACATGGTCGACCACTTCGGACCATCCCGCCGCTTCAAGCCGGTCGGGACCCTGCGCACCGAGGTCGACGACGGGGATGCCGCTGGCAGCCAGTCGCGCGCGAAGGTCGGGCCCTTCCGTCAGCGCCGCGCCCGGCTCGGCGAGCCGCGCCCGCGGCGGCTTGTCGCGCCCCCGTTCGCGCAATGCCATGCGCGTTATCTGTACGGTAAGTTTGCTGCCCAGCGACGTGGCGCCGGGCAGGTTGCCGCTCGTCGCCGCGGGTTCCCCCGGTGCATCGAGGACAAGCTTGCCCGGTTCGACAAGCCTTGCATGGAGGATGGCGCCGATCCGCGGCCCCTCGCCTTCGCGCTCGATCCGGGCTTCGACGATCCGTCCATCCTCGACCAGCGCGGCGCGCGCCTCGCCGATCCCGGCTTCGTAGAGCCACTCAGCCAAAAGGGACGCCCGCGGCGGAGAGCAAGCCGCGCGTCTCGAACAGGGGTAGGCCGACGACGTTCGAATGGCTGCCCGACAGGAAGCGCACGAAGCTTTCGGCACGGCCCTGGATCGCATAGCCGCCCGCCTTGCCCATCCCCTCGCCGCTGGCGACATACCAGTCGATTTCGGCGGTGCTCAGCGCCTTGAAGGCGACGATCGTGCCGACGACCCGCACGCGGGGCTTGCCGTCGGAGCCGACGACGCAGACGCCCGACCAGACATGGTGACGGCGGCCCGACAGCAGGGCGAGCATGCGGCGAAGGTCGGCCTCGTCGGCGGGCTTTTCGAGGATGCGGCGTCCGACCGCGACGGTGGTGTCGCCCGCAAGCACGACCTCATCGGCAGTGTGCTCGACCGCGCGCGCCTTGCCCTCGGCGAGGCGCGCGACATAGGCGCGCGGCAGTTCGCCCTTCAGCGGGGTTTCGTCGATTTCAGGGGCCGCGATGCGCGCCGGGATCACCCCGATACGCGCGAGCAGTTCGAGCCGGCGCGGCGACGTCGATGCCAGCACCAGATCGGGTCTTGGCGCGGGAGCATCCACCGCCCCGCTCACTTGAAGCGATAGGTGATCCGACCCTTGGTCAGGTCATAGGGGGTCAGTTCGACGAGCACTTCGTCGCCGACGAGCACACGGATGCGGTTCTTGCGCATCTTGCCGGCCGTGTGGCCGAGAATCTCGTGGTCATTTTCCAGTTTGACGCGAAACATCGCGTTGGGAAGCAGTTCGACCACCTGGCCGCGCATTTCCAGAAGTTCTTCTTTGGCCATCAATCCTCAAACGGTCTCGAAAATACAGGATGCGCGCCCATAGCGGCAAATCGGCGCGATGGGAAGCGGTCTGTCACGCCGCCGGATTATGCTTCGCGAGGAAGGCGTCGAGCCGGTCGAACCAGTCCTTCTGGTTGGCGGGATCCGAGAAGCCATGGCCCTCGTCCTTATAGGCGACATATTCATAATCGCTCTTGCCCGCCTTCTTGAGCGCGGCAACCAGCTTTTTCGACTGGCTGATCGGGACGTTGCTGTCATCCTCGCCATGCGCGATCAGGATCGGGCGGGTCAGCCGCGCCGCCTGCTGCGTCGGCGACACCGCGGCGAGGTCGAAATCGCCCTCGCCGGTAACGCGCGCCTGCCAGCTCTTGCTCGCCGTCTTGGTCAGGTAGCGGCGGTCGTATTTCAGCATCGCGTCCCAATCGGCGACCCCGGCAAAGCTCGCGGCGCAGCGATAGCGTTCGGGATTGCGGATCGCCGCCCACAGCGCGGCATAGCCGCCGTAAGAAGCGCCGACGACGCAGACGCGCGCCTTGTCGACGATCCCCTCGGCCGCCAGCCAGTCCATCCCGTCGTCGAGGTCGTCCTGCATCGCGCGGCCGATCTGGCCGATGCCCGCGTCGCCATATTCGGTGCCATAGCCGCCCGAACCGCGATAATTGGGCTGCAGCACCGCATAGCCGCGGTTGGCGAGCAATTGCACCTGTGGATCATAGTCGAGCTTGTTGCGAACCCCATAGGGGCCGCCGTGCGGCAGGATGATCAGCGGCAACCCCTTGGCCTCCCGTCCCTTGGGCAGGGTCAGGAAGGCGGGGATATCCTTGCCGTCGCGCGCCTTGTAGCGCACTGCCTTGGTCACCGCGAGCATCTCGGGCGGCAGCGTCTGCATGCGGGCGGCAACGATCGCCATTTCGCGCGTCTTGCGGTCGAGCATGAAATAGACGCCGGGATCGTCGGGCGCCGTCCCCAGAATCAGGAGCCGGTTGCCGTCGCGGCTGCGCGAGCTGACCCAGGCTTGCAGGTTCGGCACCGCGCGGTCGATCTGCGCCTGCAGCTTCTTCGAATCGGCGTCGAACCATTCGACCCGCTCGCGATCGTCGGTGAACGACACGCCCTCGAGCGCCTTCCCATCGGTGGTCAGCCAATAATCGTCGATGTCATATTGGTCGTTGCCGTAAACCAGTTCACCAATTTCGCGCGTGCCGTAGTTGAATTTGTAGAGCGCCTGCCGGCCGGTCTTCTCGTCGCTGAGCACATAGCCCTCGTCCGACCCGGTCACGACCTTCGCGATATCGAAAAAGCCGTCCTTGTCGTCGGGGCGCACCGCGCCGATCAGCCGGAAATCTTCCTCGGCCGTCTTGCGGTAATAATAACGGACCTTCCGGCGCTCCCAGCCGACCCCGGCGCGGACGATGCCGGCGTCGTCGGCATACCATTCCCAGATCGGCTGCCGGGGCCGGACGATCTCGGTCATCTTGCCGTCGGGCAAAGAGACCCGGAATACCGAGGGATAGTCGTAAATGGTCCGCTGGATCGACAACAGAAGGTAGCGACCGTCGGGATCGACGAAGAGAATGTCGTCGCCCTCGAGCCCCTGGCCCTCGCGCGTGATCGCCGTCGTCACCCCGCTGGTCACGTCGTGGAGCAAAAGGACCGACCTGTGCGCTTCCAGGCCCATGAACACGGTGCTGCGGCCGACGCTGATCAGGATATGGCCATTGCCCGCCCAGCGGATCCAGTTGAGGTCGACCTTTTCGGGAATTGCGAAACCGGCCGTTTTTTCGCCCTTCACATCGCGGTAGGCGACCTGCTCGATCCCCTCCGAACGACGACGGAACAGGATGCGCATGCCGTCGGGCGACAGCTTCGCGTCGGAAAATTCGGGCAATCGCGCCAAGTCGGCGGTCGCGATGCGCGCGGGACGCTCGCCCGGCGACGTCGGCGTCTCGTCGGCCAAAACTGCAGGCGCCGCGCCGGCCAGCGCGCACGCCATTATCGTCCCTGTTATGCGCCCGATCATTCCCCGCCCCCGTTGAAACACCTTGATAGAGCGCAGAAAAATCAAATCAACCCACGGCTACTCCACCAGCCGCAGCTTGCGCGCGGCGCGCCAGCCGACCGATTTGAACCAGGCATGACTCGGCCAGCGCGGCGGCATTGCGGGGTCGAGCCCGATGCGGCGGAGCGCGGCATTGGCGGCATGTGCTTCGGATTCGCGGTAGCTCCATTCGCTGCGCCAGGTGATCGACAGCGAAATCGAGGGCGCGTCGCCATTGGCGACATAATGCGGCGCCATCACCGGCATCAGAACCGCATCGCCGGGTGCGAGCGGCACGGTCTGTTGCCGCCCCTCATATCCCGTGTCCCACGGCAAATTGCGGTGGCCGCCGGTGTGATAGCGCTCGTGCTCGCGGCGGTGGGCGAAGCGCTCGTCGCCTGCGGGCCAGACGTTCATCACCTTGGTGCCGCGCAGCTGGAGCAGGATATTGTGCTCGGGATCGAAGTGGAAGGGCGTGATCGATCCCGGCGACGAAATGAAGATGAAACCCTGCGGCGTCAGCATCGCGCCCGTGCGCGGCTGCACCACGGGTTCGAGCTCGCCGAGGAGGCGCAGCAACAGGTCACGGTATTCGGGTATGGTCTCGATATTCTTGAGCACGGCCCAACTGCGGTTGGTGTCGATCGTGCGAATCGTCTCGCCGATCGACAGGCCGTTCGAGGGTACATCCTCGGGCGCGATGCCGATCGGCACATCGCCCGGATTATATTCGACCTGGGCCGCAGGCAGCCCCTCGCCGAGCAGCGCGAGCGCTTCGAGCGAAAGCAAGGGATGGTCGGGCAGCCTGTGGCGCAGCAGCCCCGCCTGCAGCGGATAAAGCCCCTCCATCGCCGCCAGCGTGGCGGCCGGAAAGACGGGGCGGTCGATGACTTGATGCGCGGTCATGGCTGGTCCTGTTCTGGCGTGTCGGCGGCGGGCGCGGGGTCGGCGCGTTTCCAGCGGCGCCAGGCCTTTTCGGCCTTGCTCAGCAGCGAGAAGCGCAGCCGGTCGGTGGCGCCGCCGAGCGGCACATTGACCCAGACGAGCGCGCGGCGCTCGCGCCAGACGCTGTCGATCATCGGGTGGCCGGGCGCGGCGCAGCTGTCGACCCATGCGATGCGATCGTCGTCGAGCAGGTCGAGGTTCGCCTGTTGCAGCAGCACCCCGGGCGAGAAGCGGGCGTAGTCCTCGTGGAACGCGGTCTTGAACGAAAAGCCGCCGGGCGGGGCAAGGAAGTTGACCAGCATCGCAAGCGGGCGGCCATCGAGGTCGAGCGTGCGCATGTCGAGGCGGCCCGCCTCGGCGGCGCCCGCGATGATGGCGCGGGACCAGGCTTCGGTATCGCCGTGGCTCGCGAGCGCCGATCCGGCGCGGCCTTTCCAGCCGCGCGCTTCGAGGTCGAGGAAGGCGTCGATCCAGGGTTCGACGGGTTCGCCCGCCGACCAGCGGCGGAAGGTGACCGCGCCCTGATCGGCGAGACGGTTCGCCTGCCGCCGATGCTCCTTGCGCTTCTTCGCGCGCACCGCCGCATCCCAATAGGCTTCGGGCGAGAGGGTGCTTTCGAGCAGCGCGCGTTCCTCGCGGTGCACGACCCCGGCCTCGCCGCCGCGGACGCGCGCGACATCGACGAGCGCGCGGTGTAGCGGCCCGTCCTCGGTCAGTCGCGGCACGTGCAGCAGGGTCTTTGCCCAGGGCGCGGCGTCGCACCAGCCGAGCAGGATCGACCAGAAGAAGCTCTCGAAGCCCGCGCGGACAAGCGGCGCGCCGTGGAAATGATTGGGGTGCGCCCAGCCGGTGACATGACGCAGCGGCAGGCGGCCATAGCGCGTCGCCGGCGCGAGCGGCATCACGCCAATGACCGGCCCGTCGGCGCCGCCCTGCACCATCACCAGCCGGGTGTGGCGTTCGGGATCGAGCAGGTGCAGCGCCGACTGGAGGCACCAGCGCTCGGCGAAGGGGTTCGGCTCGCTCGCCGCTTCAGCAACGGCGTCCCACGCTGCGGCCAGCGGCGGCGACAGCGCGAGCGGATCGACGACGCGCACCGTCAGCGGCGCGGCGCTGGCGAGCTCGACCGCTGGCTCGACCGGAAAGGCGGGATGAACCGTCATTGCGGCGAGACTAGCAGCGAGGGGTTAAGATGAGGTGGCTGGCGGGACAAACGGGCCGCGTTCGGAGTCTTAAGGGGACAAAAGATACGCATGCGCGCACCCGAAATGTCTCCTTTGTCGCTTTAAGCCCGGTAAGATCGAGGGAGGTCATAAGGGCGCTGTGCGGAGCAAGCCCATTGATCATCCACGAGGGTAGATCATGGGAGAGTTTATTAGGAAAGCCTGTTCTTCACTGAGGCCGCAATGGCCGGTTTTCGGGCGGGAGGGGGCATAAAGGTCCTCCCCTTCAGGGG
>SCNT01000024.1 GCA_005503165.1 Sphingomonadaceae bacterium 3R27E2-A
CGCCGCCTCCGCCGGTTCAGTGCGCGCCTGGCCCGTACATCGTCTATTTCGACTGGGATCAGTCGAACATCACGCCCGAAGCGGCGTCGACGCTGGACAACGCCATCAGCGCCTACAACCGTGGTTGCACCGGCACGCAGGTGTGGCTCGCCGGTCACGCCGACCGCTCGGGCTCGGCGACCTACAACGTTGGCCTGTCGAACCGTCGTAACGACGCCGTTCGCAGCTATCTCACCGCTCGCGGTATCTCGGATAGCTCGATCAGCGCCGAAGGCTTCGGTGAGAGCCGTCCGGCCGTTGCAACCGCCGATGGCGTCCGCAACGACCAGAACCGCCGCGTGGAAATCAAATACGGCCCCGGCTCGGGCATGTAAGATTTCCCCGTCCGGTTTCGGACAGAGAAAAGAGGGGCGGTACCGAAAGGTGCCGCCCTTTCTTTTTGCGTGCGGGGGCGCGCCGATCCCGGCGGCGCGCTTTTTATTTGCGCCGCCTATATAATGTTATACCATAACAATCAGATCGGCGACCGCTCGCGAGCGGCGCGAGGGAGCCGGTCCGCGGAGCGGAGCCGGCGGCTGCGATGGACGCGCCGACGGCATCCCGCGAGAGGGAGAGAGACGATGCGTCGACGCAGCCAGTTCCATCGCAGCATTTTCCGCGCCGACCCGAGCGGCGATCCCGACATCAACACCACCCCGCTGATCGATGTAATGCTGGTGATGCTGGTGATGTTCATCATCACCATCCCGCCGCCGACGCACAGCGTCGATATCACGCTGCCGGGGGACCCGCCGCCGCACACCGACGTCCGCGACGAGAATCGCGTGACCATCGATACCGCCGACGTCATCCGCTGGAACGGGCAGCCGGTCGACTTGGCCGAGTTGGGGCAATTGGTGAAGATCGCGGCGGACCGGCCCGAGCAGCCGACATTGATGTTCGAGCCCGATGCGCGGGCGCGCTATCTGCGCGTCGACCAGGCGATCGGCGCGATCCGCCGCAACGGCGGTACGAGCCTCGCCTTTCCGGGCATCCAGCAATATGGTGGGCTGATCTGAACGTCGGTGTGTAGGGTGGGTAGCGGCCCTGAGGCGATCCCACCGTGATCCCCGGCGAAAAGCCGGGGCCCAGATGGGTAGCACGGCCTTCCCCTCATGGGCCCCGGCTTTCGCCGGGGATCACCTTGACTACTAGCACCCGAAAACGGCCGGTTGGCAGCAAGCCGCGTTCCGTACGGCTTCGCGTCAGCCCGCCGGCGCGGTCCCCGGGCGGAGATAGGCCATCATGTAGCTGACATAGTCGGCCTTGCCGAGCGGGACGCCCATGTGGCGGAGCACGCCATAGGCGGCGACCAGGTGGAAGTAGAATTGCGGCTGCGCCCAGTCGCGCACGTAAGTCATGGCGGTCATGTCGAACGCCATGCCGTTCGGCAGGTCGAAGCCGACCGCGCGGCCGGGGTTGGCGTCGATCGTGGCCGCATCAACGGTATCGAGCCAGGTCAGCGTTTCGGCGATCTGCGCTTGCAACCCGGCGAAATCGGCCGCGTCCTCTGCAAAGGCGGGGGCGCCGGTTGCGCCGAGGCGGGTCGGCGCCTGGATCGCCTGGAGGCAGGAAAAGCGGACCTGCGAGGCGAGCGGGAACATGTCCGGGGCCAGCCGCGCGGCGATGAACTGCAATTCGCCGACTCCATTGTCGGCGCCCCAGGCGAGCGCCTTGTCGAGCTGTGCCGACAGCGCGCGGAGGCCGTTGGCGTAGGCGGGCACGGTGAGTTCGTAGAGCATCCTCTTGTCCTTCGAAGGGGTGAGAGCCGTCAGGCGGCGGCGAGATTGTCCTGGAACTGGAGGCGCGCGAGGCGCGCGTAGAGGCCGTCGGCCGCGACGAGGACATCGTGCTTGCCCTCCTCGACGATGCGTCCCTCATCCATCACGATGATGCGGTCGGCGGCGCGCACGGTCGCGAGGCGGTGCGCGATGACGATCGTCGTACGGTCGTGCATCAGCGTGTCGAGCGCGTCCTGGACCAGCTTTTCGGACTCCGCGTCGAGCGCCGAGGTCGCCTCGTCGAGCAGCAGCAGCGGCGCGCGGCGGAGCAGCGCGCGCGCGATCGCGACGCGCTGGCGCTGCCCGCCCGAGAGGCGCGCGCCGCCCTCGCCCATGAAGGTGTCGAGACCTTCGGGCAGCTTGGCGAGAAACTCCTCGGCATTGGCGGCGCGCGCCGCGTCCCAGAGTTCCTCGTCGGTGGCGGCCCAATTGCCGTAGCGCAAATTATCGCGCGCGGAGGCGGCGAAGATCACCGTCTCCTGCGGCACCATCGCGATGCGCGCGCGGATGTCGGCGGGGTCGGCGTCGACCAGCGGGATGCCGTCGAGCAGGATGCGGCCGCCCTGCGGATCGTAGAAGCGCTCGGCGAGCTGGAACAGGGTGGACTTGCCCGCGCCCGAGGGGCCGACGATCGCGACCGTCTCGCGCGGGGCGATGGCGAGGCTGAAGTCGTGGAGCGCGGGGGCGTCGGGGCGCGTCGGGTAGCGGAACTCGACATGGCGGAATTCGAGCGTGCCGAGCGGCGGGTCGGGGAAGCGGCGCGCATTGGCGGGCGGCGCGATGCTCGGTTCGGCGTGGAGCAGCTCGGAGAGGCGCTCGGCGGCGCCCGCGGCGCGGAGCAGGTCGCCATAGACTTCGGTCAGCGCGCCGAAGGCGCCCGCGACGAGCCCGCCGGTGAGGACGAAGGCGGCGATGGTGCCGCCGGTGATCGTCCCCGCCGCGACGCCCGCGGCGCCGTACCAGAGCAGGGTGGTGATCGCGCCGAAGAGCAGCCCGATGACGATCGCGGTCATGATCGCGCGGAGACGGATGCGGCGCTTGGCGGTCGCGAAATTATTCTCGACTGCCAAGGTGAAGCGCTCGGCCTCGCGGCGTTCCTGTCCGAAAGCCTGGACGATCTTCATCGCGCCCAGCTGCTCGGCGGTGGTCGCGCCGATATCGGCGACGCGGTCCTGGCTCGAGCGCGACACATTCTGCAGCCGGCGGCCGAGCAGCACGATCGGCAGGATGATCACCGGGATGCCCAGCAGGATGCCGCCGGTGAGCCCCGGCGAGAGCGAGAAGAGATAGACGATGCCGCCGATGCCCATCACCGTGTTGCGGAGCGCGACCGAGACGGTGGTGCCGACGACCTGTTCGATCACCGTGGTGTCCGAGGTCATGCGCGAGGCGATTTCGGAGGGACGGTTCTCCTCGAAGAAGCCGGGCGCGAGGCGGAGCAGATTCTGCTGCACCGCCTGGCGGATGTCGGCGACGGTGCGCTCGCCGAGCCAGCTTACGAAATAGAAGCGCAGCGCGGTCGCGAGCGCGAGCGCGATGACGATGACGTAGAAGAGGCGGAAATGCGGCGCGACATCGCCGCCGCCGGCGACGAAGCCGCTGTCGATCATTTCCTTGAACTGCCACGGGATCGCCAGCGTCGCGAGCGCAGCGACGGCGAGCGCAACCGCGGCGATCAGGATTTGCAGCGGATAGCGGCTGGCGTAGCGCCAGATCATCCGGAGGCTGCCGAGCTTGCGGGGGCGCTTGTCCTGCGCGCCCGACGGCATGGGGGGGGAAGCGGTGGCTGTCTGGTCTGATCTTGTCGCCATGTGTCGGCCCTAGCAGCGGCGGGGGCGGTGCTCAACGGCGCAGAATGGTGCGCTGGCTTCAAGCATTATGAAGCCAGCGCACATTATGGCGTCTCCCGGTTCACCGGTTGTCGAGCTGGGCCCGCACCGCGCGCAGCCCGGCCTGGGTGATGCGGTACGGCGCGCCGCCGAGCGAGCCGATGAAGCCGCGGCGGCGGAGGCGGTGGAAGAGCGGCAGGTTCATATTGGCGAGAACGAAGCCCTCGCGCGTAAAGCAGAGCGCCTCCACGATGCGGCCCTCCTCGTCGCGGCGGTGGCAAATCGCACCGCCCTGCGCCAGCGCGTGGAGCACGCGCTGTTCGTTTTTCGAGATATTCATGCGGAATTGTCCGGAACTGGGCATGGCAACGGGCGCGCCGGCCCGCGGGCCAGCGGCGGTCAGGACATCGTACCTTGCGGGGATGTCAGCGGTTGCCCGCAATCTCCGGCATATTCACTCCATCGGCGGGACGATCCGCCGTGTGGGCAGATTATTCGCATATGGAGTGTGCCGCAACGATTTTGATGCATTGCACAATGAGACGGAACGCCTAGACTGCCCCGGACAGAAGCGCGCCGCAGAGCGCCGCCGGCCACGCAAGGAAAATTGGACTATGCTGTATCATGCTTTCGACATGCAGAAGAGCTGGCTCGCAGGGGCCAGCGCGCTCGCGACCGCGGGGGCGCAGGTGATCCAGCATCCCGCCAATCCGCTAGGCTATTTCGGCGGCAGCCCGATGTTCGCTTCGGCACTCGAGGTCTTCGCGCACGCCGCCGCGCCGCGCGGCAAGCCGGGATTCGAGCTCTACGAGACTGTTGTCGACGGCGAGACCGTGCGCGTGACCGAGAAGGTCGAGGCGCGCAAGCCATTCGGGCAGCTCAAGCATTTCACCCACAAGGGGTCGAAGGGCGCCCCCAAGCTGCTGATCGTGGCGCCGATGTCGGGCCATTATGCGACTTTGCTGCGCGGCACGGTCGAGCGCATGCTGCCCGGGCACGATGTGTGGATCACCGACTGGCGCGACGCGCGCAATGCGCCGCTGTCGGCGGGCAAGTTCGACCTCGACGACTATATCGATTATCTGATTTCGTGGCTCGAGCATATCGGGCCGGGCGCGCATATGCTGGCGGTGTGCCAGCCGTCGGTGCCCAGCCTCGCGGCCGCGGCGGTGATGGCGGCGAACAAGCACAAGTGCCGGCCCAAGACGCTGACGATGATGGGCGGGCCGATCGACACGCGCAAGGCGCCGACCGCGGTCAACGAACATGCGATGACGCGCCCGCACGCGTGGTTTCAGGAAAATGTCATCGTCACCGTGCCGGCCTGGTATCCGGGCGCCGGTCGCCGCGTCTATCCGGGCTTCCTGCAGCTTGCGGGCTTCATGTCGATGAACCTCGGCAATCACATGATGAGCCATTGGGAGATGTTCAAGCATCTGGTCGACGGCGACGGCGAGAGCGCCGACAAGACCAAGGAATTCTACGACGAATATCGCGCGGTTTGCGACATGACCGCCGAATTCTATCTGCAGACCGTCGACGTCGTGTTCCAGCGCCACCTGTTGCCCAAGGGCGAGATGCTGCATCGCGGGCAGACGGTCGATCTCAATGCGATCGAGGATATCGCGATCCTGGCGATCGAGGGCGAGCGCGACGATATCTCGGGCATCGGCCAGACCAAGGCGGCGCTGACGCTGACTAAATCGCTGCCGGCCGAGAAGAAGAAATATCTGATGGCAAAGGCCGTCGGCCACTACGGGATTTTCAATGGCCGCAAATGGCGCGAGGAAATCGCGCCGGTGGTCGAGGAGTGGATCCGCAGCAACGGCGGGTAGGGCTGCCGATCAGTTTCCCGCGGTAGCTAAAAAAGAGAAAGCGCTCTCTCCCCTTGAGGGGAGAGATACGCAGGCTCGGCAGCTTGCTGCCTGGCCGGAGTTGAGAGGGGTTTCCGACCGCTGGCGGCCAGGCCCCTCTCCAAGCTTCGCTAGCTCCTGGCGGAGCAAGATGCGCTATCGTCTCCCCTCAAGGGGAGAGGGCTTTCAAAGCGCTACCTCGGCATGCTTGCCGAGATCGCCTTCCTTCATCGTCAGCCCGGTCGCCATCTTGAACAGGCCCTTGATGCCGGGGTCGGCGGTCCAGATTTCAGCATCGTCGAGGTCGAAGCGGAGCAGGACGAGCTTGGGGTCGCTCTTGCCGCCTTCGTACCAGGCCTCGATGCTGTTGTTCCACAGCCGGTCGAGCACTGTGCGGTCGGTCTCGGTGCGCAGCGTGCCCGAAATGCAGGCGAAGAGGTCGTGGCCCTTCGACGCGAATTGCGCCATCGCCGGGCCGCCCGCCGAGAGGCGATTGTCGGTCGCGGTGAAGAACCAGAAGGCGCTGTTGGCGTCCTTGTCGAGCTGCGCGTTCATCGGGATATGATGGTCGCGCTCGCCGGTAAGGCCGACCATCACGAACGGACTGGCGTCGAGCGCTTTCCAAAAATCCTTCTTGATATCCTCGCTCATGGGAAACTCCTGAATTTCCCCCTCGATATGAGGCATAACGCGGCAGGGGCACGGACGTTGCCCGGCTCAGCGCTGGCGTGGCTCATTATAGCTGACGACTTCATATTCGATGCCGTCGGGGTCGAGGAAATAGAAGCGGCGGCCGGGTTCGTAATCGCCATGGTTGAAGGGGACGAGCCCGACCGCCTTGACGCGCATTTCGATCGTGTCGAGATCCTCGACCTGTACGCCCAGATGGTTGAGCGGCTCGCCCTTTGGGTAGGCGATGTCGGCGTGCTGGCCGTCGGGACCGGTGTAGAGCGCGACATAGGCGGCGTCGCTGCCGAGGTGGATCGTGCGCCCGCCGTCGCGCGCGGGGCCGCGCCAGCGCTCGTGCCAGCCGAAGATCGCCGAGAGGATGCCCGCGGTGCGGTCAGGGTCGCTGACGGTCAGGTTCACATGTTCGATGAAGGGGTGCGTCATGGTCTTGCTTTCGTGATTCGGGTTGACGCAGCGACTTATGAAAGCTCAACTGAGGTTTAGATCAAGCGCTTTTCGAAGGACAGCCGAATGCACCGAACCGACCTCATCGCGATCGGCGAACTCGCGGCGCGCACCGGGGTCGCGGTGTCGGCGATCCGCTTCTACGAGGCGAAAGGCCTGATCGCGGCGCTGCGCACGCGCGGGGGGCAGCGGCGCTTCCTGCGCGCCGATATCCGCCGCGTGTCGTTCGTCCTGATCGCGCAGCAATTGGGACTGAGCCTCGAGGAGATTGCGGGCGAACTCGCGCGACTGCCCGCCGAGCGCACGCCCAATGCCGCCGACTGGGCGCGGATCAGCACCGCGCTGCACGCGCGCATCGCGGCGCAGATCGCGGCGCTCGAGCGCACGCAGCAACTGCTCGGCGCGTGCATCGGCTGCGGCTGCCTGTCCTTGAAGAAATGCGGACTGTACAACCGCGAGGACAAGGCGGCGCAGCGTGGGGCGGGGCCGCGCTATTTGATGGGCGACCGGTCGGGCGAGATAGCCGAGCGCGCATAAGGAGCCGATTTCGGCTGAGCCCTTGTCGCGGGGCCGCCATGATATATGGATACATGTCTCGACAAGATGAGCGGAGAGGCTCCCATGAAGATCCTGTACCCCGTCCTGCTGTTCGCCGCCGCATGGCCCGCCGCTTCGTCCGCCGCCGAACCCGCGCCTTCGCCGCTGCTCGGCACCTGGGCGGTCGATACCAGCCGTCTGACGATGCCGCCCGCGGCGCGGCCGAAGAGCGTGACGATCACCTATGGCGAGGCGGGCGGCGACCAATGGTCGACCAGGGTCGAGGTCGTGCTGCCCGACGGCAACAAGGTCGAGGCGCTCTCGACCTATACCCCCGACGGCACGCCCACCCCGGTCACCGGCAATCTGGAGGCCGACGTCGCCGCGACGCGGCTGCCCGAGCCCGGGGTGATGGTCACCGCGCTGGCGCTGAAGGGCGTGCCGGGGTCGATGCGCACCTACACCGTTTCGGCCGATGGACAGGCGATGACAGAGACCGTCGTCTTCTTCACGCGCGAAGGCACACCCGGCATGCGGACGAACCATTTCACCCGCGTCAAATGAAGCGCCTCAGCGGCAGGCGCTGCCCAGCCATTTGCCGCTGCTCGCGGTGACGACCTTCAGCGGGCGGCCGCCCCGGGTGCCGGTGGTGACGCTGCGGCTGCTATAGCCCTTGGCATCGTAGGTGCCGGTGGTCACGGTACGCACCGGGGTCGGCAACTCCTTGACCGTGCAGGTCGAGGTGCCGCGGATCTTGCCCGCCGCGAGCGTGTAGCTGCGCGCGCTGCATTGCGCGCCGGGCGCGTGGAGCAGGATCTGCGGTGTTGCCGCCGCCTGTTTCGCGGTCAGGCAGGTCGTGCGCGGCGCGCGCGTGTCGGCGGCGCGTATCAGCGCTTCGGGAACGCCGGGGATGTCGGCGCTGACCAGCCGGGTCACATGCGTCCATTTGCCCGGCTGCGGGCTCGGCGTGGTTGCCGCTGCTGCGCCCGCGAAGGCAATCGGGATGAGGAAAGCCGCGCCGTGCACCGGGTCAGACCGCAGGCAGGCTCTCGATCTCGGGCGCGCCGGCGAGACACGGGCCGAGTTTCGCGCCGAGGATGCGGAAATGGTCCGAGGCGCGGTGCGCTTGGACCGCCGCGTCATCGTCATAACATTCGAGCACCTTGTAGACGCCGGCCTCGCTGGTGCGGAACAGCTTGTAATAGCTGTTGCCGGGCTCGTTGGCGCGGACCGCGGGTGCGAGTTCGGCGAAGACGCCCTCGAATTCGGTTTCCTTGCCGGGCTGGACGCGCAAGGTCGCGATGACGCCGATGCCGCTCATGTCTTTTCTCCTTCGATCAGGCCTTGAGGTCGGGATCGACGGTCCAGCCGTCCTCGACCTGTACGCCGAAACTGTTCAAGATCATCGAAACCTGGGTGTATTGCCCGACGGTCATCACCAGGTCCATGCGGCCCTTGTCGCCGAGCGGCGCGAGCGCGGCCCAGGTCGCGTCGGTCACGAAATGGTCCGTCGTCAGTTCGTCGGTGGCGCGCAGCATCGCGCGGTCGAGGTCGCTCCAGCCGGCGGCGTCGGGCCCCGCCTTGATGCGCTCGATCTCTTCTACGGACAGGTCGCTGTCGAGTCCGATGCGCTTGTGCTGGGTCCATTCATAACCCGAGCGGCAGTTCCAGCCGGTGCGCAGGATGACGAGTTCGCGGTCGCGGGGGCCGAGCGCGCTGCGCCGCGAGAGGATATAATTGCCCCAGCCGAGGAAGGCGGTCAGCGCCTTGGGCGCGTGCGCGAGCGTGCGGAAGATGTTGAGGATCCGCCCGCCGCCCACACGCCCACCCTCGGTCGCGAAGAAGGGTTCGAGCGCCGCGCGCTGGTCGGCATCGAGCCGGTCGAGGTCGACCGGCTCGATACGCGGGTGCGTCAGGCGCAAGTCAGAGAACCTCGAACAGCCCCGCCGCGCCCTGGCCGCCGCCGATGCACATGGTGACGACGACATATTTGGCGCCGCGGCGCTTGCCCTCGATCAGCGCGTGGCCGGTGCAGCGCGCGCCGGTCATGCCGAACGGGTGGCCGATCGAGATCGAGCCGCCGTTGACGTTTAGCAGCTCGTTGGGGATGCCGAGCTTGTCGCGGCAGTAGAGCACCTGCACCGCAAACGCCTCATTGAGTTCCCACAGGCCGATGTCGTCCATCTTGAGCTCGAAGCGTTCGAGCAGCTTGGGGATGGCGAAGACCGGGCCGATGCCCATTTCGTCGGGCTCGGTGCCCGCGACCGCCATGCCGACATAGCGGCCGAGCGGGGTCAGGCCGCGCTTCTCGGCGAGCCTGGCCTCCATCACGACGCACGCCGACGAGCCGTCCGACAGCTGGCTGGCGTTGCCCGCGGTGATCGTATTGCCTTCGCCCATCACGGGCTTGAGCGACGCGAGCCCTTCGAGCGTGGTGTCGGGGCGGTTGCAGTCGTCGCGGTCGGCGGTGACTTCCTTGAACGAGACTTCCTTGGTCTCCTTGTCGACGATCGCCATCGTCGCAGTGCAGGGGACGATCTCGTCGTCGAACTTGCCCGCGGCCTGCGCCGCGGCAGTGCGCTGCTGCGACTGGAGCGAATATTCGTCCTGATATTCGCGGCTGATATTGTAGCGCTTGGCGACGACCTCGGCGGTGCCGATCATCGGCATATAGGTCGCCGGGTGCATTTCGAGCAAGGTCGGGTCGGTCTCGATGAACAGCTTGTCGCCCCGGATCTTCGAGATGCTCTCGACGCCGCCGGCGACGACCACGTCCATGCGATCGACGATCACCTGCTTCGCTGCGGTGGCGATGGTCATCAGGCCCGACGAGCATTGGCGGTCGATCGACATGCCGGGGACGGTGACGGGCAGGCCGGCGCGGAGCGCGATCAGGCGCGCGACGTTGGGCGACTGCGACCCCTGCTGCATCGCGGCGCCGAAGACGACGTCGTCGATCTCGGCCGGGTCGACCCCGGCGCGCTCGACCGCGGCCTTGACCGAAAAGGCGCCGAGCGTCGGCGAGGGGGTATTGTTGAACGCCCCGCGGCCGGCCTTGACCAGCGGCGTGCGGGCGGTGGAAACGATGACGGCGTCACGCATGTCGATATTCCTTCTGCTTGGATCCGGTTATCTTTTCGGGGGAGGTCGGCCGGGTCAAACCGGGGTGCGGGTCACACGAAAAACTGCGTGATCCATTCGGCGATCAACGCGGGTTTCTCTTCGCCCTCGATCTCGACGGTGATTTCGTTGGTCTGCTGCCATTGCCCAGGCCGCTTTTCATCGAGCTCGAGCAGCTTCACATGGCTGCGCACGCGCTTGCCCGAGCGGACGGGGGCGAGGAAGCGGACCTTGTTGCCGCCATAGTTGACGCCCATCTTGATGCCCGCAATCTTGGGGGAGTCGGTCTTCTGCCCCAGCATCGGGATCAGCGACAGCGTCAGGAAGCCGTGCGCGATGGTGCCGCCGAAGGGCGTCAGTTTCGCCCTTTCCTCGTCGATGTGGATGAACTGATGATCGCCCGTCGCGTCGGCGAATTTGTTGATCATCTCCTGGTCGACAAGCACCCATTCGGAGGTGCCGATGGTTTCGCCGACCTTGGCCTGCAGTTCGTGCGGCGTGATTGAACCCATCTATCGTCCCCTGCCAAAACCTGTCGAGGCGCGCGTTCTAGGCCCGTGCGGGCGCCGAGCACAAGGGGCAAGAGCTGGGGCAGCGGTGCCGTAGCGTCAGCTCTTGGCGGGCCTGGTCGGCTTCATCGTCACGCTTTCGGCGTAGGGCAGAATCATCGTGCCATCGGGCGCCGCGGTGAAGGTCGTCTGCGTCGGATAAGCGAAGTCGTAGCCCGCCTTCGTCAACTCTTCGAAAACGCGGATGCCAATCGCGGTTCGCGCGGCGATCACCTCGTTATAATTGTCGCTATGGATATCGGCGACGAGTTCGAAATCGAGGCTTGATGCTCCGAAACCGATGAAGCTCGAACGAACGAACTCATGCTTTTCGGCCTCGACCTGCACCTGCAGCAGCGCCGGCAGCGCGCGCAGCATTTCGGGGCTTGTCTGATAGACCACGCCGATCGCGAACTGCACGCGGCGGCGGTGGAGATGCGCGTAGTTGGTGATTTCCTTAGACAGAAGATTGGTGTTCGAAATGACGAGCAACTCGCCGTTCACCGATCGCAAATGCGTGCTCTTGAGCCCGATGCGTTCGACCGTCGCGATGCTGTTGTCGTATTTGATCGTCTCGCCAACGCGGAAGGGGCGGTCGAAGATGATCGAGAGCGAGGCGAAAAGGTCGGAGAAGATGCCCTGCGCGGCGAGGCCGATCGCGATACCGCCGATGCCGAGGCCGGCGATCAGGCCGGTGACATTGACGCCCATATTGTCGAGGATGACGATCGCCGCGATCGCGAACAGCGCAACGCTGATCAGCAGGCGGATAATGCCCATCGCGTTCGCCAGCGTCTCGTTATGGCCTTCGGCGGCGCGGCGCTGGATCAGCCCCAACACGATCTCGCGCGCCCAGATCGCGACCTGCATCACGACCGCGATGGTGAAGACGAACTGGATGATCTGCAGGATCAGCGCGGGTGGCTGTGCATAACCCGCGACGAGGCGGATCGCGACGATCGCGAGCACGAGCGACTTGGTCTTGTGGATCACCCGGCCGACAATGTCGGTGAGGGTGAACTGGCCGGGCGCGGACTGTGCGCGCCGCAGGGCGAACCCGCGCAGCATCGACAGGAGGAAATAGATGATGAGGCCCGCGCCGACCGCGATCCCGATCTGCAGCCAGTGGCTGTTGACCCATGCAAGGCTGGCGTCCCACCAGTAGCGGAGGTCGTCGAGCGGGTTGGTGGCGGCAGTTCGGGTCGCGGGGGCCGTCTTGGCGGCGGCGCTCGCGGCGGCGGTCAACAGGGAGAAGGTCACGTCTATCCTTTTGGTCGGTCAGGCGGAACGGAGCAATTCGGCTGCGTCGGGCATCTGCTCCAGATAGGCTAGGAATCCGCGTTCGGCACGCGAAAGATATTTTGTCGCACGCGGGAGCTGGCCGACCGCTGCGGCGAAGTCGCCGCGTTCCTGCGCTGCGGCGATCATTGCGGGGTGGACATAGGCCTTGCGCGCGATCGCGGGGGTGTTGCCGAGATGGTCGGCGACATGCTGGAGCAATTGCTTCAGCGTCGGCGGCTCCTTGGCGTCATAGAGAAAGGCAAAGGCCTCCACGCTCGCCGACCAGGTGCGGAAATGCTTGGCGCTGAACGCCTCGCCCATCGCCTCGCGGATATAGGCGTTCACCTCGTCCGACCCGACCGCGCAATAATCGCCGTCGTCCTCGTACTGGAAGAGGTGCTGGCCGGGCAGGTCCTGCAGGCGCCGGACGAGCGTGGTCAGGCTGCGGTCGCTGATCACCACCTCGCGCTTCGCGCCGCCCTTGGCGCGATAGTTGAGGCGCAGCGACTTGCCCGTCAGCTTCGCGTGGCGGCGGCGGAGCGTGGTCGCACCAAAGCTGTTGTTGGCGGCGGCATATTCCTCGTTCCCGATACGCAGCGCGGCGAGGTCGAGCAGGCGGACGACCGCGCCGACGACACGTTCCTGGCACAGGGTGCGGCGGTTCAGATCCTCTTCAAGCCGCGCGCGGAGCAGGGGCAATGCATGGCCGAATGAGGCGCAGCGATCATATTTGTCGGCCTCCTGCGCGAGGCGGAAGTCGGGGTGATAGCGATATTGCTTGCGCCCGCGCGCGTCATATCCCGTCGCGAGGATATGACCGTTGGGCGCCGGGCAATACCAGGCATCCTCATAGGCCGGGGGAAGGGCGATGGCGTTGAGGCGCCGGATCTCGGCGGCGTCGCGGATGATCTTTCCCTTGGCGTCGCGATACAGCCAGCCGTCATCGACGCGTTCGCGGCTTATTCCGGGCAGGCTGTCGTCGACATGGATGAGACGGTTTGCGGTCATGCGGGAATAGCGCCCCGTGCCCGCAGTTGGTTCCGTATCAGCCGGGGTTGACCGCCGGATGCCGCGCAGGGACCTGCGCCGGGCGCGCGGTGAGCGGGCGCCAGCCGGCTTCGCGCTCGCGTCGGCGCACGTAAGTGGAAAGCCCCATCTGCAGCGCGAGCATCATGTAGATGAAAGGCTGGAAGGCGATGCCGACGAACAGCGAGCCGATGAGATAGGTGATATGCCCGTGCTGGAGCGCGGTCGCGAGCGGGGCGATCCATTGCTCCTCGGCGCGGCGGGTCCTGAGGTAGCGTCGCCGCAGCCGCTCCATCTGGATCAGGCCTGTGAGGTGCAGCAACAGCCACAGCGTCAGCCCCGGATAGCCCTGTTCGCCGAGCATCTCGAAATAGCTCGAATGATAGGCGCGCGATTTTTCCTCATAGACCGAGGGGACGGCTTCCTGCGGCTTTTCGGGGTCGTAGGCGGTCGCCGCCTTTTCGACGCGGACATGGTTCTGGATATAGGCCTCGAACCCGCCCCCGAAGGGATTCTCCTTGGCATATTCCCAAGTCCACGCCCACACCGCGACGCGCGTCGACGCCGACTGGTCGGCCTTATGGTCGCGGATCGTCTCCATGCGCTCGGTAAAGCTTTGCGGCAGGAAGGGGATCGAGGCGATCGCGAGCAGACCCGCGCCCGCCATATAGAGGAAGCGGTGCTTGACCGCGCGCAGCGACAGCACCGCGAGCACCGCGAGGCACACGAGCCCTGTGCGCGCCTGCGTGCCGATCGGCAGCAAGGCGCAGGCGAAGACCAGCGCGAAGCAGAAGATCGAGACGCGCCAGTCGGGCGGGAAGATCGTCCCGTGGTTGCGATACCAGAGGATCAGCGGGATGATCGAGATGCCGACCGCCGACATGATCGAGCCTTCGTAGAGGCCGTAATTTTCGTTGAGCAACAACTGGAGCGTGCCGTAACCGCCGCCGCCCGCCGCCGTCTTGATCCCGCCGGCGATCGCGATCGCCGCGGCCGAAAGCAGCATGGTGACGATCAGCGCTTCGATGCGCAGCTTGGTCCTGAGCGTCAGCGGCAGGAAGATCGCCCAGACGAGCGCCTTCCACACCCAGCTCCATTTGTCCGCCGCCTCGACCGGGAAGTCGGCGTTGACCGTCGTCATCCAGCAATAGAGGAGGAGCGCGACGAGCAGGAATTGCCTGCTCGACCAACGCGTGTCGCGCTTGTCGTCGACCGCGAGCCAGCCGACGATCGCCAGTCCGAAGACGATCAGTGAGATCGGGATCGAGTTGATCAGAAAATAGGAGAGCCGCTGCGGCGCGACGATGTCGATGTAGCAGAAGCAGAGCACGAACAGGAACGGCTTGCGAAAGCCGACCCCGATGAAGGCGAACAGGAAGGCGACGAAGGCGATGTCACGCATCGCTGCTCTCCTGCTTGGCCGCTTCCTCCTGACGCCGCTGCCACAGCATGCGCGGGCTCACCTCGCGGTCGAGGTCGTCGCGGTACAGCAGGCGCCACAAAGCGATCGCCAGCAGCACGTGCGTGAGCCCAATGGAGAAATTATCGACCATGGGGAGGGACCTAGCCTATCGGGGTTGACGGCGCGTTAAGGCTTGTGTGCCATATGAACACAGGTCATGACCCGCATTCTCCACGTCCTCGACCACAGCCTGCCCGCGCACAGCGGCTATACCTTCCGCACCCGCGCGCTGATGAAGGCGCAGGTTGCGAAGGGCTGGCAGGTCGCGGGGGTCACCGGGGTGCGCCACCCCGAAGCGGGGCCGGACGGCGAGACCGTTGATGGCCTGACCTTCTATCGCACCCCGCCGATCGGGCCGGCACGCTCGCCTATCCGCGAGTGGCGCGAGATCGGCGCGCTCGCGGCGCGGATCGAGGCGCTGGTGAAAGACTGGCAGCCCGACCTGCTCCACGCGCATTCGCCGGTGCTCGACGCGATGGCGGCGCTGCGCGTCGGCAAGCGGCTGGGCATTCCTGTGCTCTACGAGATTCGCGCCTTCTGGGAAGATGCCGCGGTCGGCAACGGTACGGGGCGCGAGGGGAGCGCCAAATACTTCCTGACGCGCCAGCTGGAGACACATGCGGTGAAGTCGGCCGATGCGGTCGCGGTGATCTGCGAAGGGCTCCGCGGCGACCTGATCGCGCGCGGGGTCGATCCCGCCAAGATCGTCGTCTCGCCCAACGGCGTCGACCTCGAACTGTTCGGCGATCCGCCGCCGCGCGATGCGGGGCTCGCGACCGACCTGGGCCTTGCGACAAGCGATGCGGTGATCGGCTTCATCGGCAGCTATTATGATTATGAGGGCATCGACGACCTGATCGCGGCGATGCCCGCGTTGGTCGCGGCGCAGCCCGCGGCACGGTTGCTGCTTGTCGGCGGCGGGCCGATGGAGGCGGCGCTCAAGGCGCAGGCCGCGGCCTCGCCCGTCGCGAACCGTATCCACTTCGTCGGCCGCGTGCCGCACAGCCAGGTCGAGCGCTATTATTCGCTGGTCGATATCCTCGCTTATCCGCGCAAGAAGATGCGGCTGACCGACCTCGTCACGCCCTTGAAGCCGCTCGAGGCGATGGCGCAGGGGAAGCTGGTCGCGGCGTCGGATGTCGGCGGACACCGCGAACTGATCGAGGACGGCGTTACCGGCACCTTGTTCGCGCCCGACGACCCCGCGGCGATCGCCGAGGCGCTCGCGAAATTGTTGGCGCAGCGCGAAATGTGGAGCAAACGTCGCCGCACCGCACGTATTTTCGTCGAAAAACATCGTAACTGGTCGTCAAACATTTTACGTTACGAACCCGTTTACCAGCGGCTGCTCGGCAACGACCCCGGGTCGCTCGCCGCCTGACGCGACAGGGCTTTGGACGATATGGACGAGACACGCGAAAAATCGGTACGGGATGTCGCTGCGGCGCTGTGGCGCGGGCTGCGTCCGGCGGTGCCGGCGGTGATCGGGGCCGCGGCGCTGACCTTCCTGTTCGCCGCGGTGATGCCGCTCGCCTGGGTCGCCGCGATCAGCTGGAACCTCTATCTCGACCGTCTGTCGGACCTGTTCGTGCCGCCGGTCGGCAATGGCGGGCGGCTGGCGCTGGCAGTCGGCATGACCGCGATCGCCGCGCTGCTCGCCGGGCTGATCGCGCTCGTGCTCGCCAAGCCCGTGGTGAAGGGCAATGGCGCGATGAACCGCCGCGTCGCTGCGCGCGCAAAGAAACAGGCCGACGCCGAAGCGGCGCTGCCGCGCCGCCGCGCCGACATGCACCCCGACGATGCACCGCGTCCGCCGATCCGCGCGGGCCGCGACCTGCCCGAAGGCGGGCTCGGGCCGCTGGTGGCGCCGGCGACGATCGATGTCAGCGACGAACTCGACCTCGCCGAAATGGACATGGCGATGCCCGCGGACGAAGCGGACGAGCTGGTGCTCGCCGACCTCGCGCCCGTCGACTATGAAGAGGGCAGCGAAGAAGCGCCCTGGCTCCAGCCCGCCGAGCTGTCGGGCCCGGTCATGCCCGATCCCGCCGACAACAGCCTCGGCGCGATGGTCGCGCGTTTCGAGGCGGGGCTGGCGCAGCGCCGCCGCGCCGCGGCCGCCGCGCCCGCGACCGCGGCGCTTCCGACCGCCGTTCCCGCGAACGAGGACAGCGAACCCGCGATCGACTTCGCGCTCGAAGCGGCGCTCAGCACGCTGCAGCGCATGACGCGCCGCGCGGTGGGTTAATCCTCCACCGTCAGCACTTCGATCCGTAGTCCGTCCCCGGCGGCCTCGACCAGGAGGTCGGCGACGATATGGCCGGGCAATTTCCATTCGATCGTCTCGAGCCGCGCCTGCAGCAGCGGGCGCAGCGCCCCGGGATCGTCGTTCGCGAGCGTACACGGGAACATATGCCGCGCGCCGACGAAATTGGCGCTCGCCCAGGGGCGCAGCGTCGACGGGTCGAGAAGCACGCCATGCGGCAGCTCGCGCGCGAGCAGTCGGCGCAGCCGTCCGTGCGAACAGCCGGGGCGCGGCGGCGCGGCGGGGGACCAGCGCATCATGCCTGCTCTCCCGCGCGGACGATGTGCCTGCGCCGGTCGCCGCGCGGCTTGACGCGGCCCGCGCGATAGTCGGCGCGCCATTTGTTCATGAAATGTTCTATGCGGCAGATGACGCGCAGGCCCGCGACGCGCCCGTCGCGCAGATCGGCGACGAGCCGCGGATCGCGAACCGCGTCGCGTCCGAAAATGCTCTGCGGGATCGCCGATTCGATGAGAAAGGCCTCGACCCGTTGCAAAAGCGTCTGTTTCATAAATCCTCCCTGATCGCTCCGGCTGCAGGCGACTCGCCCGATAGGATATTTCCTATCTGAGGGCGACTTTCCTACTTGTCTAGGATAAATCCTATCGCTAGACACGAAATAGGAAGGACCGACCTCGTGGCAGATTTTGGAGACGATCCGCGCGCCGCGCTCGACCGGCTGCTCACCGAGCGGGGGGTCGACTATGCCCAGCTGTCGGCGCGCATCGGGCGCAACCCCGCTTACATCCAGCAATATATCAAGCGCGGCTCGCCGCGGCGGCTGGCCGAAGAGGATCGCGCGCGGATCGCCGCCTATCTGGGAGTGCCCGAGGCGATGCTCGGCGGGCCGGCGCGCGTCGCTGCAGCGGCGCGTCCGGGCGGGGCGGCAATGGTGCTGGTGCCGAAGCTCGCGATCGGCGCTTCCGCCGGTGCGGGGCGGACGGTCGACGGCGAGCCGGTCGAGGGCGCGGTCGCCTTCGATCCAAAATGGCTGCGCGAGCTGGGCGCTGACGCGCGCGCGCTCAGCATAATCCGCGTCGAGGGCGATTCGATGGCGCCGACGCTGAACGACGGCGACGATATATTGGTTGACGGCGGCGATGCGGCTGCGCGGCTGCGCGATGGCATCTATGTGCTGCGCATGGACGACGCGCTGATGGTGAAGCGCATCGCGCGCGCGCCGGGACCAGGGCGGATCGCGGTGATCAGCGACAATGCGCAGTATCGGAGCTGGGACGATCTGCGGATGAATGCGGTGCAGCTGGTGGGCCGCGTGGTGTGGACGGGGCGGCGGGTGCGGTGACCCATAATCCTCCCTGTCGCGAGGCGATGGAGAGGGGGACCAGGCGAAGCAGGGTGGAGGGGTGGCGGCCTGGAACCGATGTTTAGGGCATCGGCCCCTCCACCGCTCGCTTTGGGAGCGGTCCCCCTCCCCATGGCCTGCGGCCACAGGGAGGATTTATTAGTAAGGCGTCGCCATTTCCGCCTCAATTTCATGCTCGAGCACTTCCGCCCGCTGGCATTGTTCCTCGTTGCCGTCGCGGCATTTTTCCGCCGCCTTGTCGCGCTGGCGCGACAGCTTACCCAATTTCTCCTCGCGTTCGCGTAGCTGGCGACCGCGGTTGCGGTCGGCTTCGTCCTGGCTGGTGGTCGACCAGTCGGCGACCTTGCCCACCGCCTTGACCGGCGCGGTGACCACCGTCTTGACCGCGCTCACGCAGCCGCCGAGCAGCGGCACCGCCAGCAAAACGAGGACTATCGTGCGCATGGTTTTTCCTTTCGACCCGGGCGGTTTTCTTCGCATATCGCGGCGCGGCTGAACAGGAGGTTGCGGTAACCTGCGCCGCGCATCGGCCACCGTGTCATATCACTGAAACAAATGGTTAAATTGCTATTTACCATCGCGCTCTAGGTCGTGCTGGCCCGCCACACCAACCGAAGAGTCCCATGACCCCCGCCGATCTCGCCTTTGCCCCTACCGCCCGACATTCGGCCGCGGTCCGCACCGATGCCCATCTGTCGGAGGTGATCGACCTGTTCCGCCATCAGCCGCATCTGCGCATCCTGGCGGTGCTCGATGCCGATCGGCGGCCCGTCGGGATCGTCCGCGAGCAGAAGGTCCGCGAATTGCTCTTCTGCCCCTACTGGTTCTCGCTGATGCAGAATCCGACCATCGGCGGCTCGATCGCCAGCATGGTCGAGCCGTGCCTGACCGCCGATATCGGCGAGACGACCGCGACGCTGCTGGCGATCGTGTCGCGCGCGGCGGGCGCCGAGGGGCTGGTACTCGTCCGCGAGGGGCGGTTCGTCGAAACGCTCGACAGCGGCCAGCTGGCCAAGCTCGCGATGCTGCGCGAGGTCGAACTGGCGCAGGAGCGCAGCGCCCGTGCGGCGCGGGTCGACGCGGCGGGCGACCGTTTCCACGAGGATATCGCGGCGCTCACCGCAGCGCTGTCGGACACCGCGCGGCAGGTCGAGCGCGTCGCGGGCGACCTCGCCGAGCGCGCGCAGCACACCGGCCGCGACGCGGTGTCGGTCGCGGGCGCGACGGCGCAGACGCTGGCAGGGCTCGGCGAACTCGGCGATCGCGGCCATGCGCTGGCGGCGGCGATGCGGCGGATCGTCGACGACGGCACGCATGCGCGCGCGGTGCGCAGCGACGCCCACCGCAAGGTGAAGGCGGCGAGCGAACGCGCCGCGGCGCTCAAGGCCGCCAGCCAGTCGATCGAGCAGATGCTGGCGCTGATCATCGACATGGCGAGCCGCACCAACATGCTCGCGCTGAACGCCGGGATCGAGGCCGCGCATGCCGGCGATGCCGGGCGCGGCTTTGCGGTGGTCGCGACCGAGGTCAAGGCGCTCGCCAAACAGACGCGCGCCGCCGCGGGCGACATCGCGCAGCATATCGACCGCATCCGCGACATCGTCGGGCAGGTCAACGAAGGGTTCGAGGAGGTCGAAAGGGCGATCGTCGCCAACAATGGCTTTTCCGACGCGGTCGACCAGGCGGTCGACGGGCAGAGCGCGACCACGCTGATGATCGCGACCTATGTCGAGCAGGCGGTCGCTGCGGGGCGCGAGATCGACACGCGCGTCCAGCACATCGGGCGCGGCGCGAGCGCGGTCGGTGAGGATGCGCAGTCGCTCGGCCGGCTGTCCGCGGGGCTGACGCGCGCCGCGCAATCGCTCAACCAGCGCGCGCGGCATTTCGTCGAGGCGGTCGCCGCGGCATGATTCACGGGCGCTTGCCGCCGCGCGCGACTCTGATACTCTCTCCCCGCGCCAGCGGCGCGATGGCCGCCGGCGGGGAGGAGGGTCATATGACGAATATGCAAAAGGGTCTCGCCGAGTTCATCGGCACCTTCTGGCTCGTGTTTGGCGGCTGCGGCAGCGCGGTGCTCGCGGCAGCGTTCCCCGAGGTGGGAATCGGGCTGCTCGGCGTGTCGCTCGCTTTCGGTCTCACCGTGGTCACCATGGCTTATGCAATCGGGCATATTTCGGGCTGCCACCTCAACCCGGCGGTGACCGTGGGGCTGTGGGCCGGCGGGCGCTTCGACGCGCGCGACATCCCGCTCTATGTCGTGGCGCAAGTGCTGGGCGCGATCGTCGCGGCCTTTCTGCTCTGGCATGTCGCGGCGGGCAGCACCGCCTTCGACCTCGCGGCCAAGGGGCTCGCGGCGAACGGCTATGGCGCGGGCGGCGGGTCGCCGGGCGGCTACGACCTAACCTCGGCGCTGATCGTCGAGATTTTGCTCACCGCCTTCTTCCTGTGGATCATCATGGGCTCGACCGACGGCCGCGCGCCCGCGGGCTTCGCGCCGATCGCGATCGGACTCGCGCTGACCCTGATCCACCTCATCTCGATCCCGGTGACAAACACCTCGGTCAACCCGGCGCGCAGCACCGGACCGGCGCTGGTCGTCGGCGGCCTCGCACTGCAGCAGCTGTGGCTCTTCTGGGTCGCGCCGCTGGCCGGCGGGCTCGTCGGCGGCTGGCTCTATCGCACGGTCGGTGCCGACGCTTTCCCCAAGCCCAATATCGAGGGCAATTGAGGCAAGGTCCGGCGGGAGCTTCGGTTTCTGCCGGTTCCTATTTGAGCAGGTCGAGCGCGAAGGCGCGCACCTCGTCCGCCATGTCGGGGCGTTCGAGTGCGACCGCCAGATTGGCCTGTATATAGCCCGCCTTCGACCCGCAGTCGTAGCGCGCGCCGTCGAAGGTGACCGCGTGGAACGCCTGGCTGTCGATCATCTCGGCCATCGCGTCGGTCAGCTGGATCTCGCCGCCGGCGCCCTTCTCCTGTCGCTGGAGCACACGCATGACCTCGGGTTGTAAAATATAGCGCCCCGATACGATCAGGTTCGACGGCGCATCCTCGGCTTTCGGCTTTTCGACGAGGCCGCGCACTTCGGTAAGCGCGCCGTCCCGAGCGCCGGGCGTTATCACGCCATAGGAGGACACCTGCTCGTGCGGCACTTCGAGCACCGAGATGAGGTTGCCGCCAACCCGGTGATAGGCATCGACCATCTGCTTCATGCAGCCCGGCGAGCCGTGCATGAATTCGTCGGGCAGAAAGATCGCGAAGGGCTCGTCGCCGACGATGTCGCGCGCGCACCAGATCGCATGGCCGAGGCCGAGCGGTTCCTGCTGGCGGACATAGGCGCAATTGCCGGGGCCGAGCCGCGTCGGTTCGAGCACCGACAGATCCTTGCCGCGTTCGGACATCGTTTTTTCGAGTTCGAAGGCGATGTCAAAATGATCCTCGATCGCGCTCTTGCCGCGCCCGGTGACGAAGATCATCTGCTCGATCCCCGCCTCGCGCGCCTCGTCGACGGCGTACTGGATAAGCGGGCGGTCGACGATCGGCAGCATTTCCTTCGGGATCGCCTTGGTTGCGGGCAGGAAGCGCGTGCCGAGGCCGGCGACGGGGAAGACAGCTTTGCGGATCGGTTTCATGCGCGCGGGCTTAGCGGCGAAGAGAGCGCATGAAAAGCCGCGCTATTGCGGGGCGACGATGACGACGACGCGACGGTTGTCCTGCCGCCCTTCGGGCGTGGCGTTGCTCGACAGCGGCAGAGTCTCGCCGCGCCCGATTACCTGATCGGGGGCGAGCGCCATGCCGTTGCTCCGCATCGCGCCCGCGACGACATCTGCGCGCGCCTGCGACAACTTGAGGTTATAGGCGCTGGTACCGGTCGAATCGGTGTGACCCTCGACGCGCGCCGAGACAATGCCGACGCTCGCGAGGCCGCGCGCGACACTGGAAATCGCGTCGATCTGTTCTGGCTTCAGATTGGCATCGTCGGACGCGAACAGCAGGCGCTCGGGCAGCGTCAACTGCCAGCCGCCTTCGGTTTCGACGAAGCCCTGCGACTTGAGCATCGCGACCTGTGCCGGGCTGAACCCCTTCGGCGCCGGCACGCTCTGGCACGCAGCGAGGAGCGCCGCGACGGCGAGGGCGAAAAGGGTCTTGAAGGCGGTCGTCATCTCTGCGCGCTTTCGGTTCAGCTTCGGGTGCGGTTGGACAATTTGTCGGCGTACATCGCGGCGTCGGCGGCGGTGAGCAACTCGGCGGCGCCGTCGGCCTGGAAAGGAAAAACCGCAAAACCGATGCTGGCGGTGGGACGATAGAGCTCGCCGGCCGGCAGTATCAGCGGCTGGGCGATGGCGGCGCGCAGCCGGTCGGCGATCGCCTGCGGTTCGACCGCGGGGTCGAGCGGATCGACGAGCACAACGAACTCGTCGCCGCCAATGCGCGCCGCAAAATCGCCGCTGCGCAGCGTCTCGCGGATCCGGCTCGACAGCGCGACGAGCACGGCGTCGCCCGCGGCGTGGCCGAACGCATCATTGGCTTCCTTGAAATTGTCGGCGTCGATGAAGAGCAGGACGAAGCGCCCGCCGTGCTGGCGCGCCGCGGCGACGCGTAGCGCCAGCTGTTCGTCGAAGGCCGCGCGGTTGGGCAGCGCGGTCAGCGCATCGTGCGAGGCGCGGTGCGCGAGCAGCGCCCTTTCGCTTTCCATCGACCCCTGCCAGCCCTGCAATTCGTCGAGCAATGCGTTGATGTCGCCGCCCAGACGGTCGAGTTCGGCGATGCCGAGCGGCTGGACGCGCTTTTCGAAACGGCGATGCAGTCGGACATCGTGCGCGACGGTGGCGATGGCGTTGAGCGGCTTGACCAGTTCATATTCGAAGCGCCGCGCCATGACGATCGCGCCGAGCGCGGTGACGATCAGGCAGGCGAGGCCGGCGAGCAACCCGAGGCGCACATAGTCGATCAGGGTCGAGCTATCACCCCAGACCTGGATCGTGCCGATCGTCGACCCGTTGCGACGGATCGTGACGGCATGGGGTTTGGGGAAAAAGGCGCGGGTCAGCAGCGGCGCCGGGTCGGCCGAGGGCGAGGCCCATTCGGTGAGCGGCTGGCCGCGGTCGTCGAGCACGCGCAGCTTGGCGATGCCGGGGATGCGCATCAGCGGCGCGAGCCCCTCGCGCGCCGCGGCCGCGTCGTTGAAGACCAGCGCGGGTTCGACGCCATAGGCGCCGAGTTGCGCCGCGAGCTCGATATTGCGGTCGGCATAGCCGCGCATCGCGGTGACCCCGGCGAGCAATATCGTCAGCCCCGAAAGCGCGACGGCAAAGAGCGTGATGCCGAAATGAAAGCGCGACAGCAGTTTCTGCAACGTCGTGCGCGGTGGTGTCCGGGCGCTCATGCCGCGCCTCCGTCGCCCTGGCCGATTTTCAGCACGCGCGGATCGACGCGCAGCGGCCCGCGCCCGATCGCGTCGAGATTGACCGAAAAGCTGAGCCCGTCGGCCTTTTTCGCGAGGCAGAACATCGCGCCGTGCAGGCAGGCCGGATCGTCGTCGCTGATCGTCAGCACCGCGCGCCCGCGCACCCAGCCGATCAGCCGCTGGCGGTCGTCGGCGGGCATGCGGCCGAGGAAGAGGATGTCGCAGTCGCTGCCGCCGGTGACGGCCTCGACGGTCAGGCGCCGCACCGCGATCGCGGGCCCGCGGCCGGGCACGCCGGGTGCGACGCGGTCGGTCAGTCGCGGTGCGCCGACCACGCAGAGGGTACGACCGCCCTGTTCGGTGCCCGGCCAGCGGACATAGCTGACGATGCCACCGAGCATGCGATTGACCGCGCGGGTCAGCCCGTCGACGCCGTCGTCGACAATCGTCTGGCTGGCTGCCTGCACCGACATCTGCGGTGCCGAGAACAGCGTGCCGATCAGGAACAATGATGCCAGCACCCGACTTGCGACCCCCACCGCACTTGGGCACGCTGCCCCAAGTTGGCGGCGTCCGCTAGCCCAAAGCGCGGGCAAGTCAATGATAAGTGACGTCATGCCGCCATTTCGCAATAGCGCTACGTCAGGGGTAGGATTTGGGTAAGGATATTGCTCGATTGTTGATCTATATTAGTCAGGCTTGGGGCCTTATCCGCGCAGCCGCCCTGCGAATCCCTTGCGCAGCTTGGCGAGCTTCGGCGGGATCACCGCCATGCAATAGGGATTGCGCTGGCCCTCGCCCTCCCAATAGGACTGGTGATAATCCTCAGCCGGGTACCAGGTCGCGGGCGGCTCGATCGTGGTGACGATCGGCGCCGACTGGTCGGCCTGGGCGCGCGCGATGCCCGCGCGCGCGGCATCGCCCTGCGCGGCATCGAGCGGGAAGAGCGCGCTGCGATATTGGGTGCCGATGTCGTTGCCCTGGCGGTTGAGCGTCGTCGGGTCGTGCGTCGCGAAATGGACGTCGAGCAGATCGTCATAGGAAATGACCGCGGGGTCGAAGGTGATGCGGATCGCTTCGGCATGGCCGGTGTCGCCGCCGCATACCTGCTTGTAGGTGGGGTTGGCGACGCTGCCGCCGATATAGCCGCTCTCGACTTTGTCGACGCCAACGAGCGACTGGAACACCGCTTCGGTGCACCAGAAGCAGCCTCCGGCAAAAATGGCGGTTTCCTGGGTCATGGATTGGTCCTTGCTGGGGGGAGGGGGATGGTCGCCAAAATAGGAAGCCGTCTGCCTATTCCAAGGGTGCGAGCGCCGCCACGAGCGGCGGGCCGGCGGCGGGGTCGGCGGCCCGCGCTGCCGCCATCGCTTCGATCTCGGCTGCGATCGTGGCGATCCGCTCGCGGCGCGGCGGGTGCGTGGCCGCGCGGATCAACGGCTTCTCGTGCCGTTCCCAGAAACGGATCGCAGCGCGCGGGTCGTAACCCGCGTCGGCGAGTAGCCAGACCGACAGCCGGTCGGCCTCGAGCTCGGTCGCGCGGACGCGGGCCACGGACCGCTGCCCCGCGAGTTCCGACGGGTGGCGCAGGATATTGTGCGCGAGCTCGTGCGCGACCACTGCAGCGAGTTCGTCGTCGGCGACCACCGATGCGGCGAGCCGGAGCGTCACGCGCACCAGCTTGCCGTTCGCGGCTGCCTGTGGCCCGCTGCGTTCGACCCGAAAGCCGCTCGCGCAGCCGGGCGATGGCGCGAGTGCGTAGCGCCGGCCGCCATCGTCGGTGACGATCAGGGGCGCGGCGGGTTCGCGCGCGGCGAGCATCACCTGCACCGCGTCGATCCGCACCGTCGGCCCATCGCCGAGCGTCGGAATGGGTTGGCCGTCGATCGCTGCGATACCCGTACCGCGAGCCAGTCCGGCGTGATCGGCGGGCGAGCCGGGCGCTATCGCCGCGATGAACGGACCCTCGCCGCCTGTCGCAAAGGCAAGCTTTGCCGCGGGGCGCTCGCGTTTGTCGAAGCGCCGCTGGTCGCCCAGAATCCAGCCGGGCTGCGGGACCGTTTGCGGGCACCAGTGCGCGCTGCCGGTCGTCAGCCGCCAGGCGATGGCGGCGAGCCGGTCTTCCTGCCGGACCAGCCCAGGGATATCGGCTGCAACGGCGCTGGCCGGCGTCAACATCATGGCGGCTAGCAGGAGTAGAGGGAGACGAGGATGCATCGCGCCCCTTATCGAGGCGGATAGCGTGGTTTGCAAATCGGCGCTGGCCGACGGCCTGTATCGGACAATAGCGGCCTTTCATAATCCTCCCTGCGGCGAGGCCGTGGGGAGGGGGACCACCCGCAGGGTCGTGGCGGGGCCGACGTCATGACCGTGGGTTAAAGGCCGCGCCCCTCCACCATGCTTCGCATGGTCCCCCTCCCCATCGCTGCGCGACAGGGAGGATTATTGCGGCCGCTCCCACATCGCAGCCGGCCTCCCCATCGCCTCATCCCTCTTGCCTATGAATGGTCGAGCGCCGATAGGGCGGCCATGTCGGATACCGTCCCCCTTTCCCGTCCCGCGGCGCTGGCGCGCTGGCTCTGGCTCGTCGCCCTGCTTGTCATCGTCGTCGTCGGTGTGGGCGGCATCACGCGGCTCACCGAATCGGGGCTGTCGATCACCGAGTGGCGGCCGGTGTCGGGGGTGATTCCGCCGACCAACGAGGCCGACTGGGTCCGGGAGTTCGAGAAATACAAGCAGATCCCGGAGTATAAGGAGATCAACCAGGGGATGTCGCTGGACGCCTTCAAGGCGATCTTCTTCTGGGAATGGCTGCACCGCATCCTCGGGCGCCTCGTCGGCGCTGCGATGCTGATCCCGCTCGCCTGGTTCGCGTGGCGGCGCGCGATCCCGCCGGGCTATGGCTGGCGGCTCGTGGCGCTGACCTCGCTCGTCGGGCTGCAGGGCGCAATCGGCTGGTGGATGGTCGCCTCGGGGCTCGAATATCGCACCGACGTCAGCCATTTCCGTCTCGCCACCCATCTGCTCACCGCCTTGTTCCTGCTCGCGGGGCTCGTCTGGACCGCGCGCGACCTGTCGGCGCTGGCGCGCGATCCCGCGGCAAGGCCCGCGCGGCTGACCGGCTTTTCGATCGCGGTAATCGCGATCCTTTTCGTCCAGTTGCTTCTGGGCGCGTGGGTCGCGGGGCTCAACGCGGGGCAGGTTGCCAACACCTGGCCGATGATGAACGACCAGCTGGTGCCCGAGGGGATCGACTGGAGCGGCGGCGCGTGGATGGCGATCACCAACGATCCCTTCCTGCTCCACTTCCTCCACCGCTGGTGGTCGTGGGCGGCGGCGCTCGCGCTGCTCTGGCTCGCGCGCATTCTCGCGCGGCGCGGCGCGAAGCGCGAGGCGGGGTTGCTCCTGCTCGTCGTCGCCGCGCAGATGACGCTGGGCATCGCGACCGTGCTCAGCGGCGTGTCGCTGTGGATCGCGGTGCTGCACCAGGTGGTGGGCGCGATCCTCGTCGCCACCGCCGCAGCGTCGCTCCACAGGCTGGGCCGCACGCCCGCATGACAGAGCGCGGCCTGTGGGGCGGCGCGCTTGCGCTGCTGCTCCTCACGCCCGAAGCTTCGCTGGCGCAGCAGGTGCCCGAGGCGGCTGCCGCGCAGCTATTCGCGCCGCCGCTGGGTGAGCCGATGACCTATCGCGTCACGACCCGCCGCGTCAGCCGCAGCGGTACGCTGATCAGCTTCACGCTCGTTTATGCGCTGCAATGGCAGGGCGCGGGGCGGGGCTATCGGCTCGACACGGTGCTGCGGCGGATCGAATCGGACGCGCGCCCCGAACTGGCGGGCCAGCTGACCGCGCTGTTCCAGCCGCTGGTGGGCGAGACGGTCTCCTATCTCGTCGACGCCGGCGGGCGGAGCGTCGCGCTCGCCGATCCGGCGCAGCTGTGGGCGCGGGTCGGACAGCGGACGCAAGATCTCGCCGCGGCGGCCGCCACGCCGGAGGCGCAGCAGATCGCGGCACTGCTCGCCGCGCTGCCCGACGCCGAGCGTGAGAAGTTGCTCACCGCCGACATCCGCGCGCTGGTCGCCCCGGCCAATGCGTCGTTCGCGGCGGCGGCAAGCGATGATGTCGATATCCGGCAAGAGGGGGGAAATCGCACGGCCGCCAAGTCCGAACGCGCCGAACTGGCATCGGGCACGCTCGACATCGAGACGCTGTGGACCGTCGACACCGCGGCCGGGCTGGTCCTGATCGAACGGCGGCAGAGCTGGATGCGCGGGCCGGATACCGGCGCGCGAACGCTGGTCGAGGAACGGGTTCGCGCGCTCACGCCCGGCGATCCCGGCAGCGGTCCCGGCTAAAGGTATTATTTTACCCGTCAGCAAAGCCGCTCCCTGCTTGACTTTCCGAGCCGAAATCGTCATTGGCCCGCTCCGAAGCGCCGCGGCGTCCATCCGGACCTTGCGGCGCGGTTTGTTTCGGGCGGCTCCCGCCGCTCCCCATGTCTCAAGGAGGTCGCCATGAAGGCGCTGACCAAGACGACCGCTTCGGCCAATGCCGGCACGGTCGAAAAGAAATGGGTGCTGATCGACGCCGAGGGCCTCGTGGTGGGCCGCGTCGCGACGATCATCGCCAATATCCTGCGCGGCAAGCACAAGCCGTCGTTCACCCCGCACGTCGATTGCGGTGACAATGTCATCGTCATCAATGCCGAGAAGGTGGCCTTCACCGGCAAGAAGATGGCCGACAAGCGCTACTACAAGCACACCGGCTATGCCGGCGGCATCAAGGAAACCAGCCCTGCAAAGATCCTCGAGGGCCGTTTCCCCGAGCGCGTGCTCGAAAAGGCCGTCGAACGCATGATCCCGCGCGGCCCGCTCGGCCGCCAGCAGATGCGCAACCTGCGCATCTTCGCCGGCACCGAACATCCGCATGCCGGGCAGAACCCCGAAGTGATCGACGTCGCGTCGATGAACCGCAAGAACAAGGTGGGTGCATAATGGCCGACGAACAGACCATGACCGATCTCAAGGATCTCGCCGGCGCCGTCGAAGGCACGGTTGCCGCTCCCGTCTCGAACGCGCCGCTGCGCGAGAAGCAGGTCGACAAGCAGGGCCGCGCCTATGCGACCGGCCGCCGCAAGGACGCCGTCGCCCGCGTCTGGGTCAAGCCCGGCACGGGCAAGATCACCGTCAACGGCCGCGACCAGGAAGTCTATTTCGCACGCCCGACGCTGCGCCTCGTCATCAACCAGCCCTTCGGCCTGACCGAGCGGACCGGGCAGTATGACGTCGTCGCGACCGTCAAGGGCGGCGGTCTGTCGGGCCAGGCGGGCGCCGTGCTGCACGGCATCGCACAGGCGTTGACCCGCTTCGAACCGGCGCTGCGCAGCCCGGTGAAGGCGGCCGGCTTCCTGACCCGCGACAGCCGCGCGGTCGAGCGCAAGAAGTACGGCAAGGCCAAGGCCCGCCGCAGCTTCCAGTTCTCGAAGCGCTAAGCGTTTTTCCGCCGACGGGCGGAAACAGGAGGGCGGTCCGGCAACGGGCCGCCCTTTTTGCTGCGCGCGTCGCGGTGGCGGGCTAGGCGTTCTCGCGAAGCGATTGAAGCGGACGCTCCGGCGCCGGGCCGCGTTTTTTCGTGGCGTCGAAATCCTGCGCGATCCGGCGTGCGGCGTCGGCGAAGGGCATCACGAGCGCGCCCGCCGGGCCGTGCGGGTCATAGGCGATGCCGTCGACGCCGAAGCGCAGCCTTTCGCGCTTCGCGGCCGGCAGGTGCAGCGTCCCGAAGAGCCGGTCAAAGATCGCCAGCGTCGAGCCGAAATTGCGGTCGTGATGCCGCTCCTCGACCGAGTGATGGATCTGGTGGTGCGCCGGGCTGAGCAGCCAGCGCCCCGCCCGGCCGGGCAGGCTGATCCACAGGTGCGAATGCTGCAGATAGCTGAAGAGGATGGTGGCGAGGAAGGTGAGGGCATTGGTGCCGTGGATCAGGAAGCCGCCGCCGCCGCGCCCGAAGGCGAAATGCACCAGCGCCATGGCGATGCCCGCCGATGCGGCGGCCATGTTGAAGAACAGGATCGTATCGACGGGATGGACCCGGAAGTTGGTCAGCGGGGTGAGCGATTCGGCGGTGTGATGGACCTTGTGGAACTCCCACATCCAGCCGACACGGTGGCTGAGGCTGTGGTTGAGCCAGTAGGCGAATTCATAGGCGAGGAAGAGCGCCAGCGTCATCACGGTGCCGGCGATCCACGCCGGAACCGCGATCGGCGCGGGCGACCCGAACAGCGCATCAAGGCCCTGCAAAATATGGCCAGCGAACCATTCGCTCGACCAGAGCGCCCAGCCCAGGGCGCTCGCGGAGAAGAGCACGCCAAAGAGGAACCAGGCGATGTCGGCGCGGCCCGACGCGCTGCGCACGATGCGCGCGGGCAGCAGCGCGCGCAGCAGCACCTTGCCGCGCACCGGCCTTTTGCGGCCCCGCGGGATCGCGAAACGCAGCATCAGCGCGAGCGCGATCGACGCCGCTGCGAGCGTGAGGGCAGGGGGCGCCCATGACGACAAAATTGCTGCGAGGTCCGCCGGATCGCCCATGGACCCGCTTTAGGACGGGATGGTAAACGGCCGCCTAATGGGCGGTTGCGCCGCGGAGCAGATCCAGGCTCCCCAGCGCCAGCGCCTGGCGTGCCGGGCGCTCGGCCATGACCGCGAACATCTCGTCGCCCCGCGCGGTGCGCTCGACGGTCATCGAGGCGAAGACCGCCATGAAATAACCGCTGAGCGCGCCGATGCGATAGTCGGTCCACAGGGCGTCGGCGTCGGGACCGACGCCTGCTGCCCGGAGGGCTGCGATCCACTGCTCGAAGGCGGGGCGGTCGGCGGCGGCGCGTTCGAAGGGGTCGGCGATGCTGGTGCCGACGAGATAGGCGAGGTCGGTCGCGCCGCTGCCGCGGCCGAGCGTCTGCCAGTCGACGAGCCAGCAGCGGTCGCCGTCGGGGCTGAAGAGGATATTGTCGATGCGAAGGTCGCCGTGGACGAGCGTGCGCGCGGCGGGCTCGCGGGCGAGGTAGGCGTCGAGACGGTCGACGATGCCCGCGCCGATGTCGAGGATCTCGGGCGACAGGCGCCCGGCGTAGCGGTCGCGGAAACCGCGGTAGAGCTGCGGAAACATCGCGCGGATGAGGTCGCCATTGTCGCGCGCGATATAGGGCATGTCCGCGAGCCGCGCGTCGTTCCACATGAAGGCGTGGAGCTTCGCCGCGGCCTCGATGCACGGGACGAGCCCCGCGAGCCCGCGCCCCGCGAGCTGGTCGCCCTGCGCCGCAGGGGCGAGGTCGGAGAGGATCAGCAGGAATTCGACGTCGTCGTCGGCGATGGCCTCGAAATAGCAGGCCGGCGCCGGCACGCCGCTCGCCGCCGCGAGATGGCGATACCAGCTCACCTCCTTGACATAGGTGCCGGTGAGGCTGGCGATGCTGCGGCTTGCCGCGTCGTGGCTCGGGCATTTGGCGATGACGCTGGCGGGGGCGTCGGTGCCTTCTGCCCAGTCGAGCGTCAGGCGATAGCTGTCGCACATCTGCCCCGTGCCGACCTTGCCCACGGCAAAGCCGCGGAGCGCGTCGGGAGCCTGGCCCAGTTTTTCGGCGAGCCACGCGGGCCTTATCGCCTCGGGCGCGGTCGGGAAGTTCAAGGCGCGGGGTCCATCAGGCCTCTGAGGCCGGTCGGGGCGTGCGGGCCGACGAACAATTGTTCGAGTACGCCGAGGCCGCGATGCGTGATGCCGCCGTCGACGAGTTCGGCGGTTACCAGCGCCTGGATATGCATCGCCAGCGGATCGCCCCAGCCGCGCTCGGCCTCGGTCAGCTGGTCGTGCGCGACCGCGAGGTCGGGGCCGTGGTCGAGGCCATGGCCCCAGACGGGGTGGGTGTAGCCGAGCCCGCTCATCGCGAAGATCGCGCCGCTCGGGGTGAGCGTCAGCGCGCAGCCATGGCCCAGTTCGACGGTCATCCGCGCGATGCGGCGCGTTCCGGGCGTCCATCGGATCGCGAAGCCGGCGTCGGCGAAATGCCGCTCGGTGCCGTCCTCGCTGCTCTCGCTGTCGCCGGCGATCACGCTGCGGCGGTTCCACGCGGCGCCCGCGCCGTCGTCGTTGCTATGGAAGAAAAGCGAGCGGTCCGCGAAATTGCACGGCGTCCACAGCCAGAAGAACTGGGTGAAATTGCCCTCGGGCGGCGGCTGCGGTTCGCTGGCGCCGACGGGGCGCACGCCCCAGCTGCGGTCGCGCGTGCCGCGCCAGCCGTCGCCAAGCTCGATCCGCTCGGCGCCGACCGACAGCCAGCCCGACCAGCTGCCGTTCTGCGTCATGCGCGTATAATCCATGAACATCCGCGTCCCGTTGCGGCGGATGAAGCGCGGCTCCAGAATCGGGAAATGGCGGTTCATGAAGCGCAGTTCGCCCTCGAGCGGGCCGTCGTTGGGCGCGATGTGGAGCGTCAGCACCTGTAGCGGGATGTCGATGTCGAGGGCGATCGGCCCGACCGACAGGTTCAGCCGCTCGCCAGCAGAGCGGCGGCTGGCGCGGAGATTGTATTGGACGCCGTCGAGCAGGACGCCGAAGCTGGCGTCGACGATGCCGAGCTGGGGATAGAAGCCCATCGCCGCGGCGAAGAAGACCGATCCGTCGGGGCTGTAGCCGTTGAAGAAATAGCGATCGTAGAAATTGCGGTCGGTTCCGGCGAACGCGATCGGATCGCTGGTCTGGTGCAACGGATAATCGTCGCCTCGGGTCAGCATGGTTTGTCCTCATCCCGTTTTTCGTTGCAACCTATCGCGGGGTTTGCGGGATGGGAAGGGGCTGGTTCGGCCCTTGAGGCGACAAAGGATACGCATGCGCGCGTCGGGAATGTCTCCTTTGTCGCTTTAAGCGGAGAGCGGGCGGGGGAGCTTGGCAAGGCGCCGTGCGGGACAAGCGATGCCGTCATCGGGCAGGGCAGATCATGCCGGGATTTATTAGGAAAGCGGCTTTTTTCGGCGGGGTCGATGGCGGCTTTCGGGGGGGCAGTGGTCATTCCCCAATCGTCATCCCGGATCAAGCCCGGGGTGACGTAGGTTGAGAAACGCGTAGCTTGTGCTCCCCGGCGAAAGCCGGGGCCCAGATTGAGCGCTCCATCCTTTACCTCATGGGCCCCGGCTTTCGCCGGGGAGCACGGGGGATCACGTAAGGGCAAACCACCACCCCGAAGCCGACGAGGGCCGAAGCGATGCGGGTCGTTCAATGCACCGGCGGATCGACCGGCGGCACCGCAGCGACCGGGGCCACCGGTTCGCCGGGTTCGCGCGGGGGCAGGGCGTCGGGCGGGATGGCGTCGATCTGCATGTCGGGGGTCGGAACTTTTTCGAGGTTGCGAACGCGGACTTCGATCGCGCGGCCGGTGACGCGCAGTTCGTTGAAGCTGGGCGGGGTCGAACGGATGCGCTGCGACAGCGTGCCCGCGCCGATCATGCGGATGGGGCCGTCCCTGGTCTGCTTCGCGAGGTCGAAGGCGTCGTGAACGTGGCCGGTCAGCACTGCGGCGACCCGGCGCGAGGCGAGCGCGCGCAGCGCCGTTTCGCCGCCGCGGGTGAGCGCGCGGCCGCGCGTGCCGGCCTCGACGAGCGGATGGTGCGCGGTGACGAAGATCGTCGTGCCGCGCGGCAGCGCGTCGATCGCCGCCATCGTTTTGTCGAGCGCGCTGCGCGTCACCCAACCCTTCGACCAGTCGAGCCGCCACTGCGCGCGTGCGGTGGTCTTGAGCGGGACGACCGCGACCCCTGCGAGGTCGAGCTCGCGCTCGACGAGCCGCTCGATGCGGCGGATGCGACGATAGGGCCAGAAGAAGCGCGCGAGGGGGTTGAAATAGGGGAGGTCGTGGTTGCCGACCTCGACCGTTACCGGCACTTCGAGCCGTTCGATCCAGTCGCAGGCGGCGGCGAATTCGCGGGAGCGTGCGCGCATCGTGAGGTCGCCGGTGATCAGCACCGCGTCGGGCTGTTCGCGCCGGACGCAGTCGGTGAACCACGCGAGCGCGGCGCAATCCTCGAGACCGAAATGCAGGTCGCTGATGTGAAACAGGCGCGTCATGCGGTCGCGAGGAAATCGACCGCGCTGATGCCCAGCGCGAAGCGGGCGGGCGATGGCGTTTCGCCGAGTTCGCCGTCATATTCGAGGCTGATCGGTGCGGCGCTTTCGAGCAGGATCGTCTCGGCGGTGGCGATGCGCTCGCTGGGCCCGTCGCGGAAATCGCCGCCGAGCCAGGCGAGCCCGTGGCGCAGCACGTCGGCTGTGCCCTCGGTCAGAACGCCGTCGGCTGCGATGCCCTGTCCGGTCGGGGTCAGGATGACCGCGGGATAGACTTTGCCGTGGCCCGCAACGACGACGCCGGGTGCGTTGAGCATCGCGTCGAGCGCGTCGGGCGCGCTCCCGACGGCCCCGAGCAGCCCCTCCTGCCGCAGCGTTTCGCGCACCTCGGCCCAGCGCGTCGCGGGGCCCGCGACGATGGTGATGAACGCCTCGCCATCGTCCGAGCGGATCGTCGGGATCGGCCGCGCCCGGCCCTTGCCCGCGAGCGCGTCGGCCAGGATGTCGGGCGCGGGGCGATCGCCGTGGAGAGCTTTCGAGAGAAGGTTGAGCGTGCCGCCGGGCAGCGGCAGCAGCGCGCCGTCCCAGCCCGCTGCCCGGGTCGCGGCGGCGTTGATCGTGCCGTCGCCGGTCCACACGAGCAGCAGGTCGATACCCTGTTTGCGGAGATGGTCGGCGTCGGGGATTTCGGCGTCGGGCAGCGCGAAGGTGGCGGCGAGCGGCGCGCCCGCGGCGCGGCAGGCGGCCTCGATCGCATCGCGGATCGCGGGGTCGAAGCCGCCGCTCTGCGTGTTGCAGACCAGCGCGGGGCGGGTGAAGGATCCGGTCATCGCCCCGCTTCTACGCACGAGCCGCAAAAAGGTGGCGGCTTGTCCGGCGACGCGCCCCCCTGTAGGGCGCGGGCGAAGGGCGGTGCCAATGGACAAGCCAGTCAAGGAACAGCGGCGGTTGATCAAATATCTGTTACTCGTCGGCGTGCTGATCCTGTTGTTCGGCGGCGGCGCGCGGCTCGTCGTCGCGGGCGGCGCCAGATCGCTCAACCTCGGCGACAGATTGCTGGGCGACGGCGACGGCGCGGTGCTGCAGGTCGCGGGACAGCCCTATGGTCCGGGACCGCGGGGCAAGCTCAATATCTGGGTGCCCACCGGGACGAAGAAGAGCGACCGGCGGCCGGTGATCGTCTGGCTCTATGGCGGCGGCTGGTACAGCGGCGAGCGCGACGATTATGGTTTCGCCGGGCGCGCCTTTGCGAAACAGGGCTTTGTCGTCGTCATCCCGGACTATCGGATCGTGCCCGAGGGGCATTGGCCCGATTTCCTGGAGGACAGCGCGGCGGCGGTCGCATGGACCGAAAAGCATATCGGCGATTATGGCGGCGATGCGTCGCGCCTCGCGCTCGCCGGCCATTCGGCGGGCGCCTATAATGCCGCGATGATCGCGCTCGACCCGCAGTGGCTGCAGGCGGCGGGCAGCGATGCGTCGGTGATCCGCGGCGTCGCCGGGCTCGCGGGCCCTTATGATTTTGCGCCGTTCGAAAAGGGCGGCCGCGCCGATGTCGCGATGGGCGATATCCGGCCGGTCGAAAAAACGCAGCCGATCCATTTCGTACGCGCCGACGCGCCGCCGCTGTGGCTGGGGCATGGCACCGCCGACACCGTCGTGCGCGTGCGCAACAGCGAGCGGCTGGCGGCGGCGATGGCGAAGGTGGGCGGGTCGGCGCAACTGCGGAGGTACGACGGGCTCAGTCACAACGACCTGGTCATGGCGCTGACCGGGCCGCTGTCGTACAAGGGGCCGATCCTGGCCGAGGCGACCGACTTCCTGCGTGGCGCGACCGCGAAGCGGGTGGCGCCGGTAAAATGAGTTCGACTATTCCGGCCATCGTGATGGCGGGCAGCCGGCCCGGACCCGACCCCTTGCTCAGCGGCACGGATGTCTCGACCAAGGCGCTGCTGCCGATCGCGGGGCGGCCGATGCTGGTGCATGTCGTGACCGCGCTGCGCGCCTCGCCGCGTGTCGGGCCGATCACCATCCTTGCGCAGAACAGCGCCGAGCTTGCCGCCGAGCCGGGGCTGGCGGGGCTCGCCGGTTTGCAATTTGCGGACTCGGGGCAGGGGATCAGCAGTTCGCTCGCGGCCGCGCTGCCGCAGGGGGACGATCCGCTGCTGGTGACGACCGCGGACAATGTGCTGCTGACCCCCGCGATGATCGCCGAGTTCCTCGATGGCGCCGAGGGGAGCGACGTTGCGGTGGCGATGGTCGAGCGCGACGTGCTGCTCGCGCGCTATCCTGAATCGAAGCGGACCTGGCTCAAGTTCCGCGGCGGCTGGTGGTCGGGGGCGAACATGTTCCGGCTCCGCGGGCGGCGGGTGTTGCCGCTGCTCGATTTCTGGGGGCGGATCGAGCGCGACCGCAAGAAGGGGCTCAAGATTATCGCGGCGTTCGGGCCGTGGCTGCTGATCGGCGCGTTGCTGCGGCTGTTCACGATCCAGCAGGGGGTGGCGCGCGCGGGGCTGCGCTTCGGGCTGAATGCGACGGTGGTGCCGATGTCGGAGCCCGAGGCGTGCATCGACGCCGACAAGCCGGCTGATATCCAGCTGATCGAGCGGATAATGGCGGGGCGGTAGCGCTAATCGTCATTGCGAGGAGCCGCAGGCGACGAAGCAATCTCCAGCTATCGGCCTTTCGCAGGGCCGATAGCTGGAGATTGCTTCGCTTCGCTCGCAATGACGGAAATTGTCAGGCCGAAGCCAGAGCCTTGTCCACCGCCGCCGTCGCCAGCGCCAGTTCCTCCGCATAGGGAATAGTCGCGTCGATATCGACGATGGGCGCGCCGCCCATCGCGAGCAGCGGTACCGTTTCGACCTTGCGCGTGATGAGCGCGCGGTCGTGGTCGGGCTTGCGCAGCATCACCGTGTCGACGTCGACGTGCAGGCGGATCACCAGCGTTGGCCGATACGCGGCCATCTCGGCATAGAGCGCGCGCTCCTCGGCCTGCATCGCGGCGAGGCGCTTGCTGGTCGCTATCCCTGCGAGGATCGGGCCGTCGTGGAGGCCCGGGACCTCGAGCTGCGGATAGCGGTCGGTGACGATCACCTTGCCCGCGCGGCGCTGGGCGAGCAGCGCGTTGAACCTAGCGCGGCGCTTCTTCGACTTGTTCAGCGCATAGCCTGCGGCGAGCCATCCGGGGATCGGCGCGGTCGGTTCGCGGAGCTTGTCGGCGATGCCGTCGAGGAAGCGGTGCAGCGGCGGGCCGATGACCGGCCAGCGCCCGATGCGCCGCCCCTGCTCGCCCGAGCCGAGGCCGAGATAGCCCGACTCCGCGGCGCGCGTCTGCTGGATATGCGCGAGCAAATCCGCCGACAGGGTCGATTTGCCCGACCCGTCGCTGCCGACCACTGCGATCAGGGGAGCAAGCTGCTCCCCCATCGGATCAGCTCAGTTCCTTGAAGAAGCCGACCATCTTGAGCCCCCCGATGATGAAGCGGACGACGACGAGTGCGGCAAAGGCGTAGATCCAGTTCCACTGGGCGGGCGTCAGCGCGTCGAAGTTGAAGTCGAGGCGCGCGAACCAGGTCAGGAACACGGTCGTCGCGAGCAGGAAGAGCTTGTTCTGTTCGCGCCAGATCATGCGCTTCCACCAGAAGGGATATTTCGGCTTCACCCAGCCGTGCAGGCGCGGGAGCAGCGCGGGGACGTCCTTCGCCCATTCGGCGTGCGCCGCGCCGAATTTCTCGCGCAGGAACTCTTCCTCATAGATCGAGATGCGCTCGTAGATCAGGACGCCAAGCAGGAAGACGATCACGCCGAACACCCAGCTGCCCGAGAGCATCGCGAGGCCGGTGAAGTTGAGGATGCGGCCGACGTAGAGCGGGTTGCGCACCAGGCTGTAGGGGCCGGTCGTGTTGAGTTCGCTCGCCTCGGCGGCGACCTTGGCGCGGCCCGAGGTGCCGAGCGCGGCCCAGCCGCTGGTGAAGACGCGGACGATCGCGCCGGCGCTCGCGACGCCGAGCGACAGCCAGAACCAGGCGCAGTCGCCGAAAGCGGTCTTGAACGGACCCCAGTCCTTCGAGCACCAGGCGATCAGCACCGAGATCGCGATGGTGATGTAGATATAGGTGCCGCGAATGAAGAAGAGGCGCTTGCCGCTGCGCGCGAGTTCGGTCTGGTACATGTGGGTCCGCCTGTTGGCCGCGCACGCGCGGCGTCAGAATAAAGTGGGACGTCTCTAGCGATTTTTGCGGCCAAATTAAGACGGAAAAGTTTCAGACGAGCCGCAGCTTGCGCGCCGTCTTGCCGAGCGAGGCGCGATCGGCGTGGGGGAGGGCGAAGCGCAGCGACAGCCAGATCGCCGCGACCGCGAGCAGGACGATCAGCGGCAGCGCGATCGCGTCGGGCAGCCGCCCGGCGAGCAGCGCCGCGCCCCCGGCGACGAGGGTGATGCCGATGCCGCGCAGCGCGACCATCGGGAATTGATGGTCGAAGGGATGGAGCCTCTCGTTCGTCGCGAGCTGCAGCATCGGGATGCCGCCCATCACGACGAGCCCGATCGACATCGCGAGCGTCACCCCGGTGAGCGCGTCCATATGGCCGAGGATCGCCCATCCCGCGCCGACCGCGACGATCACTCCGACGATGCTCGCGGTGAGCTGGTGGCGGAAGGCCGCGACGACCTGGAGCACCGGCAGCGAGATGCCGAGCACCGCCTCGGCGGCGCGCGCGAAGAGCAGGATGATGACGGCCGCCTGCGCGATCTTCGCCTCGTGCCCGAACAGGCTGAGCAGCGGCGCGCTGCCCGCGGCGAGCACCGCGGCGAGGGGGAGGGCGATCGCCATGATCAGCCGCGTCGCATAGGCGTAGATGTCGGCGACCTGCGCCCGGTCGGCGCGCTCGGCGCTGGCGGCGAGCGGCGCGAGGACATAGACGAAGGCGATGCGCACGAGCTGGACGACGCTCGACAGCTTGCGCGCGATGGTGAACAGCCCCGCCGCCGCTGCGCCCGCCGCGCCGGGCAGGATCAGGTTGAGCACCAGCGCGGGGGCGTCGCCGAACAGCCGGGCGATGACGTTCGACGGCAGGATCGAGAGCCCCGCCCAGAAAGTGTTCTTCGCGGTCTCGCCGCCGCGGCCGCCGCGCAGCAGTTCGCCGAAGACATAATAGCGCCGTAGCAGCCGGACGCAGAGGATCGCGGTGATCGCGAGCGAGCAAAGGTGCGCGATGAACAGCCCCTTGAGTCCGAGCCCTCCCGCGAAGAAGACGCCGGCGAACACCAGCCGCATGATCTGTTCCCATACGATGCGCAGGCGAATCTCGGCGCCGAACACCATGCGCGCGCGCATCGCGCTCGTCGCGATCTCGACGAAGGCCCAGAGCGGCAGCGCCCAGACGAACAGCCGGATCGCGGGGACGACGAGCGGCCGGTCCTTTTCGGCGACGTTGAGGAAGGGCGCGAGGTCGGCGGCGAAAAAGGCGATCAGCGCCGCGACGACCAGGCACGGGCCGACGCCCCACAGCATCGCGGTGCGCAGCGCCGCGGCGGCGTCGGCATCGCTGGCGGATTGCGGCACGGTGCGCTGCATCGCGCTGGTCATGCCGAGGTCGAAGAGATTTTCGAGCAGGTTGATCGTCGCCCACAGCACGGCATAGAGGCCATAGCCGGCGAGCCCGAACATCAGCACATAGAGCGGCTGCGCGACGATCTCGACCACCGCGCCCAGCCGCGCGAGCACGGTCGTGCCGAGCCCCTTCGCGACGCTGCGGCTGGTGACGGCGGGCTGGGCGGTGTCTTCGCTCATGGCGTGGGGCCGTAGCGGGATATTTCGTCTTTTACACCCCTCCCCTTCAGGGGAGGGCAGCGAGACTTACGAACTTGTTCGTTAGTCGCAGCGGGTGGGGGCCCGAAACCTTGCGCGAGGTCGCTGGCCCCCACCCCCAATCCCTCCCCTGATGGGGAGGGGCTTAAATTGGCACTCCACCCTCTTGCCCCCGCCGCGCAACGGGTCTAGTCCGACCCCGACTGCATCAGGGGAGCCAGCGACATGGCCGAATTTCGCCTGCCCAAGAACAGCCGCCCGACCAAGGGCGGCCAGACCCACAAGGCGGTGGGTGCGACCAACGTCAAGACGTTCAAAGTCTATCGCTACGACCCCGACAAGGGCCAGAACCCGCATTTCGACACTTTCGAGATCGACACCGACAAATGCGGGCCGATGGTGCTCGACGCGCTCATCAAGATGAAGAGCGAGCAGGATTCGACGCTGACCTTCCGCCGCTCGTGCCGCGAGGGCATTTGCGGCAGCTGTTCGATGAACATGAATGGCAAGAACGGCCTCGCCTGCACCACCGCGATCGAGGATTTGAAGGGCGACATCCGCATCACCCCGCTGCCGTCGATGGACGTGATCAAGGACCTCGTCCCCGACTTCACCCATTTCTATGCGCAATATGCCTCGATCGAGCCCTGGCTGAAGACCAAGACGACGACGCCGAGCGGCAAGGAGCGGCTGCAGTCGCCCGCCGAGCGCGAAAAGCTCGACGGCCTCTACGAGTGCATCCTCTGCGCCTGCTGCTCGACGAGCTGCCCCAGCTATTGGTGGAACAGCGACAAGTTCCTCGGCCCCGCGATCCTGCTCCAGGCCTATCGCTGGCTCGCCGACAGCCGCGACGAGATGACCGGAGAGCGGCTCGACGAACTCGAAGATCCCTTCCGCCTCTATCGCTGTCACACGATCATGAACTGCTCGAACGCCTGTCCCAAGGGGTTGAGCCCGGCGCGCGCGATCGCCGAGATCAAGAAGCTGGAAGCCGAGCGGCAGGTCTGATGCGCGGCTGGCTGCCAGCGCTATCGGCGCTGGCGCTCGCTGGATGCGCGGCCAATCCGAAGGTCGTCTATGAAGAAATGCCGCGCACCTATGCGCATGGCATCGGCGGCGCGACCTTTCTCGTCGGCGGCAGCTTCCAACCCTTTAGCCAGCCCGACGGCAACAGCCTGATCCTCTACGGGCCTGAGGGCGCCTTCGTGATCGACACAGGGCGCCATTCCGAGCATCTCGCGTCGATCAAGCGCGGGCTGAGCGGGATCGGCATGACGCCCGTCGCGATCATCAACACGCATTGGCATCTCGACCATGTCAGCGGCAATCCCGAGCTCAAGGCCGCCTTTCCCGAGATCAAGGTCTATGCGACCTCGGCAATCGACGGCGCGCTCGCGACCTTCCTCGCCAGGACCGCCGAAGCCTATCGCAAGGCGATCGCCGATAACAATATTCCGGTCGGCGCGCGGGCGGATATCGAGGGCGACCTCGCGACCATCGCGCGCGGCGCCGATTTGCGGCCCGACGTGATCGTCGACGAATCGCGCGACATGGCGATCGCCGGGCGGCCGCTGTCGCTGCGCGTCGCGCACCGCGCGGTCACCGAGCGTGACCTGTGGATCTACGACGCCGCCGAGAAGCGCGCGATTGTCGGCGATCTCGTCACCGTGCCGGTGCCCTTCCTCGACAGCGCCTGCCCCGAAGGCTGGCTGAAGGCGCTCGACGAGGTCACGGCTTCGGGCGCCGAACAGATCGTGCCGGGCCACGGCCCGATCATGGATCTCGCCGAATTCGGCGCGTGGAAAAGCGCCTTCACCGATTTTATCGCTTGCGCGCGCGGGCCGGGCGCGCTTGAGACCTGTTCGGCGGGATGGCTGAAGGGCGCCGCCCGCTGGATCGGCCCCGACACTTCGCGCGCCGAGGCGATGACGGTTTATTATGGCGAGCTGATACGCTCGGGAAAACTGGACGGATATTGCAGCGCATGAACGACGGTATCGAAGAACCGCGACGCTACAGTTTCAGCGCCGAGGATAAGGGCGATGGCTGGCTGAGCTGGAATCTCATGGATCCGAGCCGCTTCAACGCCTTCATCGAACCGCTGTCGGTGCGTGTCGAACCGGACACGCCCGACGGCCGCCCGCAGGCGCGCGTGCGCATGATCCCCGAGCGCAAGCACAGTAACCTGGGCGACAATGTCCATGGCGCGGTGACGCTGGCGCTGGTCGACATCGGGCTGTTCGCCGCATCGCACCAGTTCGGCTCGATCGACGCCGGCCATTCGGTGACTCTCGACCTGTCGACGCAGTTCGTCGGCGCCGGCCGCCTCGGTCAGCCCCTTGATGCCATCGTCGAGCTGGTGCGCGAGACCGGGCGGCTGATCTTCTTGCGCGGGCTGGTGGTCCAGGGCGAGCATGACGAGCATATCGTGCTCACCTTCGCCGGTACGATCCGCAAGGCGAGCAAGTGACGCCCCCATCTACCGGTAGCGTGCTTGCCGCCTATGACGCGCTGGTCGCGGGCGGCGAGCTTCAGCCCGATGCCGAACAGCGCGCCGCCGCCGAGCGGCTGAACAAGCTGCAGGAGGAGCTCGAGGCGGTGCCGCCGCGCGGCAGCCTGTTGTGGCGCATCGCGGGGCGCAAGCCCGAGGCGCCGCGCGGCGTCTATCTGTGGGGCGCGGTCGGGCGCGGCAAGTCGATGCTGATGGACCTCTTCTACGACCAGCTCGCGATCGAGCGGAAACGCCGCGTCCATTTCCACGCTTTCATGATCGACGTCCATGCGCGGATGCGCGAGGTCAGGAAGACCGAGAGCGGCGATCCGATCCCCCAGGTCGCGGCTGCGCTGACCCAGGACGTCCGCTGCCTCGCCTTCGACGAGATGGTGGTGAACAACAGCGCCGACGCGATGATCCTCTCGCGGCTGTTCACCGCGCTGATCGACAAGGGCGTGACGGTGGTCGCGACGTCGAACCGGCCGCCCAAGGATCTCTACAAGGACGGGCTCAACCGCGAGCATTTCCTGCCCTTCATCGCGCTGGTCGAGGCGAAGCTCGACGTGATGGGACTGAACGGTCCGACCGATTATCGCCGCGACCGGCTGGGCGACGGGGCGCGCTGGTTCGTGCCCGCCGACGATGCGGCGAGCGCGGCGCTGTCGTCGGCTTTCTTTCGGCTGACCGACTATCCGCCCGAGGATCGCGCGCATGTGCCGACGCTCGATCTCGACGTCGGCGGCGGACGCCTGCTGCACGTGCCCAAGGCGCTGAAGGGCGTCGCGGTATTCTCGTTCAAGAAGCTCTGCGGCGAGGCGCGCGGGGCGTCGGACTATCTGGCCGTCGCGCGCCATTTCCACACGGTGATCCTGGTCGGCATCCCGCGCATGGGCCCCGAGAACCGCAACGAGGCGGCGCGCTTCGTCACGCTGGTCGATGCGCTCTACGAATATAAGGTCAAGTTGCTGGCAAGCGCCCGGGCCGAGCCCGACGCACTTTATGTCGCGGGCGACGGCGCGTTCGAGTTCGAGCGCACCGCGAGCCGCCTCTCCGAAATGCAGTCCGACGATTATCTGGCGCTGGGCCACGGGCAGGACGACGCCCAGACCGCCCCTTAAGCGAAGACCAGCAGGATGCCGCCGGTGATCTTGCCCCAGCGCGACGAGTTGATCGTTACCGTGATCAGGTCGCGGACATAGCGGACTTCGTGCACGGCATGGCCGATCGCCTGCTCGATCCTGCGGCGCAGCGTGCGCAGCGGCTTGGGGGCGGCGAGGCCGATGCGCGCCACGCGCGCCGGCGGCGCGGGCAGGGTGGCAAAACCGCCGCTGGTGACGCGGACGTCCTCGGCGACGGCCCGGCATAAGGCCTCCATTCGCGCGATCGCCAGGCCGTTGGGGGCGGCGCGGTCGCGGCTCAGGAGTTCGAAACTGTGGCTGAAGGCCGAGAATTGCACCGCACCGCTCGCCGCGCTGTGACCCAGGGCGTCGCGCATTTCCTCTTCGGATATGGCGCAGAGCTGGGCCGGGCGGAAACTGCCCACGCGGTCCATGAGCCCGCTCACGGGAACCTCGACCACGCCCTCATGTTCGCGCATTGCGAGGTTCCCGGGGTCGAGCGAGATCGCGCAGCCATGGCCCAGCCAGGCGCCGTTGAAGCTGCTGTCGAAGCGGAAGCCGAGCGCCGCGAGCGCGCGCAGCGTGTCGTCGTTGGCGCCGAAATTGCCCGCGCGAAAGGCGGTGGGCCGCGGGGCGCCCGCGCCGACGAGGATGTCGCGTGCGAGCCCGATCAGCTTTTTCTGCGCCGCGAGCGGGAAGTCGCCGATGTTGCGGCCGGTATGGCGGCCCACCGGATTGAAGCGCGCGAAGGCCAGCCATTCGGTGTGGATATGGAGCTGCACTTCGTGCCCGCGCGCCAGGATCGGTCCGACGATCGCGTCGACGATCTCGGGGCCGTAGACCAATGCGGGCATCGGATCGACGAAATAGACCCCGGTCAGCCCGTGGCGTTCGAGCATGTCCATCTGGAAGTGGATGCCGTAATCGCCTTCGCGGCAGCGGCCGAGGATCGAGCTCTCGAAATTGGCGCGTGCATCGGCGCCCCGTTGATAGAGGCCCGCCGACAATTCGGTGTCGAAGCTGATGATTGCCCGCGTCATCCCCGCGAGCCTAGCAGGCGCGGGGTATAGGGAGGGTTAATCTGCGCCGGGGGGCTTTGCTCAGAAGCGCAGGGTGACGTCTACCCCCGCGCTGTTGGTGCTGCCCCAGGGGAAGATCCGCACGCGGTCGTGCGCCTTGGTGGTGACCAGATGCCCCGTCGCGGTGCCGATCGCGGCGCCGACGAGCACGTCGCCGACGCGGTGCTTCTTCGCCTCGACGCGGGAGAGGCCGACGAAGGAGGCGACGACATAGGCGGGCAGCCCGGCCTCCCAGCCATAGCGGTTGTGCAAGGTCGCTGCCGCGGCGAAGCTGGTCGAGGTATGGCCCGAGGGGAAGCTCTTGTTGTCGCTGCCGTCGGGGCGGCGCGAGGGGAAGGCCTCCTTCAGGCCCTGGGTGATCAGGATCGTGCCGCCGATGCTGCCCCCCGCCTCGAGCACGCCCTCCCAGTCGCCCTGCACCGCGGGCACGCCGAAGGCGACGACGACGAGCGCGTTCTTGGCGACGGTGCCCGCATCGTCCCAGCCCTTTTCGCTGGCGGCAGCGGGGGTCGCCAGTGTCAGCGCCAGGGCCGCGCTTGCGGCGGCCATTCCCGATCGGATCATATCGTCAGCCTCGTGTCGTTCTGGCACCACGTCATGGCGCATCCTTTGCCAGCGCCAAAATCGCGGGCCGAGCGCCCGGCTTTGGCGGGTTCATCCTATCGCCATCGCCCGCGCTGCGCTAGTTTCGGGACAAGGCCATTGACGCCGTCGATGGAGTTGGGAGGCGACGAGCCATGTACCGACGCGCGATCCGCCGCAAGAGCCGGCTCCACGGCGCGGCGCCGCCGCAGCAGGCGGCGGTGAGCCGGGCGGGGTCGCCCGCATGGCCGCTCGCCGATATTCCGGCGCGGTCCGGCCAGGGCGTGCGCGCCCGGCCCAGGCTGGTGGTCGGTCCCGCCAACGATCCTGCCGAACAGGCGGCCGACCGCGCTGCCGACCGGGTGATGGCCATGCGCGACGGCGACGGGCCGGTTCCGGTCGCGCCTTCGGCCGGGGGCATCCGGCGCGAAGCATCGGGCAGCGTGGGCGGCGGGCCGGCGAGCGGCGCGGCGCAGGCGGCGATCGGATCGCTGGGCGGCGGCGCGCCGCTGCCCGCCGGCGAGCGCGCCTTTTTCGAGCGGCGCTTCGGCCGTGATCTGTCGGCGGTCCGCATCCACGACGGCGGCGCGGCCGAGCGCGCATCGCGGTCGATCGCGGCGCGCGCCTTCACGCTGGGCAACGACATCGCCTTTGCCCGCGGCGAATATCGGCCGGGGACCGGCGAGGGGCGCCGGCTGATGGCGCACGAACTGGCGCATGTGATGCAGCAGGATGGCGAGGGCGGCGTGATCCGCCGCGTCTCGCGCGACCAATGCGCCCCCGAGTGCGTCGCGGCTAGCGGCAGTGGCGGGGAGAAGGGCAAGTTCCAGCTGACCATCATGTCGGACAAGGAGGGGCCGTTCCTGCTGATCCCGGCGACCTCGAACGTCGGGCACGCCTGGCTGCGGCTGCAGGACGACCAGGGCAATTACTGGACCTATGGCTTCTGGCCCGCGGAGGGCTTCGATCCCGACAATGCCACGCAAAGCGTCGAAGGCTGCGTCCATCACCCCGATACCGCGCACGATCATCATATCACGGGGTCGCAGACCTATGAGCTGACTGCCGGCCAGTTCGCGGCGGCGCTGACCTATGCGCGATCGACCTGCGCCAAGCAGCCCGCCTATAATCTGTTCAGCTACAACTGCACGACCTTCGTCCGCGAAACGCTCGACGCGGCGGGGCAGGGGCCGGCCGGCGGCTTCGGGCTGATCTGGGACAGCCCCAACAGCCTCGACCAGTGGCTGCGTATGCATGCGTTGCAGGTCGGCGCGGGCGTGACCGCGGCGAGCGACGACCCCGGCGGCACGGCCAGCGGCTCCTTCTCGCTCCAGGCGAGCTATCGCCAGCAATTCTTCTCCACGCTGGGCAACAAGCTGCGCCTCTATGGCGCCGGGCAGGGCGAGCTGGGCGGCCCGATCAAGACCCTCGGCGCCGGGGTCGGCGTCGGGTTCGATCCGCAGCGCGTCTGGCTGCCGTCGATCTATGCCGAGGCCATGGGCGCGATGGGGGACATGAGCGCCGGTCAGGATCGCTTCGGCGCGGGCGTTTCGCTTGGCTATGGTCTCGATTACAAGATCGACGCCTTTGGCTCGATCGGCATCGAGCATAATATGCTGAAGGATTTCGTGGCCGACGACCCGATGCTCAACCGGCTGATGATCAAGGCGAAGATCAATCTCTGGTAGCCACTAAAGCTATTGCGAACTATTTGCAAAAAAAGGCTGATTTTCGCCTTTTTCGCGGTTGTTTCCTTAAGGGAATCGGCGTAGGGCGACGCCCAGTCTAGGGACCAGCCTGCGCTTTAGCCCGTGCGCCGGCCGGTTTTGTGCTTCAACGCCGGGCTTGCCACGAAGGGAGTGCCGCGCGCCATGGGACGCAAGAAAATCGCTTTGATCGGAGCCGGGAACATCGGCGGGACGCTGGCGCTGCTCGCCGCGCAGAAGGAACTCGGCGACGTGGTGCTGTTCGACGTCGTCGAAGGCGTGCCGCAGGGCAAGGCGCTCGACCTGTCGCAGGTCGGCCCGATCGCGGGCTTCGATGCGAAGATCACCGGCTCGAACGATTACAAGGACATCGCCGGCGCCGACGTCATCATCGTCACCGCGGGTGTCGCGCGCAAGCCGGGCATGAGTCGCGACGACCTGCTCGGCATCAACCTCAAGGTCATGAAGGCCGTCGGCGAAGGCATCAAGGCCAACGCCCCCGACGCCTTCGTCATCTGCATCACCAATCCGCTCGACGCGATGGTGTGGGCGCTGCGCGAATTCTCGGGCCTGCCGCACAACAAGGTCGTCGGCATGGCGGGCGTGCTCGACTCGGCGCGCTTCAGCCACTTCATCGCCGACGAATTCGACGTGTCGGTCAAGGATGTGAACACCTTCGTGCTCGGCGGCCACGGCGACACGATGGTCCCCGTCGTGCGTTATTCGACGGTCAACGGCATCCCCGTTCCCGACCTCGTCAAGATGGGCCTGTCGAGCCAGGACAAAATCGACGCGATCGTCAAGCGCACCCGCGGCGGCGGCGGCGAGATCGTCGCGCTGCTCGGCACGGGTTCGGCTTTCTACGCCCCCGCAGCCTCGGGCATCGCGATGGCCGAAGCTTACCTCGGCGACCAGAAGCGCATCCTGCCCTGCGCCGCCTATGTCGACGGCCAGTACGGCCTCGACGGCCTGTATGTCGGCGTGCCGGTGCTGATCGGCGCCGGCGGGGTCGAGAAGATCGTCGAGATCGAACTCGACGACGCCGACAAGGCCGGGCTGCAGGTCTCGGTCGACGCGGTCAAGGAACTGCTCGAAGCGTGCAAGGGCCTGGACCCGAGCCTCGCCTGATTTCCTTTCGGCCGGTGCCTTTTAGAGGCGCCGGCCGGTTCGCCCAGGGTCGCAAACAAGTGGGTCGCGGGAAAGGAGTGGTCATGAACGTCTCTGTCATCCGCACCCTCGCGGCCGGCGCCGCGCTGCTGGCCTTTGCATCGCCCGCGCTCGCGGCGCCCGACATCATGTGGGTCAATCCCGGCGGCGGGCTGTCGGGGCTCGCGGTTGAGGGCGCGCCGGTCGAGGCGCTGAAGGCGGGGCCCCGCACGCCGCAGCAGATCGTCGATGGCTTCGACATGCTGTGCATGAAGACCGGCTTCGACAAGCTCAAGGTCAATCCCGTCATCGCGCGCTCGGCCGATTGGGGCGGCGCCTATATGCCCAGCATGATGGCGATGGCCTCGGGCGAGGTCGACCTCGGCGGCTGGCAGGGCGAGGATCATTCGCTCGGCGTCGCGAAGGACGTCTTCTTCTCGCCCAACCCGCAATGCGTGCTGACGGTGTCGACCGCGACGCACTATCCCGCGGTCGAGCTCTTCCCGGTGCTCACCGCGCGCTACGGCAACCCTGCCAACTATGCCGAAATGTTCGGCCCCGACGGCAAGCCCAACGACAACACGCGCCCCTATTGGCTATTTGCCGGCTCCTCGCCGGCGCACGAGCGCGTCCTTTTCGCCCGTTCGCTGTCGCGTGGCAGCGAGCATCGCATTCACCTGGCCCTTCTCGAAAGAAAGAAGGCGTCCTGACCAACCCTGGCCGTCCCTGTGGCCAAACCCACGGAGTTAACTGAACAATGTCCATTCTCGTCGACAAGAATACCAAGGTCATCACGCAAGGCATGACCGGCGCCACGGGGACCTTCCACACCGAACAGGCGCTCGCTTACGGCACGCAGATGGTCGGCGGCGTGACCCCCGGCAAGGGCGGCACGACGCACATCGGCCTGCCCAACTTCAACACCGTCGAGGAAGCCAAGGCCGCGACCGGCGCGACCGCGAGCTGCATCTACGTTCCGCCGCCGTTCGCCGCCGATTCGATTCTCGAGGCGATCGACGCCGAGATGGAACTGATCGTCTGCATCACCGAGGGGATCCCGGTGCTCGACATGGTCAAGGTGAAGCGCGCGCTGTCGGGCTCGAAGTCGCGCCTGATCGGCCCGAACTGCCCCGGCGTGCTGACCCCGGGCGAATGCAAGATCGGCATCATGCCCGGCAGCATCTTCTCGAAGGGCAGCGTCGGCGTCGTCTCGCGCTCGGGCACGCTCACTTATGAAGCGGTGTTCCAGACGACCAATGCGGGCCTCGGCCAGACCACCGCGGTCGGCATCGGCGGCGACCCGGTCAACGGCACCAACTTCATCGACGTGCTCGAACTCTTCCTCGCCGACGAAGCGACCAAGTCGATCATCATGATCGGCGAAATCGGCGGCGACGCCGAGGAGCAGGCCGCGCAATTCCTGATCGACGAGGCCAAGCGCGGCCGCAAGAAGCCGATGGCCGGCTTCATCGCGGGCCGCACCGCGCCTCCGGGCCGCCGCATGGGCCACGCCGGGGCGATCGTGTCGGGCGGCAAGGGCGACGCCGAAAGCAAGATCGCGGCGATGGAAGCCGCGGGCATCAAGGTGTCGGCGAGCCCGTCCGAACTCGGCACGACTTTGGTCGACGTGCTGAAGGAACGCGTCTGACCGGACGGCCCGCCGGCACCCTTTGCCGGCGGGCCTCCCGCTCCCATATGATAACCACCCCCTACCTCCCCGTGGAAAAGCAGATGAACCTCGAGAGACAGAGCTTCGACATCGACGAGCCGCAGGCCGGCCCCAGCTGGGCGCCGCGGAACTGGCCCGTCATCGACAGCGACGACCTGACCGCCGCGCTCGATCCGCAGCAGATGCAGGTCGGGGTGAAGGCCGCCGCCGCCAAGGCCGGCGCGTCCCTGCCTGCCGCCGAGGTCGAGCGCGCGGCGAATGATTCGATCCGCGCGATGATGCTGATCCGTACTTATCGCGTACGCGGCCACCTCGCCGCCAACCTCGATCCGCTGGGGCTCAGCACCCGCGAACTGCCCGCCGACCTGACCCCGGAATATCACGGCTTCTCGGGCGCCGACCTCGACCGCCCGGTGTGGCTCGGCGGCGCGCTCGGCCTCGAAAAGGCGACGATCCGCGAGATCGTGGCGATCCTGCGCGCCAATTATTGCGGCAATGTCGGCCTCGAATATATGCATATCGCCGACATCGAGGAGCGCCAGTTCCTGCAGGAGCGGATGGAAGGCGCCGACAAGATCATCGAATTTTCGGTCGAGGGCAAACGCGCCATCCTGAACAAGGTGATCGAGGCCGAGGAATGGGAGAAATTCCTCGCGCGCAAATATGTCGGGACCAAGCGCTTCGGCCTCGACGGCGGCGAATCGATGATCCCCGCGATGGAAGCCATCATCAAATATGGCGGCCAGTACGGCGTGAAGGAAATCGTCTATGGCATGGCGCACCGCGGGCGCCTCAACATGCTCGCGAACGTCATGGCGAAGCCGTACAAGATCATCTTCCACGAATTTGCCGGCGGCAGCGCGAACCCCGACGATGTCGGCGGCTCGGGCGACGTCAAATATCACCTCGGCACCTCGACCGACCGCGACTTCGGCGGCGCGTCGGTGCATATGTCGCTGGTCCCCAACCCCTCGCACCTCGAGGCAGTCGACCCCGTCGTGCTCGGCAAGGTCCGCGCGCAGCAGGTGGTGCGCGACGACCTCGAAAAGCATGAGCAGGTGCTGCCCGTGCTGATCCATGGCGACGCGGCGTTCGCGGGGCAGGGGATCGTCTGGGAATGCCTCGGCTTCTCGGGCATCCGCGGTTACAACACCGGCGGCTGTATCCATTTCATCGTCAACAACCAGATCGGCTTCACCACCAGCCCGCAGTTCGCGCGCTCGTCGCCCTATCCGTCGGACGTCGCGAAGGGCGTGATGGCGCCGATCCTGCATGTCAACGGCGACGATCCCGAAGCGGTGACCTTTGCCTGCAAGCTCGCGATCGACTTTCGCCAGCGTTTCAAGCGCGATGTCGTGATCGACATGTGGTGCTACCGCCGCTTCGGCCACAACGAGGGCGACGAGCCCTCGTTCACCCAGCCCTTGATGTACGGCATCATCCGTCGGCATCCGCCGGTGTCGCAGATCTGCGCCGCCAAGCTCGAGGGCGAGGGCGTGATCGAAGCGGGTTGGGCCGACGCGCGCCGCGCCGAATTCGCCGCGCGGCTCGAGGAAGATTTCGAATCGGCCAAGAGCTACAAGCCGAACAAGGCCGACTGGTTCGCCGGTCGCTGGTCGGGGCTGCATGCCCCCGCCGATCCCGAAAACGCCCGGCGCAACATCGCGACGGGGGTCAGCGAGAAATTGTTCGACTCGATCGGCCGGATCATGACCACGATCCCCGACGACCTGGAGGTGCACAAGACGCTGCGCCGCGTGATCGACGCGCGCGCCGCAATGTTCGCCGACAAGAGCGACAAGGAAGTGTTCGACTGGGCGACCGCCGAAAGTCTCGCCTTCGGCACCCTGCTGAGCGAGGGCTATCAGGTCCGCCTGTCGGGGCAGGATTCGGGCCGCGGCACCTTCAGCCAGCGCCACGCGGTCTGGGTCGACCAGAAGGACGAGCGCAAATATGTGCCGCTGACCACCGTCCCGCACGGCCGCTTCGAAGTGCTCGACAGCCCGCTTTCCGAATATGGCGTGCTCGGTTTCGAATATGGCTATGCGATGGCCGATCCGAAGAGCCTGGTGCTCTGGGAGGCGCAGTTCGGCGACTTCGCCAACGGCGCGCAGATCATGATCGACCAGTTCATCGCCAGCGGCGAAGCCAAATGGCTGCGCGCCAACGGCCTCGTGATGCTACTTCCGCACGGATACGAGGGCCAGGGGCCCGAGCATAGCTCGGCGCGCCTCGAGCGCTTCCTGCAGCTGTGCGCGGGCGACAATATCCAGGTGTGCAATATTTCGACCCCGTCGAACTATTTCCACGTCCTGCGCCGCCAGATGCTGCGCCCGTTCCGCAAGCCGCTGATCATCATGACGCCCAAGTCGCTGCTCCGCCACAAGCTGGCGGTGTCGCAGCGCTCGGACTTCATCGGCGAGGCGCATTTCCGCCGCATCATGTCCGACCGCACCCCGCCGGAGGACGCGAACATCAAGCGCGTCGTGCTCTGTTCGGGCAAGGTCGGCTATGACCTGATGGAGGCGCGCGACGCCGCGGGGCTGGCCGACACGACGGTGATCCGCATCGAGCAACTCTACCCCTTCCCGGGCGAGCCGCTCACCGTCCGGCTGAAGCGCATGCCGAAGCTGGAGGAGGTCGTCTGGGCACAGGAAGAGCCGCGCAACAATGGCAGCTGGTCCTTCGTCGAGCCCTTCATCGAGGAAGCGCTGACCGACGCCGGGCACAAGGGCATGCGCCCGCGCTATGCCGGCCGCGCGCCCGCCGCGTCGCCCGCGACCGGCCTGATGAGCCGCCACCAGACCGAACAGTCGGCGCTGGTCGCCGACGCGCTGGGCCTCAGCGTCCGCGCCGAAATCCGGCGCGCGAAAGGCAAAGCGTGAAATTATAGGTGTTCCCCCGCGAAGGCGGGGGCCCATCTCCGAACGTCAGATGATGGACCCCCGCCTTCGCGGGGGAACAAGGAAGAGAAGATAGAATGAGCACTGAAGTCAAAGTCCCGACGCTGGGCGAAAGCGTCACCGAAGCGACGATCGGCGAGTGGCTGAAGAAGCCCGGCGAGGCCGTCGCGCTCGACGAGCCGATCGCCAGTCTGGAGACCGACAAGGTTGCGGTCGAAGTGCCCTCGCCTGTCGCCGGCGTGATGGGCCAGCAGCTCGCCGCGGTCGGCGACACGGTCAATGTCGGCGCGACGATCGCGACGGTCGAGGCTGGCGGTGCGGCGACGGCGCCCGCCGCCGCCGCTCCGGCGCCCGCTCCCGCCAAGGCCGAAGCGGCGGCGCCCGCGCCGGCCGCGAGCGCACCCGCCCCGGCCGTTGAAGAGGCCGGCGACGGCGTCACCACGCTTTCGCCCGCGGTGCGCCGCCTGGTGCTCGAGCACGGCCTCGACCCGAGCAAGATCAAGGGTACCGGCAAGGACGGCCGCCTGACCAAGGAAGATGTGCTCGCCGCCGCCGCGGCCGCGCCCGAAGCTGCACCCGCGCCGGCGCCCGCCGCCGATGCGCCGGCCCCCGCCGCATCGGCCGCGCCGGGCCGCGAGGAAGAGCGCGTCAAGATGACGCGCCTGCGCCAGACGATCGCCAAGCGGCTTAAGGCCGCGCAGGATACCGCGGCGATGCTGACGACGTTCAACGACGTCGACATGTCGGCGGTGATGGCGACGCGCGACAAATATCGCGAGAGCTTCGAGAAGAAGCACGGCGTGCGCCTCGGCTTCATGAGCTTCTTCACCAAGGCGGTCGCGCTCGCCGCGCACGACATCCCCGCGGTGAACGCGCGGATCGAGGGCGACGAGATCGTCTATCATAATTATCTCGACGTCTCGGTCGCGGTGAGCGCGCCCAACGGCCTCGTCGTGCCCGTCGTGCGCAACGCCGACAGCATGTCGTTCGCCGAGATCGAGAAGGCGATCGCCGATCTCGGCAAGCGCGCCAAGGAGGGCACGCTGACGATGGACGACATGACCGGCGGCACCTTCACCATCTCTAACGGCGGGGTGTTCGGCGGCCTGATGTCGACCCCGATCATCAACCCGCCGCAGTCGGCGGTGCTCGGTCTGCACCGCATCGAGGACCGTCCGGTCGTGCGCGACGGCCAGATCGTGATCCGCCCGATGATGTATCTCGCGATGAGCTATGACCACCGCCTGGTCGACGGCCGCGAGGCGGTGACCTTCCTCAAGACGATCAAGGAAGCGATCGAGGATCCGACGCGACTGTTGATCGACCTCTGAGGGGAAGCGGCGTGAGCGACGCGACCGAGCCTTTGTTCTCCTACGGCACGCTCCAGCACCCGGACGTGCAGCGCGAACATTTCGGTCGCTTACTCGGCGGCAGCGCCGACGCGCTGACCGGGTTCCGGCTCCGCCGGATCGTCAACGCCGATCCCGAAGTGGTGCGGACGAGCGGTGAAAGCCATTATCCGGTGCTCGTTCCCGACGAGGAAAATTCGCAGCGGGTCACGGGCACCCTATATTGGCTTACTAGGGAAGAACTCGAAGCGGCTGATATCTACGAGGCCGGGGAATATGAGCGGCAGCGCGTCGCACTGGAATCGGGTCAACTGGCCTGGGTCTATGTCGCCGCGCCGGGGCTCGAGATGGAGTGAATGATGGCTGATTACGACTACGACGTCCTCGTCATTGGTGCCGGCCCCGGCGGTTATGTCGCGGCGATCCGCGCGGCGCAGCTGGGCCTCAAGACCGCCTGCGCCGAGGGGCGCGAGACCTTGGGCGGCACCTGCCTCAACGTCGGCTGCATTCCGTCGAAGGCGATGCTCCACGCGTCCGAATATTATGACGCGGCCGCGAACGGCGCGATGGCGAAGATGGGGATCGACGTGACCCCCAAGCTCAACCTGCCCGCGATGCACGGCCAGCGGATCGACGCGGTCAAGGGGCTGACCGGCGGCATCGAGTTCCTGTTCAAGAAGAACAAGGTCGACTGGCTCAAGGGCTATGCGCAGTTCACCGGCAAGGACAGTGTCGAAGTCGCGGGCAAGGAATATCGCGCGAAGAATATCGTCATCGCCACCGGCTCGTCGGTCACCCCGCTCCCGGGCGTCGCGGTCGACAACGACAAGCAGGTCATCGTCGATTCGACCGGTGCGCTCGAATTGGCGAAGGTCCCCGGCCATATGGTCGTGATCGGCGGCGGGGTGATCGGACTCGAACTCGGCAGCGTGTGGCGCCGCCTCGGCGCCAAGGTGACCTGCGTCGAGTTTCTCGACCAGATCCTGCCCGGCATGGACGCCGACGTGCGCAAGGATGCGAACCGCATCTTCAAGAAACAGGGCATCGAATTCAAGCTCAAGACTAAGGTCACCAAGGCCGAAGTGAAGGGCAAGAAGGCGGTGCTGACGCTCGAACCCGCCGCCGGCGGCGACGCCGAAACGCTCGAAGCCGATGTGGTGCTGGTGTCGATCGGGCGCCGCCCGAACACCGAGGGGCTGGGGCTCGACAAGGCGGGGCTCGCGGTCAACGCGCGCGGCCAGATCGAGACCGACCATGATTTCTCGACGCAGGTCCCCGGCATCTGGGCGATCGGCGACGTCATCCCCGGCCCGATGCTCGCGCACAAGGCCGAAGACGAGGGCATCGCGGTCGCCGAGAATATCGCCGGTCTGACCGGCATCGTGAACCACGACGTCATCCCGTCGGTCGTCTACACCATGCCCGAAATCGCCGGCGTCGGCCTGACCGAAGAGCAGGCAAAGGAAAAGGGCGAGGTCAAGGTCGGCAAATTCCCGATGGCGGGCAACAGCCGCGCCAAGACCAACCACGAACCCGACGGCTTCGTGAAGGTGATCGCCGACGCCAAGAGCGACCGCGTGCTCGGCGTGTGGTGCATCGCCAGCGTCGCGGGCACGATGATCGCGCAGGCCGCGCAGGCGATGGAATTCGGCGCGACGTCGGAGGACATCGCCTACACCTGCCACGCGCACCCGACGCACAGCGAAGCGGTGAAGGAAGCGGCGATGGCGGTGACGGGCAAGCCGATCCACATCTGACGACGACAACAGGGGAGAGAACCATGGCGAAGTGCGGGCTCTGGGCGGCGGCTTCGCTGGCGCTCTCCCTTAGCTCGACCGCGCCCGCGGCGGCGACCGACCTCGCCGCCGCCAACGCGCGGCTGGCGGCGCTGCTCGACAAAAATTATCCGGCGCTCGAGGCGATCTACAAGGACCTCCACGCCAACCCCGAGCTGGGCATGCAAGAGGTCCGCACCGCGGGCATCCTCGCGAAACAGTTGCGTGCGGCGGGCTTCACCGTGACCGAGAAGGTCGGCGGTACCGGCGTCGTCGCGATCCTCAGGAACGGCGAGGGGCCGACGATCCTCGTGCGCGCCGACATGGACGCGCTGCCGATGGAGGAAAAGACCGGGCTCGCCTGGGCGAGCAAGGCGCGCGCGACCTATGAGGGCCGCGACGTTCCCGTGATGCACGCCTGCGGCCACGACACGCATGTCGCCTATCTGGTCGGGGTCGCGCAGGCGCTGGCGGCGATGCGCGACAGCTGGTCGGGCACCGTCATGCTGATCGGCCAGCCCGCCGAGGAGTCGCTCGAGGGCGCACGCGCGATGCTCGGCGACGGGCTGTTCACCCGCTTCCCCAAGCCCGACTTCGGCTTTGCCGCGCATGTCTCGAACCTGCCGTCGGGGGTCGTCGCGATCAAGGCGGGGGCGGGGTCGTCGGCATCGGACAGCTATTCGATCATTTTCCACGGGCGCGGCGGGCACGGCTCTATGCCCGCGGCGACGATCGACCCGATCCCGATCGCCGCGCGCTTCGTCACCCACGCGCAGGTGGTGATCAGCCGTGAGAAGGACCCCGCCGCCTTCGGCGTACTGACGATCGGCGCGATCAACGCGGGCAGCGCCCCCAACATCATCCCCGACAGCGCCGAGGTGAAGGTCAATCTGCGCTCGCAGTCGCCCGAAGTGCGCAAATTGCTGCAGGACGGCACCGCGCGCGTCGCGAAATCGGCCGCGGCGATGGGCAATGCCCCCGAACCGACGATCCGCTATCTCGGCGGCACCGGGGTGCTGACCAACGACGAGACGATGGCCAAGGCCGCGGTCGACGCGCTGACCCCGGTGTTCGGCAAGGGGCTGGTCTTCGCGCCCGCGAGCGCGGCGCCGATGTCGGGAAGCGAGGATTATTCGGAGTTCGTCGACGCGGGCGTGCCGTCGCTGCTCTTCGGCATCGGCGGTTACGATCCCGCGGTGCTCGCCGCGCTGAAGGCGAAGGGCGAGCCAGCGCCGACCAACCATTCGCCCTTCTTCGCGCCGCAGGCCGGGCCGGCGATCCGCAATGCGGTCACCGCGATCACGCTGTCGATCATCGGCGGCGTCCGCCCCGCGGCGAAATAGCGACTGCCGATGCTCGGCCTCGACAATCTGCTGCTTGTCCGGCTGCTCGACCTCGTGGGGATCGGGGTGTTCGCCTTGTCGGGCGCGCTGATGGCGGTGCGGCTGCGCCAGACGCTGGTGACCGCGATGTTCTTCGCGCTGGTCACCGGGGTCGGCGGCGGCAGCGTGCGCGACCTGCTCATCGGCGCGCCGGTCTTCTGGGTGCAGGATGGCGCGATCGCCGCGGTGTGCATCGCGATCGCGCTGGTCGTCTGGATCACGCCCGAGCGCTGGTGGCAGGGGCAACTCCTCGAATGGGCCGACGCCGTCGGGCTCGCCGCCTATGCCGTGTTCGGCACCGCCAAGGCACTCGCCTGGGGCGTGCCGCCGGTACCCGCGCTGCTGATGGGGGTGATCACCGGGTGCGTCGGCGGGACGATCCGCGACATATTGGCGGGGGTGCCGTCGATCATCGTGCGGCCCGAAATCTACGTCACCGCGGCGGCGCTCGCGTCGGGACTCTATCTGCTGCTGCTGTGGGCCGGGGTGGGGACACCTATCGCGGCGGTCAGCGGTGCGGTCGCGGGTTTCGTCCTCCGCGGCGCGGCGATCCGCTGGTCGCTGGCACTGCCCGCCTATCGCGACGTCGCGCGCTGAGCCGTCCCGCTGCGGGACGCCAGCATCTGCTCGGCGCATACGCTGTCAGAAAGGATTAACCCTCGCACCCTAGCCCCGCCGCGAAAGGGGCGCGTGGAGGCCTTGGGCATCTTGCTGATCAGCTTTGGCGCGGGGGTCGCGCCGGCCGGTTGCACGGCTGCTTGCAACGCGTCCGGGGTCGCCGGGGCAATGCTGCTGGTCATGCCGCCGATGCTGATGCTCGCCATCTGGCGCGACCGACTGTTTGCGGCGGCGCGCGCGATAGCGGGCCGCCTTGCGTCCGCACCGGATGCGGTGCCCGCGATCCCTTGAAAAATCCACGGACTTGCCAAATGCCGAAACTGTGGCAGGTTCGGCTTATGAACAAGGATGTCAGCACGATCGCCCGCCGGGTCCGCGACCAGGCCGTCGCGCTGCCCGACCTCTTCGGGCGCTTCGACTTCGACCGCGCACCCGAACGCTGGGCGGCGGAGGCGGCGGACGTCACCGAGCTCGGCCGTGTGCGCGGGGTCGACCGCGCGGAGTATCTGGGCGACGACGACCTCGTCGCGCGCATCCGCGAATATACGATGCTCGGCGACCGCACCGGCGACGCCTATGCCGCGCTGACGCCGAAGCTGGGCTTCCAGCGCACCGTCGCGATGCTGGTCGCGGCGTGCGACAAGGGTATCGACGGGGTCGAGGGCGCGCCGCCCGAACTCGCGGCGCTGATCGCCGAGATGGAGACCGTCCCCGACTGGCTCGACATGAAGCTGGTCGAGGCGGGCGCCGCCTATGAGCGCAACGCCACCGCGAATCTCGCGCCTTTCCTGATCCGCGGGGCATTCATCGCGACCTTCCTCAACAAATATTCGGCGCTGCCGATGGCGCTGACCGGCACGCTGGGCCATGCGACCGCGGCGCGGCGGGTGAAGGAAACCGCGACCTTCTTCGCCACCACCGCCCTGCCGGGCGCGCTCGAGCGCTTCGGGCCGGGGTTCAGGGCGGCAGCGATGGTGCGGCTGATGCATTCGATGGTGCGCGTCAACGTCCTCTCGCGCCCCGGCCTATGGGACGTCGAGACATATGGCATGCCGATCCCGCAGCTCGACCAGATGCCCGCGGGGCTGATCCCCGTTTATTTCCTGTCGCAGGAAGTGCTGTCGAAGGGGCGGACAAGCTTCACCCGCGAGGAACGGGGGCGCGTCGAGCTTGCGCGCTATCGCTGCTACCTGCTCGGCCTGCCCGAGGACCTGCTCGCCGACACACCGCAGGAGATCGTCCGCATCTGGCGCACGCGCAGCGCGACTTTGCGCTACGAATATGACGACGCGATCTGCGGCGGGTTGCTGCGCGCGACGATGGAGGCGGAGCTGTCGAAGGACGTCTCGCCGCGCGGGCGGCTGACGCGGCGGCTCGAACGCTCGGCGAGCCGGGTGTTTTTCGTGAAGGCTTTCCTGAACGGCGACGAGGAGCGCGCGGCGAGCGTCGGGGTGCCCGTCGGCAAGCGCGACCATCTGATCTATGGCGCGACGATGCTCGGGGTCGCGGGCAAGATGGCGGCCTATCGTGCGGCATCGCGCCTGCCCGGGGTGCGCCGCCTCGCCGACCGCGACCTCATCCGCCGCATCGAGCGCCAGCTCGCGGGCTATGGCCATGCCGAGTTCCGCTCCGACGCGTCCGAATATCGCCCGGCGACGGCTTGACCGCTTGGCGCAGCGCGGCACAGTGACATGCGAACGACAAGGACAGGCGCAGACATGACGATCGGCGAAGCACAGGTGAACGGGATCAAGGTCACCTTTGAGGACAAGGGGCCGAAGGACGCGCCCGCGATCCTGCTGGTGATGGGGCTGGGCGGGCAACTGACTTTATGGCCCGACGAGTTTGTCGATGCCCTCGTGGCGCACGGTTTTCGTAGCATCCGCTACGACAATCGCGACGTCGGGCTGTCGACGCGCTTCGAAAGCGCGGGCGTCCCCAATCTCAAATGGATGTTCGTGAAGGCGGCGCTGCGGCTGCCGGTGCGGCCGGCCTATACGCTCGCCGACATGGCCGCCGACGGCGTCGGCCTGCTCGACCATCTTGGGATCGCCAAGGCGCATGTCGTCGGCGCGTCGATGGGGGGCATGATCTCGCAGCATATCGCGGCGCGCCATCCCGAGCGGGTGCTGTCGCTGACCTCGATCATGTCGACCACCGGCAATCCGCGCCTGCCGCGCGCCAACAGGGAGGCGATGGCGGTGCTCGCGAACCGCCCGATGAGCGGCGATCCCGAGGCGATGATCGCCTATTCGGTGCGCGCCGCGCGGGTGATCGGCAGCCCCGCCTATCCCGCGGCCGAGGAGCGGTTGCAGCGCCGCGTGCGCCACGACTTCGAACGCGGCTGGTATCCGCAGGGCGTCGCGCGCCAGATGGCGGCGATCGTCGCGGATGGCGACCGGCGTGCTATGCTGGCGACGATCCAGGCGCCGACGCTGGTGATCCATGGCGAGGCCGATCCGCTCGTCCCGCTCGCGGGGGGCAAGGACACCGCGGCGAACATCCCCGGCGCGCGGCTGATGACGATCCCCGGCATGGGGCACGACCTGCCGCTGGCGCTGGTCGACACGCTGGCGGATGCCGTGGCGGGGCATGCGCGGGAGCTGGCGGCCGCCGCGTAGCGGCCGTCCCCGTCAGCGCAGCAACAACGCCAGCGTCGCGAGGAAGCCTTTCGCCTCGGCCTTGCCCGGCCGCGGGACGGCGGGGAGATAGGCGCGGCAGTCGAGGCAGCTCGCCTGCACCGATCCCGCCTCGGTGAGCAGCGCGAGGTCCTGGATCACCCGGCGCTCGACCAGCTGGCGGTTCATCGCCGCGATGCCGAACCAGCCGCGCGGGAGCGCCGCACTTTCCTCGGGCTGCTCGGCGCCGGTCCATTTCGCGAGCATCTTCGAAAATTCGCTCGGCTCATTCTCGAAATATTTGGCGTGGACCTCGCCGTCGACCCTGGCGAGCTTCGCCGCGGCGGCGATCGCATCGGGCAGGCCGCCGAACTGGTCGACGAGCCCGATCTGGCGCGCGGTGCCGCCGGCCCAGACGCGGCCCTCTGCGATCTCCTCGACCTTGGCGAGCGGTTGCTTGCGGCTCTTGGCGACGAGGCCGGTGAAGCGCGCGTAGATGTCCTCGACGCTCGCCTGCGCCAGCGCATTGAACTCCGCATTGACCCCGCCGAGGATGTCGGGCTGGCCCGACAGCGGCGTGGTCGCGATGCCGTCGGTGGTCACCCCGACCTTGGCGAGCGTCTGTTCGAAGCTGGGCAGGATGCCGAAGACGCCGATCGAGCCGGTGATCGTATCGGGCTCGGCAAAGATGCGGTCGGCGGGGGTCGAGATCCAGTAACCGCCCGACGCCGCGACATTGGCCATCGAGACGACGACGGGCAGTTTCTTCGCCTTGGCGGCGAGCAGGGCCTGGCGGATCTGTTCGGAGGCGAGCACCGAGCCGCCGGGCGAATCGACGCGCAGCACGATCGCCTTGATGCTGTCGTCGGCCGCGGCGTCGAGGATATGCTGCGCGACGGTCTCGCCGCCCGCGACGCCGTTCGGCGCCTCGCCGTCGACGATCTCGCCGACAACGGGCACGACCGCGATCGCGCTGCCCGGCTGCTTCGGCGGGTTGGCGGCGACCCAGTTTTCCAGGGGAATGGCGTTATAATTCCACGGCTGGCTGTCGTCGTAGGTGCCGCTGATTTCGGCGACGCGGCTCGCGAACGCCATGCGGCTGCCGAGCTTGTCGACCAGCCCGGCGTCGAGCGAGGCCTTGCCGAGGTCGTTGCCCGCGGCGCGCACCGCGGCGCCCGTGTCGGCGATGAAGGGATCGATCTTCGCCGTGGGCCGGGCCTTCTTCACATCGGCGAGCCATTGCTCCCACAACGCGCCGGCATAGGCGAGGTTGGCGGCCTCGGCCTCGGGCGACTGGTCGGCGCGCAGATAGGGTTCGACCGCGCTCTTGAAGGTGCCGACGCGGTAGATGTTCGCGGTGACGCCGAGGCGGTCCATCAGCCCCTTGTAATAGAGGCGCGAGCCGCCGGGCCCGGCGATGGCGACGCCGCCGATCGGGTCGGCCCAGACCTCGCTCGCGTGCGAGGCGATCTGATAGCTGTCGGTGGTGTAGGCGGTGGCGAAGGCGAGCACCGGCTTTTTCTTCGCGCGCACCTTGTCGATCGCGTCGCCGATCTCGGCGAGCGACACCTGCCCGCCGCCGAGGAAGCGGTCGAGATCGAGCACGACCGAGGTCACCCGGCTGTCGTCGGCGGCGCTTTCGAGCGCGTGGACGACATCGCGGACCCGGACTTCCTTCAAATTATTGCCGCCCGACAGCGCGGCGAAGGGGTCGATCTCGGCGGGCTGCTCGCTGACAATGCCGTCGAGCTCGATCAAGAGCGCGCCCTCGCTGACCGGAAGCCCGGCGTTGGGGCGCCCCGCGAGCAGGCCGAAGAGCGTGACGAAGAAGAGCAGCAGGAAAATGAGCGCCAGCCCGTCCTTGATCGCGACGAGCAGGTTCCAGACCTTGCGCGGAAAGCTGGTCGTGCTCTTCGGCTTGTCGTCGCCGGGCAGCGGGCGGCGCACGGGGATCGCCCAGGGGCCGGCGGGATCGTTGGGGTTGTTCGCGGTGGTGTCGGTCATGCCCGCAAACCTAGGGATGCGGCCCGGCGTTGGCAATGCACGCTTCGACGGGCGGGGGGCGGGGAGGGGGCGAACAACTTGATCCTCCCTGCCGCGAAGCGGTGGGGATGATTATTCGTCACAGCCACCCCTCTTTCCGATACCAGCGCACCGTCTCGGCGAGCGTCTCGCCGGTGTCGCGCGCGGGCCGCCACAGCGCGGGCGGCGGGCAGGCGCCGGTCGCGGCGACCCAGTCGGGGTGCGCGATATAGCGCGCGCGGTCGGGGGTCAGCTTGGCGCGGCTGCGGCGCACCATCTTGTCGAGGCGCCCGCCGGCCCTGAGCACCGCGGCGGGCACCGACAAGGTCGAGACATGGCTGCGTCCGACGGCGCGGCCGATCATGCGCGCGAAGCTGCGGTGCGACCAGCCGCCGGGCTTGCCGTCGTCGGGTTCGTAGATCTGGCCGATGCTGACGTCGCGGTCGGGGGCGAGCGCGACGAGCAGCCGTGCGAGCTCGTCGACGTAAATCGCCGACATGCGTCCCGCGGGTGGCAGCAATGCGATGCCGCGCCGCGCCATGCGGAACAGGTCGAGCATCTCGGTATCGCCGGGGCCGAACACCGCGGGCGGGCGCACGATCGTCCAGTCGAGCCCGCTCGCCTTGACGATCGTCTCGGCGCGCGCCTTCGACCAGCTGTAGTTCGAAATGCCGGGCTCGCGCGCGGCGAGCGACGAGACATGGACGAAGCGCGCGATCCCCGCGCCGCGCGCGGCGTCGACGACGTTGCTCGTCGCGGTGGCGTTGCCCGCCTCGAACGCCGCGCGCGTCGGCACGTTCACGACGCCGGCGATGTGCATCACCGCGTCGCTGCCCGCCGCCATCTCGGCGAGGCTCTCCGGCCGGTCGAGCGCGCCCATGATCCAGGTGACGCCCGCGCGTTCCGCCTGCGGGCGGCGGGTGAGGGCGCGGACGCGCCAGCCCGCCTCGACCGCATGGCGCAGCGTCGCGCCGCCGACGAAGCCGGTTGCGCCGGTCATCGCCAGCGTGGGGGTGGTCACAGCAGCACCATATGGTCGCGGTGGACCATCGCGGCGCGCGGGGCGTAGCCGAGCGCCGCCTCCTGCGCGTCGCGGCCGAGGCCGAGGATCGCGGCCGCGTCGGCATCGGGATATTCGGAGAGGCCGCGCGCCACGACGCGGCCGTCGGGTCCGGCGATGTCGAGAATGTCGCCGCGCGCGAAGTGGCCCGATGCGGCGGTGACGCCCGCGGCGAGCAGGCTCGCGCCGCCGCTGAGCGCTTTCGCGGCGCCGGCGTCGATGGTCAGCCGCCCCTTGGCGGTCAGCCCGCCCGCGAGCCAGGCCTTGCGCGCGCTCGCGCCGCGTTCGGCGACGAACAGGCTGTGGCGCGCTTCGGTCGACAGCGGATGGTCGATATGGCCCGATACGATCGCGAGATGCGCGCCCGCGGCATTGGCGATGCGCGCCGCGGCGATCTTCGACACCATGCCGCCCGATCCCATGCCCGAGGCCGAGCCGGTATCGGCCATCGCCTCGATGGCGGCGTCGATGCGCTCGATTCGCGCGATATGCTGCGCGCCGGGCTGCGCCGGGTTGCGGTCGTAGAGGCCGTCGATGTCGCTGAGCAGGATCACGCCGCCCGCCGCCGCGGCCTGTGCGACGCGCGCTGCGAGCCGGTCGTTGTCGCCGAAGCGGATTTCCTCGGTCGCGACGCTGTCATTCTCGTTGATGATCGGCACGACGCCGAGGCTGAGCAGCCGGTCGAGCGTCGCCGCGGCGTTGAGATAGCGGCGGCGATGCTCGAGATCGTCGAGCGTCACCAGCATCTGCGCCGCGGTCAGCCCTTCGGCGCCGAGCACCTCGGCCCAGACCTGGCTCAGCGCGATCTGCCCGGTCGCCGCGGCCGCCTGCGCATCTTCGAGGGTCGCGCGGCCGCCCTTCGCGAGGCCCAGCCGCCGCGCGCCGAGCGCGATCGCGCCCGACGAGACCACCGCGACCTGCTGCCCCGCGCGCGTCCGCTCTCCGATGTCGGCGGCGATCCCCCGGAGCCACTCGCGCCGCACTGCACCGTCCGGGTCGACGAGCAGCGCCGAGCCGATCTTGACGATCAGGCGGGGGCAGGAGGCGGGCGCGAACAGGCTCATGGCGCCGCCGATAGCGCGCCACCCGCTCCCCGCCAATGCGAATGTCGATACGCCGGCGATTCGCGCAACTTTGTTTCAAAGGTCACGAAAGTCACGCTACGTACCCCCTCTCTTTTTCCCGTCCGATGACTTTGGGGGCAACGGGCGGGAGGAAAAGGCGCTACGATCAGGCGAATTCATCCGGTGACGCTATGCGGCGCGAATTTATTAGGACAGCGCTTTTTTTGCGCGGCTTCGCGGGCGGCTGTTTGGGGGTGGGGAGCGGACGTAATAATCCTCCCTGTCGCGCAGCGATGGGGAGGGGGACAGTTTGGGGTCGTCCGGTCCCCCGGACCGGACTTGGATTGCCGGGGGCAATCCAACC
>SCNT01000025.1 GCA_005503165.1 Sphingomonadaceae bacterium 3R27E2-A
GGCGGGGGTGGTGTCGGTCATCCTGGGGGCGCTGCTCCGATTCGGTCGCGCAATATTATTCCAAAGGTCACGAAAGTCACGCTACGTCCCCCCTGTGTTGCGCCCTTTCGCGCCCGGCGCGCCCCTGGCGCCGGACGGCGCGGCGAGCGAGCCGGCGGCGGCGTGGCGCGCGAGCTCGGCATCGACGTGGCGCGCGAATTCGCCCTTCGCCAGCGCCGCGGTGTCGATCCCCTGCGCCTTCAGCCGCCGCATCACCGCGATCCCGGCGAGGATCCAGGCGTCGGTCTCTTCCGGCGTGGGGCGCGCGCGCTGCGCCGCCGCCTGCTCGACCTGTAGCACCTCTTCGTCGGTCAGCCACTCGGTCGCATCCTCCTCGCGCTCGCGGTCGACCGCGATGCCGGCGTCGGTATCCCACGCATCCTCGGCGACATGGTTGGTCCAGCGGCCGAGTTCGATCGCCTGCGCGTCGGGGCGGCGGCGCGGTTCGCGGCGGTCGCGCCAGGCGCCATAGGCGTCGGGGTCGCGGTAGCGCAGCAGGAACATCGTCAGCCGCTCGTCGTAAAAGCGCCGCTCGCCGACCTGTTCGCCCTGGAAAAAGACCGGGCGCGCGACGCCGTGCAGCGCACGGCTGAACGCCGCGTCGGACAGGCGGCGGATCGCATGGTCGAGCGCGGCGTCCCACGCGGCGCGAAAGCTGTAGGCGTCGGGCCGGCGGCGCAGGCGGTACGCGGTCGAGGGCGCCTGGCCGACGCGCTCGCACGCCTCGGTCACGCAGCCCGATTCGGCGAGCGCGTCGATGAAGGCGACCTGCTTGTCGGGGGTCCAGCCGTCGTGGCGTTCGCGCGGGCTTGCGGGCACGAAATCGGGGAGCGACCCGAGCTTGCGCGAGTCGTCGGGCGGCGCGCGGCGCGGCTTGGCGATGCGGACGGGATTGCGCGGCGTCCGCGCGGCGCGGCCGGCGGCGGGGCGAGGGGGGATTTTTTCCTGCTTCATCGGGCAGGATAAACCAGACGAAAATTTATTAGGAAAGGGGTTTTCGGGGTCGATGTGCAAAATAGGACCGGCGCGCGCGGCGCGCGGCATTTTGCTTAAGATGTTTTTACCCTGCGCCGTTATGATCGCGCCATGCCGCATCGCGCCGCCCGCCGTGTCAGCTTCCGCCGCCTGATCCTGGGCGGGGTGCTGGTCGTCGGCTTTTCGGTCGCGGCGTCGATGCTGTTCACGCACCTGAGTTTCGTCAGCTTCGGCGACCTGGAATATGGCGGCGCGATGTGGGCGGCGGCGATCGTGCCGTTGCTGGTCGCGCCCCCCGCCTATGGCTGGATCGCGTGGCTGAGCTGGCGGTTGCACCGGGCGAATGCGGCGCTGGAGACGCTGGCGGGGTGCGATGCGCTGACCGGGCTGGCGAACCGCCGCGCCTTTGTCGAGGACGCGCGGGCGCGGCTGGCGGCGGGCGCGCCGGTGCAGCTGCTGATCGCCGACATCGACCATTTCAAGCGCATCAACGACAGCATGGGGCATGCCGCGGGCGACCTGGCGCTGACCCACGCCGCCGCCGTCCTCGCGCGCGCCGCGCCCGAAGGCGGGCTGGTCGCGCGGATCGGCGGCGAGGAATTCGCGCTGCTGGTGCCCGCCGAAACCGACGCCGCGGCGCTGGTTGCGCGCATCGCCGGCGAACTGGCGCACATGCCCGTCCCCGCCGCGGCCGGGCTGCAACGCATGACGTGCAGCTTCGGCGTCGCGGTGGCGCAGCCGGGCGAAAGCCTCGACGCCCTGCTCTCGCGCGCCGACGCGGCGCTCTATGCGGCCAAGGACGGCGGCCGCGACCGGATGGCGCTGGCGGGTTAGGGGCGGGGAGCGGGGTCGGACTCAGGGGCTGCGGGGGGCGATCTGTGCCCGAAACGCCGGCGGCGGCTTGGCCATGATATAGGGGGGCTCGGCACCCGTGGAGGAGGTGTAGCAGGGTAGAGGGGGTGATCGGGGAATGAGTGTCCTGTACTTAAACGTGCTCCATACTGGATGAGAACGACACAATAGGGATTTCCGTTAGACGCAGTTCGCGCTACGTTCTTATCGAAAAAGGGAGACGCGAACCTTGAAACCCACGCTATTTGAGTTTTTCGCAGGAGGCGGCATGGCTCGCGCCGGGTTCGGCGACGGATGGCGCTGTGCTTTCGCGAACGATTTCAGCGAAATGAAGGCCCGCGCCTACGCTGCGAATTGGGGCGACGATCATTTCGTGTGTGGTGACGTCAGTCGAGTGACCACCGATGAGCTTGAAGGGCGCTCCGACGTGACGTGGGCGTCGTTTCCTTGTCAAGATTTGTCGCTGGCGGGGAAGTATCGAGGTTTGGGCGAAGCATCGGCAGAGATCATGACGCGATCTGGGACGTTCTGGCCGTTCTGGAATCTAATGGTACAACTTCGCAATGAGGGCCGTGGCCCCCGCGTTATAGTCCTAGAAAATGTCACTGGCGCGATCACGTCGCGCGAAGGTCGGGATTTTGAGGTCATTTGCGACGCGCTTTCGGGGGCGGGATATCAGTATGGTGCTGTTGTTATCGACGCGAAGCACTTTGTCCCGCAAAGCCGACCACGGCTGTTCTTCGTCGCGTTCGCAGAAGACGTTGAAATTCCCGATCAATATATACGCCTCTCGGCTGACAATCTTTGGCACACGCCCGCGCTTTGCGCCGCCCAAGCCGGGCTAAAGGGCAAGGCCAAGGCGCAATGGCTCTGGTGGCATCTCGCGAGACCCCCGGCGCGGAATCTCGGATTCGCCGACATTATCGAAGAGAAGCCCTTGCACTGTCGCTGGCATTCAAAGGCCGAAACTGAACGGTTGCTGGCCATGATGACGCCACTTCATCTCGCAAAGGTTGAGCAGGCAAGTGCCTCGGGTGAACGCCGAGTAGGCGGTGTTTATAAGCGCACGCGTATCGACGATGAGGGAGTGAAGCGGCAGCGGGCGGAAGTCCGGTTCGACAACATTGCCGGATGCTTGCGGACTCCAGCTGGTGGATCGAGCCGTCAGGCGATCATTGTCGTTGAAGGAAGCTCAATCCGCTCTCGGTTATTGTCGCCCCGCGAAGCCGCCAGGCTAATGGGCCTTGACGACAGCTATATTCTGCCCGATCGATACAATGACGCTTATCACGTCGCCGGTGATGGCGTTTGTGTGCCGGTCGTTCGTTACATCGCGTCGCAGATCGTCGAGCCGATCCTTGGCGTGGGAACTGGTAACGATAATGCAATGGCGGCGTAACGGGGGGGTCTTTGGCGATAGATCTTGACTTTCGGCGGAAGCAGGTCCGGAAGCTAACTAATAAAATCGGTTGTTATGTATTATGCGACCTTGACGGCGTGCCGCTTTACGTTGGTCAGTCCCGCGATGGTATTCGCTCGCGCGTGAACCGGCATTTGACGTCTGCTCGTTCGGATATCATTGCAAACCGCCAGATTGACGTGTGGGAAATTGCCTACGTTTGGGCGTATCCAGTCGACAATCCCATGGAGATTACTCCGCTAGAGGACGCGCTTTTTCACTCGTTTCATCCAAAGTCGGCATTGATGAATGGCCGGGTGCCGGCTGCGCCACCGGAGCCGATCAACATTCCAGAGCCGGTAGAAATCGTTCAAGTCATGGCTGACAGCGAAATCGAGGAAAAGCGAGATCCGGCGCTTCGACTGCCGCGTCAGGCAGAGCAATATTCGCAGATTGTAAGTCATTTCCTTGCCGTTAAAAATTCTCCCGAAATCGCTGTTGCGATCCAGGCTCATTTTCAGCGCCTTCAGAAATATCATCGAGAGCTCTTGAATCTGGCAGAACCAATCGAGGGCGACAAAGGAGAAGACTAATCGACCGAAGCGCCATCATGCGGTCGGTCAAGTCGCGCGATACGAAACCGGAGATGGTCGTTCGTCGACTAGCTCATGCGCTTGGTTTCCGCTTCCGCTTGCACCGCGCCGACCTGCCCGGTCGGCCTGACCTTGTGTTCCCCGGTCGGCGAAAGGCTATCTTCGTTCACGGGTGCTTTTGGCACGGGCATTGCTGCGCGAGGGGCGCGCGCGTACCGAAGACCAACGCGGCCTATTGGCGGAGGAAGATTCATCGCAATATGGAACGGGACGCCCAAGCGCTTAAAGATTTGAACGCAGATGATTGGCGTGTTTTGGTGATATGGGAATGTGAAATGCGCGATCTAGACGAATTGCGCGCGCGACTCATGGCCTTTCTTCTCTAATATGGTATGGCAGCTGCTCAGGAAGATAAGGTTTGGCGTATCATAGCTTCCGTTTCCACCTGTAGGTTCTTCAATCATGCTCCCGAATTACGCCAATTACGGTAACAGGTGCAATAACCCCTCAATTGGCGGCGCGCCGATTCCGATTGGGGGGACACCATTCTGATACGCCGCCGCCCCTCACCGCCGCTTCCACGCCAGTCGCACGGCGTACAGGCAGAATCCGCCGAAGGCGAAGATCAGCAGGCTGCTGACCAGCCAGCTGGTCCAGCGCCAGGCGAGCTCGCCCGCGCCCCAGACGAGGCCGACGCGGCGCGGTTCGCCGGCGGCCGAGAGGATGCGGACCGCGGGGAGTTCGCCGCTGCGGTCGGTGGCGAGGCGGCGCTCGATGCGGTTGGACGGATCGCCGTGCGCGCGCGACTTCGCGATCATGGCGTCGAGCGCGGCGGCCTCGCGGCGGGTCTGTTCGGCGGTCGCCGCCTGCCACTTCGCCATCGCCTCTTCATAGCCCAGCCCGGCATAGGGGTCGCCGCCCGCGCCGCCGGGCGGGGCGGCCTGCGCGGGACCGGGGGCGGGCGCCGCGGCGGCGGGCGGCGCCTCGGCGAGGTCGATCACGCAGGCATATTCGGTCATCCCGATGCCGCGGCGCGAGTTCGAGCCGGCGCGCTCGCGCGTGCAGTCGACATAGGCCGCTTTCAGCGGACCGGCGTCGGTCCCGGCGCCGAAGGCGGCGCGCGTGTCGTCGACGATCCCCCAGCCCTGCGGCAGCGTCAGGCGATAGAAGGGAAAGCCCACGCAGACCAGCCCGGCGGGGAGCAGCAGGAGCAGCGCGGCGATCCGCGCGATGCGGAGCCGCGGCGGCACGTCAGCGCGCCTCCGCCGGGCGGTCGGCCTCAGTCATGCTCGCGGTCGCCCGCGCCCATGTAGAGCTCGCGGCCGGTGTCTTCATAGACCCGGCTCATTTCGGCCATGCCCTTTTCGGCGTCCTCGGCGGCGATGAAGGCGGCGCTGTCCTGGTTCTGCAGCTTCGCGAACTCGCGCACCTCCTGGCTGATCTTCATCGAGCAGAATTTGGGGCCGCACATGCTGCAGAAATGCGCGGTCTTGGCGCCCTCGGCGGGGAGCGTCTGGTCGTGGTACTGCTCGGCGGTGTCGGGGTCGAGGCTCAGGTTGAACTGGTCGCGCCAGCGGAATTCGAAGCGCGCCTTCGACAGCGCGTCGTCGCGGACCTTGGCGGCGGGGTGGCCCTTGGCGAGGTCGGCGGCGTGCGCGGCGAGCTTGTAGGTGACGACGCCGACCTTGACGTCGTCGCGGTCGGGGAGGCCGAGATGCTCCTTGGGGGTGACGTAGCAGAGCATCGCGGTGCCGTACCAGCCGATCATCGCGGCGCCGATGCCGCTGGTGATATGGTCGTAGCCCGGCGCGATGTCGGTGGTGAGCGGCCCGAGCGTGTAGAAGGGCGCCTCGCCGCACGCCTCGAGCTGCTTGTCCATATTCTCCTTGATCTTGTGCATCGGGACATGGCCCGGGCCCTCGATCATCACCTGGACATCCTGCTCCCACGCGCGCCTGGTGAGTTCGCCGAGCGTGTAGAGCTCGGCGAACTGCGCCTCGTCGTTGGCGTCGGCGATGCTGCCGGGGCGGAGGCCGTCGCCGAGGGAGTAGGCGATGTCATAGGCCTTCATGATCTCGGTGATCTCGTCGAAGCGTTCGTAGAGGAAGCTTTCCTTGTGATGCGCGAGGCACCATTTCGCCATGATGCTGCCGCCGCGGCTGACGATGCCGGTGACGCGCTTCGCGGCGAGGGGGACGTAGGGCAGGCGGACGCCCGCGTGGATAGTGAAATAGTCGACTCCTTGCTCCGCCTGCTCGATCAGCGTGTCGCGGAAGATCTCCCAGCTCAGTTCCTCGGCGATGCCGCCGACCTTTTCGAGCGCCTGATAGATGGGGACGGTGCCGATCGGGACGGGCGAGTTGCGGAGGATCCATTCGCGCGTGTCGTGGATGTTGCGGCCGGTCGAGAGGTCCATGACGGTGTCGGCGCCCCAGCGGATCGACCAGACCATCTTGTCGACCTCTTGTCCGACGTCGGAGGCGACCGCGCTGTTGCCGATATTGGCGTTGATCTTGACGAGGAAGTTGCGGCCGATCGCCATCGGCTCGCTTTCGGGGTGGTTGATGTTCGACGGGATGATCGCGCGGCCCCTTGCCACTTCATCACGAACAAATTCGGGGGTGACGTAATCGGGGATGCTCGCGCCCCAGTCCTGCCCGTCGCGGACATATTCTGTGAGGCGTTCGCGGCCGAGATTCTCGCGGGTCGCGACATATTCCATCTCGGGGGTGACGATGCCGCGGCGGGCGTAATGCATCTGGCTGACGTTGGCGCCGGGCTTGGCGCGCAGCACCTGCTTGCGGACGTTGGGGAAGGCGGGGACGCCGCCCGAGCGGTCGGGGCCGAGCTGGCCGTTGTCCTCGGGGCGGACCTCGCGCTGGGTCACCTCCTCGACGTCGCCGCGCGCGCGGATCCAGCTGGCGCGCAGTTCGGGGAGGCCCTTGGCGATGTCGATGTTCGCGTCGGGGTCCGTATAGGGCCCGCTGGTGTCATAGACGCGGACGCTGGGCTCGCCCGAATGCGGGTCGAGGTCGATCTCGCGCATCGCGACGCGGATGCCGCTGCCGGTGGGCGAGGCGATGTGCACCTTGCGGCTGCCGCGGATCGGGCCGGTGGTGACCCCGATGGGGGTGGCTTGCGTCTTGTCGAGGCGGGAATCGATGTCGGCCATGTGCAGTCGCTCCGTTTCTTGTGCCGGAGCGAAAGACGGATTCCGCGAGTGGAACGCCGGCCCTCCCTCCGCCCGAGTTACCGGGATCAGGTTCGACGGGTCGCGGGCTGTTCCGCTCTCAACCTGTTGCTGCACACAGGCTCCCCGGGGATGGCGCGACGTTAGGGCGGGGCGGGACAAATGTCCACGCGCTTTGGCATCAGCCCGGCGACCAGCCCTCGGGCGCCAGCGTGAAGCCCGCGAAGTCGAAGCCGGGGACGACGAGGCAGCTGACGAGCGCCCAGCCGCGGTCGGCGTGCGCGGCCTGCCAGTGATGCGCGGGGATGCGGAGCTGGGGCGCCTCGCCCGCGAGGACGTCGGGGCCGAGGCGGTGGTGGACGGGCGCGTCGGCGTCGGTCGCGGCGATCGCCAGCGCGAGCGGCGCGCCCGCGTGCCAGAGCCAGAATTCCTCGGCGTCGACCTTGTGCCAGTGCGAGCTTTGCCCGGCCTCGAGCAGGAAATGGATCGCGGTCCCGCCGGCGCGGCCGCCTTCGCCCGGCGGACCGCGCCAGGTTTCGCGATACCAGCCGCCCTCGGGATGCGGGGCGAGGTCGAGCTGGTCGATCAGCGCTTTCGGGTCGGACATCGCTTTCTTCGGCCTTGGTGCGAGATGATCGGGTCTCGCACAAAGGCGCGGCGGCACAAAGCCCCTTCGGGCGGCCGCGGCGGTTTCCGGGGGTGGCGCCTTTCGCCCGCAGGCGGTCAAACCTCCGCCACCAGGATCCATACCGTGCCGATGGCGACGAAGAGCAGGCCCAGCCCGGCGAAGATGCCGATGAAGCAGCCGTTGCATAGCGGCGCCCACACCATGACGTCGTCCGGATCGTCGGGGTTGTAGCGCACGCGCATCACGCTGCCGACCGGCCGCGGCCGGTTGGTCGACAGGCTGTCGCGCATCTGCTTCGTCACCCCGGCGAGCCGATATTCGATCGTCGCGGTGTGCATCAGCGTGCGGTCGCCGTCGCTGTCGCTGCTCCAGTGGCTGTCGTGGCCGATCACGCGGCCCTCGACCTCGTGCCAGCGGCGGCCGCGCATCTCGCTTTTGGCCATCCACAGGCCGATGCCCGCGAACAGCGCGCCGATGCCGGCGAAGAACCATGGCATCAGGCGCAGGATCCGGTCTTCTTCCACTTCGCTTCCCCCCGGAACGAAGAGGGCATCGCCCCGCCAGGGTCCGTACGGACCCTAGAATTGATAGGCGAGGCCGATGCCGCCGAGCCACTGGTCGGCGCTGCCCGCGTCGGCGACGATCGGCGAATCGGCATAGCGGCCGAGCATGCGGCCGTATTGCGCGCCGCCGATCAGCACGAAACCCTTCCTGAGGTCGCCCGACAGGCCATAGGCGCCCGCGACGCCGAGCGTATATTTCCCGGCGGTGACCTTGCTGCCCGCGCGATTATATACGGGCAGGCCGCTCGCCGCGCTGCCGAGCGGGTCGACGTCGAAATAATAGCGGCCGAAACCCTTGCCATAGACGTTCACCGACGCCGAGACGCCGACGAAGGCCCGCTTCGACAGCGGGGTGCCATAGTCGATCGTCGGCGAGACGACCCAGCTGCCGTGCCGGTCCGACACGTCGTAGAGCCCGACGACGCGGAAGCCGACCTGGTCGTAGCCGCTGGTGACGATGCCGGTGTGGGTGATCCCGGTCGAGAGGCCGAGTTCGACCGCCATCTTCTTTTCGCCGAGCGCCTCGACCTGCGGATCCTTGATCCGGCCGGTGCGGTCGCTGCGCAAATTGATGATCGGGCCGAATTTGAAATCGGTCTTCTGCCCGCGCTTCTGGCGGATCAGGTCGACCTGGAGATTGGTGCCGCGGGTCGAGAAGCTGAATCCGCTGAGCCGCCCGCGCAGGTAGAAGCCGGGCAGCACGACGCGGTCGTCCGAGCCGTTGTAGCTGGGCGCGGTGATCACGCCGGCGGCGACCGAGATATAGTCGCGCGACCATTTGCGGTCGTCGTCTCCCTCGGGCGAGGCGGTCGGCAAGAGGATCGCCTCGTCGATCTCGCGGTCCTGCAGATAGGCGGCGGGCGCGGGCAGGACGGGCGCGGGGAGGCCCGGCGCGACCTCGCTGCCGCCGAGCGCGGCGACATCGTAGCCGAGCGGTCCGTCCATCGCCTGCGCGGGCGCGGCGGCGGCGAGCATCAGCGCCGGAAGGGCCATGCGGGAGAAGAAGGCGGGGATCGGCATAGGTTTTACGGTTCCTGTTGGTCTTGCCCCTCGTGACATGCGTGTAAGCGAGCCAGGGGGGCTTGGAAAGACAGAGACTTGCCGGGGCGCGATTTAGTTCCCATGCTAAGCGCCATGTCGCCCATCTTCTGCTTCGACGCGCCTTGCGGGCGCCTGAACCGCGTCGGCGTCATGGCGGCGCCGGCGGTGCGGGCGTGAGCCGGAAGCCGCGCCTTTTCGGCTATGCGCTGATGCTCGCCGCCGCCTTGCTCGCGGTGGCGATGCGGCGCGGGGTGCTGACCGAAATCGGGCCGTTCCCGGTCGCCGCGGTCGCGCTGCTCGTCGGGATGGTCGGGGTGATGCTGGTGTTCACCGACCTGATGGTGCGCGGCCTCTATGCGCAGGTGGGTGCGGCGAAGCGGGGCGAGGGGGAGGATAAGGGCGGGTAGCGGCGAACGCATCTGTCATAGCGAGAGGTTTGGCTTCCAGCCTATGGCTATCCCGCAGACCCCTTTTCGTTCGACACTATCGGCGGTTAGTCTTATGACCGGGGCATGACCGATCGTCCGTCTACACCGCTGCTCGACACGGTGGATGTCCCCGCCGACCTCCGCAAGCTGAAGCCCGAAGATCTGCGCCAGTTCGCCGACGAACTGCGCGCCGAGATGATCAGCGCGGTCGGCACCACCGGCGGGCACCTGGGGTCGGGGCTGGGGGTGGTCGAGCTGACCACCGCGCTCCATTATGTGTTCGACACGCCGCGCGACAAGATCGTGTGGGACGTCGGCCACCAATGCTATCCGCACAAGATCATCACCGGGCGCCGCGACCGGATTCGCACCTTGCGCCAGGGCGGCGGGCTGTCGGGGTTCACCAAGCGCAGCGAGAGCGAATATGACCCGTTCGGGGCGGCGCACTCGTCGACCTCGATCAGCGCCGCGCTGGGCTTCGCGATCGCCAACAAGCTGAAGGACGAGCCCGGGCGCGCGATCGCGGTGATCGGCGACGGGTCGATGTCGGCGGGCATGGCCTATGAGGCGATGAACAATGCGCAGCAGGCGGGCAACCGGCTGATCGTGATCCTCAACGACAACGACATGTCGATCGCGCCGCCGGTGGGCGGGCTGTCGGCCTATCTGGCCAAACTGGTGTCGTCGCGGCCCTTCCTCGAGCTGCGCGAGATCGCGCGGCGCTTCGCAAGGAAGCTGCCCGAGCCCTTGCACAAGGCGGCGAAGAAGACCGACGAATATGCGCGCGGCATGGCGATGGGCGGGACGCTGTTCGAGGAACTCGGTTTCTATTATGTCGGGCCGATCGACGGGCATAATCTCGACCATCTGATCCCGGTGCTCGAGAATGTGCGCGACAGCGACCATGGCCCGGTGCTGATCCATGCGGTGACGGTGAAGGGCAAGGGCTATGCCCCCGCCGAGGCCGCCGCCGACAAATATCATGGCGTCCAGAAATTCGACGTCGTCACCGGCGTGCAGGCCAAGGCGCCGCCGGGGCCGCCGGCGTATCAGAATGTCTTCGGCGAGACGCTGGCGAAGCTCGCCGAGACCGACAGGCGCATCGTCGCGATCACCGCGGCGATGCCGTCGGGGACCGGCGTCGATAAATTTGCCAAGGCCCATCCCGACCGGACCTTCGACGTCGGCATCGCCGAGCAGCATGCGGTAACCTTTGCCGCGGGGCTGGCGGCGCAGGGGATGCGGCCCTTTGCCGCCATCTATTCGACCTTCCTCCAGCGCGCATACGACCAAGTCGTCCACGATGTCGCGATCCAGAATCTGCCGGTGCGCTTCGCGATCGACCGCGCGGGGCTGGTCGGCGCCGACGGCTCGACGCACGCGGGGTCGTTCGACGTCACTTACCTCGCGACGTTGCCGAACATGGTCGTGATGGCGGCCGCCGACGAGGCCGAGCTGGTCCATATGACCTATACCGCCGCCGAATATGACGCCGGCCCGATCGCCTTCCGCTATCCGCGCGGAAACGGCACCGGGGTGGCTTTGCCCGAGGTTCCGCAAAAGCTCGAGATCGGCAAGGGGCGTGTCGTGCGCAGCGGCAAGACGGTCGCGATCCTGTCGCTCGGCACAAGGCTCGCCGAGGCGCTGAAGGCGGCCGACACTTTGGAAGCCCGTGGGCTTTCGACCAGCGTGATCGACCTTCGCTTCGCCAAGCCGCTCGACGAGGAGCTCATTCGCAAGACGCTCGCGAGCCACGAGGTCTGCGTGACGATCGAGGAGAACAGCGCCGGCGGGCTGGGCGCGCATGTGCTGACCTTGGCGAGCGACGAGGGGCTGATCGACGCGGGGCTGAAGCTGCGCACGATGCGCCTGCCCGACATGTTCCAGGACCAGGACAAGCCCGAGCTGCAATATGACCAGGCGGGGCTCAATGCGCCGCAGATCGTCGACACGGTGCTGAAGGCGCTGCGCCACAACAGCGCGGGCGTCGAGGAGGCGGGGGCGCGGGCTTAGGTGCCGCCCTAACGATAAATCTCGCGGCGGTGGCCAATCGCGATAACGATGATGACCATGCGGCCGTCCTCGATCCGGACGATCACCCGATAGTCGCCGATACGGTATCGCCAGTGGTCGGCATAGCCGCCGACGAGCGCATGGCCGCGCTGGCGCGGGTTATCCAGTTGAGCGATTTCGGTCAGCACCCGCGTAATGCGGTCCGCTTGCTTTATACCGATCTTGCGAAGCTGTTTGCGCGCTTGGTCCGAGACCTCAAGCGTCCAGGCCAAGTTCGCGCCTCATCTCTGCCATGGAGATATTCTTGCTGGGATCATAGTCCGCCAAGGTCGCTTCGAGCAGAGCAATATCTTCGAGCTCATCGATATATTCTTCGATCGCCTTGCGTGCGAGCGCGGTCTTCGTCCGACCGGCACGTTTGGCAGCCGCCGCAAGCCGGTCTTCGAGTTCTTTGTCCAGGCGAATAGCGAGCATGGCAACTTCCTTACGCCATACATGTATAGCGAAACGGATTTTGCGGCAAGAATGGTGCGTCGCCAATTGAACCGCAATGGACATTCCGGCCGAAGCGATGAATGAAAGGCGCGACAGCGAAAGGCGTCGCCCATGAACTTCTTCAACCTCCTGCAATCGCTCGACGAGTTGCTCTACGAGGTGATGTCGTGGCTGGTCTTCTATCCGATCACGCTGTGGCGCACGTTGGTGCATCCGCTGCAGATGATGGATTATTCGGACAGCGAGCAGGGCGATGCCGCCGAGCAGCAATATACCGATACGCTGAGCCCGCCGCTGTTCCTGCTCTTGTCGCTGATCCTCGTCCACGCCGCCGAGATCGCGCTGGTCGGCAATGACGCGGTGATCAACAGCAAGGTCGGGCTGGCGGCGTTCGTCAGCAACAATACCGACCTGATCATCCTGCGCATCGTCAGTTTCAGCCTGTTCCCGGTGATGCTGGCGACGCGGATGGTCCGCGCGCAGAAACTGCAGGTCAACCGCGACACGCTGCGCGCGCCCTTCTACAGCCAATGCTATGTCGCCGCCGTCTTGGCGATGCTGCTCGGCGCCGCGGTGATATTGATCAAGCTGGGGCACGACTGGTCGGCGCTCGCGGGCCTGGCACTCACCTTGTTCGGACTCTCGTGGTTCGGCTTTCTGCAGACCGCGTGGTTCAACCAGCATCTCGAATGCGGACGCCTGCGCGCTTTCGGACACGCCTCGCGCGCGATGGTCGAGAGCCTGGTCGCGATGTTGATCCTGTCGAGCCTTTTCCGCTAAGGTGCGCCGGGCATGAAAAAGGGCGGCCGAGACGGCCCGATTTCTTTGGATGGGCGGAGCCTTATGCGCCCGGGATCGAGGCGCTGGCGTCGCGGCCGTCGCCTTCGGGGGCGAAGAGGATGTCGCGGGTGACCAGGCCCTTGTCGACGACCTCGGTGGTCGGGCTGCCGACCTGGCTGCGGATGCCGGGGTCGGCGCGCGCGCCGTCGGCGCTGCCGATGATCGCGGCCTCGGTCGTGCTGCGCGGCGCGGCGCCGCCGAAGAGCGCGCGGAGCGTCTGTTCGGCGGTGGTCTCGCCGCCCGGACGCGCGGCGCCGGGGGCCGGCGGGACGAGCGAATAGTCGGGCGGCACGATCAGCGGCGCCTGGCGCGAGACGCGCATTTCGTCGGGGCGGTCGCGGCTGAACAGATTGTTCGACCCGCACGCGGCGAGCGTCGAGGCGGCCAGGGCGGCGCTAAGGATGGCGGTGGTCCGGTTCACGTGAAAAAACTCCTGATGCGCCCCGTTTACTCGGCGGCGGGCCTGTCGGTCGACGCGTCCGCCTCGGGCGCCTTTTCGCGCAAGAGCAGCGCGCGCGCAACCAGCAAAAGCACGCCGATGGTGATGCACGCATCGGCGACGTTGAAGATCATGAAGGGGCGGAACTCGCCGAAATGCAGGTCGGCGAAGTCGACGACATAGCCGTAACGCACGCGGTCGACGATATTGCCGAGCGCGCCGCCGAAGATCAGCGCGAGCGCGATGACGTCGCCCTTCGCCTTCTCGACCGTCATCCAGAAGGCGACCGCGAGCGCGACGAGCGCGGTGACCGCAACGAGGGTCCAGCGCGTCGTCTCGGTGCAGCTCGCGAACATCGACAGCGAAATGCCGCAATTTTCGGCCCAGCGCAGGTCGAAGATCGGCAGGATCGTGACCACGCGCTTCAGCTCGAGCGACAGCGGGGTGATGATCACCCATTTGCTGGACTGGTCGAGCAGGAAGGCGAAAAGCGCGATGAGCAGGCCGAATTTGAGATGCGGCGAACGTCTTTTTGTCATGGCCTAGCTCAATACCGTGTCGCAGCGATTGCACAAGGCGCCGTCCTCGGCGACCTCGGGCAGGTGGCGCCAGCAGCGGCCGCATTTGTGGTCGGTGGTGGGGGTGACGGTCACCGTTTCCCCGCCATAGGTGACGGCGGCCGTGATCGCGATTTCGGCCATGTCTGCTGGGCTCAGGTGCGGCACCTCGGGCATCGAAACCCTGGCTTCGAGGCTAGAACGGACGATCTTTTCGCGGCGCAGGGGTTCGATGGCTTCGGTCACCGAGCGGCGCGCTTCGCGGATTTCGGCCCACCAGCCGTCGCGATCGTCGTCGTACCAGCTATCTGCGATTTCCGGCCATTCGAGCAGGTGGACGCTGCCTCCATCGGGATAGCGGGCGCCCCAAACCTCTTCGCTGGTGAACACCAGCACCGGCGTCGCGTAGCGGACGAGCGCGTGGAACAGGATATCGAGCACGCTACGATAGGCGCGGCGGGTATCGGTGCCGAGCGGCGCTGCGGGGCCGAGGTCGCAGTAGAGGACGTCCTTGCGGATGTCGAAGTAGAAGGCCGAGAGGTCCTCGTTGCAGAAGTCGGTCAGCAAGCGGGTGTAGGTGTTGAAGTCGAAATCGTCGACGGCCTGCTTGAGCTGGGTGTCCAGCATCGACAACCGGCTGAGGATGTGCCGCTCGAGCTCGGGCATCGCCGCGACGTCGGCGATGCGCTCTTCTTCGGTAAAGCCGTCGAGCGCGCCGAGCAGGTAGCGGAAGGTGTTGCGCAGCTTGCGATACTGGTCGGCGACGCCCTTGAGGATTTCGTCGCCGATGCGGTGGTCCTCGGTGAAATCGACCGACAGCGCCCACAGGCGGATGATGTCGGCGCCGTTGGTCTCCATCACCTTGACCGGGTCGGTGGTGTTGCCGAGCGACTTCGATTGTTTGAAGCCCTTGCTGTCCATCGTGAAGCCGTGGGTGAGCACCGCCTTGTACGGCGCCTGCCCGCGCGTGCCGCAGCTTTCGAGCAGCGACGACTGGAACCAGCCGCGATGCTGGTCGCTGCCTTCGAGGTACAGGTCGGCGCTGTGCGTGCCGCCGTCGTGGCGGACGAGTGCGGGCCATTTGCCGCTTTCGAGCACGAAGGCGTGGGTGCAGCCTGAATCGAACCACACGTCGAGGATGTCGGTGATGCGCTCGTAATCGGCGGCGTTGTAGCTATCGCCCAGATATTCCTGCGCGCGCGCGTCGTTCCACGCGTCGACACCGCCTTCGCGGACGGCGTTGACGATGCGGTCGTTGACGATCGGGTCACTGAGATATTGGCCGGTCTTGCGGTCGACGAAGAGCGTGATCGGCACGCCCCAGGCGCGCTGGCGGCTGAGCACCCAGTCGGGGCGGTCCTTGACCATCGATCCGATGCGGTTGCGGCCCTTTTCGGGGACGAAGCGCGTGCGCTCGATCGCGTGCATCGCTGCTGCACGCAGCGTCGGCGCGTCGCAGAGATCCTCCTCATGCGGGTTGATCGCGCCGCCTTCCGATTCCCAGCGCTGCTCGCGCGGCGCCTTGGGCTCGATGTGGGTCATCACCTTGTCCATCGGCACGAACCATTGCGGGGTGCAGCGATAGATGACCTTCGCCTTCGAGCGCCAGCTGTGCGGGTAGCTGTGCTGGTAATCGGCCGATGCGGCGAGGAGCGCGCCGGCTTCGCGAAGGTCCGAGCAGATCGGGCCGTCGGGGGCGTTGAACTTGGCGTTGATGACGCTGCCCTGACCGCCGAGCCAGCCCCAGTCGGCGCGGTACTTGCCGTCGCCCTCGACCGCGAACACGGGGTCGAGCCCGTTCGCCTTGCAGAGGTCGAAATCATCCTCGCCATGGTCGGGCGACATATGGACGAGGCCGGTGCCGCTGTCGGTGGTGACGAAATCGCCCGCGAGGAAGGGCCGCGCGCGCGCGAAAAATTCAGCCAGCGGACCCGAGACGCGATCCTGCATCGGGTGATGCGCGATCGTGCCTGCCAGATCGCTGCCCTTGATGATGCGGCGATAGTCGCCTTCGCCGGCCTTGATTCCTGTGCGGGCTTCAAATTCGGGAACGAGTTTTTCAGCCACCAAGAAGTAAGTACCGATCCAGTTTGCGGGATCGTAACCGAAGCGCTCACTATCGGCACCGCCGACGCACAGGAAGAGCGCGTAATCGACGTCAGGACCATAGGCGAGCGCCTGGTTCACCGGAATCGTCCACGGTGTAGTTGTCCAGATTACCGCTTTTGCGCCGATCAGCTCGGGGATCGGCGAATCCGTGATATCGAAGCCGACGTCGATCTGGGTCGAGACGATATCCTCATATTCGACCTCGGCCTCGGCGAGCGCGGTCTTTTCGACCGGCGACCACATCACCGGCTTGGCGCCGCGATAGAGCATGTCGTTCGCCGCGAATTTGAGCAGTTCGCGCACGATGGTCGCTTCGGCTTCGTAATCCATCGTCAGATAGGGATGGTCCCAGTCGCCGCCGATGCCGAGGCGCTTCAGCTGCTCGCGCTGGGTGTCGACCCAATGCTGCGCATAGGCGCGGCATTCGGCGCGGAATTCCTCGACCGGCACCTCGTCCTTGTTGAGCTTTTTCTTGCGATATTGCTCCTCGACCTTCCACTCGATCGGCAGGCCGTGGCAGTCCCAGCCGGGCACATAAGGCGCGTCCTTGCCCTTCAGCGTCTGGGTGCGGACGACCATGTCCTTGAGGATATGGTTGAGCGCATGGCCGATGTGCATGTCGCCATTCGCATAGGGGGGGCCGTCGTGGAGGATGAACTGCTCGCGGCCCTTGCGGCTTTCGCGAATCTGCGCCTCGAGGTTGCCCGCGATCCATTTGGCGAGAATCGCCGGCTCCTTCTGCGGCAGGCCGGCCTTCATCGGGAAGTCGGTCCTGGGCAGGAAGACGGTGTCGCGATAGTCGCGCTGCTCGGGGGCGGAGGTGCTGTCGGTCATGGTGCGCGGCGCTTAGCGCAGATTCGCGTGGGCGCAAAGCTTGCGAATATGTGTTGGCGCGCTGGGCCCCGGCTTTCGCCGGGGATCACATTTGTCCGCACCGGAGCAATCTCCGCTCGCGTCTATTTCTGCCGCGGCTTCAGCGCCGGGCCTATCGCCGCGATGTCCTCGACCCAGATATAGCCGTTGAAGCTCGACGGGATTTTCGCGAGCTGGCGCGGGTCGCTGAGGCCCTCGTTCGACTTGCCGCGCTCATAGGGGCCGAAGACGATCACCTTTGCGCCGACGCTGTCCATCCGCGCGATTAGCCGGTCGGGCCAGCCCCAGAAGGCCCATTGATAATTGACCGGGATGCCGATCACGCCATTGCGGCAGCTTTCGGGGACCACGCCGGTCCAGCCGTAGGTGACATAGTCCTTGCTGCACGCCATCGCCTCGGTCTTCAAATCGAACGACCAGTTCGTCGGCAGCAGCTCGCGCATGCGTTTCACCGGGGCGGCATGGCCGTAGAAGGCGTCGCCGATCTTGGCGCTGTCGCGGCCCGATGCCTTCAGGATCGCGGCGAGCTGGTCGGCCTCTTGCGCGTTCTTCGATTTGAAGTTGAAGAGGATCGGGTGGACGGGCAGCGCCGCGAGCCCCGCCTCGACGGTGGGCATCTTGCCGATACCCTTGCCGCGGAGCGGGAAGGTCTTGCCGCCGTCGGCGGTGTAGCCATAGCCGATGTCGAGCGCCTGCAATTGGGCGAGCGTCAGGTCGCGCGTTTCGCCCTTGCCGTCGGTGCGGCAGTCGACGGTCCAGTCGTGGAACAGGACCATGCGGCCGTCCTTGGTCGGGGCAACATCGACCTCGACCATCGCGGCGCCATAGCCGACCGCGAGGCGCATCGATTCGGGGGTGTTCTCCAAAATCTGGTGGTCCGGGGGGTAGATATGCTGCGCGGTGCAGGTGTCGCGGCCGGCGGCGGCGCGCTTGTCGTAGAGGTGATGGACGCCGCGGTGCGCGATGAGTTTGGGTTTACCGACGGGGTCGGGGGCGAGCCAGCTCGCGTTCGAGAGGGTCGCCCAGGCGACGAAGGCGGCGAAGAGCCAGAGGAAGATTTTCGTGCCGCGGCGCATCGGCTTTTTCTTCGGCCCTTCGAGCGCGTCGGCCCAGTCATCGTTCGTCGTCATGCGTCCCCCGATAGCGAGAACCCTCTCCCTGCAGGGAGAGGGCAGCAAGACTTGCCGGCTTGCCGGCTTAGTCGCAGCGGGTGAGGGGGGGGTGTGCCCCGTCGAGAGAAAGACCCCCTCACCCAGCTTCGCCTAGGCAGCAGAGCTGCCAAGTCTTCGCAACCCTCTCCCTTAAGGGAGAGGGGTCATAACTTCGCTAGCAAATCCTTCGCCGCGTCGCAGTCCGCCGCGATCTGCGCCATCAGCGCGTCCATCGTGTCATACTTCGCCTCGGGCCGGATGAAAGCGTGGAAGGCGACGTCGATCTCCTGCCCGTAGAGATCCTCGGCGAAGTCGAAGAAATGCGGTTCGAGCAATAACTTGGGCGGGTCGAAGCTCGGGCGGATGCCGAGGTTGGCGGCGCCTTTCAGCACGCGCCCGCCCGGCAGGCGACCGGTGACGGCGTAGATGCCGTAGGCGGGGCGGAGGTAATTGCCCATGTCGATGTTCGCGGTCGGGAAACCGAGCAGGCGGCCGTTCTTGTCGCCGTGCTGGACGATGCCGCGCACGGTGAAAGGGCGCGTGAGGAGGCGCGTCGCGGTCTTGCAGTCGCCCGCCTGCAGCGCCTCGCGGATGCGGCTCGACGAGATGACCTCGTCGGCGTCGTCGACGGGCGCCACCATCTCGGTGAAGAAACCGAGGCGGCGGGCATGGTCGGCGAGGGTGACGACGTCGCCGCCGCGGCCCTTGCCGAAAACGAAATCGGCGCCGGTGACGACGCCTTTCGCGCCGTAGCGGTCGAGGAGCAGTCCGGTGATGAAGTCCTCCGCCGTCGTCCCCGCGAGCGCGGCGTCGAAGGGCAGGACGAGCATCGCGTCGGCGCCCGCGGCGGCGAAGAGCTCCTGCCGCTGGTCGAGCGTCGTGAGGCGGAAGGGCGCGGCGTCGGGCTTGAAGAAGCGCACCGGATGCGGGTCGAAGGTCGCGACGATCGCGGGGCGGCGCTCGTCGCGCGCGTGGCGGACGGCGCGGCCGACGACGGCCTGGTGCCCGGCGTGGAAACCGTCGAAATTGCCGAGCGCGATCACCCCGCCGCGGAGCTCGCCCTCGATACGCTGGTGGCCGTCGAGGCGGATCATGATCTCCCCCCTCTCCGTTCGCCCTGAGCTTGTCGAAGGGCCGTTCTTTCTTTCGACGCCCGAAGAAAGAAGGACGGTGCTTCGACAAGCTCAGCACGAACGGAGGTAGGGATTATCATCATGGCGCCGGCGGGGTCAGCGGGACGAGCCCGGCGCCGAGCACGCGGATCGCATTGCCGCCCATCGCGGCGCGGATCTCGTCGTCGGTGAAGCCGGCGTCGATCAGCGCCTGGGTGATCTGGACGAGCTTCGAGGTGTCGAAGCGCACGGTGGTTGCGCCGTCAAAATCGCTGCCGAGCGCGACATGGTCGATGCCGACGAGGTCGCGGACATGCTTCATCGCCTTCGCGATGCTTGCGGGCGAGGTGTCGCAGACCGCGGCGTCCCAATAGCCGATGCCGACGAGGCCGCCCGTCGCCGCCACGCCGCGGATCTGATCGTCGTCGAGGTTGCGGTTGACCCGGCAGGTGGCCTGCACCCCGCCGTGGCTCGACACCACGGGGCGGCGCGCCATTTCGAGGATGTCGGCGACGCAGGCTTTCGAGCAATGCGCGACGTCGACGATCATGCCCCTGGCTTCCATCGCGGTGATCACTTCGCGCCCGAAGGGGGTGAGCCCGCCCTTCTTGAGCCCGTGCATCGACCCCGCGAGGTCGTTGTCGAAAAAATGGGTGAGCCCCGCCATGCGGAAGCCGGCTTTGTAGAGCTTGTCCAAATTGGCGATATCGTCCTCGAGATTGTGCAGCCCCTCGATGCTGAGCATCGCGCCGGTGGTGTGCGGCTTCGCGCGGCGCGCGGCGAAGAGTGCGGCGAGGTCCGCGGCGCTCGCGACCGCGCGGAGCTGGCCGTCCGACGCCCTGGCGTCGCGGTGGAGCTTGGTCGCGTGCCACAGCGAGCGTTCGAGCAGGGAATTCCACGTCCGCACCGGCTGGAGCTGGGCGATCACCAGCCCGGTGATATTGTCGGTGTCGGCTCCGTTCGCGTCGTAATTCTGGCCCTCGGGCGACTTGGTCGTGCTCGCCAGCACCTGCAGCGCGACATTGCCCTCTTCGAGGCGCGGCAGGTCCATATGGCCGCGGTCGGCGCGCTTCAGGAAATCGCGGCTCCACAGCAGGCTGTCGCTGTGCAGGTCGACGATGGTGAGCGTCGCATGCAACGCCTTCGCGCGCGCGCTGACCTGCGGCAGCGGCTTGCCGTCGATCTGGTTGAGCCCGCGCTCGATCATGCCGGGGGCGAGGGCGAAGAAGGCGAGCGCCGCAAGCGCGACGACGAGCAGGATGCCGGTGAGCCAGCGGCGCATCACGGCCTCCTGACGAAGGTGACGAAGCTGTAGGCGGGGCGGCCGTCGGCGGCGGGATGATCCTCGCGCGCGGCCTCGGCCCAGTCGGCGGGGTCGGGATAGGCGGTCGACGCGTCGCCCGCGGGTTCGAGCGCCACCTCGGTCAGCTCGATGCGGTCGGCCTGCCCCACGAACATCGCGTAGATCTCGGCGCCGCCGATCACCATCACCTGCGGCGCATTGGCGAGGCGCAGCGCCTCTTCGATGCTGGCGACGGGTTCGGCGCCTTCCTCCTGCCAGTCGCGGTCGCGGGTGAGGACGATATGGCGGCGGCCTTCGAGGATCGCGGGCAGGCTGTCGAAGGTCTTGCGCCCCATGATCATCGGGCGGCCCATGGTGAGCTGCTTGAAACGGCGGAGGTCGGCGGGCAGGTGCCAGGGCATCCTGCCGTTCGCGCCGATCACGCCGTTCGCGGCGCGCGCAATGACCAAGGTGATTTCGGGGTGGTTCATGCAGGCTCGGCCCCCGCCCAGGTGGCGTGGCCGAGCTTGCGCCCCTCGCGCACCTCGGTCTTGCTGTAATGATGGACGTGGCAATTTTCGTCGGCGAGCAGGTCGGGGATTTGCGCGATATCGGCGCCGATCAGGTTTTGCATGACGACCGGCAGCGCGCGCGTCGCCGTGCTGCCGAGCGGCAGGCCGGCGATGGCGCGGATATGGTTCTCGAACTGGCTCGTCACCGCGCCCTCGATCGTCCAGTGGCCGCTGTTGTGCACGCGCGGCGCCATTTCGTTGAAGACGGGGCCGTCCTTCGTGGCGAAGAACTCGCCGGTGAGCACGCCGACATAATCGAGCGCCCCGGCGACCTCGGCCATCAGCGCGCGCGCTGCTTCCTGCTGTTCGAGGACGATCGGCGGCGGCGGCAGGCTGGCGGTCGCGAGGATGCCGCCTTCGTGGACGTTGACCGTCGAATCCCAGGTGCGGATCTCGCCGTCGATCCCGCGCACGAGGATCACCGAAAATTCATGGTCGAACTGGACGAAACCTTCGAGGATGGCGGCGTGGCGGCCGATCGTCTGCCACGCTTCCTCGGCGTCGCCGGTGGTCGCGAGGCGCGCCTGGCCCTTGCCGTCATAACCCATGCGCACGGTCTTGAGGATCGCGGGGGCGCCGATCTCCGCGAGCGCGGCATCGAGCGCGGCGCGGTCGGGCACCGCCGCGAAGGGCGCGGGGCGGCCGCCGAGCCCCGCGACGAAATGCTTTTCGGCGAGGCGGTCCTGCGCGATCTGGAGCCCCCTCGCGCCGGGATGCACCGCGACATGTCCCGAGAGGAAACGCACCGTATCGACGGGGACATTCTCGAACTCGAAGGTCACGATGTCGCACGCCGCGGCGAAGGCGGCGAGGCGCGGCTCGTCGTCCCACGCCGCCTGGCTGTGGTGCGCGGTGACTTCCGCGGCGACGCTTTCGGCCTCGGGGGCGTAGATATGGACCTTGTAGCCCAGCTGCGCCGCGGCGAGGCCAAGCATGCGGCCCAGCTGGCCGCCGCCCAGGATGCCGATCGTCGAACCCGGAGCCAGCATCAGCCCTCGCGTACCGGGGTGGGCGCGACGCTCTCGCTCTGCGCGATCCGCCAGGCGTCGAGCCTGGATGCGAGCGCCGCATCCTCGTTGGCGAGCAGGGCGGCGGCGAACAGGCCGGCGTTGGTCGCGCCCGCCTTGCCGATCGCGAAAGTCGCCACCGGCACCCCGCCCGGCATCTGGACGATCGAATAGAGGCTGTCGACGCCGCTGAGCGCCGCCGACTGGACGGGCACGCCGAGCACCGGCACGCGCGTCATCGCGGCGACCATGCCGGGGAGGTGCGCGGCGCCGCCGGCGCCCGCGATCACCGCCTTCAGCCCGCGCTCCGCGGCGCTCCTGGCATAGGAAACGAGCCGGTCGGGGGTGCGGTGGGCGGAGACGATCTGCACCTCGTGCGCGATGCCGAATTCCTCGAGGATATGGACGGCGTGCGCCATGGTGGGCCAGTCCGACTGGCTGCCCATGATCACGCCAATTAGCGGCGCCGTATCGCCCATCCCCTTCACTCCCTGCCGCGGCGAGTCACCGCCGCCCCTCCCCCTAGCGGGTGGACAGGGTGCGGGCAACGCCATCAAATCGCGGCAGCGTTTACCGATTGGTATCAAGTGCCGTCTAGGGTCGGCGATCAAGGATAGATCGTCGGCATGGGGCCGGCGGCGCGGGTTCGCTGCGGGGACGTTCGGAATGGACAGCATAGGGGGGGCACGGATCGCGGTCGATCATCTGTCGGCCGTCCCCGTCGTCTCCATCGAGGACCAGCTGCGCGAGGTGCGGCGCGAGCGCGATGCGCTGCGCCGCGAGAACCGCGTGCTCAAGATCGCGGTCGCCGAACTGGAGCGCGTGTCCGAGCGCGACACGCTGACGCCCTTGTTCAACCGCCGCTATTTCCTGACCGCGATCCACCAGCGCATCGCGCGCTTCGAGCGGCACGCCGAGACTGCGGCCGTGGTGTTCGCCGACGTCAACCAGCTGAAATTCATCAACGACAGCTTCGGCCATGCCGCGGGCGATTTCGCGCTGATCCAGATCGCCGACCGCCTGCTCGGCGCGATCCGTTCGACCGACGTCGCCGCGCGCATCGGCGGCGACGAGTTCGGGCTGATCCTCGACCAGTCGACCGAGGCCGGCGCGCGCGCGCAGGTGACGCGGCTGTGCGAGATACTGGCTGCCGCGCCCGCGCTCTACGACGGGCGCGAGATCGCGCTGTCGGCATGCTTCGGCGTGGCGATGCTGCAGCCCGACATGACCGAATCGGACATCCTCGCCGCGGCCGACCGCGACATGTACCGCTGCAAGCAGAGGCAAGGCGGCCCCGCGGGACACCGCTAAAGACTGCCGCGATATGCCGCCCATCGCGGCCTGCAAATGGCACCCTTCTGCGCTTCCGGTGCCTACGTACTGAAGTACGCTGCGCTCCGGTTCTCGAACGGCACCATTTTTGGCTCGCGCTGAGCAGCATCTCGCGGCAGTCTTCCTAAACCCGCTGTTAACCAATTGAGCGCATCGTGGGGCCCTTGAGGACAGGGGGCGACGATGCTGAGCCACAACGACCCGAGCCAGGAAATCCGCAGCCGCATCACGGGACAGATCGGCGCGCTCGCCGAGGCGCTGCCGCATTGCGCGCTGACCCAGATCGTCCAGGGGATCGACGACATCCGCTGCCTCGCGCGCGACAACGGCTTTGCCGCGGTCGAGACGCTGGCGAGCCGGCTCGAATCGGCGGTCGCCGCGGGCGGTTATCGCGCGGCGATCCTGACCTATCTCGACGCGATGAGCGACGCCGCGAGCGCGCCGCGCGGCCCGATGGCCCCCGCGATGCAGGAAGCCTGGCTCGCCTCGGTCGCGATGCGTCTCGGCCACTGATCTTACGGAAAGTCCGGAGGCATGGATGCGATCATGATCGCGCTGGTCGCGGTGGCGCTGGCCAATGCCGACGGACGGGCGGGGTCGTTCCTGGCGGCGCTGCTCGCGTTGCGCAGCGACCGGCGCACCACTTTCGGGCTCGCGATCGGCGCCTTCGTCGTCAACGCCGTGGTCGCGGCGATCGCGGGGAGCGTCGCCAATGCCATGATCGGGCAGGGGATCGTGCTGCTGCTCGTCGGTTTTGCGCTGGTATCGGGCGCCGCCGCGCTGCTGTGGCCCTGGCGGCTGGGTCCCGATGCCGAAAGGCTGGCAACGGCGCCGGTTGCCCTAGTGGGCGTGCGGATGCTGCTCAGCCAGTTCGGCGACCGCAGCCATTTCCTGATCGGCGCGCTCGCCGCGACCAGCGGCGCGGGGCATTGGGCCGCCGCGGGGGGCCTCGCCGGCTGGATCCTCGCAATGCTGCCCTTGCTCGCCTTCGGTCCCGCGCTCGCCGACCGGCGCGCGGCGAAGGTCGTGCGCTGGGCCGCCGCCGCGGTGCTGATCGTCTGGGGGCTGCGGAGCGCGATGGCCGCGTTCGGGATTTTGGGGCAATGACGCGCGATTGATCGATTGGATCGATCATTCAATGCGAAAGCCTGTGTGGGAAAAACCGGGGTCGACCGCCTATATCGGCGGGCGAAAGGAGGGTTCCATGCCCGAACATAATCAGCCCAAGGTTGCCGACGCGCTCAACGCGCTGCTCGCCGACAGCTTCGCTCTCTATCTGAAAACCAAGAATTATCACTGGCACGTCCAGGGGCCGCGCTTTCGCGAGCTGCACCTGCTGTTCGACGAACAGGCGGCGCAGATCCTGGCGACCACCGACCTGATCGCCGAGCGCGTGCGCAAGAACGGCGCCGCGACCCTGCGCTCGATCGGCGATATCGGCCGGCGCCAGGCGATCAAGGACGACGATGCTTCGGGGGTCGCCGCCGAAGCGATGGTCGCGGCGCTGGCGGCGGACAACCGGACCTTGCTCGCGCAGCTGAAAGAGGTGAAGGCCGCCGCCGAACGCCACGGCGACATCGCGACGAGCGGGCTGGTCGACGCCTGGGCCGACGAAACCGAACAGCGGATCTGGTTCCTGGAGGCGACGGCGGGGTATTGAGGCGGGAGTGACGGCTTTCGGGCGGAAGGGGACGTTCTTAATCCTCCCTGCGGCGTAGCCGTGGGGAGGGGGACCACCCGAAGGGTGGTGGAGGGGCCGATGCCCCAAGCCTGGATTCCAGGCCGCCGCCCCTCCACCATGCTTCGCATGGTCCCCCTCCCCATCGCTTCGCGACAGGGAGGATTATTATGTCCGCTCACCACCCCCAAGCTGTCATTTTCCCAAACGAAAAAGGGCGGCCTCGCGGCCGCCCTTTTCCCTATCCGTCGGACCGAAAAATCAGTCCTGCGCGGGCTGGATGTTCACCGCGGCGAATTTGCCGCGGTCGTCAACCTCGATGTCGAAGGCGACGCGGTCGCCCTCCTCGAGGCCGGCCATGCCGGCGCGCTGCACCGCGCTGATGTGGACGAAGGCGTCGGCCTGTCCGTCGTCGCGCGCGATGAAGCCGAAGCCCTTGGTGGTGTTGAAGAACTTGACCGTGCCCGAGGTGCGTTCGCCGGTCAGCTGGCGCCGGCCGCGGGCGCCGCCCGGACGGTCGCCGCCGCCGAAGCCGCCGCGGTCGTCGCGGCGCGGCGGGTGATCCTCGATCGGCATCGGTTCGCCCTCGATCTTGAGGTCGATCGCCGACACCTTGCCGTTGCGTTCGACGAGGGTGAAGCCGAGCGGCTGACCCGAGGCCAGACCCTGCAGCCCTGCCTGTTCGACCGCGCTGATGTGCACGAACACATCCTCGCCGCCGTCGTCGCGCGCGACGAAGCCGAAGCCCTTCGACGGGTTGAAGAATTTGACGATACCCTGGCCCTCGCCGACGACCTGCGCCGGCATGCCGCCGCCGCGCCCGCCGCCGAAGCCGCCACCGCCACGATCGCCGCCGCCGAAGCCGCCGCGGTCACCGCCGCCGAAGCCGCCCCCACGGTCCCGGTCGCCGAAGCCGCCACGGCCGCCGCCATAGCTGTCGCCGCTGTAGGGCGCGGGTTCAAAGCTGTCGAAACCGCCGAAATCATCACGCTTGCCACGTCCGCGGTGGCCGCGCCGATCCTTGTTGAAACTCATTGTCTGATAGTCGCTTTCGGTCGTCCACGTCCCGTTACATCCGGCTCCGTGCGCCGGACGGGGACGCAGTTCACCATGGACACAGACTCGCCCCGTGCCGCTAACGGCGCAATATATAACCTAAATGCGAACGTCCTGCGAACAGAAAATTCATGGGGCCTGCCGCAGCCGGGGCAGCGTCCGCCGCATCGTCCCGCTGCCCCGTACCGCCGCCGAAACCAGTCATTGAGCCGCAAGGCGGCTTGGCCTAAGGCGAGGGCCATGACTGTCTATTTCCACGAAGAAGACCTGCCCGAGGGCGCGCTGGGCCCCGGCGCGGTTGCGGTCGATACCGAGACGATGGGGCTCAATCCGCTGCGCGACCGGCTGTGCCTGGTCCAGATCAGCGACGGGTCGGGCGACGAGCATCTCGTGCGCTTCGGTCCCGGCAGCGCCTATGACGCACCGGTGCTGAAGGCGGTGCTCGGCGATTCCAACCGTTTGAAATTGTTCCATTTTGCGCGATTCGACCTCGCCGCGATCGAGCAAGCGCTCGGCGTGATGGCGGCGCCGGTCTATTGCACCAAGATCGCCTCGCGGCTGATCCGCACCTACACCGATCGCCACGGGCTCAAGGAACTGGTGCGCGAACTCCTGGGGCAGGAAGTGTCGAAGCAGCAGCAGTCGAGCGACTGGGGCGCGGCGCAGCTCAGCGACGCGCAGCGCGACTATGCCGCGAGCGACGTGCGCTTCCTGCATGCGATGAAGGAGATCCTCGACGCGCGACTCGTTCGCGAAGGCCGGATGGAACTCGCGCAAAGCTGTTTCGATTTCCTGCCGACGCGCGCGCGGCTCGACCTCGCGGGCTGGCCCGAGATTGACATTTTTGCGCATAGCTGATTCGCGATGTCCGAACGCGCCGATCATGACCGCACGATGCGCCAGCTGTGGGCGACCAGCGGGTCGAGCCACGACCGGCTGATCCGCATCCTGCGCTTCGGGCTGCCGCTGGTCATCGGCGTCGTCGCCGCGGTGCTGATCTTCTCGCCCTTCACCCAGCGCGCCGAGGTGAGCTTCCTCCTGTCGAAGGACAAGGTCGAGGTCGCCAGAGAGCGGATGAAGGTGACGCGCGCCGAATATCGCGGGCAGGATTCGAAGGGCCAGCCCTTTGCGCTGATCGCGGGGAGCGCGGTGCAGAAGAGCTCGGCCGAGCCGATCGTGCGGATGGACCAGCTGTCGGGGGCGATCCGCCTGGCCGACGGCCCGGCGACGATCGCCGCGGCGCACGGGCAATATAATATGGACACCGAGAAGGTCGCGGTCCCGGGACTGGTGCAGGTCAAGAGCGCCGACGGCTATCGCATCGACGCGAGCAATGTCGCGGTCGATTTGAAGACGCGCAGCCTGATCGGAACCGGGGGCGTCGCGGGAACATTGAACATCGGCCGTTTCTCGGCCAATCAGCTGTCCGCCGACCTCGACCGGCGGATCGTCCGCCTGTCGGGCAATGCGAAGCTGCGCATCAACCAGGGAGCCCTCAAATGACGTCATCGCCGCGCTTTTTCGGGCGGTCGAGCCTGCTGATCGCCGGCGCGAGCTTCGCGCTGACCAGCATGGCCATCCTGTCGGCGGGCCATGGGGGCGACGCGGCGCAGGCGCAGGCGCTCGCCAACCACAACAGCAACGCCCCGGTCGATTTCGACGCGGGCAGCATCGAGGTGCAGGACCGCGCCGACCGCGTGATCCTGGCGGGCGGGGTGCGCGTGACGCAGGCGGGGATGACCGTCACCTCGCAGCGGATGACCGTCGCCTACAGCCGCCAGGGCGGAACCGACGTCAACCGGCTCGACGCGACCGGCGGCGTCGTGGTGACCAAGGGCGACGAGCGCGCGTCGGGCAATGTCGCGATCTACGACCTCGACCGGCGGCTGATCACGATGGTCGGCAATGTCCAGCTGACCCAGCGCGGCAACCGCCTGAACGGCGGGCGGCTGGTGATCGACCTCAACAGCGGGCGCGCGACGGTCGACGGCCGCGGCGCGGCGCGCGGGCCCGACGGCAATGTCGTGCCCGGAAGCGGCGGGCGCGTGACCGGCACCTTCACGGTACCCGAAAGAAAACAGTAACCACGCCGCTTCACGCGGTGGTAACCATGGACTGACAGACAGGACGCAGGGACCAGACCATCCGCGGCGCCGGGGGCGACGCCGCCCGGCAAAAGGCTGGCCTCATGCGCTTCTCCCCCCTTGTCCCCCCGCGGCGCCCCTTGTTCGGGCGGCGCACCGCAATGCCGGATCACCGGGAACTGGCGGGGCCGACCCCCGACGAACGGCGGCTGATCGACCGGCTGCTGAGACGCGCGGGGTATCGCGATTCGCGCTGAGCCTGGACCCCGGCTTTCGCCGGGGAAGGATATGGTTGGCGGCAGGGCGCATCGCCCCTACATAGGCCGCGCATGCCGCCCGATACGCACACTTCCGCCGAGGCGGCCAGGGAGCCGCCCGTCCTCGCGACGCTGCGGCGCTTCCTTCCCTATCTGTGGCCCGCGGGGAACGGCGGGCACAAGCTGCGCATCGTCGCCGCGGCGCTCATCGTGCTCGCGTCGAAGGGCGTCCAGCTGTCGATGGGCTTCCTCTATGGCGCCGCGATCGACAAGATGGCGCCGGGGATGGAGGAGGGGGTGGCGCTGGCGATCGGGCTGGTGCTCGCCTATGCCGGCGCGCGCTTCGCCGGGGTGCTGTTCGACAATATGCGCAACGTCGTGTTCGAGCGCGTCGGGCAGGATGCGACGCGCGAGCTGGCGATCGCGACCTTCACCCACCTCCACGCGCTGTCGCTGCGCTTCCATCTCGCGCGGCGCACCGGCGAGGTCACCAAGGTGATCGAGCGCGGGACCAAGAGCATCGACACGATGCTCTATTTCCTGCTGTTCAACATCGCGCCGACGGTGATCGAGCTCGCCGCGGTGCTGATCATCTTCTGGACCAAGTTCAGCTTCGGGCTCGCCGGCGCGACCGCGCTGATGGTGGTGCTCTACATCCTCTTCACGCGGCGGGTGACCGACTGGCGCAATGCGCTGCGCGTCCGCATGAACGACCTCGACACGCTGACCGTCGGGCGCAGCGTCGACAGCCTGCTCAATTACGAGACGGTCAAATATTTCGGCGCCGAGGCGCGCGAGGCGGCGCGCTACCGCGACGTCGCCGACCAATATGCGCGCGCCGCGGTGAAGAGCGAAAACAGCCTCGCGTGGCTCAACATCGGGCAGAGCCTGATAACGAACGCGGCCATGGCGGGGGCGATGGCGTACACCGTATGGGGCTGGTCGAAGGGCGAATATCAGGTCGGCGACGTGGTGCTGGTGAACACCCTGCTCGCGCAGCTCTTCCGTCCGCTCGACATGCTCGGCATGGTCTATCGCGTGATCCGCCAGGGGCTGATCGACATGGAGGCGATGTTCCGCCTGATCGACACCCCGCCCGAGGTGCGCGATGCCGACGGCGCCGGGCCGCTGGTGGTGAACGGCGGGGCGGTGGCGTTCGACAATGTCGTCTTCGGCTACGAGCCCGACCGCACGATCCTGAACGGCGTCAGCTTCGCCGTGGGGGCGGGCGAGACGCTGGCGGTCGTCGGGCCGTCGGGCGCGGGCAAGTCGACGATCGCGCGGCTGCTCTTCCGCTTCTACGACCCCCAGGGCGGGCGCATCACGATCGACGAACAGGATATAGCGCAGGTGACGCAGGCGAGCCTCCGCGCCGCGATCGGCATCGTCCCGCAGGACACGGTGCTGTTCAACGATTCGATCGGCTACAACATCGCCTATGGCCGCGCCGACGCGAGCGCCGACGCGATCGCGGCGGCGGCCGAGGGCGCGGCGATCGACGGCTTCATCGCGCTGCTGCCGCAGGGCTATGACACCGAGGTCGGCGAGCGCGGGCTCAAGCTCTCAGGCGGCGAGAAGCAGCGCGTCGCGATCGCGCGCACGCTGCTCAAGAACCCGCCGATCCTGATCCTCGACGAAGCGACGAGCGCGCTCGACAGCCGCACCGAGGCGGCGATCCAGGCGACGCTCGAACGCATCGCCGAGCGCCGCACGACGCTGGTGATCGCGCACAGGCTGTCGACGGTGGTCAACGCCGACCGGATCATCGTGCTCGACAGGGGCCGCGTGGCGGAGACGGGGACGCACGAAGAATTGCTGCGCATGCGCGGGCTCTATGCCGATATGTGGGCGCGGCAGCAGGCGGAGAAGGAAGAGGGGACGGTTTAGGCCGTCGCGATATTTCGACGATGTTCGAAATATCGCTTGACACCCGCGCATTGGTTCCATATTTCGACGATTATCGAATTATGGAGATCCTGGTGGAATCGGACAATGTCGTACGCGCGCTCGGCGCGCTGGCGCAGGAGCATCGGCTGGCGCTGTTCCGGCTGCTCGTGCAGGCCGGACCCGAAGGGCTTGCCGCTGGGGCGATCGCCGAGGCGCTGGGGGTGCCGGCGTCGTCGCTCTCCTTCCACCTCGCGCAATTGTCGAACGCCGGGCTGATCGGGCAGCGGCGCGCGGGGCGATCGCTGATCTACACCGCCGACTATGCCGCGATGAACGCGCTCGTCGGCTTTCTCACCGAAAATTGCTGCGGCGGCGGGGCGGTCTGCGCTCCCGCGTGCGACGTGCAGCGCAAAGACGAAAGGAAAAGCGCATGAGCCGGTTTCACATGCATGTCGGGGTCGCCGACCTGGACAAGTCGATCGCCTTCTATTCGGGGCTGTTCGGCGCGGCGCCGAGCGTGACCAAGCCCGATTATGCCAAGTGGATGCTCGACGATCCGCGGATCAATTTCGCGATATCGGTGCGCGACGGCGCGCATCGCGGGATCGAGCATGTCGGGCTGCAGGTCGAGGACGAAGCCGAACTGGCTACGGTCTATGGCCGGCTGAAGGACGCGGGCGCGCCCGTGCTCGAAGAAGGCGCGACGACCTGCTGCTACGCCAAGTCCGAAAAGAGCTGGATCGCCGACCCCGACGGGGTGGTGTGGGAAGCCTTCCTGACCAATGGCGAGGCGACCGTGTACGGCGACAGCCCCGATTTCGCGCCGCTGGCGTCGCCCGCCGCCGCCGAAGGCAGCTGCTGCGTCCCCGCGGCGGCAAAGGCGCCCGCGGCCACCGGCTGCTGCTGACGCCATGGCGGGGGATGGGCTGGCGGTGCTGGTGCTGTGCACCGGCAATTCGGCGCGGAGCATATTGGGCGAGGCGCTGATCGGGCGGCTCGGCAACGGGCGACTTCGTGCCTATAGCGCGGGAAGCCGGCCCAAGGGCGCGCCGCACCCGGCGGCGCTGCGCTTGCTGGCCGCCGAAGGTTTCGACGCGTCGCTTTTTCGGTCGAAGAGCTGGGACGAATTCGCCGCACCCGATGCGCCGCGCATCGCCATCGCGATCACCGTGTGCGGCAATGCCGCGGGCGAAGCCTGCCCCCTGTTCATCGGTGCGCCGGTGCGCGCGCATTGGGGGCTGGCCGATCCCGCCGACGTCGAGGGCGGCGCGGCGGCCGAGGATGCCGCCTTTGCCGAGACCTGGCGGCTGCTCGAGATGCGCGTGCGCGCGATGCTCGCGCTGCCGCTCGAAACGATGGACGCGGCGGCGCTGCGCGAGGCGTTGAACCGCATCGGCCAGATGGAGGGCGCCGCATGAAACGCGCGGTCGCGGCCGAGGCGGTCGGCAGCTTTTTCCTGTTCGCGACGGTGGTCGGCTCGGGAATCATGGCCGAGACGCTGGCGGGCGGGAATGTCGCGGTGGCGCTGCTCGCCAATTCGCTCGCGACCGGGGCGATATTGTTCGTGCTGATCGCGATGCTCGGCCCCGTGTCGGGCGCCCATTTCAATCCCGCCGTCACGCTGGTGGCGGCGCTCGGCCGAAGCATCGCGCCGCAAACCGCGCTGCTGTTCGTCGCCGCGCAACTCGCCGGCGGCATCGCGGGCGTGTGGTCGGCGCATCTGATGTTCGACCTGCCGATCTGGCAGTTCTCGCAGCACGCCCGCACCGGGACGGGACAATGGGCTGGCGAATTCGTCGCGACCTTCGGGCTGATTCTGACGATAGCGGGGACGGTGCGGCACCGGCCCGAGTGGATCGCACCCGCCGTCGCGCTCTACATTGCCGCGGCCTATTGGTTCACCTCGTCCACCAGCTTCGCGAACCCCGCGATTACTGTCGCGCGCAGCCTTTCCGACAGTTTTGCCGGCATCGCGCCGGTCGACGTCGCCTTGTTCGTGGCGGCGCAGCTGGCGGGCGCGGCCGCGGGATGGCTGCTCGGACGCTGGCTGTTCGCTGCCGACGCGGCAGACGGGATCGACGATGCGGCAGGTCGACGCTGACGGCCGGCCCGATAGGTTTTCTGCCGCCACCGGGTTTACAAATTTGTAAGCAATTACCGCCACATCCGCTCCGGCCCGGACCTATTCCGGCAGGGCCTGCAGCGCCGGAAGGTGGGGTTTTGATCAGGCTGGCCATGTGCATCGCGGTCGAGCACAACCCGTGGCTCGTCGCGCTCGCGGTGCTGATCTGCGGGGTCGGCGCCTTTGCGATCGTCCAGATGTTCGAGCGCGCGCGTGGGGCGGCGCGCGGCCAGGGGCTCGCCTGGGCTTTCCTGATTTCGGTCGCGGCGAGCGCGACGATCTGGTGCACGCATTTCGTCGCGATGCTCGCTTTCGAGGCGAAGGCGCCGGTGACGCTCGACCCCGTGCTGACCATCGCGTCGCTGATGGTCGCGATGGTCGGCTGTTTCGCGGGCTTCGCGGTCGCCGCCTGGGGGCGGCACGACGCGTGGGGCTGGCTGGGCGGCGCGCTGTTCGGCGGGGCGATCGCGGCGATGCATTTCACCGGCATGACCGCCTACCGCGTCGACGGTCTCGTCCGGTGGGACTGGCACTATGTCGCCGCGGCGATCGTCAGCGGCGTGGGCCTGTCGGCGGCGGCGGTCGCGATGCTGCGCACGCGCCGCGCGGTGCGCCGCCGCGTGCCCGTCGCGACCGCGCTGATCGTCGCGGCGATCGCGCTGCTCCACTTCCTGTCGATGACCGCGATGACCATCACCCCGATGGCGCTCGACGAGAGCCCGCTGCGCCCGCAGGAGTTCAACGCGCTGGCGCTGGCGACGGTGCTGGTCGGCGGGATCGTGATCGCCGCCGGCGTCTTCGCCGCGATGCTCGACCGCCAGACGCGCTCCGACGCGCTGCGCGAAATGACGCGCATGGCGATGAACGACAGCCTGACCGGGCTGCCCAACCGCGTCGCCTTTCGCGAGGAACTGGTGCGCCAGATCGAGATCGCCGGGGCGAACGGCGAGCGCGTCGGGCTGTGCGCGATCGACCTCGACCGCTTCAAGGAGGTCAACGACGTCCATGGTCACAAGGCGGGCGACGCGGTGCTCGTGCGCATCGCGCAGCGGCTGCGCGGCTCGCTGGGGCAGGACGAGTTCGTCGCGCGGCTGGGCGGCGACGAGTTCGTCGCATTGAAGCGCTTCACCGACCGCGCGCAGATCGCCGCCTTCGCCGCAAGGCTGGACGCCGAGCTCAAGGCGCCGCTGGCGTTCGAGGATTTCGAGGCGCGGCTGGGCGCGAGCATCGGCATCGCGGTCTTCCCCGACGACGCCGCCAATGCCGACATGCTGGCGAACAACGCCGACCTCGCGATGTACCGCGCCAAGGCCGATTCGGCGCCCGTGCCGCTCCATTATGATTCTTCGCTCGACGAGGCGATCCGCGACCAGCGCGAGCTCGCCGCGGACCTCCGCCGCGCGATCGACCGCGGCCAGCTCGACGTGCATTATCAGGTCCAGACCTCGGTCACGACGGGCGCGGTGACGGGCTATGAAGCGCTGCTGCGCTGGACGCACCCGCAGCGCGGGCCGATCCCGCCCACGACCTTCATCCCGATTGCCGAGGCGAACGGCTTCATCCTGACGCTCGGCGAATGGGTGCTGCGCCGCGCGTGCACCGATGCCGCGGGCTGGCCGCACAAGACCAAGGTCGCGGTCAACGTCTCGCCGCTGCAGTTGGCGCACGCCGACCTGCCGCGGCTGTTCCACCAGATATTGCTCGACACCGGGCTGCCGCCGCGGCGGCTGGAGATCGAGCTGACCGAGACCGCGATCATCGCCGACCGCGAGCGCGCGCTGCATGTGCTGCGCCAGATCAAGGCGCTGGGCGTGGGGGTGGCGCTCGACGATTTCGGCACGGGCTATTCGTCGCTCGAGACCTTGCGCGCCTTTCCCTTCGACAAGATCAAGCTCGACCGCTTCTTCGCCGCCGAGCTGGAAGGCAATATCCAGTCGACCGCGATCCTGCGCGCGGTGCTCGCGCTCGGCAAGAGCCTGTCGATCCCGATCCTGGCGGAGGGGATCGAAACCGCCGAGCAGCTCGACGTGCTGCGCCGCGAAGGCTGTGACGAGGCGCAGGGCTTTCTGATCGGGCGGCCGGGGCGCGACGTTGCGGGGGGCGGCGCGGTGGCGGTGGCCTAGCGGCCTTCGACCGCGCCGAGGATATCGCCGAGCGCGACCAGCTTGAAATTCTGCGGCGCCTTCTCGCCCGCACCGTCGCGGTTCTCGCCGTCCTGCGCGACGAACAACCCGCCGGGCCAGCCCTTGCCGAAATCCCCCGGGTGGAGCGCGATGCCGTCGGTGTCCTCGGTGCCGTCGATCGCGCCGCCCGCGATGCGGAAGGCGCCGACATAGCTCGCCTCGGGCAGGCGGAACACCGCGATGCTGTTGTCGCCCTGGCTCGAGGCGAAGAGGAGGCCGCCGTCCTTGCCGCGCGGCAGGATCGCGAGCCCCTCGGCATCCTTGTGGAGGCGCACGCCGTCGACGTCGGCGATCTTCACCGGCGTCATCGCGCGGCCGGGGCTCGTGTCGAAGCGCCACAGCGCGACCTTGTCCTCGGCGACATAGAGCCGGCCGGTGCGGTCGTCGGCGACGCAACCCTCGCTGCGGCTCTCGAGGTCGAAACGGCGGATCACCTTGCCGGTCACGGGAATGCGCGACAGGTCGAGCGCGATCTGCTCGATCACGCCTTCCTTGTGGACCATGAAGGCGTCGACCGCTTTGCCGCGGCGGTGGAGGCAGAGGCCATAGGCCTGCCCCTCGGGCGAGGCGATGGTGCCGATGGGGACCAGCGTCGGCGCCGCGGGATCGAGGCGGAAGAGGTGAAGCAGGGGGACGTCCTTGTCGCTGCGGTCCGAGGCGGCGACGAGCACGCCCTTCTTGCCCGCAATGGTCACATCGGGGCGCAGATCGACATTGTTGAGGTCGCCGAGCGGCTGAAAGCTCAAAAGCCGGCCCGACAGGTCGTGGATCGCGAGGCCGGCCTTCTTGTCGGTCGAGAGGATCAGGCTCTTCGCGGGATCTTTCGGGTTGCGCCAGATCGCGGGATCGTCGGCGGTGTCGCCCTTGCGTTGCGTGACGGGCGCGGTCTCGGCGCGCGCGGGCACCTCGGGAAGCGGGGCCGGCGGCGCGGCGAGCAGCGCCGCGAGGAGAAGGGCATGGGGCATGGGGAGCGCCTTGTTGGTCCCGGGACAACGGGCAGGGGGCGCGGGCGGTTGCATCTTTTGGCCGAAACGGGGCTGGCTTCCGATTTTGGCGCGGTCGGGACTTCCCCCGCCCGCGCAAACTTCCTATCGCCGCCGCCATGTCCGCCGACGCGCTGCTCCCCCTGCTCAAATCGACCTTCGGCTTCGACCATTTCCGCGGCAAACAGGGCGATGTCGTCGACCGCGTGATGGCGGGGCAGCGCACGCTCGCCGTCATGCCGACCGGCGCGGGCAAGTCGCTGACCTACCAGCTGCCCGCGGTCGCCTTGGACGGCTGCGTGGTCGTCGTGTCGCCCCTGATCGCGCTGATGCACGACCAGCTGCGCGGCGCGCGGGCGGCGGGGATTCGCGCGGCGTCGCTGACCAGCGTCGACGCCGATTTCGCCGACACGCGCCAGGCCTATCGCGACGGCCAGCTCGACCTCCTCTATATCGCGCCCGAGCGCGCGACGGGCGAAGGCTTCCGTTCGCTGATGGAGGCGCGGACCCCCGCGCTCTTCGCGATCGACGAGGCGCATTGCGTCAGCGAATGGGGGCATGATTTCCGCCCCGACTATCGCCTGCTGCGGCCCTTGCTCGACGCGTATCCCGGGGTGCCGCGGCTGGCCCTCACGGCGACCGCCGATAAGCACACGCGCGAGGATATCCTCGTCCAGCTGGGCATTCCCGCCGACGGGCTGATCCTCGCGGGCTTCGACCGGCCGAACATCCGCTATGCGATCCGTCCGCGCATCGGCGCGGCGAAGCAGCTCGCCGATTTCATCGCCGCCAATCCGGGGCCCGGCATCGTCTATTGCCCGACGCGCGACGGGACCGAGCGGATGGCGGAGAAGCTCGCCGCGGCGACGGGCCGCAGCGTGTCGGCCTATCACGCCGGGCTCGACCCCGAGCGGCGCGCGCGCGTCCAGCATGATTTCGTCGCGTCGGAGGACGGCATCGTCACCGCGACGGTCGCCTTCGGCATGGGGATCGACAAGCCCGACGTGCGCTTCGTCGCGCACGCCGGGCTGCCCAAATCGATCGAGGCCTATTATCAGGAGACCGGACGCGGCGGGCGCGACGGCGACCCCGCCGAGACGCTGATGCTGTGGGGCGCCGAGGATTTTGCGCGCGCGCGGATGCGGCTCGGCGAGCTGCCCGAGGCGCGCGTCGCGGGCGAGCGCGCGCGCCTCAACGCGATGGCGGCGCTGGTCGAGACGAGCGAATGCCGCCGCACACTGCTGCTCCGCCATTTCGGCGAGAACCCGCCCGAAAGCTGCGGCAATTGCGACAATTGCCTTGAACCCCCGGCGCGGATCGACGCGACGGTGCTGGCGCAGAAACTGCTCTCGGCGGTCTATCGCACCGGGCAGAGTTTCGGCGCGGGGCATGTCGAGGCGGTGCTCACCGGGCGCAGCGACGAGCGCATCGCGAGCCGGGGCCACGACAAATTGTCGGTCTTCGGCATTGTCGGCGGCGAAGAGGCGCGACTGATCAAGCCGCTGGTGCGCACGCTCGTCGCGCGCGAGGCGCTTGAGACCACCGAGCATGGCGGGCTGATGTTCGGCCCCGCCGCGCGCGCGATGATGAAGGGCGAGGTGCCGGTGACCATCGCCGAACCGCCCGCAAGGCGCACGCGGCGCCAGCGCGGCGGCGGCGCGGCGGCGGCGGCCAATCCCGTCGGCGATCCCCTGTTCGAGGCGCTGCGCGCGACGCGCCGCGAACTCGCCGCCGAGGCGGGGGTGCCGCCCTATGTGGTGTTCCACGACGCGGTGCTGCGCGCGATGGCGGCGGACAAGCCCGACAGCCTGCACGCGATGGGCACGATCCCGGGCGTGGGTGCGAAGAAGCTCGAGGCATGGGGCGATGCGTTTCTGGCGGTTATCCGGCAGTTCTAGAGTTTTCCCAGGCCGTACCCCGGCGAAAGCCGGGGCCAGAAGTCCGAAGCTTATCGCATGGGCCCCGGCTTTCGCCGGGGAACGGATGCTTGACACGCCGGCGATGGACAATAGCTAGGCGGACGGGGTCGCGGCCTTTGGAGCCTGCCATGCCGCGCTATGCCCTGCCGCTGATCCCCGCCTTGTTGCTTGCCCTTCCCGCCGCCGCCCAGGACGACGCGCCGCTCACCGCCGAGGCGGCGATGCGGTGCGGGGTGCTCAACAGCCTGATGGGGGTGCTCGAAGAGGGAGATGCCGAGAAGAGTCGCGCGCGCAACGCCATCGCGCTGACCTGGTTCAGCCTTGCCAACGATATGCGCGACGTCGGCGAGGCGGAGCGCAAGGCGACCTTCGACCGCGTGCATGTCGAGGAAGGCGAGGCAGTGGTCGCGCTCCCCGCCGAGGGCGCCGCGCGCCGCGAGCATCTCCTGAAGCGGCTCGATGCCTGCGACGCGCTCAAATATGCGCATGCCGCCGCCTATCGGTCGATGGCCGATTTCCTCGCCACCGCCGACGCCGCGCAATTCGCGGGCGACGCGGCGCTGCGCCGGCAGGGCAGGGAGCCGCCGCCGCTGCCCGAGAAGGATTTGACCTTCGGCGACGGCTGGAGCTTCCAGTCGCGCGGCAATGATTGCACCGCGGTGAAGATGCTCAGCGAGGACCTCGAGCTCCGGCTGGGTTTCAACAATTTCGAGGATGGCGCGGTGTGGCTGACCGGCCCGAAGCTGCCGCCCTTCCCCGACGAGGATGTCGACGCCGCGGTCGCGAAGCACGACAAGGGCGCGGTCGAGGACGAGGCGGCGGCGGGCGAGGACGGCATCCCCGTCTATGGGTTCGCGCCGGGCGTCACCTACGCCAACTACCCCGGCACCGCGCTGTTCGTCGACGGCAAGATCGCGGCGCGCATCGTCCATGGCGCGACCGAGGAGGGCGAGACCGCCTATCGCCTCGGCCATTTGCAAAGCTGGGTCTGGCCGAAGCTGAAGGACGGCAAGGAGCTGCGCGCCAAGGTGCTCGGCAAGGAGGTCGGCGTGGTCCGGCTTCCCGCCGCGGGCGGGCTGTGGGCCGAAATGCAGACCTGCATCGATCAGTATCCCGACGGATAGCACACCGCCACCCGCCGATTCCGAAACGGGCTAGCCGATTTCCAAACCCGCCGCGAACCGCGACGCGGGCTGCCGCATCCATTGCCCGTCGGCGCTCTCCCCTCCACCGCGCCGATGATCGAAGGAGCAAAGTCCATGAAATATGCGATCATCCTCGCCGGCCTGTTCGCCGCAACGGCGACGCTATCCCCCGCGGCGCTCGCCGCCGAGCCCGCGACGGTGCTGCGGATCGACCTCAGCGCCATCGACCTTACGACCCCGCGCGGGGCAGCGGCCGCCGAGCGGCGGATCGACCGCGCGGTTGCGGCCTTCTGCCGCAACGATGTCGAGCATCTGAGCCATGGCGGGCGGCGCGCCGCGCGCGAATGCCGCGAGGCCGTGCGCGTCGATGCGCTGGCAAAGCTCGATACCCGCCGCGCGCAGCAACTGGCGGCGCGCTGAGACCTGCGTTAGCACGCCGCCATGGCGATGCTCGACCTATTCGATGCGCTGATTCGCGGTGGGAGCATTTCGCTGTTCCTGCTGTGGATCGTGCTGCTCTGGCGCGACCATCGCGCGGTCGCGGCGGCGCGCGTCGCGATCGCGATGAACCTCACGATCATCGCCTATCTGCTCTCGGGATTGTTCAAGCCGCACGGCACCGGGCAATATCCCTACATCGTCTTCGACATGCTGTCGGTGATGGTGCCGGCGCTGTTCTGGCTGTTCGCGCGGCTGTGGTTCGACGACCGCGCGCGCATCGGCTGGCGCAGCTGGTGCCCGGTGCTCGGCTTCGCCGCGCTGCCGCTCGCGCAGGCGGGGCTGATCGCGGCGACCGGGCGCTACAGCTGGGAGATATGGGCGGTCGTGCGTTTCGGCATGTTCGGCTTCGCGCTCGCCGGCATGTGGATCGCGTGGCGCGGGCGGACGACCGACCTTGTGGAAGCGCGGCGCGGTTTCCGGCTCGGGCTGATCGGCGCGATCGGCGGCTTCATCCTGCTCGTGACCTTGATCGAGATGTTCCACAACGGGCAGGGCGGGCACGAAATCTCGCGCGCGGTGACGCTCGCCGCGATCTTTGCCGCGACGTTCATCGTGTCGATCGGGCTGTACCGCTTCCGATCCGCCGCGCTGTTCGCCGCGCCCGACGCCCCGGCGCCGCCCGAACCCGCGCCCCCAGCCGCGGCGCCGTCGCCGCTCGCGCAGCGGCTGACCGCGCTGATGGCCGAGGAGCGCGCCTATCGCGCCGAGGGCTTTTCGATCGCGATGCTCGCCGCCAGGCTCGGCGAGCCCGAATATCGCGTGCGCCGCGCGATCAACGGCGAGATGGGCTTTCGCAACTTCACCGCCTTCCTGAACGGCTTTCGCCTCGACGAGGTGCGCGCGGCGCTCGCCGACCCGGCGCAGCGCGAGGTGCCGATATTGACGATCGCGCTCGACGCAGGCTTCGGCTCGCTCGGCCCGTTCAACCGCGCCTTCCGCGAAGCCGAGGGCCTGACGCCGAGCGAATATCGCACGAAGCGGCTGGCCGATTCCGGAATCGGCTAGCCATATTTGGACAGCGGGTAGCGCGCGGGGCGGCAGCGTGCTGGGGAGCGGCATCCGATCCCGGCAGCCAGCAGGACGCCCCGATGCTCGACGCCTTTCCTCCCCTCGCCAATCTGGTCCACAAGGGCCCTGCCGTTTTCGCTTTCGATTTCGGGCGCTATCTTGTCGCGGCGGCGCTGGTGACGGCTGTGGTGTGGGTGTTGCGCCGCACGCGCCTGAGCACCCGCAAGATCCAGACGCGCGAGGCGACACCGGCCGACCGGCGCCGCGAGGTCGCGCAGTCGGTGCAGACCGTCGCCGTCTATACGTTCGTGTCGGCCTTCATCATCTGGGGCGTCGATGCCGGGTTGCTGCACCGTTTCGAGGGCAGCTATGGCTGGGCCGGCGACCTCGCGCTGCTCGGCGCGATCATCGTCGCGCATGATGCGTACTTCTATTGGGTGCACCGCGCGATGCATCATCCGAGGCTGTTCAAGGCCTTCCACCGCGCGCACCACCGCTCGATCACCCCGACGCCGTGGGCGGCGTACAGCTTCGCGATCCCCGAGGCCTTCGTGATGATCGCCTTCGTGCCGATCTGGCTGTTCTTCGTCGCCACCCCCGCCTGGGTGATGCTGACGTGGATCCTGTTCCAGATCCTGCGCAACGCGATGGGCCATGCGGGGTTCGAACTCCACCCGCGCTGGTGGCTGTCGAGCCCGCTCACCCGCTGGATCAACACCACGACGCACCACGACCTCCATCACAGCGGCGGCTTCAACAGGAATTACGGCCTCTATTTCACCTGGTGGGACAAATGGATGGGGACCGAGCATCCCCAATATGCCGCGCGTTTCGCCGAGGTTGTCGCCGGCGACCGCGACGCCGCCGCCGAACCGGCGCGCCCGGCACCCGCCGCCGCATGACCGCCTTTCCGCCTTCCCGGGCGAGGGGTCCGGGAGGGGCAAAGCGGAGGCCCGGGGGTGCGTGCATCCCCGGGTTTTCCCGCTTGTCAGCACGCGCACGGCGGGAGTAGATCGGCGCCATGAGCGATTTTCGAACCCTGTCCGCCGGCTATAGCGTCGCCCCGCAAATCTCGATCGAGGATATCGCCGAGGCCAAGGCGCAGGGCTTTGCGATGGTCGTCAACAACCGCCCCGACGGCGAGGAGCCCTCGGCGCCGCAAGGCGCGCAGATCGGGGCCGCCTGCGCCGCCGAGGGGCTGGCCTATGCCGCGATCCCCGTCGGCCATGCGGGGTTCAGCCATCCGCAGCTCGACGCGCTCGACGCGGTGCTGGCCGGAGCGACGGGGCCGGTGCTCGCTTATTGCCGCTCGGGCACGCGTTCGACGCACCTGTGGGCGCTGGCGCGTGCGCGCGCGGGCGACGATGTCGATGGCATCGTCGATGCGGCCACCAAGGCGGGTTATGACCTGACCGGGCTGCGGCCGATGATGAACGCGCTTTCGGGGGAGAAATGATCGCGGTTGCGATCCAGACGGGGGCTTCGCTGCTGGCGGTGCTGTTCGTTGCCTGGCTGGTCGGCCGGATGGGGCTCGGCGCCGATCCGCGGATCGAGGACGCCGCGCACGCGATCCGTCTCGCCGAAGAGGCGGAGGCCGGGTTTCGCGGCACCGACGTCGGGCGCGACCGCGCGGGCTTCGCGGCGATCGTGCGCAATGCCGAGGGGCGGATGATGCTGGTGCGCGCGCACGGCAATCATTTCGCGGCGCGCCCCGTCGACCGCGCGACGATGGCGCGGCTCGACAAGGATTTCCTGACCCTGACCCCGCCCGAGCGGACCTTTGGCGCGGTGACGCTGCAGCTCGGCAAGGAGGCCGGGGTGTGGGCGGCGCGGATGCGGGAGATTTAGGCGGTTGCCCCCTGAGATGGATAAGCTTCCCGATCCGGTCGTCTATGCGGTCCCGGCGTTCATCCTGCTGCTGATCGCCGAAATGGTCTATTCGCTCCGCAAAGACAGGAGCCGCTACGAGGCGCGCGATACGCTGACCTCGCTGATGCTCGGCACGGTCAGCCAGGTCGCGGGGGCGCTCGTCGGGGCGGCGGTCGTCGGCATGTCGGTGTGGGTGTACCAATATCGGCTGTTCGACATCGGCCTCGACTTCCGGGCCTGGTGGTGGGCGTGGATCCTCTGCTTCGTCCTCGACGACCTCGCTTATTATGTCTTTCACCGCAGCGCGCACCGCGTGCGCTGGTTCTGGGCGAGCCATGTCATCCACCACAGCAGCCAGCATTATAATCTCTCGACCGCGCTGCGGCAGACCTGGACGGGCTTCTTCAGCCTGACCTTCCTCTTCCGTCTGCCGCTTTTCCTGATCGGCTTTCCGCCCGCGATGGTCTTTTTCTGCGCGGGGCTGAATCTGATCTACCAGTTTTGGATCCACACCGAGGCGATCGGGCGGCTGCCCAAATGGTTCGAGACGGTGATGAACACCCCGTCGCACCACCGCGTCCATCACGGCGTCAACCCGCGCTATCTCGACGCGAACTATGCCGGCGTGTTCATCATCTGGGACAGGATGTTCGGCAGCTTCGTCGCCGAACGCGACGACGAACCGGTGCGCTATGGCATCGTCAGGCAGCTCGGCAGCTTCAACATCTTGTGGGCGGCGGTCCACGAATGGGTCGGCATCGCGAAGGACGTCTGGCACGCGCCGTGGCGGCACAAGCTGTCCTATATCTGGCGCGAACCCGGCTGGAGCCACGACGGCAGCCGCGCGACGAGCGCGATGATCAAGGAGCGCTGGGCAGCGGGACAGGCGGTGGAGGAAGCGGCGGAGTAGCGCCGCCTTTCCTTTCCCGTTCGTGTCGAGCGAAGTCGAGACACGCGAAGGTTGGCACGGACGTGTCTCGACTTCGCTCGACACGAACGGAGAGGGGGGTGCATGCCCCCTTGCTTCGCCCTCTAATGACATTCATGTAAGCACCCATATGACCACCGCGCGGGTGGCGAGGGGAGCGGTATATGGAAACGTTCGACATCATCGTCATCGGCGGCGGCAGCGCGGGGAGCGCGGCGGCGGGGCGGCTCGCCGAGGATGGCAAAAGGACGGTGTGCCTGGTCGAGGCGGGCGGGACGAACGACATCGTCCGCGTCAAGACCCCGGGCTTCATGCCCTTCATCCCCAAGGCGTCGAATTATCAGTACGACACGCTCCCGCAAAAGGGGCTGAACGGGCGCACCGGCTACCAGCCGCGCGGGCGCGGGCTCGGCGGGTCGAGCGCGATCAACGCGATGGTGTATATCCGCGGGCACGCCTTCGACTACGACCAATGGGAGGCGCTCGGCGCGACGGGCTGGAGCTATGCCGACGTTCTGCCCTGGTTCAAGCGCAGCGAGGGCAATGAGCGCGGGGGCGACTTTTTCCACGGCGGCGACGGGCCGCTCCACGTCATGGACCAGCGCTGGCCCAATGTGACGAGCCGGCGCTTCGTCGAGAGCGCGGCGGCGCTGCAGCTGCCGCGCACCGCCGACTTCAACGGCGCGAACCAGGAGGGCTTCGGTTTCTACCAGGTGACGCAGAAGGCGGGCGAGCGCTGGTCGGCGGCGCGCGCCTATGTCGAGCCGCTGCGCGCGCACGGCAATTTCACGGTGCGGACCAAGGCGCTGGTCGAGAAGATCGTCGTCGAGGACGGGCGCGCGACGGGCGTGGTCATCCGGCGCGGGGGCAGCCGCGAGACGTTGCGCGCGCGGGGCGGGGTGATATTGTCGGCGGGCGCGTTCGGTTCGCCGCAAATTCTGATGCTGTCGGGGATCGGGCCTGCGGCGCACCTCAAGGAGCAGGGCATCGACGTCGTGGCCGATCGCGCCGCGGTGGGCGCTGACCTGCAGGATCATATCGACTATGTGTCGAGCTGGGAGACGCGCTCGACCGATCCTTTCGGCGACAGCCTCGGCGGCACCTGGCGGATGGTGAAGGCGATCTTCGAGCATCGCACCCGGCGCACGGGGATCATGACGACCTGCTTCGCCGAGGCGGGGGGCTTCTGGAAATCGCACCCCGACCTGCCCGCGCCCGACATCCAATACCATTTCGTGCCCGCGATGCTCGAGGATCATGGGCGGGCGAAGGTCAAGGGGCACGGCTTTTCGATCCACGCCTGCGTGCTGCGCCCCGAGAGCCGCGGGTCGGTGCGGCTGGCGTCGTCCGATGCCGCGGCGGCGCCGGCGATCGATCCGGGGTTCCTGACCGACGACCGCGACATCGCGACGCTGCGCGCAGGCGTGCGGATGATGCACCGCATCGCCGCCGCGCCGCCGCTCGGCGACTATGCCGGGGTCGACCGGCATCCGGTGGACCTGGCCGACGATGAAGCGCTCGACGCGCTGATCCGCAGCCGCGCCGATACCGTCTACCACCCCGTCGGGACGTGCCGGATGGGGAGCGACGCGGCGGCGGTGGTCGACCCGAGTTTGAAGGCTAGGGGTTTGGACGGGCTGTGGGTCGCCGACGCGAGCGTCATGCCGCGGCTCGTCAGCGGCAATACCAACGCGCCGAGCATCATGATCGGCGAGCGGGCGGCGGACTTCGTGAAGGCGGCTTTGGGGTGATGCTCCCCGGCGAAAGCCGGGGCCCAAAAGGCTGGCGCGGCGTCGCATGGGCCCCGGCTTTCGCCGGGGATCAGGTGGCGCACGCCGCCGCCAGCACGCGCCCCGTCCCCGTCAGCCCGTAAAGGCTGCTCGGCGGCCGCCCGTCGACGACTTCGCGCATCACCAGCCCGTGCCGGCCCAGCGCCGCCAGCCCTTGCGACAGCGCGCGCGGGGTCGCCGGCGCCAGCAGCCGCGACAGCGCGTTGAAACGGTCATGGCCGGCGCCGATCCCGGCGATCAGCGGCAGCCCCCAGCGCGTCGCCGCGCCGGGGGGCAGCCCGACCGCCGCCTGCGCTTCGGCGATCGTCGCGGCGCGGAGGGCGGCGGCGTGGCCGGCTTCGGTGAGAATATATTCGGGGCGCAGCGGATGGCCGTGGCCGGGGTTGCGCTGAACCCAGCCGATCGCCGCGGCGGCATCGAGCGTGCGCGCCAGGCTGTCGCGCGCGAGCCGCAGGCGGTTCACCAGCTCGACGAACCGCGCGCCCCTGTGCGCCGCGAGATCGGCGAGCAGGGGTATGAGCCAGCGGTGGCTGGTCAGCTGCGCGAGCAGCGGATCGGGAGCGCTTGACGGCATTTGCTAGTAACTATACAAACAGGACGATCGAGGCAAGCGGATTGGGGTTCGGGCTCCGATTCACGTGCGTCGTCATTGCGAGCGGCGCGAAGCAATCTCCAGCTATCGAGCTTGTCTTGCCCCGATAGCTGGAGATTGCCGCGTCGCCTCCGGCTCCTCGCAATGACGAAGCAGGTTGACGAAAGGGGATAAAGATATGGCATTGAAGATCGGATCCGAACTCACCTGCTCGATGGGGGTCAGCGACATGACCGCGTCGATCGCCTGGTACGAGCGCGTGATGCTGTGCACCTTGCTCTACCGCGCCGACGAGATCGGCTGGTGCGAGCTCAAGACCCCGATGGCCGGCGTGAACATCGGGCTCAGCGAGGTCGAGAGCGTCGTGCAGGGCGGCGGCGCGACCAATGTGTTCGAGGTCGAGGATATCAAGGCGGCGAAGGCGCATCTCGACGCCGAGGCTGTGCGGCAGGATGGCGATATCCGGCATATCCCGGGGCTGGTGAAGCTCCTCACCTTCTACGATCCCGATGGCAACGCCTTCATGTTCTCGCAGTCCGAGATGGCGGCATGACGCCGCTGTGGTGGGCGGCGGCCGTACTGGCCGCGCCCGCCGCACCCGCCGAACCACCGTCGCTCGCCGCGTGGCACGGCAGCTGGGCCGGCGGGGGCCAGGCGTTCGGCAAGCCTGCGACCGCGACGCTCGACATCGTGGCCGGCGAAAGCGGCGCGACACGGCTCGTCTATCGGCTGACGATCGTCGGCGAACCCCCGGTGACCTATTCGGCCGACGCCGACTATGCCTTCGATGCGAAGGGCCGGCTCGCCGGGACATGGTCCGACAGCCACGGCCGCAAACGCCCGGTCGCAGGCGGCGTCCAGGCTGCAACATGGTGGACGCATTGGGGCAGCGCCGATGTCGAGATCGGCCGCTCGACCTACGAGCTCGGCGAAGGCGACACGCTGGCTGTCAGCGATTCGGTGCTGCAGGCGGACGGCAGGTGGCGCGTCTTTGCAGCATTGAAATATCGGCGGAAACCCGAGGCAAATTGAGGGGGTTTTGTGCGGCCCCATGCTGCGCACAAAAAAAGAGGGCCGGGACTTGCGTCCCGGCCCAGCCTTTCAGGCTCTCCCCTCCTGAAACTCTTGACGGCTGAATGCCATATTAATGTCATCATGAAAAGGCCTAAATTTGCATCACGACTGCCTATTTTCCGGGCAGCGAAAAGGGGCGGGCTGCGGCTTCGCAACCCGCCCCTCGCGCGTCAGAAGCTCTGGCGCGCGGTGATGCCGAAGGTGCGCGGCTGGCCGACGGTATAGCCGAGTCGCGCGCGTCCGCCGCGCTCGCGGTCGAACGAGAGCAGCGCGTTTTCGTCGAGCAAGTTGTTGACATAGACGCTGAGCGACAGCCCGCTGTCGAAGTCGACCCCGGCGCTGAGATTGACCAGCTGATAGTCGGGCAGTTTGAGATCGACCGTCGTCGCGGCATTCGCCGGGGCGCCGCCGAAGGGCAGGCCGTGGACGAAGGTCCGCGGGTTATTCTCCTGGTCCGCCGGCTGGGTATAGCGCGTCCCGACATGCTGGAACGAGGCGGCGAGATAGGCCGACGACCCGTCCGAGATCGGGAACTCGTAGCTGCCCGAGGCGGCGATCTGGAACTTCGGCACCGAAGGCAGGCGGTTGCCGTCGCGGATCCCCGTCGCGGTGGCGAGCACGCCGGGGAGGGTGGTGTCGAACTCGGCCTCGATCAGGCTTCCCGACAGGTTGAGGTCGAGCCCGTCGACCGGCGACAGTCCCAGTTCGAACTCGACGCCCATCGAATGCGCCTTGTCGACGTTGAAGACGATGCGCGACGAGCAGCTGCCCGCGTCGAGCGTCACCTGCAGGTTGCGGATGTCGTTGTAGAAACCCGCGGCGTTGAAGGTGAAGCCGCGGCCCTGCGATTTCACCCCGACCTCGTAGTTCCACAAAGTCTCGTCGTCATAGTCCTGGAAGCCGCCGAACAGCGCCGCGTCGGCGGGGGTGCAGAGCGGCAGGTTCAGGGGATCGTTGACGCCGCCGAGGCGGAAGCCCTTCGACGCCTGCGCATTGATGCTGACGTCCTCGCTGACGTCGTAGCTCAGGAGCACGCGCGGGCTGATGCCGTTCGAGCGCGTCTTGTCGCGGCGGTTGTCGAGGTTCGAGAAGAGTCCCCCGGTGACGAAGCGACGCGTCTCGACGAAGTCGTAATAGCGGCCCCCCACGGTGACGTCGAAGGCATCGGTGATCGAATAGGTGCCTTCGCCGAAAATCGCGAGCTGCTTGATATTGTACGGCAGGTCGGCGTTGTACGGCGAATTGGCGGGGAAGCCGTTGGCGGTCGCCGCCGCGGTGCCTGCCCCGAACCTGGCGTCGGTAAAGGCGTCGTAGCCGGGAGTGGGCAGGCGCTGGCGGTAGAAGCGGTCGGTGCTGGAATAGAAACCGCCGAACACCCATTGGAAGGGGCTGTCATAATCGGACGCGAGGCGGATTTCCTGCGTGAACGTCTTGAGGTCGGTGGTGTCGACGAGGTTCGACGGCAGCAGCACGCCCGCGTCGGGATAGCCGAGGTCCACCGACACCGACCCGGTCAGCGCGCTCGCGTCGCGGCTCACCAGGATGTCGCGGTTGGTGTAGCTGGTCACCGAGGTCACCGACACGCCGTCGAGCTTGGCGTTCATCACCAGGTCGGCAATCAGCGTCTCGTCCTCGAAGCCTTCGCGCAGCAGCAGATATTGCTCGCGTTCGTCATAGACCACTTGCGGCCGCGTCGTGGTGAAACGGTTGCCGTAGAGGTTGTAGATGTCCTGGCGGTTGAAACCGTCGGCGGTCACCTTCTGATAGACGATGCGCGGCGTGATGGTGACGTCGTCGACCGGCTCGAAGGTCACCGCGATGCGCCCGCCATAACGTTCGCCGCTGTTGACGTCGTCGCCGCCCGCGGGGCCGACCGCGTTGATGAAGCCGCCGTAGCGGGTGTAATAGCCGACCGCGCGCACCGCCGCCTTATCGCCGAGCGGCAGGTTGATCGCGCCCTTGACATGGCCGCCGAAATCGTCGCCGTCGACGAGGTTGAGGTTCGCCTCGACGCTGCCTTCGGTAGTGCCGAGCTTGGGCTGGTTGGTGATGTAGCGGATCGTGCCGCCGACCGAGCCCGAGCCGAAGAGCGTGCCCTGCGGGCCGCGCAGCGTTTCGACGCGGTTGAGGTCGTAAAGGTCGATGTCGGGGGTGAAGAGCGAGAGCGAGATCACGCTTTCGTCGAGATAGACGCCGACCTGTTCCTTGACGCCGGGCTGGTCGCGCACGACCTGGCCTGCCGAAACGCCGCGCACCGACACCTGGCTTTGCCCGGGCCCGAGGTTCTGGACCGACAGGCCCGCGACGTTGCGCGAGAGATCCTCGAGCGTCACCGCGCCCGATTTCTGGATGTCCTCGGCGGTCTGGGCGTTGATCGAGAAGGGAATATCCTGAAGATTGGCGTCGCGCTTCGTCGCGGTGACGATGATGATGTTGCCGTCATCCTCCTCGGCGGCGGGGACGTCCTGCGCAAAGGCGGGCGTGCCAATGGTGGCCAGCGCGAGCGTCGAAAGCCCGGCCAGCAGCATCGTGCGAGCATGCATATTTGGTCTCCTCACAAGGGGCGCGGGGCTATGTTGCCCCGTCGCGGTGCGGAGAAGTGCGCCTGTTGTCACAAATGCGCAATGGGTCTGAACGGCGCGCAACAAAATGCCGGCGCGCTGTTGCATCGCGGCCACAGACCGACTGGCGGACCGATGTTTCGCGGAGGCTGCGCGCCGGGCCGGCTTCGGGGTGGCAAGCGGACGTAATAATCCTCCCTGTCGCGCAGCGATGGGGAGGGGGACCATGCAAAGCATGGTGGAGGGGCGGCCGTCTGGAACTTAGGCTTGGGGCATCGGCCCCTCCACCACCCTTCGGGTGGTCCCCCTCCCCACGGCTACGCCGCAGGGAGGATTAAGAACGTCCGCAACCGCCCGTGAGCGGGCGCGCCCGCTTCCTAGAAATGAAAGTCCGGCAGCTCCGCCAGCGCAATGCCCAGCGCTTCGGCCCAGCCGTCGGCGACGCTCTGGAAATAGGGGTCGCCGCGCTCGAAGCGGCGTTCGCGCACGGTCGCATAATCGTCGCGCTCGTGGATCTTGAGGTCGATCGGCAAATCGACCCCGGCGTTGGCGCGGATCGTCGAATCGAAGGAAACGCAGAGCAGCTTCACCGCATCCTCGAACGACATGGCGGGATCGTAGGAGCGCACGATGATCGGCCGGCCATATTTCGTCTCGCCGATCTGGAAGAAGGGGTTGTCCTCGCCCGCCTCGATGAAATTGCCCTCGGGATAGATGAGGAACAGCCGCGGTTCGGCGCCCTTGATCTGCCCGCCGACGATCAGCGAGGCGCGGAACGCCGAGGCCGCGGCGGGCCCCTCGGCGCTGTGCCGCATCACGATCTGGCGCAGGGTCTCGCCGACGATCGTCGCGATCTGGAACATCGAGGGTGCGGCGAGGATCGAGGGGTGGCGATCCTCGGGCGCCTTGGTGCGCTCGTCGAGCAGGCTGACCACCGCCTGCGTCGTCGCGAGATTGCCCGCCGACATCAGGGTGATCACCCGCTCGCCGGGGACATGCCAGCTGCGCATCTTGCGCACCTGCGCAATGTCGTCGACCCCCGCATTGGTGCGGGTGTCCGACATGAACACCAGTCCCTTGTTCAAACGCATGCCGACGCAATAGGTCATTGTCTTCTTTCGGCCCCCCAGCCCAGCCCCGTGCGGTCCCGCTTAGCGCTTATTGCTGGACCTGCAACTCGACAACCAGATTTTCCTGCGCCGCACCATAGCGCATGCCGCGCACCGGCGCGGCGTCGTGATAATCGAGCCCGGTCGCGACGCGGATATAGCGCTGGTCGGGCGAATAGCCGTTCGACACGTCGAAGCCGACCCAGCCGATCGCGTCGAAATGCGCCTCGGCCCAGCCGTGCGTCGCATCCTGCCGCGTCCGGTCGTTCATCTTGAGATAGCCCGACACATAGCGCGCCGGGTGCCCCAGGTGGCGCATCGCCGAGATGAAGATATGCGCATGGTCCTGGCACACGCCGCCGGAGCCGCCGAGCGCCTGCTCGGCGGTCGTTTCGGCGCCGGTCACCCCGATGCTGTACGGCAGTTTCCGCAGGATCAGCGCCGACAGCGCGTGCGCGCGCTCGATATCCGAGCCGAAATCGCGGCCGAGCTCGCCGATCAGGGCGCGCACATGGCGCCCCGCGCGGGTCAGCGGGGTGGGGCGGAGGAAGGTCCACAGCGGCATCGCGCCGCGGTGCGCCCCGATCACCCCGTCCCAGCTGATCAGCTCGACCTCGCCGCTGCAGTGGATCACCAGTTCCTGCGCGCCGGCATCGACCGCGATCAGGTCGACGCCATTGCCATGATGGTCGGTATAGTGGAGCTGCTGCGTCCCGCCGCTGATCTCGACGGACCAGTCGTGGATCAGCTGCTGCCCCGGCCGCTCCTTGGGCGTCAGCTTCACCTGCTGCAGCGCATAGGCGACGGGAGCGTTGTACTGATAGCGCGTGATATGGTCGACACGAAGGCGCATGGTCATTCCACGAAGCGATAATCGCGCTCGATCTGCCGCGCGAGCGCGGCGTTGGCGCGGAGGAAGTCGGTGATATATTCGTGCAGCCCGCCGTCGAAGATCGACTGGATCGGGCGCGACAGCCGGTCGCGGCAGATCGCCGTCGCCATCCGTCCCGCCTCTGTCTCTTGTCCGTAGGAGCGTTGGAGCCAGTCGAGATTTTCGAGCATCTTGTCGCAGCAAAAGGCGAGGCTGCGCGGCATCTGCTTGTACAGGATCAGGAATTCGGCGATCTTGAGCGCGCTGATCTCGGTCCCGTAGAGCCAGCGATAGGCGCGGTGCGCCGACACCGAACGCAGGATCGTCTCCCACTGCACATTGTCGATCGAACTGCCGATATGCGCGACCGAGGGCAGCAGCAGGAAATATTTGACGTCGAGGATGCGCGCGGTGTTGTCGGCGCGTTCGAGGAAGGTGCCGAGCCGCGCGAAATTATAGCCGTCGTTGCGCAGCATCGTGCCGGTCCACGCGCCGCGCACCTGCGCGCTCTGCTGGCGGATCGCGGCGAGGACATCGGGCAGGTCGTCCTCGCGCACCTGCCGCTTCATCAGCGCGCCGAGCGTCATCCAGCTGGTGTTGACCGCCTCCCAAACCTCGCGGGTGAGATAGGTGCGCGCGGTCCGCGCATTGTCGCGCGCCTGCTTGACGACCGAGATGATGCTCGACGGGTTGGCCGGATCGCGCAGCAGGAAGTCGACGACGCGCGACGAGTTGTAATCGCCATGCGCTTCCTTGAAGCGCCGGTCGGACCCCGCGGTGACGAGCACCGAACGCCATTCGGCCTGCGCGGTGTTCGACCGCGTCAGCGCGATACGGAACCCGGCCTCGATCAGCCGCGCATTATTCTCGCTACGCTCGAGATAGCGCGCCATCCAGTAGAGCGCGCCTGCGGTTTTCCCTAGCATGGGCTCGCGCTTCCCAAAGCTCCGTCATTGCGAGCGAAGCGAAGCAATCCAGGGCGGTTTACGCTTACTCTGGATTGCGGCGTCGCCTGCGGCTCCTCGCAATGACGGGAGAGGATGAAATGCGCGGCCATCAATCCTCCAGCACCCAGGTGTCCTTGGTGCCGCCGCCCTGGCTCGAATTGACCACCAGCGACCCCTTGGTCATCGCGACGCGCGTAAGCCCGCCGGGGGTGATCGTGATCCCCGCGGGCGACATCAGCACGAAGGGGCGGAGGTCGACGTGGCGCGGTGCGAGTCCGTTCCTCGTGAAGATCGGCACCGTCGAGAGCGACAGCGTCGGCTGCGCGATATAGCCGCGCGGGTTCGCCTCGAGCTTTGCGCGGAAGGCGGCGATCTCCTTCTTGCTCGCCGCGGGGCCGACGAGCATGCCGTAACCGCCCGATCCATGAACCTCCTTGACCACCAGTTCGGGCAGGCGGTCGAGCACCTCCTTCAGATGCTCGGGCTCGCTGCAGCGCCACGTCGGCACATTGGGCAGCAGCGCCTTTTCGCCGGTATAGAATTCGATGATGTCGGGCATGTAGCTGTACAGCGCCTTATCGTCGGCGATCCCGGTGCCCGGCGCATTGGCGATGGTGATCCCGCCGGCGCGATAGACGTCCCAGATCCCCGGCACCCCGAGCACCGAATCGGGCCGAAAGTTCAAGGGATCGAGGAAATCGTCGTCGACGCGGCGATAGAGGACGTCGATCGGCTTGTAGCCCTGCGTGGTGCGCATCGCGACGCGCCCGTTCACGACGCGCAGGTCATGCCCCTCGACCAGCTCGGCGCCCATCTGGTCGGCGAGGAAGCTGTGCTCGAAATAGGCGCTGTTGTGGATGCCCGGGGTCAGCACTGCCACTGTCGGGGTGCCGCCACACATCGGGGGGGCGCAGGCGCTGAGCGAGCGCAGCAGGTTGATCGGATAGTCGCTGACCTCGCGCACCGGCACCTTCGCGAACAGCTCGGGAAACATCTGGAGCATCGTTTCGCGATTCTCGAGCATGTAGGACACGCCCGAGGGCGTGCGCGCATTGTCCTCGAGCACGTAGAATTCGTTCGCGCCGGTGCGCACGATGTCGATGCCGCTGATATGCGTATAGACGCCGCCCGGCGGGTCCATGCCCATCATCATCGGCAGGAAGGCTTCGTTGCGCGAGATGAGCTCGGTCGGTACGCGCCCCGCACGGAGGATTTCCTGACGGTGGTAGATGTCGTGGAGGAAGGCGTTGAGCGCGCGCACGCGCTGTTCGATGCCGCGCGACAGCCGCCGCCACTCGCTCGCCGCGATGATCCGCGGCACGACGTCGAAAGGGATCAGCCGCTCGTCGGCCTCGTCCTGGCCATAGACGGCGAAGGTGATGCCGGTGGTGCGGAAAAAGGCCTCGGCCTGCTGCGCCTTGCGATGGATGCGCGAAGGCTCCTCGGCGTCGAACCACTCGCAAAATTCGCGATAGGGCGTCCGCGTCTCGCCCCCTTGGCCCTGCATCTCGTCGAAGAACTGAATGGAGCCGGCCCTTTCCACGCAACATGCCCTAACCGCCGCGGAGGTCGCGGCGCCCGATCGTTCCAGCTGCTGCGCGCCTGCCGGCTACGCGGCCGCCAGACTTGTGGGGACGATGCTAGCACTCCGGTGGGGGAAGGCAAGACGGGTCTGAAACCAATATCCTCCCTGTCGCGAAGCGATGGGGAGGGGGACGGTGCACAGCATGGTGGGAGGGGGGCAGCGACATCGCGCCATCGCTCCTCCGTCAGCGCTTCGCGCTGCCACCTCGCCATGGCCTGCGGCCACAGGGAGGATAGTCTAAAAGCCAAAGAGCAACCTCACGGCGACAAACCCCACCAGCAGCGCGGTCAGCCGGCGGATCAGCACCGCCGGCCCGGTCCTGACTGCGATCTGCGTGCCGATCGCCCCGCCGACGAGCACCGCGGCGAGCAAGGGCCAGTGGTCGACCACGGCCTGCGCCATCGCCAGCCCCTTGCCCTTGATCAGCTGGCCGCTGAGCCCGAACAGGCTGTTGACGAGGATGAAAAGGCTGGCGGTCGCCGCGACCGCGCGCGCCTCGGCCCAGCGGATGAGGTGCAGGATGGGCGCGAGGAAGATGCCGCCGCCGATGCCGACGACGCCCGCGAGATAGCCGAGACCCGCGGCGATCGGCAGCAACAGCCTGGGCGAGAGGTCGACGGGCTTCGCGGTCTGCGGCTGCACCAGCAGCGCGATCGCCGAGGCAAGCAGCGACACGCCGAGCAGCATGACGAGCACGCCCTGCTTGACCGGGGTGAGGCCGCCGAGGAAGGCGAGCGGCGCCGCCACGGCTATCAGGGGAAGCGCCTTGGCCCATGGCATCACCCCCGATCGCGCGAAACGGATCGTGCCGCCGGTGACGACGATGATGTTGCAGGCGAGGCTGATCGCGGGGACCAGCCCGACCGCGACCCCCCCGAGGATCAGCAGCGCGGTATAGGTCGACCCGCCGCCGAACCCGACCGCGGCATAGAACAGGGCGGTGAAGCCGAATGCGATCGCCAGCCCGGTCACGCTTCCCATTTGCGATCTCCCCTTGCCCGCCCCGTGCGGCCACGATCATGGACCCGACTGTGCCGGGATTCGCAAGCCCCTGTGGTTCGATCCGGCGGCGGGGAATATCGGGTGGCGCTATCGCCGGCCGTGGGGGGACAAGGTGCGGCTGCCGGTGGGGAACGCGCCGTAGCGGACGGAACCGGCCGGTCGGTCTTGCCTTCGCAATCCAAAAAAAGCGGCCGGGAGCTTGCGCATCCCGGCCAGTGGTTCGCAGGAGGAACCCGGTTTGGACCCCGCCGCCATTTTGGAGAGGAGAGAGCGGCGGCGGGTGTCCAGTCTCGTTACATATTGTAGGCGCGCTCGCCGTGCTCTGCGAGGTCGAGCCCTTCCTGCTCGACGTCCTTGGACGGGCGCAGGCCGATGGTGTATTTGAGCGCCAGGAACAGCACCGCGCTGACAATGCCGGTCCAGACGACGGTGGTCCCGACCGCCCAGATCTGGGTCATCACCTGGCCCGCGAGGTCGAACTCGCCGGCCTTGGCAACGGGCGCGGTGTAGTCGATCCAGCCCTGGCCGCCCCAGGCGGGGTTGGCGACGAAGCCGGTGCCGATCGCGCCGACGATGCCGCCGACCGCGTGGATGCCGAACACGTCGAGCGAGTCGTCATATTTCAGTTTCTTCTTCACCGTGGTGACGAAGAAGAAGCAGACCAGCGAAGCGACCGCGCCGAGGATGATCGCGGTGCCGGGGTGGGCGAAGCCCGCCGCCGGCGTAATCGCGACCAGACCGGCGACGACACCCGAGACCGCACCCAGCAGCGAAGGCTTCTTGTGCACGATCTGCTCGATGATCGCCCATGCCGCACCTGCCGCCGCGGTGGCGACGAAGGTGTTGATGAAGGCCAGCGCGCCGAAGGCATTGGCTTCGAGACCCGAGCCGGCGTTGAAGCCGAACCAGCCGATCCACAGCAACGAGGCGCCGATCATCGTCATGACCAGATTGTGCGGGGGCATGGGTTCGGTGTTGTAGCCGAGGCGCGGACCGATCACGAGGCAACCGACCAGGCCGGCGATGCCCGCATTGATGTGGACGACGGTGCCGCCGGCGAAGTCGAGCGCGCCCCAGCCCCACAGCAGGCCCATGTCGGTCGGGGCGGCGTGCAGGAAGTCCGGGCCGGCCCAGTACCACACCATGTGCGCGATCGGGAAATAGGCGAAGGTCAGCCACAGCACCGTGAAGATGATCAGCGGGGTGAACTTCACGCGCTCGGCAAACGCCCCGACGATCAGCGCCGGCGTGATGCAGGCGAAGGTCATCTGGAAGATCACGAAGACATATTCGGGGAGATAGACCCCGTTCGAGAAGGTCGCGGCGAGGGTCGTCGGGTCGACGCCCGCGAGGAACGCCTTGTCGAGCCCGCCGAACAGCGAGGGGAAGGGCGTGCCGGTCGAGGTGAAGGCCATCGAATAGCCCCAGCTGAACCAGACCAGCGCCGCGACGCAGACGATCGTCAGCACCTGCATCAGCACCGACAGCATATTCTTGGCGCGGACGAGGCCGCCGTAGAAGAGCGCGAGCGCGGGCACGGACATCAGCAGCACCAGAGCCGAGGCGACGAGCATCCATGCCACGTCGCCCTTGTCGACCATTTCGGCGGTCGGCACGAACGGGGCGGGCGGCGCCGCTTCGGCGGCCGGAGCCGCGGCGGCGGTCGCCGCTTCCTGCGCCCAGACGGGCAGCGCGGCGAAGAGCGCGAGGCCCGCGGCCCCGGCTCCTGCCGCAATCTTGTTTGCGAAGTTCATTGCTTCCCCCTTTATCATTACAGCGCCGCTTCGCCGGTCTCGCCGGTGCGGATGCGCACGGCCTGACCAACGTCGAGGACAAAAATCTTGCCGTCGCCGATCGACCCGGTTCCGGCGCTCTGCTGCAGCGTTTCGACGACCCGCGGGGCGAGCGAGTCGTCGCAGACGAGCTCGATCTTCACCTTCGGCACCATGTTGGTGGCATATTCGGCGCCGCGGTAGATTTCGGTTTGGCCCTTCTGCCGGCCGAAGCCCTTGACTTCGGTCACGGTCATGCCGGCGATGCCCAGCCCGGTAAGCGCTTCGCGCACCTCGTCGAGCTTGAACGGTTTGATGATAGCCAGGATCAGCTTCATGACGCCCCCTTTTGTTTCTTGGCGGATGTTGCGGTGCAACAGCCGTGCCAGATTGCGCGGGCGCGGGATAAGTTAACATTTTGTGACGAATTGCGGCGCCTCTGCGACCGATTGAGTCCGTCAAATGGGCAGGCGAAGCAGGCCTGTGCCTGTTTTTTGGGCAGATCGGTTCCCCTCTCGCAGGCGAGAGGGGCAGCGAGACTTGCGAACTTGTTCGCTAGTCGCAGCGGGGTGGGCACCTGCCACGGCGCTTGCCCACCCCCAACCCCTCCCGCCTGCGGGACGGGAGTATCACGCCCGCTCGAACCGAGCCCAGATCGGCAGATGGTCCGACGCCCTTGCCGCGAGCGCGCTGCGGTGAACCCCGGCCTCGACCGCCTTCAGGTCGGGCGAGGCGAAGATGCGGTCGAGCCTGGCGACCGGGCGGCGGCTGTGAAAGCTGTGGCCGGTGTCGACCAGCTGGTGGCGCTCGCCGAAATCGTGGAGGCAGCCGCCCTGGTTGCGCCACTCGTTGCAGTCGCCCATCAGGATCGTCGGCAGCTGCTCGCCGGCGGCGACATGGAGCAGGATCGCGCGCGCCTGCTGGCGCCGCCGCAGCCCCGAAATGTCGAGGTGCATGCCGACCACGCGCAATCGGGTTTCGCCGATGCGGACGGTCGCCGCGACGGCGCCGCGCGGTTCGAGCGTCGGCAGGTGCAGCGCGTGGCTCTCCTCGACCTCGGCGCCCTTGCGCACGAGCAGCGCATTGCCGTGCCAGCCGATGCTGTGCGGGCGGCCGTCGAGCGCGACGGGGACATAGTCGCTATGCTCGTCGAACATATGGGGCGGGATCGCGCTGGCGCGCGCGCCGAAGCGGCGGTCGGCCTCCTGCAGCGCGACGATGTCGGCGTCGAGTTCGCCCAGCACCGACAACACCCGGCCGGGATCGCGGCGGCGGTCGAGCCCGATACCCTTGCGCATATTGTAACTGGCGACCTTGATCATGGGAGAGTTTGGAACCTGCCTCTAATCCGTTCATGCGGCGCTTGTCGAAGCCCCGCTCTTCGTTCCCATCAAAAGGAAAAACGCCCCTTCGACAAGCTCAGGACGAACGGAAGAGGATCCGGTTGCCCCGAAAGCGCCGATCAGCCGGTAATGAAGCGATCGGTCGGCCGCGTCGGCAGGCCGTCGATGCTCTTCGTCCGCTCCCTGAACTTCTCGACCCACAGCACGGGATCGGCCTGGCGGTGATATTTCTGCAGCGTGTCGCGCTCGTGCTGCAATGCCATCATCGGCACGCCCCAGCCGCAACTGGTCTGCACGCTCTCGACGTCGATCACGAAAATCTGGCGTGTGCCGGGGAGCAGGGTGAAATGCGCGGCGACGGCATCCCAGTCGGCATCCTGCGGGAGCACCGCGCGCCCGCGGCCGTAGATCCGCAGGATCAGCGCGGTGCGGTCGAAAGCGCAGAACATGATCGTGATCCGCCCGTCCGCGGCGAGATGCGCGTGCGTCTCGTTGCCCGATCCGCCGAAGTCGAGATAGGCGACCTGGCTCTCCGAAAGCACGCGGAAGGTGTCGGCATAGCCCTTGGGCGACAGGTTGATCCGGCCTTCGTCGGCCGCGGTCGCGGTGAAGAAGATCGGCTGCTTTTCGATGAAGGCGATATGCTTGTCGGTCAGCGTGTCGGTGAAGTCGGCCATGGTCGTTGCTCCGCGTCGGTCCGCGCCGCTCCTATCACCATTGGCTGCCCTCTTCTATCGCCGCCTGCTCCTCGGGGCGCGCCCTGCGGCCGAGCGCGGCGTTGCGGTGCGGGAAGCGCCCGAAGCGATCGATCATGTCGAAATGCTTCTGCGCATAATCGTGGAACAGCGGGTCGGCGAGCTGCCCCATCAGCCGCAGCGATTCGCGCTGGTCGGCGATATCCTCGCTATGCTCGAAGGGCAGATAAGCGAATTGCCGCCGCGCGTCGGGCCACTCCCGGTCCCAGCCTTTCGCGACGATCCCGTGCGCAATGGCGCGCGCGAGGTCGTCGGTGGCGAAGGCGTCGGCGTGGCCGCGGTGGATGTTGCGCGGCACCTGGTCGAACAGGATCGCCGCGGCGAGCGCGGTGTCGGGGTCGGTGAGGAAGGTCTCGGCGGGCAAGGATCGCAGCGCCTCGTGCCACTCGCCGGCGAGGCCCTGCACCGCGGCGTCGAAGTCGGGCCCGCCGCCGTACCAGTCGTCCATGCCATGCGCTTCGAACCAGAAGCTCAGCAGCTGCGCCGGCCAGTCGGCGGGCGGGGCGGGGGCTTTCATTTCATCCGTCATTGCGAGCGAAGCGAAGCAATCCAGGGCCGTTTACGCAACCCTGGATTGCTTCGTCACCTTCGGTTCCTCGCAATGACGGGGCTTTTTGGCGTCATTCGCCCTTCACGCGGCGGTACGGCACGAATTCGCCGAGCGAGACGAAGCCCGCATACATATGGCTCGTTCGGTCGCGCAGCTGGACCGTGTCGATGCTGCACAGCTGGCTGCCGATCGTCTTGGTGACGAGGATATCGTCGTCGTCGAGCGATTCGGCGCCGCCCTTCGGCCGGTTGACCCACAGGGTGCTGCCGGCGCGATAGACGATAGCGGTGCCGTCGATGATCGTCGAGCTGCGCGCCGAGGTCAGGTTGATGCAATTCTGCGGCTCGCCGGCGACGCGGCCCTCGAGCATCTTCTCGAGCTGCGCCTCGGGCGCCAGCTTTTCCTTGGCCGCGGCGGGCCCGGCGGCGATCGCCGCGGCGGCGATGATGGTAAAGATAAACGGACGCATGGTTCGACTCCTGTCATTCAACACACACCCTCTATCGATAATATAGGGCGGCCCGTCTGAACGGCAACTGACTCGACGGTCTCCCCTCCCGCAGGCGGGAGGGGTTGGGGGTGGGCAGCACCGTTTCAGATGCCCACCCCGCTGCGACTAGGGCGCAAGCGCCCAAGTCTCGCTGCCCCTCCCGCTTGCGGGAGGGGAGATTAGCAGGCCGCATCGGGCAACGGGATGCCGAGCGGGCCCTTGCACTTCTTCTTCTTCGCCGGCGCCGGGGTCTCGCTGCCGCCGCTGCTCGCGCCGCCGCCGCTCATCGCGCCGAAATCGGCGCCGACCATCAGCATCGTGTAGGAGCGGAAACGCACCTTCGCGGTCCAGTCGATGTTCCACACGCCGGTCGCGGGCTTGGGCGGATAGGAGAAATTGGCCTCGGGACCGAAGGCGTTCAGATTGCCCATCATGATCTCGCCCGACGCCTTCTTGACCTCGGCGGGGATCTGGCACGTCGTCTGCGACGGCGGCATCACGATCTTCCTGGTGATCAGATTGGCGACGACCGAGGGCGGCAGCCAGTCCCACAGCCCGCCGCCGAACTCCTTGGTCGCGCTGCTCGACCACCAGATGATGTCGCCGCCTTTGTCCGCGCGGTCCATGCCGCCGATCGTCCAGGCGGCGTAGCCGGTGGCGTTGGTCACCGGGTTCCAGCGGATCGTCACCGACCCGTCGGCATTGTCGGCGGTCGAGGCCTGCAGCGCGGGCATATAATCCTGCGCCAGCGTGAAGTTGATGTCGCTCCCGACATTGCTCGCGACGCGGTGCGCGCCGAGCAGGCTGCTGTCCTTCGCGGGCATCTTGGTCGACCTGGCGTTCGGCCATTCGACATAGGATCTGCTGTTCTCGGGCGATACTTCGCGCACCACCGGCACCGCGCTCGAGAAGAGGTTCGGCGGCATCTGCCCCGCCGCGACCTTGGCGAAATCGATCACCACCGGCTGCCCCGGCCCCGCCTTGGCGCCGCAGCCCCAATAGAGCAGGAGCCGGCCCTTGGGGCGCTCGAACTCATAGGGATAGTCGGCCGGTTTGCGCTCGGGCGCGATCAGCGGCACCGATTTGCCGAGCTTGGCCTGCGGCAGGAAGAAATGGTCGCCTTTCGGTGGCGGTGCGGTCGGCGCCTCGTTCGAACCGAGGCGCAGGAACAGCTGGCGCGCGAGCGCGCTGTCGGGGCCGCCGCCGAACATCATGCTCATCGCGCCGCCCAAGCCGCCTTTTCCGCCGCCCATCGCGGCGAAGCCCGACATCGTCGCGGCGTCCATCTCGTAGCGTTCCCTGGGGCCGGTGCTCTTCTGCGCCGCGACGGGCGCGCCCAGCATCGCCGCGATCACCGCGACCGAGGTAAGTCGAAAAATCCTGCGCATAATTCCTCCCTGCGACCGGCGGCACTCACGCCCCGGCGGAAAAACTCATGCGACCCGATATTTGCTCTTGTTTGAGACGGGTATAGGCGCGAGGACGGCGGAGGCCAAGTGAGCGCGGTCACAGCGCGGATTCATTTTCAGGCCATATTTTCGTGACTTTTCCGATGCAAATTTTGGGACAGATTGAGCGGTTTAACAGATGGTAAATTTTTTTTGAAAACGCTCTTGCCTATTTCCTGCGGCTGAATCATTTTTAGCGCACCCAAATGATTGGGTTGTCGCCAGAGGAGAATCGTATGGCCGCTCGGAAGCCCATGATGGGTCCGACGCCTGAACGCAATGATCTCGAACAGCAGGTGAAAGAGGCTTTGGCAAAGCCGCTGACAGATGAAGAGTTCGATCAGCAGAAGGCGAGTTTCGCCTATGGAAATGCGCCAGACTCGGATTTCATCACCAAAGACAGCGCAATGCGCGCAATCCACAGCTTTCGGTTAAAGGAAGCTGCCTAGGGAAGGGCCCGGCGAAAGCCGGGCTCTCTTTTTATGATTGTATTGGAATCGCAAGATGCCGAACTTTACGCTCGGTTGCTGGAGAGAAATCTGATCCGCCAGTACGATTTGCTGGCAAACTGCATTGAAATCGGCCTCAAGCAGGGCCCCTTCGCGTTGGACAAATATGTCCTCTGGGCGCTGAATCATGTTGCCGTCGCGAACATCTCTCAATTTGGTGGTCGGTTCCGTGAAGAGCCGATCTACGTGGGCGATCACATCCCTCCACACTTCGATCAGGTGCCGGAGTTAATGGACAGGTTTATCTCGTTCATACACGAAAATTGGGATAATCTTAGTCCGACGCAGCTAGCGGCATATGGTCTATGGCGCTTGAATTGGATTCACCCGTTCATCGAAGGCAATGGCCGCACAGCACGGGCCGTCTGTTACTACCTGCTCTGTACGAAATATGGCGGTTTGCTGAGGGGAAAAAAGATCGTACCCGAACGCATACGAGAAAATCGGAGGCCATATTATGACGCCCTGAAGGCAGCAGACCGTGCGTGGGAAAATGGAAACCTCGACGTGTCTGCCCTCGAAGCATATCTAGCTCAATTGGTCTCCGAACAGCTCAGCGACGCATAAGCTCAGGCCGTCCCGCCCACGGTCAGCCCGCCCACCAGCAACGTCGGCTGGCCGACGCCCGCGGGGACGCTCTGGCCGCCCTTGCCGCACACGCCGATGCCTTCGTCGAGCGCCGTGTCATTGCCGATGCCCAGCACTTTCGTCAGCACGCTCGGGCCGTCGCCGATCAGCGTCGCGCCCTTGATCGAATCGCCGAGCCTGCCATTCTCGATCTTGTAGGCCTCGGTGCAGCTGAAGACGAACTTGCCCGATACGATGTCGACCTGCCCGCCGCCGAAGCTCTTGGCGAAGATGCCGTTCTTGACGCGGCTCAGCAGTTCGGCGGGATCGTCCTCGCCGCCGCGCATGAAGGTGTTGGTCATCCGCGGCATCGGCGCATGCGCGAAGCTTTCGCGGCGGCCGTTGCCCGTGGGCGCGACGCCCATCAGCCGCGCGTTGAGGCGGTCCTGCATATAGGCCTTCAGAATGCCGTCCTCGATCAGGATATTTTCCTGCGTCGGGGTGCCCTCGTCGTCGATGCTGAGCGAGCCGCGGCGCCCCCCTCCAATTGGGCTTGCGATGCTGCCGTCGTCGACCACGGTCACCCCGGGCGCGGCGACGCGCTGGCCGATGCGGCCCGAAAAGGCGCTGGTGCCCTTGCGGTTGAAATCGCCCTCGAGCCCGTGGCCCACGGCTTCGTGGAGCAGCACCCCGGGCCAGCCGGGGCCGAGCAGCACGGTGAACTCGCCCGCGGGGGCATCGACGGCGCGCAGGTTGACCAGCGCCTGCGCCAGCGCCTCGTCGATTGCGCGGTTCCACTGCTCGGGCTCGAACAGATGGTCGTACATATAACGGCCGCCGAGCCCGAAATAGCCGCTCTCGCGGCGGCCGTTCTCCTCGACGACGATGCTGACGTTCAGGCGGACGAGCGGGCGGATGTCGGTCGCGAGGAAGCCGTCGGCGCGGACGATCTCGACCACCGACCAGCTGCCCGCGAGCGCGACCGAGACCTGCACGACGCGCGGGTCGCGCGCGCGCGCGGCGGCGTCGACCTCCTGACAGAGCGCGACTTTCTTGGCGAAGGGGATGAGGTCGAGCGGGTTGGCTTCGTCGTAGAGGTGGCGGTTGGTGCGCGCCGGCGGCCCGGCGGGCGCCTGCGCCGCGGGATCGAGCAAGGCGAGTGTCCCGGCGGCGCGGCGGATCGCGCCGGCGCTGATCTCGCTCGCGTGCGCAAAGCCCGTCATCTCGCCCGACACCGCGCGCAGCCCGAAACCGGCGTCGGTCGAATAGTCGGCGGTCTTGAGGCGCCCGTCGTCGAAGCCGAAGCTCTCGGTCGCGCGATATTGCAGGTAGAGCTCGCCATCGTCGGCCCTGGCCAGCGCCTCCTGCGCGAGCTTCTGCGCGAGGTCGGGGTCGAGCGCATCGGCGCGATAGAGGAAGCGGCGGGGATCGGTGGGGCTTGTCATGGGGTGGATATAGGCGTGGGGGCGCGTGGCGGGAAGGGGCGTTGATGGCGGCTTTGGGTTGGGGAGCGGACGATCCTGATCCTCCCTGTCGAGAAGCGATGGGGAGGGGGACAGTTTGGGGTCGTCCGGTCCCCCGGACCGGACTTGGATTGCCGGGGGCAATCCAACCCCAAACTCGAAGCATGGTGGAGGGGCGGCCGTCTGG